>NZ_DATMLW010000073.1:0-57371 GCF_035570375.1 Bradyrhizobium sp. | reverse complement strand
TTACGAAAGTCTGGTCGCCGTGATCGCCGGGGAGGCCGGCGCCTACAAGGTGGCGGACGGCCAGTTCGTGTTCCAGTTTCAGCGCACCGTGGACCGTTTCAACGTCGCGAACCACGCAACCGCCGTCGCCGCCAGGCGCGTCGGCGACCTCGCCGAAGAAAGAAAGCGCCTCGATACCTCGCAGCAGGAAGCCTGGGTGCAGTTTGTCACCGGCAAATGATGCCAGGCGTCGGCGAGGGGATAAAAACGACCCGACGGGCAAATCACTTGCGTTTTTTCAACTTCCTCTGTCCAGCCCCTTTTGCAAAAATATTCTGATTTTCCGAATAAGCGAATCACCGTATGACTCCCGCTGTCCTGTCCTTCGGAAGAGGGGCGTTGGCCATCGTCACGAACGTTGGGACGGGATGCGGTGGACGCGAGGAGCGCCAAAGACGAAAGCGCTCTGCTTGCGGACGGAGAAGTCGTGTGGTCCTGACGCCTCGACGCCGGCGTCAAGTTCGTGAGAAGCAAGCTTCTCAGGGATGACGGTGACAAGAAAGCCCGATCACCGGGGAGAGCCTGGAATAAGCCGTAAACCCATCGCGCGGGGAATGCCGGGTGAACCGGTGTGACCTGTGGTGGACTTACTCGTGTGCTTCCATTTTTTGCACGCGAGGCCGCCGGCGCATCGGACGCCCGGCATTCCCTGCGCCCTTTGATTTCGAAGGGTAGATTGCTCATGCACAACTCGGGCGCGTGCGCGTCGCGGGAAGGTGGGTGCTCGTCTGTAGCTACCAACTTCGTCATTCCGGGGCGCCCGAAGGGCGAGCCCGGAATCCATCCGGCCACATCATACGTAGAGAAATGGATTCCGGGCTCGCTCGTTTCACTCGCGCCCCGGAATGACGGAAGGGTTTGTCACTGCAAGCGTGAAGCGTTCGGCTGCGAACAGGGGGTATCAACAAGTGGGCAGAAGATGGTAGGACATCGGCGACCGCCCGTTGCTGCCCACAACATCTTCCCAATTTCTCGCCTTAAAGCTCTACTTGATGAAAAACGACCAGATCCTGAGCCAGATTTCGGAATTCTGCCGGCAGGCGGATATGGCGGAATCGACCTTCGGGCGGCGGGCCGTCAATGACGGCAAGCTGGTGCACCGTCTGCGCGAGGGAAAGCGGATCACCATCGACACGCTGGAGCGCATTCAGGCCTATATCGCTGCTTCCATGCCGGGCGGAATGCCGCCGCCGCGGGGGCTCGAAGTACCCCCGGAAAAGCGCGATCCGAGAGGCAATTTCCGCTTCTTCGAGAACCGCCAGAAATACCTCTTGTTCGTCCATACCTGCAGCGAGAAGCGGGTGAGCGCATTGCGCGTGGCGCTTGAGTTGTCCGGCATCCATCCCCGCCCGCCGGCGCTGCGGGTATTCGATGCAGGCGTTGGGGACGGCACCGTGCTGGCGCGGGTGCTTCGGGCGATGCACAACCGCTTTCCCCATATGCCGTTCTATGTCGCCGGCAAGGAGTTGAGCCTCGAGGATGTGCGGCTGACCCTGGAAAAGGTGCCCGACCGGCTGTTTGAGCACCCGGCTACCGTGTTCGTGCTGACCAACATGTACTACGCCGAGGCGCCCTGGCTTGCCCCTGCCTCGCCGGCCGCGGCCGCCGGCATGATCTGGCACGAATTGCCCTTGAGGGGGGCTTCCTCAGGGGATTTTGAGGCCCAGATCGCGGAACTCGGCCCGTTTCTGGAGCAAAACTGGCGGGCGAGCGTCAGCCCGCGCTCGGGGATGCCTGTCTATGAACGGCCGGTCGCCATCGTGCTTTACCGGGAAGATCACCGTTTCCTGCTCGATTCGATCATCCCGCGCGCGGGCCGAACCGAGGCCAATTTCGACCTCGTCATTGCTTCCCAGCCCTACAGGGCCAAATCGAGCGTGAATTTCCGTGCCAAACGCATCATCGCACCGCTCGCCCGCTCGTTGCGTCCCGGCGGGCGGCTGATCGGAATCCACTCCCATGGCGAGGATCCAGGATTAGAGATCATCCAGGCGGTATGGCCTGGAGAAAATCCTTTCGCGGTCAGCCGTCATGAGCTATTGCGCGCGGTGAAATACGAACTGGGCTCGGGTGGGCGCGACCTTAATTTTAACGCCTACGCCGATAACCGTTCGATCTTTCGTTATGATATGGAAGCGCTGCCAAATGAGGTCACCGGCTCGATCGGAACCTCGACGGCCTTTGCAGCCTGGAACGCGGCAGTGTATGTCGCACAGATTGAAGATGACCGGTTGACGGAAATGACCCAGAGTGGCCGTTATCTTGATGCCGTCAGAGAGGTTTTGCGCAAGCATAACGGACTCTGGTTCTACGACGAATCCTACGTCATCTCGCGCCGTCGCGACTGACAATCAGGACATTTTAGATATCGAGAAAGGACCGCCGGAGGCGGCGGAAAAGGGGCTAGCTTGATGCGCGCGTCTTACTTGTTTACTTCAGAGTCGGTTTCCGAAGGCCACCCCGACAAGGTGTCGGACCAGATTTCGGATGCCATCCTCGACGCCTTCATCGAGAAGGACGTCAAGCTCGGCATTGCCGACGACAGTCTGGTCAACACCAGGCTCGGCTGCGAGACGCTGTGCACGACCAACAAGATCGTGATTGCCGGCGAAGGTCGCGGTCAGCTCTTTCGTACTATCAACGGCGTATCGGTGGTCGATCGCGAGCTGATCAGCCACATCGCCCGCGGCGTGGTCAAGGATATCGGCTACGACCAGAACGGCTTCTCCTATCACGGCGCCGACATCGAGGTATTGCTGCACGGCCAGTCGCCCGACATCGCGATGGGCGTCGACGCCAAGAGAAAGAAGGGCAGCGAGGAGGAAGGGGCCGGCGACCAGGGCATGATGTTCGGTTACGCCTGCACCGAGAGCGAGGTCTACCAGAAGGGCTCGTACATGCCGGCGCCGATTTTCTTCGCGCACCGGATCCTCAAGGTTCTCTCCGAGCAGCGCCGCAACGGTCAGCTGGCCGACCTGCAGCCCGATGCCAAGAGCCAGGTCACGGTGAAATATATCGAGGGCAAACCGGTCGGCTGCACCAAGGTGGTGGTGTCGACCCAGCACAACGAGAAGAGCCGCAACAACAAGAAATACACACCCAGCCTGATCAGGGAGATGATCTCGACGGCCGTGGAATTGGCGCTGCCGAAAGGCTGGATGCCGCAAAGGCCATCCGATTTTCTGGTCAATCCCACCGGCAATTTCGTGGTCGGCGGCCCCGACGGCGACTGCGGCCTCACCGGGCGCAAGATCATCGTCGACACCTATGGCGGCTACGCGCCGCATGGCGGCGGCGCCTTCTCCGGCAAGGACCCGACCAAGGTCGATCGCTCGGCCGCGTATGCAGCGCGCTATCTCGCCAAGAATGTGGTGGCGGCCGGGCTTGCCGAGCGCTGCACCATCCAGGTGGCCTATGCGATCGGGGTTGCCGATCCGATGTCGCTCCTGGTGGACACGCACGGCACCGGCAATGTCGACGAGAAGAAGCTCGAGAAGGTGCTGCCCGAGATGTTCCGCCTCACGCCCACCAACATCCGCCGCACCTTGAAACTCAATCGCCCGATCTATCGCCGCACCGCCGCCTACGGCCATTTCGGCCGTGCGCCGGAAAAGGACGGCGGTTTCTCATGGGAGAGAACCGACCTCGCCGACGAACTCAGGCGCGCGGTGTAACCCTTGCGTCATTCCGGGGCGCTCGCGGCAGCGAGCGAACCCGGAATCCTTATCCATCATTTCGAGATTCCGGGTTCGCCTCTTCGAGGCGCCCCGGAATGACGAGCCAGACAACGGGAATCTCACATGACCGCCACTGCCAAGAAGCCCGCTTTCACCGATTACATCGTCAAGGACATTTCGCTCGCCGAGTTCGGCCGCAAGGAGATTTCGCTCGCCGAGACCGAGATGCCCGGGCTGATGGCCACGCGCGAGGAATATGGATCCAAGCAGCCGCTGAAGGGCGCGCGCATCGCCGGCTCCCTGCACATGACCATCCAGACCGCCGTGCTGATCGAGACGCTTGCGGCACTTGGCGCCGACATCCGCTGGGTTTCCTGCAACATCTATTCGACGCAGGATCACGCCGCGGCGGCCATCGCTGCCGCCGGCATTCCCGTGTTCGCGGTCAAGGGCGAAACGCTCAAGGATTATTGGGACTACACCGCAAAGCTGTTCGACTGGCATGGCGGCGGCACGCCGAACATGATCCTCGATGACGGCGGCGATGCCACCATGCTGGTGCATGCCGGCTATCGTGCGGAAGCGGGCGATACCGCTTTCCTCGACAAACCCGGCTCGGAAGAAGAGGAGATTTTCTACGCGCTGATCAAGCGTCTCCTGAAAGAGAAGCCGAAGGGTTATTTCGCGGAAATCGCCAAAAGCATCAGGGGCGTTTCCGAAGAGACCACCACCGGCGTGCATCGGCTCTACGACATGGAAAAGAAAGGCACGCTGCTGTTCCCGGCCATCAACGTCAACGACAGCGTCACCAAGTCGAAGTTCGACAATCTCTATGGCTGCCGTGAATCGCTGGTTGACGGCATTCGCCGCGGCACCGACGTGATGATGTCGGGCAAGGTCGCGATGGTCGCGGGCTTTGGCGACGTCGGCAAGGGTTCGGCGGCCTCGCTCCGCCAGGCCGGCTGCCGCGTCATGGTCTCCGAGGTTGATCCGATCTGTGCGCTGCAGGCGGCGATGGAAGGATACCAGGTCACGACCATGGAAGATGCGGCGCCGAGTGCCGACATCTTCGTCACCGCGACCGGCAACAAGGACATCATTACCATCGAGCACATGCGCGCGATGAAGGACCGCGCCATCGTCTGCAACATCGGTCACTTCGACAACGAGATCCAGATCGCGCATCTGCGCAACATGAAATGGACCAACATCAAGCCGCAGGTCGATGAGATTACCTTTCCTGATAACAAGCGGATCATCCTGTTGTCGGAAGGACGGCTGGTGAATCTCGGCAATGCCATGGGCCATCCGAGCTTCGTGATGTCGGCCTCCTTCACCAACCAGACGCTGGCGCAGATCGAATTGTTCGCCCAGAACAAGGACGGCAAATACGAGAAGAAAGTCTACGTGCTGCCGAAGACGCTCGACGAGAAAGTGGCGCGGCTGCATCTCAACAAGATCGGCGTCAAATTGACCAAGCTGCGGCCCGACCAGGCCGAATATATCGGGGTGAAGGCGGAAGGCCCGTACAAGCCGGATCATTACCGGTATTGATGTTTGAGCATCATTGCCGGGCTTGACCCTGCTAGGGGCGTTGGCGGAACGCTTCTTTTTTGACGATGCGCCCTCGGTTCTGATCAAGCTGCGCCAGCTCAGTGAATTTCTGGCCAAGGAAATCGCCGCCCGCCACGGTTTGTTGCCCGCAAGCTCCGCGTCATTTGATGAGGTCTTAAGGACCTTGAAGCTGCGGTCGGTTCTTCCCCGTGAAATCACGGACCTCTTTTTTCACCTCAAGCGGGTCGGCAACGCCGCAGTTCACGAGAACATCGGGACCACAGCCGATGCACTTAGCGGCTTGAAAGTGGCCCGTGCCTTGGCCGTCTGGTTTCACCAGAGCTACGGTGGCTCTGCCCAATTCAAACCCGGACCATTCGTCCCGCCCGCCGCGCCTATTGATGCAACGGCAGCGTTGAAGGCGGAGCTGGAGGAGCTTCGGCAACAAGTCCGCGCCAGCGCAGACAATGAGGCGAAGGCGCTGCTGGCCCATCAGGAGGCGGAGGCAGCTCGTCTCAAAGCCACGCTCGATGCAGAGGCATCGCAAGGACCGCGAGTTCTGGGAAAGCTATGCAGCAGAGACCGAGGCGGGACTTCGAAAAACCGAAGCCGCCCTCAAGGAGGCACAGGCCAAGGCAGAGGCTACGCCGCCCCAGCAGCTTGATCTCTTGGCAATGCTTGCCAGCCAGCAGGCCGAAAAGATCGAACTCGATGAGGCCACGACCCGCATCCTGATCGACGATCAACTCCGCGCGGCCGGCTGGACCGTCGATAGCCAGGTATTGCGCCATGCGAACGGTACGCGGCCCAAACTAGGAGAGGCGATTGCAATCGCCGAATGGCCCACCGAGAGTGGTCCGGCTGACTATGCGCTTTTCATCGAAGGGCGTTGTGTTGGCGTGATCGAGGCTAAACGCGGCGTGAAAGACGTCCCCGGCCGTCTTGGCCAATCCAAACGCTACGCCCGCGACATCAAGCTCACGGCGGACGAGACCATCCCGGACAGACCCTGGATTCACAGTCTCGATCAGTTCCGCGTGCCGTTTCTGTTCGTCACCAATGGTCGTCCCTATGTAAGTCCGGAATCTGGTTTTGGGATGCGCGGCCGGGCGGGAGTGACCCGCGCGCGCTCTCGGAATGGTTCTCGCCCCGCGACCTCGTCGAACGGCTCGATCAGGTCACCGATGATGTTCGCGAACTTGCCGAGCGTGAATTGGGTGTCACGGGCCTGCGTCCCTATCAGGAACAGGCGATTGAGGCGGTCCAGTCCGCGATCGCGACAGGACAGCAGAACATCCTGCTGGCGATGGCAACGGGTACAGGCAAGACCCGGCTTGCTATCGCGCTGATGTACGAGCTTTTGCGGCGAAAGCGTTTCCGGCGGATTCTCTTCCTTGTCGATCGGAATGCGCTCGGACGCCAGACGCTCGATGCAATGAGTACCACAGACACCAGCGGCTTCCTGAAATTCGATCAGGTTTTCCCGGTGGCAGATCTCGCGAAGAAGTTTCCGGAGGCGACCGACCGGGTGCAGGTTGCAACGGTGCAGGCCTTGATCCGGCGCATCTTCGAGGACCCCGACGCGGTGCGTCCGACGCCCGGCACTTACGACCTCATTATCGTCGATGAGGCCCATCGCGGCTACACGCTCGATGCCGAGCCGCGCGAAGATGATCTCGGCTTCCGGAATCTCGACGACTATCTCTCAGCCTACCGCCGTGTTCTCGACTATTTCGACGCAACGCGGATCGCACTGACGGCAACGCCAGCCCTGCACACGAGGGAAATATTCGGTCATCCGGTGTTTCGCTATGGCTACCGGCAGGCGGTGATCGACGGCTACCTGATCGACCACCGCCCGCCGCGGCGCATCACTACTGCGTTGAGCCAGACCGGGATCACCTTCGAGCCGGGTGAGGAGGTCAATATCGTCGATCCCCGGACCGGCCAGATCGACCTCTTCAACCTTGAGGACCAGGTCGATTTCGAGGTCGCAGAGTTCAACAAGAAGGTCTATACGCGCGCCTTCAATCGTGCCGTGGCCGACGCCATCGCGCGGGAATGCCCGCCCGTCGAACGGGGCAAGACACTGCTTTTCGCCGCCCGTGACGACCACGCGGATATCCTGGTCGATGAGTTGCGCGCGGCGCTCAACGAGGAATACGGGCCGCAACCGCACGATCTCGTCGAGAAGATCACAGGGTCAGTGGACCAGCCGCTCGACCGGATCAAGGCGTTCAAGAACGATCCCCGGCCGAAATACGTGGTCACCGTCGATCTGCTCACCACCGGTATTGACGTGCCAGCGATCACCAACCTCGTTTTCGTCCGGCGGGTCAACAGCCGCATTCTCTACGACCAGATGATCGGCCGCGCGACACGGCGCTGCGACGAGATCGGCAAGGAGTTCTTTCGCATCTTCGACGCTGTCGATATCTACGCCAATCTGCAGGAAGTCAC
Source organism: Bradyrhizobium sp. (assembly GCF_035570375.1). Taxonomy (GTDB): domain Bacteria; phylum Pseudomonadota; class Alphaproteobacteria; order Rhizobiales; family Xanthobacteraceae; genus Bradyrhizobium. Next base: position 49,641 of record NZ_DATMLW010000073.1, on the reverse strand, counting down.
CGATATGCGGCCGGTGGTCGTCGATCCCGGGCTGTCATTCGTGACATTGGTCGGCGATCTCGAACGCGCAACCACAGACGAGGATCGTGCCTTCGTCCGCGACCAGATCGTGGTTAAGCTGCGCCAGCGGATCAAGCATATCGACGCGAACGAACGAGAGACCCTGGAAACGGTCCTCGGGCCGCTGACTGATCTCGCCGATCGCCTCAAGTCCGCTGCACCCCTGGAAACAGTGGCGCTGTTCCGCCAGCATCCGCTGCTGGCGTCGGTCCTCGATGCGGCCAATCCGACCCGCAAACGAGATGGAATGTATATCTCCGAGCACGCCGACGAGATCATCAGCGTCGAGGACGATTACGGCGGCAAGGCGAGTCCTGCCGACTATATCGAAAGCTTCGAGAGGTTCGTGCGCGACAACATGAATGCCGCGCCGGCCTTGATCGCCGCGACCCAAAAGCCGCGCGAACTGACGCGCAAAGAGCTGAAGGCCCTTGCAGTTCTGCTCGACGAAAACGGTTTTTCCGAAGCGAGCCTCCGCCAGGCCTATGGCCGGGCGCGCAATGCCGACATTGCCGCCCACATCATCGGGTTCGTCCGTCAGGCCGCGCTCGGCGATCCCTTGGTTCCCTACGAGACGCGGGTTCAAAACGGGGTGCAGCAAATCATTTCAAGCCGCAATTGGACAGCAAATCAGAGGAAGTGGCTGGAACGAATTGGGCGCGCACTAAAGGCCCAGCCGGTCGGCGATCCAGAAATCCTCGCCGACCCGCTTTTTGCACAGGCTGGCGGCTTTGAGACGGTAGACCGCGAGTTCGATCACGGGCTAGGTGATGTCCTGAAAGATCTCAACAGCGCCATCTGGGATCACCACGTTGCATAGGCAGAACCAGAAATGAATCCATCGATCGATCTCGTCAATCGCCTGTGGCGCCTGTGTACGCTGTTGCGCAAGGATGACGTGACCTACCAGCAATATGTAACGGAGCTGACCTATCTCCTGTTCCTGAAAATGGCATCGGAGCAGAAGGACGAAAGCCGCATTCCCGAGAAATATCGCTGGGCCGCGCTGAAGTCGGCCAGTGAGACCGAGGTTCTGCAGCGTTACCGCCAGGCGCTGATCGATCTTGGCGACGGCACCAAGATCGCCGACCGCTCGGTGGTCGCGATCTTCCAGAACGCCGCCACCATTGTCCGCGAGCCGGCCAATCTGCGGAAGCTGATCGATGCCATCGACGGCCTGCACTGGTTCAGCGAGGAGCGCGACGCCTTCGGCGACACTTATGAAGGCCTGTTGCAGAAGATGGCGGAGGAGACCAAGCGCGGGGCCGGGCAGTATTTCACGCCGCGCGTGCTGATCAAAGTGATGGTTGGCCTGATGCAGCCCAAACCCGGCGAGGTGATCCGGGACCCTGCGGCAGGCACCGGCGGCTTCCTGATTGCCGCGGATCGCTGGATGCGCGCTGCAACGGACGAATATTTTGAACTTTCGCCCAAGCAGCAAACGTTCCAGCTTCAATCCGCCTTGCGCGGCCTTGAAAACGTGCAGGACACGTTTCGCCTGCTTCTGATGAATCTGCATCTGCACAAGATCGATCCTGACCATCTGGACTTTGCCGATACGCTATCGCCGAACGGGGCGCAGCCGAAATTCAAGAATGCCGATCTCATCCTGACCAATCCGCCGTTCGGCCCGGCCGGTGGACCACCAACCCGAGATGACCTGACCATCACCGACCGGGTCTCGTCCTATCAACTACCGTTCGTCGAGCATTGCATCCGCGCGCTTAAGCTGGGCGGCCGGGCGGCCGTGGTTGTCCCCGACAACGTGCTGTTCGACGGATGGCCGCGGCAAGGCGCTGCGGCAGCGACTGATGAACTGGTGCGACCTCCACACCATACTGCGGCTGCCGACAGGAATCTTCTATGCGCAAGGCGTGAAAACCAACGTGCTGTTCTTCGTCCGAAGCGAGGAGGAAGCACCGGCGGAGGACGCGCCAAAGGCTGTTTGGATTTACGACATGCGCTCGGGCGCACCGCCCTATGGCAAGACCAATCCGCTGAAGCCGTCCGACTTCGATGACTTCGTTCGTGCGTTTGGCGACGATCCATATGGTCGCGCGACCCGGAAGGACAAAGGTGAGACCGGCCACTTCCGGCGCTTCACTCGTGAGGAAGTCGCCGCGCGCGCTGACAATCTCGACATCACCTGGCTCAAGGACACCAGCGCCGATGCTGAGGATGGGCTGGAAACGCCGGAGGAGATTGCGTCGGCGATCGAGGGGCATTTGGCGGCGGCGTTGGAGGAAGTCCGCGCCTTGGTCGAGGAGCTTGGGGCGGAAGCGACCGAGCCAGCGATTGAGGAGGCTGCAGAGCGAATTTGCCTGAAGGATGGACAATTGCGAATGTTGATGAACTCGCTGGCTCAACCGGATTGGTCGCCGACGGAGATTGGGTCGAAAGCAAAGATCAAGATAGTGAAGGCGGCGTCCGTTTAGTGCAGCTCGCCGATATCGGCGAGGGTGAATTTCGAGATCGCTCAAGGCGCTTCATGCGTCAGGAAGTCGCTGATCGGCTGCGGTGCACTTACCTGAAACCTGGCGACGTACTGATAGCGCGCATGCCCGACCCATTGGGACGCGCCTGCGTATTTCCTGGACTCCAGCAACCAGCCGTAACAGCAGTCGATGTAATGATTTGGCGAACGGATGGTTCACTGTCTCATCCGGACTGGTTTGCAAAAATTCTCAACAGTCCCCTCGTGCGATCGAAAATGATCGAAGGGGCAAGCGGAACGACCCGGCAGCGGATTGCAGGCGGCCGAATCAAGGAAATGACCCTTCCTCTCCCTCCGTTAGCCGAGCAACGACGCATCGTTGCGAAGTTGGACACGCTAACGGCGCACATCGCCCGCGCACGGGCAGAGCTAGATCGCGTGCCACAGCTCGCCGAGAAGCTGCGTTTAGAGGTACTGCGAGCTGTTTTTCATTGGAAGGCGGTTGATCTGCCAAGTGGCTGGTTGCTCAAACGTTTGGATGAGATCGGTGATGTTCAACTCGGCCGACAGCGGTCTCCCAAGGATCACGAAGGTCCGAACATGCGACCCTATCTTCGGGCTGCAAATATAACCTGGACCGGATGGGATTTGTCTGACGTCAAAAAAATGAACTTCTCTCCAGCGGAGTTCAAAACATTTCGACTGATGCGTGGCGATGTTCTTTTGAACGAAGGCTCGGGTAGTGCAAAGGAGGTAGGTAAGCCAGCAGTTTGGAACGGCGACTTAAAGGATGTTTGCTTCCAAAATACACTTCTCCGAATAAGGCCTCGCGAATACGATCCTGATCTTCTCAGATATTCCCTGCTGTTTATCGCGCGAAGTGGCGGATTCATTGCCAATACGCAGGGGGTCAACATTATCCATATTGGTAAGGCTGGCCTCGCGCGAACCGTTATTCCAGTTCCTCCTGCAAATCAGCAAAGGGATTTGCTTGAATTGATTGAGGAGGCATTCGCTCGCGCCGACCGACTCGAAGCCGAAGCCGCGCGCGCTCGCGCGTTGCTCGATCGCCTCGAATCCGCGATCCTTGCCAAGGCCTTCAGAGGCGAGCTGGTGCGGCAAGACCCGAATGATGAACCGGCGAGCGTCCTCCTTGAGCGGATTCGATCGCAGCGCACGGAAGCGTCCAATGGCAAGCGGAGCCGTCGTTCTGCTGCGGCGGCATCAACGTTGGTTGACTTGAGTTGAGGCGTGCCAACCCATCGACAACTTGGGCAACTGCGAAGGACTTTGAAGCAATGGCGGAAGAACATCCAATCTGGGGGATTCACATGAACAGGGATTTTGGAACCCGCCCCATTTCAGAAGGCTTTGTCGCAATCGGCTGGAAGGCCATGGGCGACCTGTCGGCTTTGCCTCCCAACAGGGAAGGTTTCAAGAAAGCAGTCTCTTCAATCTATCCCAGCGTGAAACCCGGCGCGGTCCCTGTGATAGCGGGGACCTTGTTTAAATTCATACACGAGATCAAGAAGGGTGATTTGGTCATCTACCCTTCAAAGATCGATAAAATGGTCAATTTGGGCATCGTGCAGGGCGACTATGAGTTCAAGCCTGCAGCCGATGATCTCGGATGCCCCAATCGCCGGGCGATCAAATGGACCAGCCATCTTCCACGTGCAGCCTTTTCCCAGACAGCTCTTCACGAAATTGGATCGGCGGTCACGCTTTTCAGCGTCAAGAACAATGCTGAAGAGTTCATGGCTGCGTTCGAAGGAAAGCCGCTTCACAGCGATGATGTGGATGCAGAAACCGGTAACGCGGCCGCTGTGCTGGCGGAGGAGGAGATAGAGGATTTCGTCATTAAACGGTTGAAGTCGGGCCTATCATTTCGGCAATTCGAATTTTTCATTGCTCACTTGCTGGAGTGCATGGGCTATCATTGCAGGGTAACGCAAGCGACCGGCGACGGCGGCGTTGACGTTGTCGCCCACAAGGACGAGCTAGGGTTTCATGACGTTGTCAAAGTGCAATGCAAGCAGACGCTCAACACCATAGGCCAGCCGCAGGTCGCGCAGCTTTACGGACATGTGCAGGATGATGAGCACGGCCTCTTCGTGACACTCGGGGCGTTTTCCACGCCTGCGATCGAGTTCGAAAGGGCAAATCAAAACCTCCGCCTGATCGGAGGCGAGGAGTTGATCAAGCTCATCTTTGACCACTACGAGGATTTCGACCCGCAGTATCGGATGTTGCTGCCGCTGAAGCGGGTTTATGTCGTGGCGCCGACAACCGGAGAGGACCTGATCTAGGCCAATCGCGATTTTGGGAAAGACATCCAGAGGAAAGATGAACCGTAGTTACCTTTATTTCGCTGTGGCCGGCAATTCGGCCCGGCTTTTCCCGTCCAAGTGCGGGCCATTGTGCCCAGGCATCCATATCTTTACAGTCCATCTAGCTGTCGAAGACGTGGATGGTCGGGATGAAGCCCGGCCACGACGACGATAGAGTCGAGCGGATGCAAACGACCCAACAACCCGAACATTTCGACGTCATCATCGTCGGCGCCGGGCTCTCCGGCATCGGTGCCGGTTATCACTTGCAGCACAAGTGCCCGTCCAAGAATTTCATCATCCTCGAGGGCCGCGAGCGCAGCGGCGGCACCTGGGACCTGTTCCGCTATCCCGGCATTCGATCCGACAGCGACATGTTCACGATGGGCTACTCGTTCAAGCCGTGGAACGAGCCGAAGGCGATTGCGGACGGGTCGCACATCCTCAATTATGTCCGCGAGACCGCAGCCGAGAACGGCATCGACAGCAAGATCCGCTTCCGTCACCGCGTCAGGCACGCCTCCTGGTCGACAACGGACGCGCGCTGGACGCTCGAGGTCGAGCGCACATCAGGCGAAGGCGCAAGCGAGATCGTGCGCTTCACCTGCAATTTCCTGTTCATGTGCTCCGGCTATTACCGGTATGAGGAAGGCTACACGCCGGAATTTTCAGGCCGCGAGAATTTCAGGGGCGAAATCGTCCATCCGCAAAAATGGCCAAATCATCTCGATTACGCGGGAAAACGCGTGGTGGTGATCGGATCGGGCGCCACCGCCGTGACGCTGGTACCGGAGATGGCGAAAACCGCCGGCCACGTCACCATGCTGCAGCGCTCGCCAACCTATGTGGTGTCGCGCCCGGCGCAGGATCAGCTCGCCATGAACTTGCGGGCGAGGCTCGGGGATAAGATGGCCTATCACCTGATCCGCTGGCGCAACGTGCTGCTCGGCATGTGGTTCTTCCAGTTCGCAAGGCGCAGGCCGGAGAAGGTCAGGAAACTGATCCTCGGCGGCGTGCGGATGGCTCTCGGTCCCGACTTCGACGTCGCGACCCATTTCAACCCGCGCTACAACCCGTGGGACCAGCGGCTTTGCCTGGTGCCCGACGGCGACCTCTTCAACACGATCAGGGAAAAGCGCGCCTCGGTCGTGACGAACGAGATCGACCGCTTCACCGAACGCGGCATTCGCCTCAAGGACGGCAGCGAACTCGAAGCCGACATCATCGTCACCGCGACCGGATTGGTGCTGCAATTGTTCGGCGGCATGGAAGTAGCCGTTGACGGCCACGCGGTCGATTTCGCGAAGGTGATGAGCTACAAGGGCATGATGTATTCGGGCGTACCCAATCTGGCCTCCGCCTTCGGCTACACCAACGCGTCCTGGACGTTGAAGTGCGATCTCACCTGCGAATATGTCTGCCGGCTCATCAATTACATGGACCGGCATGGCTACAAGAGTTGCGTGCCGCATAATGTCGATCCCTCCGTCACCGAAGTGCCGTGGATCGATTTCTCGTCAGGTTATGTGCAGCGCTCGATCGCGCAGATGCCCAAGCAGGGCTCGAAGCGGCCGTGGCGGCTCTACCAGAACTACGTGCTCGACATCATCACGCTGCGGTTGGGGCGCGTCGATGACGGCGTGATGCGGTATTCCTGAGCAGTCCCATAATCGGCGGTCGTTCCGGAACAGTTAACGCTACATTAATCGGTGCACCGCAAGATGGACGGCTCAGGCTCAAGACGCGTGAGAAAGCCCATGGACGCCCAGGGAATTGCCATCGAAGCTTTGGTGGCGTTGACCAATTGCGATCGTGAAATGGCCACCGCGTTCATCCGTCGTCTTTATCTTTCCGGTGTGAAGGACCCGAAGCGCCTGACCTTCAAGGGCTTGCAGGCGCTGGCAAGGGCGTAACTCGTGTTCTCAGTCGTCATGGCCGGGCTTGACCCGGCCATCCACGCCTTTCTTGTTCGCGTCGCCAAAAACATGGATGCCCGGCACAAGGCCGGGCATGACGGCTAGCGTTCGAAATGCCTGTCCTTTAATCCGCCTTGCCGATCGCAACCCTCAGCGTGCCGACGCCGTCGACCCCGCATTCGATCTTGTCGCCAGGGGAGAGTGCGGCGACGCCAGCCGGCGTCCCGGTCATGATGATGTCCCCCGCGCCGAGGGACACCTGCTGCGATAATTGCCAGATAATTTCCGGCACGCTCCAGATCAGCTCGGTCAGGTCGCCCTTCTGCCTTTCGGTGCCGTTGACCGAGAGCCAGATCTTGCCTTTCGACGGGTGGCCGATCCTTGAAGCCGGCTGCAAGGCGCCGCAGGGCGCGGAATGGTCGAACGACTTGCCGACTTCCCAGGGCCGCTCCTTCTTGCGCGCGGCGAGTTGCAGGTCGCGGCGGGTCAAGTCGATGCCGACCGCATAGCCCCAGACGTGATCGAGTGCCTTGTCGGCGGGAATGTTCAAGCCGCCGCTCTTCATGGCCACGATCAATTCGACTTCGTGGTGCAGGTCCTTGGTCAGCGGGGGGTAGGGGATAGTGGCGCCGTCGGCTTCGAGCATGTCGGGATGTTTGGCGAAGAAGAACGGCGGTGCGCGCTCATCGTTTCCCATCTCGCGGATGTGCTCCAGATAGTTCCGCCCAACGCACCAGATGCGCCGCACCGGAAAGGATTTGGAATCTCCGCTGACCGCAATCGCGGCCTGCGGAGGAGGGGGGATGACGAAGGATGAGGCGTTCATGAAGCAGTCTCAGCGGGTTGGGATTGGAACTTCGATTCAGGCCTTAAGCGGTTGCGCTGATCGGCGCCAGCGACGGGGTAGCCTGGCGCTGCTGCAGGCGGAAGAACGACGCATAGCGTCCGGCGCGGCGCAGGAGATCGTCATGCCGCCCGCGCTCGACGACCTCGCCGCCTTCGACCACGAGAATGGCGTCGGCGTGCATGATGGTGTGCAGGCGGTGGGCAATGACGATGGTAGTGCGGTTATGGCACAGATGTTCGATCGCTTCCTGCACCTGCCTTTCCGATTCGGAGTCGAGCGCGGCGGTCGCCTCGTCGAGCAGGATGATGGGCGCGTTTTTCAGCAGCGCACGCGCCACCGCAATGCGCTGGCGCTGGCCACCTGACAATTGCATGCCGTGCTCGCCGACCGGCGTGTCGTAGCCAAGCGGAAAACCCAGGATGAATTCGTGCGCGCAGGCCGCCTTCGCAGCAGCGACGATCTCTTCCTCGCTCGGGTCATGTTTGCCGAACGCGATATTGGCGCGAATGGTGTCGCGGAACAGGTAGACGTCCTGGCCGACAAAAGCGGTCTGCTGGCGAAGCGATTTGCGCGACACCGACGAGATCGACTGTCCGTCGATCAGGATCTCGCCGTCATTCACCTCATAGAATCGCAAGAGCAGCGCCAGCACCGTCGACTTGCCGCCGCCGGAAGGGCCGACGAGCGCGGTGACCTTCCCGGGTTCGGCGACGAAGCTCATGCGATTGAGCACCGGCTCGTTTGCCCGGTAGGCGAAGTTTACATTACGCAGTTCGACGCGCGCCTCGGAGAGTTTGAGCGCCGGCCTGCCGTCGTCTTCGGGTTCGCTGGCCGGACTGTCGATGATCTCAAGCAGTTTCCTGGCGCCGATCAGGCTGCTGTTCAACTCGATATTGAGGCGAGCCAGGCGCTTGGCGGGCTCATAAGCCAGCAGGAATGCGGTCAGGAACGAAAAAAACTGGCCGGGCTTGGCGCCCCATGCGATGACGCTGTAGCCGCCATACATCAGTCCGCCCGCGATTGCCAGGCCGCCGAGCGTCTCCATCAGCGGGCTCGAACGATTGAAGACCCGCGCCATCTTGTTGGCGTTGCTTTCGACCGCCGTGATGCTGGCGTCGATGCGCTCGCGCATGGTCTGTTCCAGCGTGAAGGCCTTCACCGTGCGGATGCCCTGCAGCGATTCCTGCATGGTCTCCATAATGTCGGCGGTGCCGGTGAACTGATTGTGGGCCAGCCCCTTGATCCGTTTCACCAGTTTGCGCAGCACCAGCATCGCTGGTGGCGCAACTGCGAACCCAAGCAGCGACATCCATGGATCCTGCGTCACCATCACGGCGATCAGCCCAATCAGGGACAACACATCGCGGCCCACGGCGTTGATCAGGAGATTGAGGACCTGGGTGACGGAATTGGCGCCTGCCGTCAGACGCGCCAGAAATTCGGACGAATGCCGCGCGGAGAAAAAGCCCACGCTCTCGCGCATCAGCTTGGCAAACAGCGCCCGCTGGTTGTTGGCGAGGATAGCGTTGGAAATCTTCGACAGAATCACCTGATGACCGTAGGTCGCCGCGCCCTTGATCAGGAAGATGACGATGGTGATCGTGGAAAGGATCGCAATCCCGCGGATGTTCTTGTCGACATAGGCCTGATTGATGACCTGGCCGAGCAGGTAGGCGGAACCCGCGGTGGCCGCCGCCGAAACCGCCATCAGCGCAAACGCCTGCAGGTAGCGTCGCCAGTAGGCGGCGCCCTGTTCCATGACCAGGCGGCGAATCAGGATCGCCGCGCCATAGGGATCATCGGTGATTTTCGTGGGAAGTTCGGTCATCCGCGTTCCATTGACAGTCCTGGGCGGCTCTTGCGACGCCCCAGCTGTCAGGGTTGCTCCGAAACCTCCGTTTCCTTGCCCGCTATGGGCGGTTTTTTCAAGCTAAATCAGAACTGGTCAGGGCTTGCGGCGAATGAGAATTTCAGGCCGATTTCGCCTGCGCGAGCTTCGGCACCGCAAGATGGAGCCCGACGTGGCACTTCAGAATATTTCCGCCGAAAATCTGCAAGTCGTCGTGCCTAACCTGCACAGGCGGTATTCCGGCGTCACGGCAACCAACCGCATGGTGGCGCCGAAGCTTGCGAAAATGTTCCGCGCCGCGTGGCTCGGTCGCAACCGACCCGAAGGCATCGCCGAAATCGGATTTTCCGGTCTGCTGAAATTGTGGCGGAGCCAGACGCCGCTGATCTGGCATGCGCGCCGCAACAACGAGATGATCGTGGGCGTCTTGCTGCGCTTTCTCGGCTGGCCGTTCAAACTGGTTTTCACTTCTGCGGCCCAGCGGCATCACAGCTGGGTCACGCGATGGCTGATCCGGCGGATGGATGCGATCATCGCCACCAGCGAAGCTTCCGCGTCGTTTCTCAAGCGCAAGGCAACCGTGATTTTGCACGGCGTCGATACCGATCGATATGCGCCGCCGCTCGATCGCGCCGCCGCCTTCGCCGAAACCGGCCTGCCGGGCCGCTGTGCCATCGGCTGCTTTGGCCGGGTGCGCGCGCAAAAGGGCACGGACGTGTTCGTCGAAGCGATGTGCCGGCTGTTGCCGCATTATCCGGATTTTACGGCGGTCGTGGTCGGAGCGATCACGGTCGAGCAGCAGGGCTTTGCCGGCGATCTGAAGAAGCGGATCGAGACTGCGCGCCTTCAATCGCGCTTCCTCATCACGGGCGAAGTGCCGATCGAAGAGGTGCCGCGCTGGTACCAGCGGCTGACGATCTATGCTTTCACCTCGCGCAATGAAGGTTTCGGCCTGACGCTGATCGAGGCGATGTCGGCGGGATGCGCGCTGGTAGCCTCGCGCGCGGGTGCCGCTGAAGTCGTGGTCGAGGAGGGCGTCAGCGGCGTGCTGACACCACCGGGCGACGTCGATGCGCTGGTGGCGGCGCTCGAGCCCTTGATGCGCGATCCTTCCCTTGCGACGGCGATGGGCGAACGCGCGCGGGCGAAGGTTTTGGAGAAGTTCAGCCTGGATGCGGAGGCAAACGCGATCGCGAAGGTTTATCGCGCCTTGATCTGAGCCATGACATCGGCGACAAAGGCGTCGAGGTCGCCGCCTTCGAACAGAAAGCCCGGAAGGTCCGCGGCCTTCGCCGCCTCGATGTCGCTCGCGCGATCGCCGATGACAAAACTGCCTTGATGCCGCACCGGCCAATGCGCCATGAGGTCATGGATCATTCCAGGGCTGGGCTTTCGCCAGTGATGGTCCTCAAGATATCCTTCGACCGAACCATCGGGATGATGCGGGCAATAGCGGACGTCGTCGATATGCGCGCCCTGTGCTGCAAGTTCCTCGCGCATCCAGTCGTGCAGGGTATTGAGATCGCTTTCGGTGAAAAAGCCGCGCGCCACGCCGGATTGATTGGTGAAAAAGAACACGAAATAGCCCGCGTCGTTGAGCCTGCGGATCGCCCTTGCCGCGTTCGGCATCCAGCGGATGCGCTCCCGCGTGCCCATGTAGCCGTCGTCGTGGTTGACCACGCCGTCGCGATCGAGGAATGCGGCGGGCCTCGTTGCGGAGCGGGCGAAATCGGCGCCGCTCATGTTCGGGGGGCCTCGCGCATCATGGCCTGTTCGATCGCCTCGCAAATGCCGTGCGCGACCGCGATGTGGATTTGCTGGATGACCGGCGTGTCGTTGCTGGGCGCGACCAGAAGATGATCGCAGAGCGCCGAAAGCCTCTCGCCTCTCTCGCCCGTCATTCCGACGGTGACAATGCCGCGCTCGCGCGCCGTGGTCAGCGCGGCCAGAATATTGGGCGAGCGGCCCGAGGTCGAAAGCGCGAGCAGCGCATCACCGCGTCGGCCGAGACCTGCGATCTGCCGCGCGAACACCTGTTCGAAACCATAGTCGTTGGCAATTGCGGTCAGCGCCGAGGTGTCGGTGGTCAGCGCGATCGCCGCATAAGCCGGCCGGTCCTGCTTGTAGCGGCCGACGATTTCGGCGGCGATATGCTGGGCATCGGCGGCGCTGCCTCCATTGCCGACGATCAGGAGCTTGTTGCCGCCACGCAGTGTTTTGGTGATGACTTCGGCGATCTTCCGCGCAGCCGCAAGCAAGCTTTCGTCCTTGACCGCGCGCTCAAGGGCGGCGAGCGAAAGCGCCAGATGATCCTCGATCGGGTCGTTGGAATTTTGGCTCAAGCGATACCGTCAAAGTTTGAGGTCTTCGTCCTTGGTAATGACGGCGCTGTCGCCGCGCAAGGTTAACGCGCGCCTATGTGCGCCTGCGCCAGCACGCGCTCGGCAATATCGACAACGTCGGATGCGGGTATTTCCCGCATGCAGCGATGGTCGTTCATGGTGCAAATCGGCCGATGACAGGGTTGGCACGGCACCACGGTCCTGGTCTGAACCGTTGCCGCGAGCGGGTTGAGCGGCGCCCAGTGATAGGGGCTGGTCGGGCCGAAAATGCCGATTGTCGGCGTCCCCAGCGCGGCCGCGACATGCATCAAGCCGGAATCGTTGGAGATCGCCAGCTGGGCTGCCGCCATCGCGAGAATGCCATGGCGCAGGTCGTTTCCCGTGAGGTCGCGCACGCGCGGGCCGCCTTCGGTCACGATTTCGGTAGCGAGAGCCTTTTCGCCGGGGCCGCCGACGACCCAGACGTCAAACCCTCGCTTGGCCAAAATCCGCGCCGCCTGTGCATAGTAGGTCCAGCGCTTGGCGGCCCCGACCGAACCGGGCGCCAGGGCCACGGCGGTTGCCTGGCCTAATCCGCGCGCCTGCCGAAACCGGCTGACGTCTTCTGCTGGCACTTTCAACTGCGGCACCGGCCATTCCGTCGGCAGGACGGCGCGATCGGGCAGCGCCAGCGCGCCGATCTTGTCGATCATGCGGGGCAGGGCTTTTTCACCCCAGCGCCATCGGTTAATGAGGCCAAATCTCATTTCGCCGACAAAGCCCACCCGTTCCGGGATGGCCGCGAGCGTCGGCGCGATCGCCGATTTCCAGGTCCGGGGCAGGACGATGGCCGTACCGTAGTTCCTGGCGCGGAGCTTTTCCGCCAGTGCCCGCTGCTTGGCGAGAGCGAGCCGGCTGCGCGGCAGATCCCAGACGATGCCGGCGCGGACCCCCGGCATATAATCGATCAGGGGGGCGCAGAGGGTCGTCGTGAGCAGGTCTATCGGCCGGTTGGGCCAGCGCTGGTTGAGCACCCGGACGAGGCTATGCCCGCGCACGAAGTCGCCGATCCACATATACGGAATAATCAGGATCGGCCTTGTATCCGCGGCCTCCTCGATCGTGACATCATTCTCTGAATATATGTTCATTTCTTACAGCGGGCGCTGCATCCTTCTGCAGCCTGTCGGTAACTGCTCCTTGTGGCGGGGTAAAGCCGGCAATGCGACGGTTTTCACTGTGCCCGGCGACCCAAGTTGCTTGCGGGCAAGGAGTGGGGCAAAGCTGGCGGCAGATGGAGGGCAGGGCGCGGAATGTTGCTGGTGACCGGCGGCGCCGGTTTTATCGGGTCGAATGTCGTGGCAGCGCTCAACGAGGCTGGCCGCACGGATGTCGTTGTCTGCGACGTGCTCGGCGAGGCCGGTAAATGGCGCAACCTCGCCAAGCGCCAACTCGCCGACATCGTGCCTCCGAAGGAACTGCCGGATTGGCTGAAGGGCCGCCGGCTTGATGCGATCATCCACATGGGCGCCATTTCCGAAACCACGGCGACCGACGGCGATCTCGTGATCGAGACCAATTTTCGTCTTCCCATGCGGCTTTTGGACTGGTGCACGGCCAATCCGACGCCGTTCATCTACGCGTCCTCGGCGGCGACTTACGGCGACGGCACGCAGGGGTTTGCGGACGATCGGTCGTCTTCGGCGCTGAAGGCGCTGCGGCCGATGAACCTCTATGGCTGGAGCAAGCATCTTTTCGACCTCGCCGTTTCCGAGCGCGCAGGCAGAGGCGAAAAACTGCCGCCGCAATGGGCCGGGTTGAAATTCTTCAACGTGTTCGGCCCCAATGAATATCACAAGGGCGCGATGATGAGCGTGCTGGCGCGGCGCTTCGATGAGCTGCGTGCCGGTCGCGTGGTGGAATTGTTCAAGTCGCACCGCGAAGGCATCGCCGACGGCGATCAGCGGCGCGATTTCATCTATGTCGACGACGCCGTGCGCGTGGCGATGTGGCTGCTCGCCACGCCATCGGTCTCGGGCATTTTCAACGTCGGCACCGGCAAGGCCCGCAGCTTCAAGGATCTGATGCTAGCGGCCTATGCCGCCCTGGGAATGCCTGCGAACCTTCGCTATGTCGACATGCCCTTGTCGATCCGCGACAGCTACCAGTATTTCACCCAAGGCGATGTCGCCCGCCTGCAGCGTGCCGGCTATAACGGCGGCTTCACGCCGCTGGAGGAGACCGTCGGCCTCTATGTCAAGGGCTACCTCGATCGCGCCGATCCCTATCGCTGAGCGCGTCACGGATAACGGGAACCAATGTTCGATTTCGAAGCCCTGACTGATGAGATTGCCGGCAAGACCGTGCTCTGCGTCGGCGACCTCATGCTCGACGAATTCGTCTATGGCGAGGTGTCGAGGGTTTCGCCGGAGGCGCCCGCGCCGGTGATTGCCGTGCAGCGGAGCGAGACCAATATCGGCGGAGCGGGGAACGTGGCGCGCAATGTGGCCTCGCTTGGCGGGCGTTGCATTTTCGTCGGCCTGGTCGGTGACGACGATGCGGGAAGTAAGCTTAGGGCCGCGCTCGCGAAGGAGGCCAGAATCGAAAGCGTTCTGGTTTGCGATTCGACACGGCCGACCACGCGAAAGGTGCGCTTCGTCTCCGAACATTTCTCCACCCATATGCTGCGCGCGGATTGGGAACTGGCACGACCGGCGGCGGCCGAAACCGAGCAGAAACTGATCGACGCGATTTTGCCGCTGGTGCCGCGAGCCGACATCGTGCTGTTGTCCGACTATGCCAAGGGGACGCTGACCGCGCGCGTGATCCGCAATGTCATCAATGCCGCGCGCAAGCTCGGCAAGGCCGTGATCGTCGATCCCAAGAGCCTCAATTTCGCGATCTATCGCGGTGCGACCCTGCTCACGCCGAATCGCAAGGAGTTTGCGGAAGCAACCCGAAGCCTGGCGGATTCGACCGAGAGCATTGCGGCTGCCGCGCAGGACGCAATCCAGCTTGCCGACTGCGAGGCCATTCTGGTCACGCAAAGCGAACACGGCATGACGCTGGTGCCGCGCAAGGGCGAGGCGATTCATGTGCCGGCGCACCCGGTGAAGGTGCGCGACGTCTCGGGCGCGGGCGATACGGTTGCCGCGGTGCTTGCCGCCGTGCTTGCGGCAGGGGCGGATTGGGAAACCGCCCTGCGGATGGCGAATGCCGCAGCCGCGGTCGCGGTCGGCAAGAAGGGTACGGCCAGCGTAACCTCGGCCGAATTACGGCGGAAAATCCTGCCGCATGCGTTCCTCGCGGCGGAGGAAAAAATCGTCTCCGATGGCGAGCTCGATGAGCGCCTTTCGGATTGGCGTAAGGAAGGCCTGAGGATCGGTTTCACCAACGGCTGTTTCGATATCCTGCATCCCGGCCACGTCAAGCTTCTGACCGCGGCACGTGCCGCCTGCGATCGTCTGATCGTTGGCCTCAACAGCGACGCTTCGGTCATGCGGCTGAAAGGCGAGGGTCGTCCAGTCCAGAACGAGCGGGCGCGAGCGGAAGTTCTCGCCGCACTCGAAGCGGTCGATCTCGTCGTGATCTTCGCGGAAGACACGCCGATCAGGTTGATCACCGCGATCAGGCCGAGCGTGCTGGTGAAGGGTGGCGACTATAGGCGCGAGCAGGTGGTCGGCCACGAGATCGTCGAAGCGCTTGGAGGTGAAGTAGTGCTGATCGACGTCCTGCCGGGCTTTAGCACCACCTCGCTGGTCGATCGCGCGCGCGGAGGCAAAGCGTGAGCGCGGTCGCGGGGGATTCGGTGGGCGCGCTGTTGTGGCGGCGGTTGCGGGATCGGGCCGGCTGGACCGCAGCGACGGATTTTTTCCTGATCCTGGTTGCGCTTGCGCTGCCGTGGTCGACCTCACTGGTCGCGATCTTTGTTGTCGCGGCGCTGGTGACCATGGCGCCGTTCTTCGATGCCAGTGCTTTCCTGCGATCGCTCAAGCGCCCGGCCTCGCTGCTGCCGGCTGCGCTATTTGTCCTGGCGCTCATCGGCACACTGTGGTCGGACGTGCCGTGGGGCGCGCGGATTTACGCCGTTGGCCCCAGCGCAAAGCTGCTGATGGTCCCGATCCTGTTCTATCATTTCGAGCGATCGAGTCGCGGCTTGCAGGTTTTCACGGCATTTCTTGCTTCATGCGTCGCCTTGATGGCGATGTCCTGGTTGGTGGCGTTCGACCCGCATCTTGCGCTGAAATCCGGCGCCCATTACGGCGTGCCGATCAAGAACTATATCGACCAGAGCCAGGAATTCGCACTCTGCGCCGTGGTGCTCGCCTATCCGGCCGTTTTATTGTTCCGGTCGGGAAGGATTGTGCCGGCACTGTTGCTGAGCGCAATCGCGCTGAGCTTCGTCATCAATATGACCTTCGTCGTGGTCTCGCGCACGGCGCTGGTGACGATGCCGGTGATGCTGGCCGTTTTTGCACTCCTGCATCTTGGATGGCGGAGCCGACTGGTGATCTTGTGCGCGGTGATCGTGCTGGCGGGACTGGCGTTTGCGTCCTCGCCGAAATTGCGCTCGACCATCGAAACCTTCTCGAGGGAATACAAGGGCTACGAGGAGCAAAACTTGTCGACATCGATGGGGATGCGGCTGGAATTCTGGAGGAAATCGCTTCGCTTCATTGCCGACGCGCCGGTGCTCGGTCACGGCACGGGATCGATCAAGCGGCTTTTCGAGCAGGCATCAACCGGTCCGGCCGGCGGCGCCTCGGCCGAGGTGATCGCCAATCCGCATAACCAGACGCTGAACGTGGCGGTTCAGTGGGGCGCGCTCGGCGTGATCGTGCTCTATGCCATGTGGCTTTCGCATTTGATGCTGTTCCGTCACGACGGCCTGATGGCCTGGATCGGATTGATGGTCGTGGTCCAGAACTTTTTCACCTCGCTGTTCAACTCCCACATTTTCGATTTCAACGAGGGCTGGATGTACGTTCTCGGCGTCGGCATCGCGGGTGCGAGGATGCTGGAAGAGGGCAGGCGTGAAATGCCGGTGGGAACAACGAATTCGTTACGAACCTGACGGCTGGTGTGCGTGCGCCAGATCAGCTATCAGGGATGCCGTGAAACGAGCCATGCCCGCCGTCTTTGGTGACCGGTCAACCACATGATGCGCCTCCCGAATCTGACTTCGCGCAATGCGTTGATTGCGGCGCATGACGCGCTGGCGACTGCAGTCGCCCTTGTCGGCAGTTTTTATATTCGTTTCGAAGGCAATTTCGCCGATCGTCTGCCGCTGCTCCTCAACATCCTGCCCTATTTCATCGCATTCAGTCTTTTCGTTTGCTACTTCTGCCACCTGACGACGACGAAATGGCGTTTCATCTCGCTGCCCGACGCGCTGAACATCCTGCGCGCCGCCACCGTGCTGGCGCTGACGCTGCTGGTGCTGGATTATATCTTCGTTGCCCCCAACGTTCACGGCATGCCGGTGGCGCCGAACGTTCAGGGCGCGTTCTTTTTCGGCAAGGTCACGATCATCCTGTTCTGGTTTCTCGAGGTATCCCTTCTCGGCGCCTCGCGCTTCGCCTACCGCTATTTTCGCTATACGCGCGTGCGGCGTCATGCGAGGGCCGAGGACGCGGCGCCGACGCTGCTGGTGGGCCGCGCCGCGGATGCCGAAATCCTGCTGCGGGGAATTGAAAGCGGCGCGGTGAAACGGATCTGGCCGGCCGGATTGCTGTCGCCATCACCTGCCGATCGCGGCCAATTGATCCGCAACATTCCGGTGCTCGGCGGCATCGATGACCTTGAGGACGTCATCGCCGATTTTGCCAAGCGCAACAAACCGATCGCCCGCGTTGTGATGACGCCCTCGGCATTCGAGCCCGAGGCCCGGCCCGAAGCCGTCCTGATGCGCTCGCGCCGGCTCGGACTGATCGTCAGTCGCCTGCCGTCGCTTGAGAGCGGAGATTTGCCGCGATTGACGTCGGTTGCGGTGGAGGACCTGCTGCTGCGGCCGAGCGAGAAGATCGATTATGCCCGTCTCGAGGCGCTGGTCAAAAACAAGGCCGTCATTGTCACCGGCGGGGGTGGTTCGATCGGTTCGGAGGTTTGCGCCCGCGTCGTGACTTTCGGCGCCGCGCGGTTGCTGGTGATCGAGAATTCCGAGCCGGCGCTCTATGCCATTACCGAAGCGCTCACCGCCACTGGAAGTAGCGCCTCGATCGAGGGACGGGTGGCGGACATTCGCGACCGCGACCGTATCCTGCGGCTGATGCACGAATTCAGGCCGGACATCGTCTTTCACGCCGCAGCACTCAAGCATGTGCCTATATTGGAACGTGACTGGAGTGAGGGCGTCAAGACCAATATTTTCGGCACCGTGAATGTTGCTGATGCGGCGCTGGCGTCAGGCGCAGGCGCGATGGTGATGATCTCGACCGACAAGGCGATCGAACCGGTATCGATGCTCGGCCTGACCAAGCGCTTCGCCGAGATGTATTGCCAGGCTCTCGATCACGAGCTCGCCGCCATGCCGGACGGCAAGCCTTCGATGCGGCTGATTTCCGTCCGGTTCGGCAACGTGCTGGCGTCCAACGGCTCGGTGGTGCCGAAGTTCAAGGCCCAGATCGAGGCAGGTGGGCCGGTCACCATCACCCATCCCGACATGGTCAGGTATTTCATGACCATCCGCGAAGCCTGCGATCTGGTGATCACGGCCGCCGCCCACGCGCTGTCGCCGCAACGCCCCGACGTTTCGGTCTACGTGCTGAACATGGGGCAGCCGGTCAAAATCGTCGAACTCGCCGAGCGCATGATCCGCCTTTCCGGACTTGAGCCCGGCCACGACATCGATATCGTCTTCACCGGAATGCGCCCGGGAGAGCGCCTAAACGAGATTCTGTTCGCGCATGAGGAGCCGCCGCTTCAGATCGGCGTCGCCGGCATCATGGCGGCCAAGCCCAACGAACCACCAATGCAGTCGATGCGGAAATGGATCGCTGCGCTCCAGCAGGCGATCGTCAGGGATGACCGGTCCACCATCAAGGCGGTGCTCAGGGATGCCGTCCCCGAATTCGGCTCGAACGCTGCCTGAACTATTTCCCGGAACGCGGCTGCGAAAACCGGTGCAACAACAATGCGACCGCACCGGCGCCTATGACGACGAGCGCAACCTCAAACGAGAATGACTGTATCCTGGTCGAGGCAATTGCCAGCGCCGCAAGCACGAGGTTGAGCGTGAACACCGCGCCGACCACGCCGATCACCGAAAAGCCGTTGTCGGTGGCGCGCTGATAGAAATGCGAGCGATGCCCGGCCCAGAACGGCTCGCCGCCCGCGATCCGGCGCAAAAGCGTCGAGGTGGCGTCGGCCAGGTAATATAGCGGCAACAGCAAGGCTGCCGCGATTTGCTGATGCCAGGCCAGTTGCAGCAGGCACCAGCCGAGCAGCAGGCCGATCGGCAGGCTGCCGACATCTCCGAGAAAGATCGTCGCGATCGGCCGATTGAACGGCGCAAATCCGATCATGGCGCCGCACAGCGCGGCGGCGAGGATCGCGGCGGGCCAGGGGAAATCGCCGATCGAGCCCAGCACGATCATTGCGGCCGTGATCGGAACGACTTCCGCGACCGTCATCCAGTCAAGCCCATCCATGAAATTGACGAGATTGACGAACCAGAGGCCCGCCAACAGAAGCAGGCCGCGCTCGATCCAGAACGGGACGGCCGGCACGACACGAAGATCGGCCGGAGCGGCAAGCAGGATCGCAGCGACCGCGCTCGCCTGCAGCACGAGCCGCGTCACGACCGGCAACGATCTGAGGTCATCGGCACAGCCGACCACCGCAATGAACAGCGTGGCAGCGAAAACCGCCATCGGGAATTGCGCAGCGGACGCATCCATCAAGGCGATGATGGTGCCCGCCACCGCAAGCGTCGCCGCAACCACCGCAATCCCGGCCCCTTGCGGCGTCGGGAGTTGATGCGAGGAGCGTGCGTTGGGCCTCGCCAAGGCGTGCCTGAGAAGCAGAGGCCGGATGATGCGGATCAACGCCGCGGACAGCATCGCCGCCGCCACCGTCGCCACCAACGTCCACATTCCGGAGTTGTTCATGTTTGCCGCCGCTACTCCGGCACCCCGATCGGCTTTGCGCCCTTGGCGGCCTTCTCGGCGGAGACGATCCACACCAGACCGCCAATGGTGCCGACAATGAACGACACCGCGCCATAGAGCAGCGAAATATTGATGCCCTCATTGGTCATCAGTCCGGCATATCCGAAAGCCAGCCCCATGGTAGCCTCGCGCACGCCCCAGCCGGCGATCGAGATCGGCAGCATCGTGATCAACATGACCGGCGGGACCAGCTGGAAAATCTGTCCGAACGCCACCGGCGCTGCGATCGACTGCACGACGCACCAGGCGATGACCACGGCCAGAACGTGGACCAGGAGTGACAGCACCGCGATTTTCGGCCCGCTATGCCTATCGAAAATCACCCGGTTGGCGATCACCGCGCAGGCATGAATGTGATGTGTGCCCCACCATTTCTTCAGCCAGGGCCAGGGCAGCACGCCGATCAGGAGAAATCCCACCCCGCCGGCGAGCGCGGCAAAATCGACGAGCAGCAGCGCGTAGCGGCCGTATTGATCGCCGATCAGGTGATAGCTCCACGGCAGGGTAGCCACGATAATGACCGCGAGCGCGATCAGGCCGATGGCGCGGTCGACAAAGATGGAATAGGTCGCTGCGCGCCATCCGGCACCGGCACGCGCTACCAGCCAGAGCCTCACCGCATCGCCGCCGATCGATGATGGCAGCGTCTGGTTGAAGAATGTTCCGATCAGATTGTAGCGCATCGCCTGCCGGACCGACAGCGGCGCGCCGCATTCGGCGCTGACGATCCGCCACCGCAAGACGCCGATGAATATCTGGAGGAAGGTCACCGCGATCGCAAGGGCAATCCAGCCCAGGCTCGCAACATCGATGCGCGAGGCGAGATCGGCAAAATTGGCCTTGCGGAGCGCGAAGTAGAGTAGCGCCGCCGATACCAGTATCTTTATCGCTGAAAGCAGGATTCGGCGCATTTCGCCCGTATTCGCCAAGCCTGGAGGAAGCCAGAAAAACGACGCAACCCCGCCTGCGCCGAACTTCGGGCGCCTTGGTATGGTCTAAATGCCGATCTTGCAATAGTCGCCCGACGAGGTATTGCCCGACCCGCAGCACTGCGCTTAAAGGATCCTTATAAGCCCTTGAAGGCCTGAAGGCTTTCCGGGGACCTGGGGCCCCGCCGGTGATCAACCGGAAGAGTTAAGGTTAGTTGACGCGGTTCCGGCGAAGAAGTTGGGTCGCGAGGCAAGGCGAGATATGTTTTCGCTTGAACTTCGTGACATCATCAAGCCCGGGTCGACTTCTTGAAACTCTCTTTTGGTTCGAGACCTTTGAGGGCGGCGCGCGCCACGTGGTGTCCTGGTTCTGGCCGCAGGAATTTGTGAGGTGCGGATGGGCGGAAAAATTGTTCCACTGATCATGTGCGGCGGCGCCGGGACGCGGCTGTGGCCGGCATCGCGCGAGGTTCGCCCCAAACAGTTCCTGCCTTTATTCGGCACGCGTTCGACCTTCCAGGACACGATCCTGCGCGTCTCAGAGCCTGCGCTGTTCGATCGCCCGATCATCATCACCAACGCGGCATATCGCTTCATGGTGCTGGAGCAACTGGCCGAGATCGGGATTGAGGCCGATATTCTGCTCGAGCCGATGCGACGGGATTCGGGACCTGCGATTGCCGCGGGCGCGGCGTTTGCACGGATGCGCGCCGCGGATGCAGTGGTTCTGGCGCTCGCCGCCGATCACGTCGTGCGCGACAGCGAGGCTTTTGTCGCAGCATGCCGCGAAGGGCTCGCCGCGGCGGAGGCGGGACGTATCGTGACCTTCGGCGTCCGCCCCGAGCGTGCCGCGACCGAATATGGCTATATCAGTCCTGGCGAACCGGTTTCCGGCAAAGTCCACACGGTTCAGAAATTCGTCGAGAAGCCGGATCCGGCGACCGCCGCCGAATACGTCAAGGCCGGTTATTTCTGGAACAGCGGCAATTTCATGTTTCGCGCCGCCGTCCTGCTCGACGAATACCGCGCCCTCGATGCCGAAAGCATCCAGGCGGTCAGCGACGCCGTCACCAAGGCCGGCCGCGACCTCGGATTCGTGACACTTGATACGACTGCATTCGGGTCGGCGAAGCCGATTTCGATCGATTATGCGGTGATGGAAAAGACCTCGCACGCCGCGGTGGTGCCGGTCGCCTGCGGCTGGTCCGATGTCGGCTCATGGCATGCAGTTTGGGAATTGTCGAACAAGGACAGCCAGGGCAACGCCGTGCACGGTGTGGCCGTGTTCGAGGATTCCCGCAACTGCAACGTTTCGACCGACAAGGCGCTGGTCGCATTGGAGGGCGTCGACGACCTCGTCGTGGTGGCGACGCAGGACGCGGTGCTGGTGTCGCGTCAAAAGGATGCCAACGGATTGAAGCGCCTGGTGGCGAAACTGAAGACGGTGGCGCCGCAGGTGACCGAAGATCACCTGAAGGTGCATCGCCCCTGGGGTTCGTATCAATCGGTCGACATGGGCGAGCGTCACCAGGTCAAACGTATCATCGTCAAACCCGGTGGCCGGCTGTCGCTGCAGAAACATCACCACCGCTCCGAACACTGGATCGTGGTGCGCGGCACCGCGCGGGTGACGGTCAACGAGGACGTCAGGATCGTGCACGAGAACGAATCGATCTATATCCCGATCGGCGCCGTCCACCGGCTGGAGAACCCGGGCAAGATTTCGCTGGAATTGATTGAGGTCCAAACCGGCAGCTATCTCGGCGAGGACGACATTATTCGCATCGAGGACGACTACCGGCGCTCGTGAAGGGCCGGAATTGAGTCTGGCTAGCTTGCCCCCGGTGGCGTAATATGGATGTAATTCTTTGAATCAAAACGTGTTTGGGTTCGCTCGCCAATCAATCGCCACACTCAGGATGACGTGTTAGAGAACCGGCGGTGCCCGGGGGTGAGTTGAGGCGCCACTTACGGGTTTTGGGGGTTTAACTTCATGGTTTCCAAGGCATCCGCGTCCGGTCAGAAGGCCGTGGCAAAGCCCGCGCTTCGCATCGGCGTGATCGGGGCAGGCATCATGGGCAGCAATCATGCCCGCGTGCTGGCCGGTCTGCCCGATATCAGATTGGTCGGTGTCGTCGATCCGCTGCCGGAGCATCGCGCGCGCGCCACCGATTTCGCGGGCTGCCGTGCCTTTGCAAGACTTGACGAATTGTTCGCCGAAGGCGTCGATGCAGTGACAGTCGCAGCTCCGACGCATCTCCACCACGAGATCGCGCTCGCCTGCATCGAACGCAACATCCACATCCTGGTCGAGAAGCCGATCGCCTCATCGGTGGAGGAGGGGCACGAAATCGTCGCTGCGGCCCGCCGCGCCGGCGTGACACTGATGGTGGGGCACGTCGAACGGTTCAATCCGGCGGTGGCCGCCGTCAAGCAGGCAATATCTGGTGAGGACATCCTTTCAATCGCGATCACCCGCGTCGGGCCGTTCCCGCCCCGCATGTCGAATGTCGGTGTGGTCATCGATCTTGCCGTGCACGATATCGATCTGATCCGCTGGTTTACCGAATCCGACATCATCGAAGTGCAGCCGCAACTTTCCAGTGCGGTCGCCGAGCGCGAGGATATCGCGCTGTTGCAGTTCAGGACGGCCTCGGGCGTGCTTGCCCATATCAACACCAACTGGCTGACGCCGTTCAAGGCGCGCAGCGTCACCGTGGCGACGCGCGGCAAATATGTGATGGGCGATCTGCTCACCCGTCAGGTGACCGAGTGCTTCGGCTTCAAGCCGGACGGCAGCTATTCGATGCGCCATCTGCCGGTCGGCCATGACGAGCCCTTGCGCGCCGAATTGATCGCCTTTATCCGCGCCGTACGCAGCGGCAGCCAGCCCGCGGTGACCGGCGACGAAGGCGTCGCCAGCCTCGAAATCGCGATCCGTTGCCTCGAAAGTCCCGCCAGGCCTGCGGTAGCTTCTCACGCCCTCAAGGGACCCCGGCGTGTCGTCGGCTAGGCCGCTTCGATAAGATGTCGCGCTCTCAAAATCTGCAAGGCAAGATGAACCAGCACACGCGCCCCGATCCCGTTCCCCTCATCGACGTCGCCGCACAGCGCCGCAGGCTTGGCAAATCCGTCGACGAGGCGGTCGCGCGCGTGCTCGCCCATTGCCAGTTCATCAACGGCCCGGAGGTGACCGAGCTCGAGGCGGCGCTTGGTGCCTTCTGCGGGGCAAAGCACGTGGTGACGTGCGCGAGCGGCACGGACGCGCTCTTGATGGTGCTGATGGCAAAAGGCGTCGGTCGGGGCGATGCGGTGTTCTGTCCCTCGTTCACATTCTGCGCGACCGGCGAGGCGGTGGCGCTGACCGGCGCGACGCCGGTGTTCGTCGACGTCGACGAGGCGACCTTCAATATCGATGTTGCCTCGCTCAAGCGCGCCCTTGCGACCGCAAGACGGATCGGTCTCAGACCGCGCGGAATCATTCCGGTCGATCTGTTCGGCCAGAGCGCCGACCATGATGCTGTCGGTGCGGTCGCGCAAGCCGAGGGTCTGTTTGTGCTCGATGACGCCGCGCAGGCGTTCGGTGCAAGTTACAAGGGCCGCCGCCTCGGCGGCTTCGGCGTCATCACTGCGACCAGTTTCTTCCCTGCAAAGCCGCTTGGCTGTTTCGGCGACGGCGGGGCGATTTTCACCGACGACACCGAATTTGCCGAAATCCTGCGCAGCGTCCGCGTTCACGGACAGGGCTCGGACAAATACGACAATGTTCGCATCGGCCTCACCGGGCGGCTCGACACAATCCAGGCGGCGGTGCTGATCGAAAAGCTGAAGATCTTCGAGGATGAAATCGCCGCGCGCAACCGCGTGGCGGAGCGTTACGCGCGAGGTCTCGGCAATGTCGTGACGGTGCCGCATCTTGCGAGTACCTCCACGTCGGTCTGGGCGCAGTACACCATCCGCATGCCGAAGGGAACCGACCGCAATGAATTCGCCTCGGTTCTGAAGGCGCAGGGCATTCCGACCGCCATCTACTATCCGAAATCGATGCACCAGCAGACCGCGTACCGGGACTTTCCGGTCGCCGACGGTGGCCTGTCGGTCTGCGAGCGTCTATCCGCCGACGCGATCAGCCTGCCGATCCACGCCTATCTCGACGAGTCGACACAGGCGCGAATCATCGAGGCCGTGCGCGGGTATTTTGCAGCCTGATTGTGCTGTTTTGAAGTGCGAGCTTCACACGCTCGACACTCTGATGGAATCGCACTGCCTGCCGCACAGCCCACCTCGCCCCGCTTGCGGGGAGAGGTCGGAGGCGGCGCGTAACGGCGTCTCCGGGTGAGGGGTCCTTCGAAGAGCGCGGCCTATCGAGACTCCCCCTCACCCTAACCCTCTCCCCGCAGGCGGGGACAGGGGAGAACATCCGCTTCAAAGTAGGCGGATGATGCTTTAGAAGCGGCGCATGCTTGGTCGTATCTTCACCGTCGGCGGCTATACGCTTCTTTCGCGGCTGACCGGATTCGCCCGCGACATCATGCTCGCGGCGGTTCTCGGTGCGGGTCCCGTCGCGGATGCGTTCTTCGTGGCGCTGCGCCTGCCCAATCACTTCCGCGCGATCTTCGCCGAAGGCGCTTTCAACGCGGCGTTCGTGCCGGCCTACGCGCATGTCCATGGCGAGCGGGGTGAAGCTTCGGCCAAATTGTTTGCCGACCGCATCTTCACGCTCCTGTTTGCCTCGCAGCTTGTCCTGCTCGTGCTCGCCTTGGTGTTCATGCCGCAGGCCATGAGCGTTCTGGCGCCAGGCTTTACCGAGGATGCCCAACAGCGGCGGCTGGCAATCGAACTGACGCGGATCACCTTTCCCTATCTGCTCCTGATCACGCTGGTCACGCTCTATGGCGGCATCCTGAATGTGATGCAGCGCTTCGCCAGTGCCGCAGCAGCGTCGATCTTTCTCAATATCTCGATGATGGCGACGCTGGCGCTCGCCGCCTTCTTTCCCACCCCCGGCCACGCAGCCGCATGGGGCGTGCTGATCTCCGGCTTCCTGCAATATTTCCTGCTCGCCGGCGACCTCGCGACCCATGGCGGTTTGCCGCGCTTTGCACCGTTCAAGCTCGATGAGGATGTCCGCGCCTTCTTCCGGGCGCTGGGCCCTGCGACCATCGGTTCGATGGGGACGCAGGTGGCGTTGTTCGCCGATACCATCATCGCAACTTTCCTGCCGGCTGGTGCGCTCTCCGCGCTCTATTATGCCGACCGGCTCAATCAGCTTCCGATCGGGGTGATCGGAATCGCGATGGGCACGGTGTTGCTGCCGGAAATGTCACGCCGGCTGACGTCGGAGGACCACGACGGCGCGCTTGCCGCGCAGCGCCGCGCTTTCGATTTCACGTTGCTGTTTTCCTTGCCGTTCGTGGTCGCATTCCTGACCGTTCCCGATGTCATCATGCGGGCGATGTTTGCGCGCGGAGCCTTCACCAAGGGCGATGCCGCGGCTGCGGGCGCGACGCTCGCGGCCTATGCGGTCGGGCTGATTCCGTTTGTGCTGATCCGGAGCGCGGTGGCGACCTTCTACGCGCGCAAGGACACGGCAACCCCGGTGAAGGCCGCATTGATCGGCGTCGCCGTCAATGTCGCCTTGAAGATCGCGCTGGTCGGGCCGCTCGCGCAGGTCGGTCTTGCATTCGCCACGGCAGTCGGAGCCTGGATCAATCTGGGGCTGGTGATCGCGTTCGCGGTGCGCGCCGGTTATCTGAAGCTCGATTCCACGCTGACGGGCTCGCTTGTCAAGTTCGTCGCGGCCGCCGTCGTGTTGGGCGCGGCGCTGTGGCTTACGGCGAGATTTTCCGGCATCTATCTTGCAGGCCTCAGCACACTGCGGGACGAGACCACGTTCATGGTGCTGATCGTTATCGGCGCGCTGGTCTATGCGGGATCGATCCTGTTGCTGTTCGGCAAGACCTGGCTCAGTTCGCTGGTACGCGGCTAAGGCGCATTCGAAGCGCGACGTGCCTTCGGACTTGATTTCCAGCCGCCTCCTGCGTCGCATCACGAAAGCTTGTCAAGATGGGCGGGCATTTGCGCTGCCTGGCGATCCGCTGCAATATGGGCACAAGATGCGCGCGATCGGCCGGATCGTGCGTCGTTTGAACAATTCACGGCGCGGCTTGCGTCGCGCAACGCAGTGGTGACAGGATGGCTCCGATCAAATTTGGCGTCGGTCAAAGCGTGCTTCGCAAGGAAGACGATGCGCTGATCCGCGGCAAGGGCCGCTACACCGACGATTTTGCGCCGAAGCCTTCACTGCATGCCCTTGTGCTTCGCTCGCCGCATGCGCACGCGAAATACAAGATCGACGTCACGGCCGCCCGCAGCCTGCCCGGTGTCGCCCTGATCCTCACCGCGGAGGATGTCAAGGATCTCGGCGATCTGCCGTGCCTGTTCAATCTTGAAGTCGATCCGTTCACCGCGCCGCCTTACCCGATCCTGCCCGGGGACGAAGTGCGCCATGTCGGCGATGCGGTGGCGTTCGTCGTCGCCGAGACCCTCGACCAGGCGCGCGATGCGATCGAGGCGATCGAGGTCAACTGGACGCCGCTGCCGGCCGTCGTCGGCGTTCTCCACGCGGTCAGGGCAGGGGCGCCGCAGGTGTGGCCGCAGCATCATGGCAACGTCTTGTTCGACGTCTCGCTCGGCGACAAGAAGGCGACGGAGACGGCGTTCGCAAAGGCGGACGCGGTGGTCGAGTTATCGCTAATCAACCCGCGCGTTGTCACCAATTTCATGGAAACCCGCGCGGTAGTTTGCGAATACGATGCCAAACGCGATCACCTGACACTGACGGTCGGCAGCCAGGGCAGCCATCGCCTGCGTGAAATCCTTTGCGGGATAGTGTTGAAGATTCCGTTAGAAAAGATGCGCGTGATCTGTCCGGACGTGGGCGGCGGGTTCGGCACCAAGCTGTTTCCCTACCGCGAATACGCGCTCGCTGCGGTTGCCGCGCGGCGCTTGCGCAAGACGGTGAAATGGACCGCCGATCGCGCTGATCATTTCATGGGTGACGCTCAGGGCCGCGACAACGCGACCACGGCGCGCATGGCGCTGGCCTCCGACGGCAAGTTCCTTGGCATGGATGTCGACCTCCTCGGCGACATGGGCGCGTATCTATCGACCTTCGGGCCCTACATCCCCCATGGCGGCGCCGGCATGCTGCCCGGCCTCTATGACATCCAGGCCTTCCATTGCCGCGTGCGGACGGTGTTCACCAACACCGTGCCGGTGGATGCCTATCGCGGCGCGGGGCGGCCTGAGGCTGCTTACGTGCTGGAGCGGCTGGTCGATGCGGCTGCGCGCAAGCTCGGCATGACGCCGGACGCGATCCGTCGCAAGAACTTCATCCCGCCGCGGGCGATGCCGTACAAGACGGCAACGGGGAAGGTCTACGATTCCGGCGACTTCACCGCGCACATGAAGCGGGCGATGGAAATCGCGCAATGGAAGGAGTTTCCCAAACGGGCCAAGGCTGCGAGGAAACAGGGGCTGGTGCGCGGCATCGGCCTGTCGACCTATGTCGAGGTTTGCGGCACCATGGGCGAGGAGACCGCCAATGTGCGGCTTGATTCCGACGGTGACGTTTCGGTCCTGATCGGAACGCAGTCGACCGGTCAGGGCCACCAGACCGCCTACGCCCAGCTCGTCGCGGAGCAGTTCGGCCTGCCGCCGGAGCGCGTCCACGTCTTGCAGGGCGACACCGACACGATCGCCACCGGGCTTGGCACCGGCGGTTCGTCGGCAATTCCAACCGGCGGTGTCAGCGTCGAACGCGCAACGCGCGAACTCGGCAAGAAGCTGCGCGAGATCGCGGCCGAAGCGCTGGAAACGAGTGCCGGCGATCTCGAGATCAGCAACGGAACCATCAAGGTCGCGGGCACCGACCGCTCGATCAGCTTTGCCGACCTCGCCGGGCGGCCGGGCATCGATCCGGCCAGGTTGAATGCGAGCGCAACGTTCACTGCCGCCGACGGCACCTATCCGAACGGCACTCATCTTGCCGAAGTCGAAATCGATCCCTCAACCGGCATGATCGGCATCGTCAACTATGTGATCGTCGACGACTTCGGCGTGACGCTCAATCCGTTGCTGCTCGCCGGCCAGGTGCATGGCGGCGCGATGCAGGGGATCGGCCAGGCGCTGATGGAGCAGGCGGTCTATAGTCCGAAGGATGGACAGCTCGTGACCGGCACCTTCATGGACTATGCGCTGCCGCGGGCGGCCGATGGTCCGGCATTCGTGTTCGAGACGCACAACGTTCCCTGCAAGACCAATCCGCTGGGCGTCAAGGGCGCGGGCGAAGCCGGGGCGATCGGTTCGTGCCCGGCAGTCGTCAATGCGATCATTGACGGACTTTGGCGCGAATACAAGATCGATCACATCGACATGCCGGCCACGCCTGAACGGGTCTGGATTGCCATCCGAGAGCATCAGCGCAGGCACAGTCTCTGATATCCATGAGGCGGAATGGAATCGCGCTTGCGGTGTTGGATCGATAGTTGCGGACTGCAGACATCAGATTTTCGCTCGGCGTGCACTTGAGGAAAACAGGAGACCAGACTGATGAGACGAATTGCCTTGGTGGTTGGAACGATGCTGCTCGGAATCGGCGCTGTCATGGCGCAGCAGGAGGTTGCCGTTCAGCAGCAAAATCTGATGAAGGCGCAGGGCAAGGACATGTACGGCGTGTTCGGCAAGATCCTGAAGGGCGAAATTGCCTACGATCAGGCGGCCGTGGACGCCGCGCTGGCCGACCTCGAAGTGCAGGTGACCAAGATCGCCACCACATTCACGCCAAATCCAAAGCAGAACGTGAAGGATGCGAGCTTCGGAGCGTCCCAGAAAATCTGGCAGAACAAGTCCGATTTCGAGTCCAAGATTCCACCGGTTTCGAAGGCGATCGCGGAACAGAAGGGAAAGATCAAGGACAGCGCAAGCCTGAAGACCGCCTACGACGCGATCCAGGACAAGTGCACCGGTTGCCACGACGACTATCGTGTCAAGCTGAAGTAATCGGCGCCTCCAGCGTCGGCGCGATTTTCTTCTGAAATCCAAACGAGCAAAAAACGGGCAGAAAAAAGGGTGGAAGCCATCCGCTTCCACCCTTCGTTTTTAGATTAAAAGACCTGCTTTGAAGAACAGCGCTTCTCACAGGAGCGCCTTTTGCAGAAGTCTTACTTCTTCACCACCTGTCCGCGGATTTCGCCGCCCGGGTTCGCTGCGGTGTGGACGTTGATGTATAGCTTGCCGCCCGTCAGATCGGCGGCCTGGGCGTCGGTCAGCGTTGCGCTGCCTTCGGCGGGGCTCGACGTAGCGCCGGGGATCGCCACGGCCACGCCGGCATTTTTGCCGGCCTCGGCGGGCCCGTGGAAATGCGCCGCGGTCGCAGGGCCGGTCAGCCCGGAATAGGTCAGTTTCCAGCTCAGTTTCTTGGTGGCGGGATCGTAATCGACGTCGGCGGTGCCCTTGCCGGGACTGGTGTTGGGAGGCACCTCGGATGCGCCGTCCAGCATAATCGTCATTTTCTCGGCAACGGCAGGTCCGCTAAAGGCAAAAGCTGCCCCCAGCGCAAGCGTCGCAAGCATGATTTTGGTATTCGACATGGTTTTCTCCCTGTGGGCGTCAATTGACGCTGCCGGCCTCAAAAACAGCGGCCATTCGATCTTATTCCCGTTTCCAGCCCAAATGGCGAGAAATTTTCGGGCGGCATCTGGCTGCAATGGCTGGCATGCTATCGGGTGCGACGTCGTAGAATAGGGAACGGCAGCGGATGATACGACGAATTCTCCTTGGTGCGGTGATCGTGGCGGCCGGATTGGCGATTTACTGGTGGCTGACCGAACCGATGCTGCTGTCCCGCGATTTTGTCACCCGGCCAGCCCATACTTCCAATCTCGCCAATGGCCTGATCGTCTTCAACGCGGGTGGTTGTTCGTCCTGCCATGCGGTTCCCGACCAGCCTGATCGGCTGAAGCTCGGTGGCGGGCTCGCGCTGCCCTCGCCATTCGGGACGTTCTATGTGCCCAACATTTCGCCCGATGCGAGCGATGGCATCGGGCGCTGGACCGAAACGGAATTTGTAACTGCGGTGACAAAAGGGGTTTCTCCGCAGGGCACGCATTACTTTCCCGCTTTCCCATATACGTCGTATTCGCACGCCAAGCCTGACGACATTCGCGACCTCTTTGCTTACCTGAAAACGCTGACGCCCGTGTCCGGCAAGGTGCGCGATCACGACGTGTCGTTTCCGTTCAACATCCGGCGCAATGTCGGCATCTGGAAATTGCTCTTCATGGACGGCAAGCCCTTCACGCCCGACGTTGCGCATTCGGCGCAGTGGAATCGCGGCGCCTACCTCGTCAACGGCCTCGGTCATTGCGCGGAATGTCATTCGCCGCGAAATTTCCTCGGCGGCATCGTCGCCGCACAGCGCCTTGCGGGCGGACCGAACCCGGAAGGCGAGGGCTGGGTGCCGAACATCACGCAAAAGAATCTCGGCGATTGGACCCCGAAGGACTTCGCCTTTTTTCTTCAGACCGGGCAAACGCCCGATGATGACAACGCCTCTGGGTCGATGAAGCGCGTGATCAAGAACACTTCGCAATTGCCGGAAGAGGATCGCATCGCGATGGCGGAATATCTCAAATCCCTGCCGCCGGTCGAGGGGCCGCCGCGGCCGAAGACGCCGGAAAAGAGCGAGCCCGGCAATTAATGCTATCCCATCGCCACCCCTTCGCCCTTTGCGCCGTGCTGGTGCCGGTCCAGCCACATGGTGCCGAGCGCGAAGGCGATCCAGCCGAAATTATAGACCAAGCCGACGATCAGGACGACCCAGCCGGGAATGGGGCCGACCGCAGCGCGATCGGCAAACTCGGAAAGCGTGGTCGCCGGCGTCGGATGGATGGCGATCTTGCCGTAATAGGCGATCACCTGGACCGCCAGGATCCATACATAATTGCGACGCAACCGGCGTCCCGCCGCGCGCATAAATGAAATGTGATGACGCGGCCTCGTCAAGTCGCGGGCAAGGATGGCCTGCCAGTCGTTGTCGCGCGCCTCGCCAGTGAAGATCGGCGCGTAGAAATTCGTCTCCAACCAGCGAGCGCGGGCGCGCCAGACATTGAAATAGCGATAGCGCCGCGCCTCCATGCCGAGGAATACGGCAATCAGGAGCCCGACGAGCAGCAGCGGCAGCGGCGAGGCTTCCAGGACTTGAGAAGGCCGTCGACAGTGCGATTCCCATCGTCACGATCGACCAGTTGGTGGTGTTGTCGAGCCGCGTGCGCCAGATCGTTGAGCGGTAGACCTCGCCGCGATAGAGATGCGCGATGGCGCCGATTTCGGCGGAATCGAATGTGCGCAGCGGCTTTGCTTCGTTGGAAACAGTAAGGGACATGGCGCGCCTCCGTTGCCCGAACGAATTTTTTGCGAACCGGCCGGCGTAAACGGCAGACAATGATCTCGTCGACGCCGATAAGCCGGCCACGAAAATCTGCCGCCACTATGCGGGTCCCGCGGGCCGATTACCAGCACGAGGCGGGCGAAGGGCGCGGTGCGCCGCAATATGTGAGGCTCCAGTGTCCCGGTTCTGACATTCGTATCGAATCGCGGCGGGTTCGTTTACGAACGTCAGAACCAAAGGGACGCTAGAGCTCCGATTCCGAAGTTCGCAAGCATGGCTTTGGTTCAGAAGTCCGCATGACGAACTCGCAGTAGCAATGATGCGGACTTCTGAACGGCCACACTAGGGCGTGCCGAAAGCCTTGAAGGTGATGATGGTGTGGGTGTCCTGGATACCCGGGATGGTCTGCACTTTCTCGTTGACGAAATGTCCGATATCGACGTCGTTCTCGACATAGAATTTCACCAGCAGGTCGTAATGGCCTGCGGTGGAATAGATTTCGGAGGCGATCTCGGCCTCGGCGATGGCGTTGGCAACGGCGTAGGACTGGCCGAGCTTGCATTTGATCTGGATGAAGAAGGGAACCATCGCGTCGTCTCCAGGGGCAATTTCGAAAAGGCCCGGTCTGATCGACTAATATAACCTCCCGGAACTTGCTGGCAACAACACGCCGCGGTAGGAGAAATCATGGACATGAAGCAGCAGCCTCTCTCGCATCGAGCGGCGCGATGACCATACCGATCGCGGTTACAATTGCGGGTTCGGACTCCTCCGGCGGTGCCGGCATTCAGGCCGACCTGAAGACGTTTGCCGCCCTCGGCGTCTACGGCGCCTCGGTCATCACCGCGCTCACCGCCCAGAACACGCGTGGCGTGAGTGGTATTCACGCCGTGCCGCCGGCATTCGTGACCGCGCAGATCGATGCGGTGTTCGGCGATCTCGACGTCAAGGCGGTAAAGATCGGCATGGTCGGCGAGTCAGCCACGATAGAGGCGATCGCCGCGGCGCTGGCGCGATGGCAGGTGGCGCATGCCGTGCTCGATCCCGTGATGGTCGCATCCTCCGGCGACCGGTTACTGGCAGCTGATGCGGTTCTAAGCCTGCGGACAAAGCTCATCCCTCGCGCCTTTCTGATCACGCCGAATTTGCCCGAAGCAGCCGCACTCCTCGATGAAGCGGTCGCGCCCGACGAGGCCGCGATTGCCAATCAGGGCAGGCGCCTGCTGGCGTTCGGCTGCCGGGCGGTATTGATCAAGGGTGGCCACGGGCAGGGGGCGGAGAGCATCGACTATCTGTTCAGCGGCAACGGCATGGTCAAGCTGCCGGCGCCGCGCATCGGCACCAGAAATACCCATGGAACCGGGTGCTCGCTTTCATCTGCCATCGCCGCCGGCCTTGCCAAGGGCGAGGACATGGAGATCGCCGTGCGCAACGCCAAGGCGTGGATCAGTGCGGCGATCGCAGCCGCCGATCGCCTCGAAGTCGGCCACGGTCACGGACCGGTGCATCATTTCCACCGGTTTTATTGATCGCTTCACGGTCTTCGTAACGATCAGGTAGTTGAATCTTATCTCAAGGGCTGAAGATGGCTGCCTTCGAAACGCGCGCTGCGCTTCCTTTGGTCTTAAGCTTCAACGCAGGCTATGTAGACACGGCCGGCTTTCTTGCGCTGCAGGGCCTTTTCACCGCTCACGTTACCGGCAATTTCGTCACTCTCGGCGCATCGCTGGCGCTCGGCACCTCCGGCGCCCTCGCCAAGCTGCTTGCGCTGCCCGTCTTTTGCGCGGTGGTGATTGCGGCGCGACTGCTCGGCACGCTGTTGTCAAACCGCTCGATCGCTGCCTTCGAGACCTTGCTCGGCCTCAAGGTTCTCTTCCTCATCGCCGGCGCATCGCTCGCCATTCGGTTCGGTCCCTTCCATGACGGGGATGGTTGGCAAGCGATCTTGACGGGCATGGTCCTGGTCGCCGCCATGGCGATCCAGAACGCGGTTCACCGCGTGCATCTCGGCAGCG
This sequence comes from Bradyrhizobium sp., assembly GCF_035570375.1. Taxonomy (GTDB): domain Bacteria; phylum Pseudomonadota; class Alphaproteobacteria; order Rhizobiales; family Xanthobacteraceae; genus Bradyrhizobium. The sequence continues at coordinate 15,320 of NZ_DATMLW010000073.1, read as the reverse complement.
CTCCGCCTTCCACCCTCATGACTGGCACTACAACCCAGATCATGATCGATCTGGCCGACAAGCTTTACAAGCGTGCAGGGGAAAGCGCCCAATCGCCTTCGCGGCTTGTTCGGATGTCGACCAATGTCCTTGTCTTCGCTTGTGGCTGTGGTGCTGCGGCGCTCTTTTTCACGCGATTTGGCGTGTGGTGCTTTGTGTTGCCGCCGATCGTGGCCATGCTTTCGCTGATTGTTCGCCTGCTGGATCCGCCCAAGACGAATCCGTGATGGCCGGCGACTGAAGCAAGGGCCGCGACCTTTCGCGCACAGCGCAGTGGAAGCGGCGAGCAATGCCTCGCAACTGCTCCGTCCATGTCGCCTGATTGTCGCAACGTCCTGCTATCGCCGGGTGAAAGACGACCTGGTCTGATTCGTGGTTAACGGCAACGACTTAGGCGAGCCGTGAGCGGTCATCCCATTGTCATGGGAATCTGTTAGGGGCGCGCATGGCTAGCTCCGCCGATCTGAGGTCCCTGCACCACAAGCGGCGAGTTCTTTTCAGGGACTTCAGATCGATGAGCGGTACTAGAATCATAGATTTGCTGGTGCCCATGGCTTTCCGAAGTTCGTGAAAGGTGGGTGCTGCAGTGGAACACGAACCTCGGAAAGTGGGCACTAGTGACTCCCTGAGTGAAGAGTTGCCCGAACGGCGCTTTCGCACTTTGTTTATTTCCGACGTCCATCTCGGAGCCCGAGGCTCACAGGCCGACCGCTTGCTCGACTTTCTCCGCAGCCATGACGCCGACACGATCTATCTGGTCGGCGATATTGTCGACGGCTGGGCGCTGCAATCGAGCTGGTACTGGCCGCAATCGCATAACGACTTCGTGCAGAAGGTTTTGCGCAAGGCGCGCAAGGGCGCCAAGGTGATCTATGTGCCGGGCAACCATGACGAGTTCCTGAGGAACTATTACGGCACGCATTTCGGCGGCATCGACGTGGTGGAAAATACCGTCCATGTCGGCGTCGACGGGCGGCGCTACCTTGTCATTCACGGCGACATTTTCGATCTCGTGGTCCAGAACGCGCGCTGGCTCGCCCACCTCGGCGACAAGGCCTATGATTTCGCCATCCAGATGAACCGGCTTGTCAACTTTTTCCGGCGCGCCTTCGGCGTTCCCTATTGGTCGCTGTCGCAATGGGCGAAGTTGAAGGTGAAAAACGCCGTCAACTACATCGGTGCCTTTGAGACGACGCTCGCGGCGGAGGCGCGCCGCCACGGCGCCGACGGCGTGATCTGCGGCCACATCCACTACGCCACGATCCGTGACGAACACGGCATTCGATACATGAACTGCGGCGACTGGGTCGAGAGCTGCACGGCCCTTGTCGAGCACGATGACGGTCGCTTCGAAATCATCACCTGGACCGATCCGCTGCGCCGGTCGGCTCCGGTTGCCCCGGTTGCGGCGCGCGCCGCGGCGTAATGCGCATCCTGGTCGCGACGGACGCGTGGCACCCGCAGGTCAACGGGGTGGTGCGGACGCTGACCATGACCGCGGAAGCGGCAAAGTCTTTCGGCATCGAAATCACTTTTCTCACGCCACAGTCGTTCCGCACCTTTGCGATGCCGAGCTATCCGGATCTGCGCCTGGCATTGCCCACTGGCGCGAAGATCGCTCGCCTGATCCAGGCGGCGCAGCCCGACAGCATTCATATCGCGACCGAAGGACCGATCGGAATTTTGGTGCGCCGCTATTGCCGCAAAGACGGTGTGCCGTTCACGACCAGCTTTCATACCCGCTTTCCCGAATATGTTTCGGCGCGTTTGCCGGTTCGCGAGTCATGGGTGTGGAGGGCGCTTCGCGCCTTCCACCGCGGCAGCCGGGCGGTGATGGTGGCAACGCCGGCGCTTGCCAGCGAATTAGGTGCGCGCGGCTTTCGCAATATCGTGTTGTGGCCGCGCGGGGTGGACACGAGGCTGTTTCATCCGCGCGCTGTCGACCTCGGCATGCCGCGCCCGGTCTTTCTTTCTGTCGGCCGTGTCGCGGTGGAGAAAAACCTCGAGGCGTTTCTCGATCTTGATTTGCCGGGCACCAAGGTCATCGTCGGCGACGGTCCGGCGCGCGCAGCCCTGATGCGAAAATATCCGCAAGCCGTGTTCCTTGGCGCGCAGCAGGGCGAGGAACTGGCGAGCACCTATGCTGCGGCGGACGTGTTCGTGTTCCCGAGCAAGACGGATACTTTCGGTCTGGTGCTGCTGGAGGCGCTCGCAAGCGGCGTGCCGGTTGCAGCCTTTCCGGTGACCGGACCCCGCGATGTGCTCGGCTCGGCGCCTGTTGGCGCGTTGAACGACGATCTCCGACAGGCATGTCTTGCCGCCTTGCGGATCCCGCAGCAGGAATGCGCAAAATTTGCCGCACGCCACAGCTGGGACGCCTCGGCGCGGGCTTTCATCGAGAATATGGCCGACATTCGCAGCCTCCCGGTGGAACCCGGCACGATGCGTTTTGCGACCGAAGAGGCACACCTTCTCGGCTAGCCACCTTGTCGGCCAGCCAGGGGGCCGATACAAGGGTCGCTGTATGATGGATACGTCCCTCCTGCCTGTCGGCCATGCCGATATCGACGCGGCGGCGCGCGCGATCGCGCCGTTTGCGGTGCGGACACCATTATTGTCGCCACCTGTGCTCAGCGAGCGCCTCGGCGCAAAGGTCTTTGTCAAACCCGAGGTGCTGCAGCGGACCGGATCGTTCAAATTCCGCGGCGCCTTCAACAAGCTGTCGTCAATCCCGCCCGATGCGCGCGGCGGCGGCGTGGTCGCGTTCTCTTCCGGCAACCACGCCCAGGGCGTGGCGGCGGCCGCGCAAATTCTCAACATGCGGGCCACCATCGTGATGCCGGCTGACGCCCCGCTCGCCAAGCGCGAGCGCACCAAAGCCTTTGGCGCGGAGGTCGTGCTGTACGACCGTGACCGCGAGGACCGTGAAGCGATCGCCCGCGACATTGCCGGTCAGCGCGGGGCTACGCTGGTGCCGCCTTATGATGACCCGATGGTGATCGCAGGCCAGGGCACGGTGGGGCGCGAAATCGCCGAAGATCTGGCGGTGCTGGGCGTTGAGCCGGATATCGTGGTGGTACCCGTCTCCGGCGGCGGGCTGGTCGCGGGCGTCGCAACCGCGATCAAGGCACGCTTTCCGAGAGCCATGGTGATGTCCGCCGAACCGGAAGGGTTCGACGATCACGCCCGTTCCCTGCGCGCGGGCAAGCGCGAAGCCCACGAGGCCAGGGGCCGCACCATCTGCGACGCGCTGATGGCCCTGACGCCCGGTGAAATCACCTTCGCCATCAACAGTCGCTTGCTTGCCACGGGCGTCACTGCTTCGGATGCGCAGGTGGCAGCGGCGGTCGCTTTCGCATTCCGCGAATTGAAGCTCGTGGTCGAGCCGGGCGGGGCGGTAGGGCTGGCGGCACTTCTGGCCGGTCACGTCGAAGCACGCGGTAAGAATGTCGTGATCGTGCTTTCCGGCGGCAACGTGGACGCGGATTTGTACGCCAGACTGATCGCCTGATCGGGCCCGTCGATATTGGTTCTCCCGGAAATCCTGTCGGTCTGTTACGGTCGTTTCGCTCGGCCTTTTCTGCTGGCGGATCTCGGCCGAAGGGCGAGTCAGAGCATGATCCGGACCCGGAGGGCCGCGTTAGCGCAAAGTGGATACCGGTTTTCCGAAAAGATCATGCTCAAACAAAGAGATGAGATCATGATGCGATTCCAATTAATTGCATCACGATCTAGAAAAAAATCGGGAGGTTTTTCATGCACAGGCTGCTCGTCCTCTACAATGAACCCAAGGATCCCGCCCACTTCAAGAAGTACTATGTCGAGACGCACGTGCCTTGCGCACAAGATTCCAGGCATCAAGAATCCCCGTTATGGCTTTGACGTGAAGCCGATGGGGCCGGGCAAGGCGCCGTATTTCTGCGTCTTCGAAGCCGACTTCGAAAGCGAAGCGGCTATGATGAGCGGTTTCGGGTCGAAGGAAGGTCGGGCGGTGGCAGCCGATGTGCCCAACTACGCCTCCGGCGGCGTTACCATGATGCATTTTCCGTTGAAGTGACGGGTTGGCACCGGCAAAGGATATCCGCGCATTTTTTGGATCAGCCTACGAGAAGAACGCGATCTTCTCGGTCTGGCTCATGCGCCGGATCGGAGCCAGTGGATCGGGTTTCGAAATACGCGGCCTTTGCACGATTCCGTTCGCGAGCAGGCTCGAACCAAGGGAAGGTCGGGCCGAGGGCGAGGTGGAAACCTCGACGGCACGTTGAACGGCCAGCGCCGACCTCGGCTCCGGCCGTTCAGTGACGACGGGCTTGACCGGCTCCGCGCCGGTGGCTTCGCCTTCGAAAGCCTCGTTTTCGTAAGTCCTGAATTCGGCCGGAACGTAGGCTTCGTCCGAATCCGGCGCGGCCATTTCGGCCGCAACCACGTCGAGGACGGCCTCGTCCTCGACCTCGAAAGCGTCGACAGGTTCGAGAATTTCGTCGTCGGCATCAAGCGTTGCCTCGGCGACTTCAACTGCCGTTGCAGGATCGCCGAGCGCATCCTTAGGAGCGACGCCCGTGCCAGATGCTGCCATTCGGGCTGCCGCTTCGGACCCCTCATCGTGCAACTCTTTGGCGACCGCCGCATCCGCGGCAAGAATGCCCTGGTCGGTCTCTTCGTCCTGGGCTTCGAACGCGGCGAGTTGCGCCTCGATCAGATCGAAAGCCGCGTTCAGAGAGCCCGCCGGATCTGTTACGGCAATTTTGGCCGAAGCCCCTTCGATGGCGCCGACCTGGGAATCGATCAGATCGCAAATCCGGCCGTCCGCGCCGATCTCGCGCAAGCGCCAGGAGATTTCCCGGATGACGCGGGCGCCCTTGCGCACGGGCGCGAGATTTTCTTCAAGCGCAAGCTCACCGAGCGCCGCGGACGCGGCGGCCCTCGCCTCGTTCAGCGTGGCACGAAGGGCGGCCAGCGCCTCATCGAAGCGGGGATCGTGGACAGGTGCTTTTTGCGCGGCAAGCGTCTCCTCGATCCGCGCCACCGCGTCGAGCACCATTCTGGTGTCGGCGTTACGGTTGCGTTTGGCATATTCGCCGAGAAACCAGCGGCCGCGCGAGGTCTCCAAAAATGCTTCCCTGATCGCCTCATAATCCGCCTCGCTCGGCTGGGCCGCGCGGGCGGAAATCGGTGACAGGGCGAAAGCTTCGTTGGCCATGGCGAACTCGTCGCGCAAATCATTGCACGTTAGTGGTCCGATTCTCACATTCGCATCCCTTCTCGGCGGCCACTTTTGCGAATGTTGGAATCATTGGACCATTAGCAAATATTAGATTCTACTAGAGTTTAGGATTTGACATTCGCTTTCCGGACTCGCGGCCAGGTGGGAAGCGAATGTCAGATCCACTCCACTAGCCTAACGATCACCACGATATCGACCGAATCGCAATTGATTTGATGTCATTTGACACACAAATCCCCATCCCATCGGGGAACGCCTCACGCCGATTCGCGAACCGGCTGGCGCTGTTTTATGGGGCCGTGTTCACCCTGATCGGCACCCATCTGCCGTTTTTTCCGTTGTGGCTGCGCTCGGTCGGCATCGAACCGTCCTGGATCGGCATCATTACCGCGGTCCCTGCGGTCACCCGGTTTACGGTGCTGCCATGGGTCGCAGGCCTTGCCGAACGGCGCTCCGCGTTGCGCGGCGCCATGATCGTGACGGCGATCATGACCACGCTCGGGTTCTCGGTGGTCGGCACGCAAGCCCGGGCGCCGCTCGTATTCCTCGCCTATGTTGTCACTGCCTCGGTGTGGACGCCGATGATCCCGCTGACCGATGCCTATGCCTTGCGGGGGGCCGCGCGGTACGGCCTCAAATACGGACCATTGCGATTGTGGGGCTCGGCCGCCTTCGTCGTTGGCGCGCTCGTGTGCGGGCTGCTGGTCGATATCATTGCCTGGCAACACCTGATCTGGGTCATCGTCGCAACCGCAGCGCTGGGCGCCGTGCTCAGCCTCGGGCTTCAACCGCTGGACGGTTCAGGAAAGCAGCCGGCGGCGCATCATGGTGCCAGTGCCTTGCTGCGCGACCCTCGCTTTCTCGTCATCATCCTCGCTTCGGCGCTGATCCAGGGCAGCCATGCCGCCTACTACACTTTCGCTTCCATCACCTGGGAGTTGTCGGGCCTTTCCGGATTGACGATCGCAGTGCTCTGGGCGCTTGGCGTCATTGCCGAGATCGTGGTGTTTGCCATCTCGCCGCACCTCAAATGGCAGCCGGCGGTTCTGGTCGTGATCGGCGCGCTCAGCGCCGTGGCGCGCTGGTTGATCACGGCGCAGGAGCCGCCGGTCGCTGTGCTGGCGATCGTCCAGCTCGCGCATGGGCTCACCTTCGGGATCACCCAGGTCGGCACTATGGGGCTGATGCTGCGCCATGTGCCGCTCCATTTCATGGCGCGAGGCCAGGGTTATCTCGCCGCCTGCCACGGGATCGTCGCCTCGGGAGCCTCGATCCTCTCGGGCGCGATCTTTGCCCGCCACGGGCAGGGGGTCTACTACGTGATGGCCGCGATGGCGCTGCTCGGCGCCGCCGTGATGTGGTCTGCGAGGGACCGCATGGCGTTTTCAGGCTCGACGGGGACTGGTTGGCGCAAGGCCCTTGACTAGGGCGTGGCTCATTAGCGCGCAGCCAACTCCTTCTAGAGATCACACGAAGCAATAGGCACCAGCAAAGGACGATCGATCAAAAAACCCGGACGCCCGGCTCTAAATTTTTTGCGCCATTCGGGTCATGCTCACGCCGCCGATGCCCACAGCAATGATGCCCGCTCCAGGGGAGGAAGCCGTCATGGGAATAGCATTCAGAACATTGGACGCCTCCATGAAAGTCATCGAGCCCGCGACGATTGAGGCCTTGCAGGCAACCATTCGCGGCGAGGTCCTGACCCCGGACAGTCCTCATTATGATGAGGCACGCACAATCTGGAACGCTGCGGTGAACCGCAAACCGGCGCTCATCGTCCGGTGTCGGGAGGCTGGCGACGCAATTCGCAGCATCCGCTTTGCGCGCGACAATCATCTGCTTGTGGCTGTCCGCAGTGGCGGCCATCACATCGCCGGCAATGCGATCTGCGACCAAGGGATCGTGATCGACCTGTCCGGAATGAAAGGCGTGCGCGTCGATCCGAAGGCGCGCAGGGCGTGGGTCGAACCCGGTGCCACGCTGGCCGACCTCGACCGGGAAACGCAGCCGTTCGGACTCGCCGTTCCGACTGGCATCAACTCTACCACTGGCATTGCCGGTTTGACGTTAAAGGGGGCGGCTTCGGCTGGATTACCCGCAAATTCGGCTTGACTATCGACAGTCTCGTTGCGGCGGATGTGGTCACCGCGAACGCCGAACTTCTGCACGCCAGTTCGACCGAGAATCCGGACCTTTTCTGGGCGCTGCGGGGCGGCGGTGGCAATTTCGGTGTCGTTACGGCGTTCGAATTTGAACTCCGCGAGGCGGGGCCGCAGGTGCTGGCAGGGCTGGTGATCCATTCGCTCGATGGCGCGGAGGCGCTGATCGGGCGTTATCGCCAACTGATGGTGGGGGCGCCCGATGAACTCACGTGCTGGCTGGTGCTGCGCGCGGCCCCGCCTCTGCCATTTTTGCCGGCCGAGTGGCATGGCCGCAAGGTGCTGATTTTCGCCATGTGCTACACGGGTGATCTGGCGGATGGCGAACGCGCTGCTGCCGGACTACGTGCGCTTGGCACTCCGATCGCCGATGTCGTGGGTCCGACGCCATTTGCCGGCTGGCAGGCCGCGTTCGATCCGCTGCTGGCGGCTGGCGCCCGCAACTACTGGAAAAGCCGCGACTTCGCCGAATTATCCGATGCCGCGGCGGACGTCATCGTCGAGGCCGCCCGCACGGCGCCGGGACCGGAGTGCGAGATTTTCATCTTTCATATCGGCGGCGCGGCAACCCGCGTGCCCGTTTCCGCGACCGCCTTTCCACAGCGCAGCGCGCATTTCGGGATGAACGTGCATGCGCGCTGGCAGGACAAGTCGGCAGACCGGCCCCACGTGGAATGGGCGAGGGAAACCTTTGAGAGGACCGCACCCTTTGCTTCGGGCACCGCTTATGTGAACTTCATGCCGGATGACGAAGGGGAGCGGGTCAAGACCGCCTACGGCGCGAACTATGCAAAACTAACCGAAGTCAAGCGCCGCTACGATCCGACCAACCTTTTTCGCCTCAACCAGAATATCATCCCTTGATTTGCTGTGTTTATTTGTCACGACGCATGAGAGAGTCCTTTAGCGAGCGTCAGATCAAGCTCCGGTTTCGGAGCGAAGCGGACATCCAGCCGGCTGCGCTCACCGCACGGATTTATGAGCACGCGCCTAGCCCCATAGCGCAGGCTCGGGCGGATAGATCAGGCTATCGTCGTAGCGCAATCCGCCGTCGCGGTCGCGCTTAAGCAACAGCGGGCCGTCGAGATCGACAAAGCGCGCCTCTGGCGCGAGCAGCATCGCCGGCGCCATCGCCAGCGAAGTCGCAACCATGCAGCCGATCATGATTCCGAACCCGTGCGCGTGCGCCGCATCCGCCATCGCCAGTGCTTCGGTCAAGCCGCCGGCCTTGTCGAGCTTGATGTTGACGGCGTCGTAGCGTTCGCGAAGCCCTTCGAGCGAAGCGCGGTCATGCACGCTCTCGTCGGCGCACACCGCAACCGGCCGCATGATCCGCGCCAGCGCCTCGTCTTCGCCCGCCGGCAGCGGCTGTTCCACCAGCGTGACGCCGGCCCTGGCGCATTCGGCGAGGTTTGGCTCGAGATTGGCCGCGGTCCAGCCCTCATTGGCATCGACGATAAGTTCGGACCGGGGCGCCGCCTCGCGCACCGCCGCAATCCGCGCGCCGTCGCCTTCAGCGCCAAGCTTGATCTTGAGCAATGGCCGGTGTGCGACCTTGGCGGTTGCCGCCGCCATCGTCTCGGGCGAGCCAAGCGAGATCGTGTAGGCGGTGGTGCAGGCGCGCGGGGCAGGGCGTCCGAGCAGGTCCCAGACGCGCTTGCCGCTGGTCTTGGCCTCAAGGTCAAGCAGGGCACAATCGAGCGCATTGCGCGCAGCCGAGGGCTGCATCATCGCCTGCAAGGCGCGCCTGTCGAGCCCTCGGCCGACCGCCTCCTGCATCGACAATATCGCCTTAAGCGTAGCCTCCGGCGTCTCGCCGTAGCGGGGATAGGGGACGCACTCACCCCGTCCGACATGGCCGCCACGGCCGATTTCCGCCACAACTGTGACCGCCTCGGTTTTGGCGCCCCGGCTGATGGTGAAATGGCCTGCGATCGGCCAGCGTTCGATTTGTGCCGCAAGGACAGCTGATTCGGTCATTTTAATACCTTGCAACTCGAACGACCTGCTTGCCCAACGTAACCAAGTATGGCTGGTTAGTGACCTGTTCTACAATTTTTTCAACGTGCTGCTGCAATTTCCTCTCAAAGCGCTATCAGGAAAAATCCGGAAGACGATACGGGAGTTGGCATCGTGAAGGGCGACCCGACATTGGAGCGGATTGCAAGTGGTAATGGGCTTGCGCTGTGTGCGGGTGGGTCATGGACCGCCGGTTTTGCCTCGCAGCTGGAGGAGATCGTGGCCGATGCGGAGAGGCTGACCGGCAGCCGGTCGAATATCTCCATCGACGTGTCGAAGGTCTCCAGGCTCGATACTTTCGGGGCCTGGCTGATCGAGCGGCTTCGGCGCAGCCTGACCCATGGTGAAATGGAGGCGAAGATTGCGGGCCTTTCGGCTGACTATTCGAGCCTGGTCGACGAGGTGCGGCGTGTGAAGGCGATCCCCGCGGCCGAGGTCCCGACCGTGACGATCGCGGGCATGCTGGACCAGATCGGCCGCACCATGTTCGGCATCGGCGGCACCGTGGTCGGCCTGATCGACATGCTTGGCGCGGTGCTGACCGCGAGCGCGAGGATGTTGCGCCACCCTGGAAGCTTTCGTTTGACCTCCACCGTGCATCATCTGGAACAGGTCGGCTGGCATGCCGTGCCTATCGTGATTCTGATTACCTTTCTGATCGGCTGCATCATCTCTCAGCAGGGTATCTTTCACTTCCGGAAATTCGGCGCGGATATTTTCGTGGTCGACATGCTGGGCGTGCTGGTGCTGCGCGAGATCGGCGTGCTCCTGGTAGCGATCATGGTGGCGGGACGATCGGGGAGTGCCTACACCGCCGAGCTCGGCTCCATGAAAATGCGCGAAGAGATCGATGCGTTGCGCACGATGGGTTTCGATCCGATCGAGGTTCTGATCCTGCCGCGGATGCTGGCGCTGATCATCGCACTGCCGATCCTGGCTTTCCTCGGCGCGATGGCTGCGCTCTATGGCGGCGGGCTGGTGGCCTGGCTCTACGGCGGCGTCGACCCCGAAGCGTTCCTGCTTCGGCTGCGTGATGCGATCTCGATCAATCATTTCATCGTCGGTATCGTCAAGGCGCCGGTGATGGCGGCGGTGATCGGGATCGTCGCCTGTGTCGAGGGCCTCGCCGTGCAGGGCAGCGCGGAATCGCTCGGTCAGCACACCACATCCTCGGTCGTGAAGGGGATCTTCTTCGTCATCGTGATGGACGGCGTGTTCGCGATTTTCTTCGCCTCGATCGGAATGTGACAATGGCTGGGGAGGCACAGAACGCCGTCATCCGGGTGCGCGACATCTCGGTGAAGTTCGGCAAGACAAAAGTCCTCGACGGACTTAATCTCGACGTGAAGCGCGGCGAAATCCTCGGCTTCGTCGGACCCTCCGGCGCGGGCAAATCGGTGCTGACGCGGACCATCATCGGACTGGTCCCGAAGATTTCCGGGCGGATCGAGGTATTCGGGGTTGATCTCGACGCCGCGAGCCCCTCGGAGCGGCGCGCAGTCGAGCGGCGCTGGGGAATCCTGTTCCAGCAGGGCGCGCTGTTCTCCTCGCTGACGGTGCGCCAGAACATCCAGTTTCCGGTGCGGGAATATCTCAACGTCACCCAGCGCCTGCTCGACGAGATCACCGTCGCCAAGCTCGGCATGGTCGGATTGCGCCCCGAGGTCGCTGACCGTTTCCCTGCCGAATTGTCGGGCGGCATGATCAAGCGTGTGGCGCTTGCCCGCGCGCTCGCGCTTGATCCGGAACTGGTGTTCCTGGATGAGCCGACCTCGGGTCTCGATCCGATCGGCGCCGGGGATTTCGACGAACTGGTGCGGACCCTGCAGCGGACTTTGGGCCTGACTGTTTTCATGGTAACCCACGATTTGGACAGCCTTTACACTGCATGTGACCGTATTGCTGTTCTAGGTAATGGTAAAATCATTGCCGCCGGATCGATGGCCGACATGCAGGCCTCGCAGCATCCCTGGTTGAGGGCTTATTTCCACGGAAAGCGCGCCCGCGCAGTCATGGGCTAGTTTTTGGTGGTTTCGGAGCTGGTTTGATGGAAACGCGGGCGAACTTCGTTCTGATCGGTTCCTTCACCCTTGCGGTGATCGCCGCCGCGTTCGGCTTTGTGCTCTGGTTCCAGAGCCTGCACACCACCAAGTTGCGCAGCCCGCTGCGTATCGTCTTCGAGGGCCCGGCCGCAGGCCTTCGCAACGGCGGCAATGTAAATTTCAATGGTATCAGGGTAGGTGAAGTCGTTTCGGTAAAGCTCGATAACCCGCGTCGCGTGGTCGCACTCGCAATGGTCGAAAACAACGCACCGCTACGCAAGGACACCTTGGTTGGGCTCGAATTTCAGGGGCTGACGGGCGTCGCTGCGATTTCGCTCAAAGGCGGCGATGAAAATGCCCCACCGGTGCCGCTCGGCGAGGACGGCATTCCCGTGCTGACTGCCGACCCGAATCAGCTTCAGGACGTCACCGAGGCGATCCGTGGCACGCTGCAGAACATCAACCGCGTGGTTGCTGACAACCAGCAGGCGGTCAGGAACTCGCTGCGAAACCTCGAGACCTTCACCTCGTCGCTGGCGCACAATGCCCAGAAGATCGACGACGTGATGCTGAAGGTCGAGGGCGTGATAGGGAAGGCCGACAACCTGATGCTCGGTCTCAATACGCTCGCCGGCGGCAAGGAGGGCGGCGAGCTGTTCCTGACCGTGAAATCGATCCGGGAACTGGCTGAAGATTTCGACAAGCGCTCGGGCGCCCTGATGGCCGATGGCCGCCGCACGCTGGCCGACATCAGCCGCGCGGTGAACAATCTCGACCGCAACCCGACGCGGCTTCTGTTCGGCGCAAGCGGTTCCCCAAGCCCACCGGCGGCGGCTTCGGCCTCGACGCCGGCGCCGCCGCCTCCGCCCGCGGGGGAAAGAAGGCGGCAATAGCGCCGCGCGTCTCCAGCGGGCGGCCGATCGGGGCGGCGGCTATTTCTTTGGAAGCTTGTCGGCGAGGATGTCGATCCTGTGAATCGCCGGCGGCTTGGCCAAAAGTTCGCCGGCCTTCGCCATCAGCGCCGCGGCGACCTTGCCGCTAAGATGCGCGTTGCGGCCGTTTTCGTCATCGAAGGTGTCGAAAATCGCAAATGACGACGGCCCGTTCTGGATCGCAAACCAGCTGACGGTACCCGGTTCGGCATCGACCAGCGGCAGCGCGGATTTGAGGAACTCCGCGACTTCCTTCTCCTTGCCAGGCTTGGCTTCGAGGGGGACGTAAAGAGCCAGTTTTGACATGTTTTGCTCCAGCAAATCATTGGTTGCAGCCATCCGAACCGCCTTCACCGCACGACCCAGATCGGGCGTTTCACGGGCCAATCCAGAGCTACGCTCAACAACGCGCAAAGTTACGCTCGGGACCTGATGAAGTTGCCGTTCCGGTCAAAAAAATAAAACGGAGGCAGCGATGCCTCCGTTTTCTCCAACAGTTCGCTTGAAGCCTAGCCGAGCCGTCCTGCGGCATGGGCGAGCAGGGTGTAGACCAGACCCGTCTCGGAGGTGAGGTGACCGCGTAGCGCCTGCGGCCCCCGGTCCTCGCGGGCCACTTCGTCGAGCAGGCGCTCGAACTCGGCAATGTAACGGTCGACCGTCTGCTTGAAGTTGCGGTCGGCGCGATATTTGCGCGCGACCTCGTCGAACGCCTTCTGGCCGGCCGGCGTATAGAGCCGCTTGGAGAACGCCTTGTTCTCGCCGCGTTGATAGCGATCCCACATCTCAGCGGCGAGATTGCGGTCCATCAGGCGGCTGATGTCGAGTGACAACGACTCCAGCGGATTGCCGCCGGCGGCCGGCTGGGCCGGGCGAGCGCGCGTCGTCTCGCGATTGACGGGACCTGTTCCCCAGCTGCTATCCGTGCGGCTCAAGAGATCGGAAAGCCATCCGTCTCGTCCCTGATCGGCATTGGCAGGCGAGACCGGCGGAGCTTCGGTTCGTCGAGTGCCCTGCAGACCGAGATCGGGCAGCGGCAGGCTCGATGCACTGGCGCGTGTTGCGGGGCGTGCCTCGCCGCGCCCGGTGACGGCAGCCAGCGACGGCTCTTCCTCGCGTGGCACACTGGTGCGGTTGGTGACCACGTCGAGGCCGCGGCCGTGATGGGCGACGATCCGGTTCAGTTCGGCGAGCGCCTCGATCTGGTCGACGATCACCTTGCGCATCTGCGCGGTGCTCTCGGCCGCCTCCTGCGGCATTTCCAGCACGCCACGGCGAAGCTCGCCGCGGGTGGCCTCCAGCTCCTGGTGCATTTCGGCCGCCATCTGCTTCATGCTCGCGACCATGTTGGCGAATTTCTCCGCCGACTGCTTGAACATCGCGTCCGCTTCCTCGGTGCTCTGCTGATAGAGCTCGGCCATGGCGTCGGTGGTTAGGCGGCGTTCCTCTTCGGCCGCCGTGCGCACCGCCTCGAAATGCCGGCTGATCGCGGCCGAGCCCGCGCCGGCGGTTTCCGCCACGACGCGGGCGATGTCGCGGGCGCGTTCTTCGGCCGCGGCAAGCGACTCGTCGAGCAAGCCGGTGAAGCGCGACAACCGTTGATCGAGATCGGCGGTGCGCTGGTCGATCGTGGCGATGAGCGTATCGAGCGTCGACTTGCGTTCCGAGAGCGTAGCGCTCGTGTTGCGGTTGCTTTGTTCCACGACCGAAGCCGCGTCGAGCAGAGCCTTGCCGTGAAGGTCGAACTGGCCGGAAAGCGCGTTGAGGTCCTCCAGCGCCTTGGAGGTCTTCGTGTTGAAGATTCCCAGCTGGTTTTCCAGCGTCTGCGTTGCGACGCCGTTTCGCGTGGTGACATCGTTCATGGAGGAGACGAAGTCGGCCACGCGGGTGACGAGCGCGCGCTCCAGCGAGTTGAGGTTGTCGTGCGCACCGGTCAGAACTTCCTGCAGCAGGATATTGCCCTCGCGGAGCCGTTCGAACAGCGCCACCGTATCGGTGCGCAGGATCTTGCTGGTTTCCTGCATCTCGGTCACCGCCGCGATCGAGACCTGGCGCGACTGGTCGATCGCCGTACGCGACGACTGCTCCAGCTCCTTCAGCGACTTGCTCACCGAGTTGGTGGCAAGTTCTCCGGCGGAGATGATCGAACGCGCCACTTCATTGCCGTTGCCCAGAATCCCTTGGGAGAAGGTCTGGCCGCGGGTCTCGATCGACCTCAATGCTTCCGACGTGGCGCGGTCGATATCGGCCGTCAGCAGGTTGGCCTTGGCGCCGAGGGCCTCGACGAGCGCGCCTCGCCTGCCGTCGATCATCTGCGACAGACGTTCGGTCTGCTGTTGCACGTAGCTGACGATTTCGTCGGTCTTGCCGGTCATGGCGGTGCCGAAGGTGCCGCTGACGGCCAGCACCGCGCGCTCCACTTCTGCCGACGTCGACTTGACCTTCGAGCTGACCTCGTTGGAGGCAGCCACCAGCGCCTGCTGCGCGCTCTGTGCGCTCTGTACGATCCGGTCGGTGGTGTTGGTCGTCACCGCGCCGAGCGCGCGTTCGATATCCGTCGAGATCGCTCGGATCTGGCTGGCGGCGTCGGCGGAGGTTGCAGTCAGCGAACCCTGGGCCTGGCGCGCGCTGTTCAGGATGGAGGCGGCGGTGTCCGTGCCGGCCGCGGTCAACGTACGCTCCAGATCGGCTGCCAGCGACTTGACATGGCTGGCAGCTTCCGAGGAGGCCGCCACCAGGGTGGTCTGGGCCTCGCGTGCGCCTGCGATGATCGCGCTTGCCGACGCTGAGTGCGCCGTCGAGAGCGATCGCTCGATTTCGGCGGAAAGGGATTTGACCTGATTGGCGGCCTCAGAGGAGGCCGACACAAGGGTTGTCTGCGCATCGCGGGCGCTGGTCACGATCG
>NZ_DATMLW010000072.1:0-10103 GCF_035570375.1 Bradyrhizobium sp. | reverse complement strand
TTCTGCGGTCAATCTTGAGGTTGATGCCGCCGAAGGTGCGCTGCTGGGCCAGGATTTCGAAAGCGACGCCCAATTTTTTTTCCCGGTCGCAAGCGGGGCGGGTGTAACGCCGCCCCATGTGCCGGTCATACTCGACAGCGGCAAATGCGTGGCCGCCACAGCGAACATCGCGCCCGGCAAGGTCGTGTTCGAAGTTCGCAACGCTGGCAAGCTGCCAGTGGTATTCGGCATCCTGCAGCTTCCGATGGCGACGTTTCAGCGCCCGAAGCTTCACTTCACGCCATCCTTATCCGGCAAGCGACTGCTGATGACACAAACCTTTCGCGACTTCTTCCGCTCGGAGGTGATCAGCGCGACGGAGGGCATTGCGGTTCTCGACGTTACCCTCATATTCACCGATCTCAAGGGCTCGACGGCGCTCTACAAGCGGATCGGCGACCTTAACGCCTACATTCAGGTGCAGCGGCACTTCCAGCATCTTCTCGACGCCACTGTTCGGCACAATGGCGCCGTCACCAAGACGATCGGTGACGCCGTGATGGCAGCGTTTTTGACTTCGGCCGATGCGGTGCAGGCGGCGCTTGATATGCGCGAGGCCGTCGATCAGCTAAATCGGGACCGCCCGCAGCGTGATTTCACCCTAAAAATTGGCGTGCATCGGGGAGCCTCGATCGCGGTCACGCTCAACGAGCGGCTCGATTATTTTGGCCAGACGGTGAATATCGCAGCGCGGGTGCAAAACCTTGCCGATGGCGACGAGATTTGTATTACCGAAGAAGTTTACGGCGCGCCGGCTGTGGCGGAAATTATTGCGCCATACCCGGTGCAAAAGAGCGAGGCGGAACTCAAGGGCGTCAGCAAGACCATGTCGGTCTATCATCTGGCCCGAATCGCGTCCTAAAGCGTGATGGCTTTTGGTCGAATCGCCATCGCGCTTTAGTTTATTGTTTGCGCATGATCTTTTCGGAAAACCGCTACACACTTTTCCGGATCATGCGCTAGTCGGCGCAACTGGTTTTGCGACTGGCGCCACACGACTTCGCCGTCCGAGATGACGCACGTCGTGCGCTACCTCCGACCCGCGCATCCACCTCTTTTCTCGACGTGGTCACAAGGGGCATGATGCTCTTGGTGATGATCACCTACGGCTCGCCTAAAATCGTGATCGTCCTATGATGAATCAACAACCAGGCACGGACGGGAAGGAAAGAAAATGAAGGCATCGATATTTTGCCTGCCGAGCGTCGGCTCGCGCGCCGAGATCGAGGCGGGCATGGCCGCGACAAGGCCCGAACTCTACCAGCGCATGTTGAAAGAGCTGACCGAACTCATCAAACTTGCCGACGACCTCGGCTACGATTCGGTGAGCTTCACCGAGCATCACTTCCACATCGAGGGCTTTGAGGTTTCCAACAATCCCGTACTGCTGGATCTCTACTTCGCGATGCAGACCAAGCGCATCCGCGTCGGTCAGCTCGGTATCGTGCTGCCGGCCGCCAACCCGATCCGCGTCGCCGAGGACATCGCGATGCTCGATCACATGACAGGCGGACGCGCCTGCGCCGGCTTCGCCCGCGGCTACCAGCGACGCTGGGTCGACATCATGGCGCAGCAGGCGCACGGCGTCTCGGGAACCTTGCCGCATCATCATGATGCGATCGATCAGACCAACCGCGAGGCGTTCGAGGAGAACTGGCAGATCATCAAGAAATGCTGGACCGAGGAGATGCTGACGTTCAACGGCAAGTACTGGAAGATACCAGCGGGCGCGACGCCCTGGGATCTCGAGACCACGGCGAAATACGGCAAGGGCGTCGAGAATGGCATGCTGACGTCGGCGGCGTGGTGCCGAAGCCCTTGCAAAAGCCGTACCCGCCGGTGTTCCTGCCGTTCGCGTCGTCGCCGAACTCTATTCGATGGGCTGCGCAAGAGGGCGTCACCGCAATCCTGCCGCCGATGCATGAGGCCTACGCGTCACCGCTGTTCGACCTTTATGCCGAGGTGTCGGGAAAGCCCCGCGGGCACGGCACGGGCTTGTTGCGCGACGTCATCATTGCGGACACAGACGACGAGGCCATGGCGTTGTGGGAGGACTCCGGGCGGTTCTCCGGCCGGGCGTGGTTCGAGCCGTTCGGCTTCCGCCGCGGCCTGATGGACCCGGTGACGAAGAAATTTGCGACCGCACAGGAATCGATCGACCTCGGCTACGCATTGGTCGGCACCGTCGATACCGTGACGCGCGCGCTCGAAGCCAACATGAAGCGGCAACCGGTCGATTGGTTGTTCTGCTACACCTACAACGAGCTGGTTCCGCATGGCAAGTTGATGAAGTCGACCGAGGCCCTGTGGACCAAAGTGTTGCCGAAGTTCATGTGAGTCCCCCTGCTGTCGCATGTCAGAAGATGCGACGGGCGAAAGGCAGACGCAGCACAATGAGGTCGGTGAAGGCAAAGGAGCCAACGATCGCGCCGATCACGGTCATGAGCAGGCGCAAAAATTTGGGCATTGGCGCGTCGATGAGAGCCCATTGCAGCAGCAACACGATCGGAAAGTGGAAGACGTAGACCGCGAAAACGTTGCGCGCGAGCACCCGCCACACGCGTCCTGCTCCGAGCCCCAGTTCCCGCGACAAAACCGGCAGGCCGACGCACATGCCTGTGCAGATGAAGGCCTCGGCGGTGCATATTCGCAATTGGCGCGAGGCATCGTCAGCCGCGACACCGGTTGGCGCTGCCGTGGCGGCGAGCACATAGGCCAGCAGCGCGAGCCCCACGCCAATCGCAAGCCAGGCCAGGGCGCGCCGCGTCGGCATCGTCTGCAGCCAGCGGCGCGGGCCAGCGAACACGCCGATCACGAACATGCTCATATATTGCGGCAGATGCGCGGGCTCCATCTGGATAAAGTGAAGAAATCCAATCCAACGGCCCTGGGGGTACCAGAGACGGACGATGAAGGTCGCCCCGGCAAGCAGTATTGCGTAAGTCGCGAGAGCCAGATGAGAAGGTGGTTTGCGCCATAGCTTGCCGTCATCCGGCGGCATGATCGCGCGAAATGCGGCATAGAGCACGGCATAGACCAGGAGATGTTCGAGAAACCAGAGATGGCCGAAGTTGAAAACCGGCCAGCGCTCTGTCGGCGGCCAATAGTCAGGCTTTGGACCGCCTCCGAAGAAATCCCGGGTCAGATAGGTCCAGTAGCTTACCGGCGGCAGGGTCGGATCAAGCGCAATATGCGACCAGCCCGCCAGCGGAACGATCAGGATCGTCCCCAGCGCAAGCGGCACACCCAACCGCAGCGCGCGGTCGGAAAGGAAAGTCGCCGGGCCTTTACGGTCGAACGCTCCCGGAGTGAAGTAGCCGCCGAGAAAAAAGAACAATCCCATGAAAAAGGCCGCGTTCACCCACAGGAAAACCCCTCCGCGCGCCAGTGGCGGATCTGGCAATGGAATCTCCGGCGGTTGGGCTACGACATAGGATTCGACGGAATGGTGGGCCACGACGAGCAGGATCAAGAAGACCCGCACGGCATCCACATAGTCCATCCGCTCCGGCTTGCCTGCACCGGTCATCGCCAAACCATTTTCACCTGGAGACTTCAGCTGCATAGTTGCTTCCAACGCCGCGGCAAGCACGGGGTTTGCATTGCATGACGAGTTCCAAGAGCTCGATCGTTCTACTGCCTTTCGTGGTCACCAACCGTGCAAGATGCCCTCATCGCTCTCGCTCGCGCCTTGACGAGGCCGGTCGATCTGATGGTAACGGCCGGCGAAGAAGATGAGTGGGCGAGAGGACGACCCCGATGGCCGACCGAGTGCCAACACGCGGCCAACGAAGATCAGATGGTCTCCGCCGTCGTGCACGGCGTAGCGTTCGCACTCGAAATAGGCCAAAGCACCTGGAATAAGCGGAACACCGGTGACACCGGCGATTGGCTCGAAGCCCAGCCATTTGCCGCCCCCCGATTGGGCAAACCGGGTCGACAGGCCGTCCTGCGTCTCGTGCAGCACGCTGATGCCCCATACGTTTGCCGCCTGCCAAGCCGAGAAGCTGAGTACCGTGCGCGCGAGAGAGAACAGCACCAGAGGCGGATCAAGTGAGACCGAGTTAAACGAGCTCACCGTCGTTCCCTGAAGCAGCCCGTCGGGCGCACGGGCTGCCACAACTGCAACGCCAGTGGGGAAAACTCCCAGCGCCTTCCGAAATTCACCCGGCGTGAAGGTCATTTTTGTCAACTCGGCAACTATTGCCCTGCAAAGTGGATTTATTCCGCGGCAGGCTCGACGACTTCCTCGTCCAGGTTATAGGTCGACAGCAAATGATCGACCATGCCGCGCGCCGCACCCCAATCAAAGGTACGGTAGCTGTGACCGGCGGTGACGAAACGAGCACCTGCGTAAAACATCTCATACTGCGTATGCCGCGAACCAAACTCCGAGCCGACGGCATCCCAGGCCGCCTTCAGCAGCTTGACCTTGTCCTCGGAATTGAAGTTCGGCGATCTCTGCGTCTTGCGCAAGATAGGTGCGAGCTCGGAATTGGCCCAGTCGCGGAAGGATGATGGCAGCATGATCAGCGAGCCCCCGGCGAGATCGCGAATGAGATTTATCAGACGCGGATAGAGGTCCTGCGTTATCACCTGCGCCGCATAAAGCAGATGCCGGTTTGGCACATAGAATTCGCCGCGTTTGCCACCCGAGGCTTCCATGCCGGAAAGCATTGCCTCCACCATGCCGGCATTGGCCGCCAGGCTACCGAGCTGTTCGCGCACCTGGGGCATATTTGTGGTACCGATCGCCTCGGTGATCTTGTGCGCCAGGCCAACCAGAAATTTCATCTTCACCGAAAGCCGGATCTGGGCCTGATAGTTCTGGAAGACGTGGCTCGGTGTGTCGTGGAATTGGGCGCGACACATGTCAGTGTCGCGATGGACGAACACGCGTTCCCATGGCACTTTCACGTTGTCGAAGTAAAGAAGCGCATCATTCTCGTCAAAGCGCGCTGACAGTGGATTATCGTAGACCGAGACAGCATGCGCCTCGTAACTTTTGCGCGAGAGTACCCGCAGCCCGGCGGTGTTCATCGGCAGGGCACAGGAGATAGCAAGGGCTTCCTCGCCGGGTTTGAGTGGCTGCAGATTGGCGACAAACACCTCGTTGGCCATGATCGAGCTGGTGCCCAGCATTTTGGCGCCGCGGATCGTCAATCCCGTGGTGTCCTCATCGACGATCTGTGCAACGAGCTCTTCCACCTGCTCGCCCCAGTCCTTAGAGCGATCAGCCTGCGGGTTGACTATGACGTAGGTGAGGAACAGATCATTTCTGGTGACGTAATCCACGTAATCGGCAAGCGCCTTGGCACGTTTTGGTCCATGCTTCTGGAAGACCTCGAGACCCATGCGCTGGCCGATGATTGTAGAGGCGACATGATCAGGTGACCGGCCCAGAAACCCATAGCTCACCTGCGCCCATGCCTGCAGTGCTTTGCGCCGCTGAACGAGTTCTTCGTAATTGCGCGGCATTTGCCAGCAGCGATTCACGCGCCGCGTGCCGCCTTCGGGCACGAAAGTCATAAGCTCGACGTTCTCGGGGCGCGCCTGGTAGTCGTACAACAGCGCCGCGGAAGCAGTTGCGTTGCGGTACGCCGCGTGCGTGGTGACGTCGTCGACGAGCTTTCCGTCTATGTAGACTTTTCGACCATCCTTCAGCGATCGAAGGTGCTCGGCCCCGGTCTTGCACTGCATCGGCGCTGCTCCTCTCCATGCTTCGTCGCCAGCCTAGCACATCCGCAGGTCGGAAGGAGCATTGGCATTTCTCACGGCAAGCTATGGTCGGGTATCGTGAATTTGGCGTTCGTCGTGTTGCCGAGGCAAGCTTCCTTCCGCACCTGACTGAAATACGGCGTCGTTGCTCGACGGGATTCTCTCCAGTTATGATCCCGCCGACGAGATCAGTGATCGATCCGGCTTCCACCGATCCGGGCGTTCGCCAAACTCTCCGAGGAGAATTCCAATGGCTATCAACAAGCTCCACGAAGAATTTTATACCCTCGACATGTCGAAGGGATGGGAAACTCCGGCTGGGTATCCCCCGGGCATTCAGCAGAAGATCCTGTCGGGAGCGCTCAACGAGACCGACAAGCGCGGCAGTCGGACCCGACTGTTGCGCTTCGCGCCAGGTGTCTACACGACAACGCCGTTCGTTCACGAATATTGGGAGGAAGTGTTTCTGTTCTCCGGCGACCTGACGGTCGGAAACGACGAGCATGGCAAGGGGGGTGAAGCTTTCAAGCCGAACACTTATGCCTGCCGGCCGCCTGGCGTGTTTCACGGTCCGTTCAAATCGGAAACCGGTTGTATGCTAATGGAGATCCATTATTTCGATCCGGCTTGATCGGTGTCGAGCCAAGGGCGAAGCGCCTGGCGTCGAAGCGATCCAGCTCTCACGGCCTCAATGAAAATCCCGCGAGGGCGGCAGGATGCGCACGTCGCGGGGATGGCGGATTTTCTGGGCAGGACTGTCCAGATGATCGCGGGAATCGTCATTGAGCGGCTCGATCAGCACAGGTCCCGCCGGCACGGGGTGCTTTCGGCTGAACGCATCGTTGGCAAGGCCAACGAGATCGCGGGAGCGATCGAACAGTCTTTCGGCCACGAGATGCACGACCTTTTCGGGGCTGCTTTGAATATAGCCTTCGACCAGCACCAGCCGCGCGCCCATCACCTCTTTGCGAAAACGTTCCATCACCTTCGGCCACACCACGATGTTGGCGATGCCAGTTTCATCCTCCAGCGTCATGAAGACAACGCCCTTGGCGCTGCCCGGACGCTGCCGCACCAGCACCACGCCGGCACAGCGGACATATTGCCGGTCTCTGGCATCGGAAACGGACGCGCAGGCGATGACCCGTTCGCGTTCAAATTTCGACCGCAGAAACTGCATCGGGTGGCCTTTCAGCGACAGGCGGATGGTCTGATAATCCGCCACCACGTGCTCGGCGAGCGGCATCAAGGGCAGCGGTTGCGCCTCCTCATCCGGCTGTTCACGCGCGGCGACCGTCTCGAACAGAGGCAGCGGGACGTCATCGGGCAGGCGCCGCACCGCCCACAACGCGGCATGGCGGTCAAGCCCGATGGAACGAAACGCATCGGCGTCCGCCAAAAGAATCAGCGCGCGCTTGGGCAATGCGGTGTCTCGGGCGAAATCCTCCAGCGACGTAAAGGGACGGCGGGCTCGCGCGGCGACGATGCGCTCGGCCCAGTCGTCCGCTTCCCCCACATCGTCATTCCGGGGCGCGCGAAGCGCGAACCCGGAATCTCCCAATATAATCTCGAGATTCCGGGTCTGGTCCTTCGGACCATCCCGGAATGACGAATCGGACGCACCATCCCGGAACGACTGCTGAATTCGCTTCAACCGCGCCTCGTCCGGATCGGTCCACCTGAATCCGTCGATCTGGCGAAAACCGAGCCGCACCGCGCAATATTTCCCGCTTTTTTCCTCCAGCGTATTCTGGGCGTAGCTGAAGGAGACATCGATCTCGCGCACCTCGACGCCGTTCTTGCGCGCATCGCCCACGATCTGCGCCGGGGCATAAAAGCCCATCGGCTGCGAATTCAACAAGCCGCAGCAAAAAGCGTCGGGGTGAAAATGCTTCAGCCATGACGAGACATAGACTAGTTGCGCGAAGCTTGCGGCATGGCTTTCGGGGAAACCATAAGAGCCGAACCCCTTGATCTGGTCAAAGCAGTTTTTCGCGAATTGCGGATCGTAACCGCGCGCGATCATGTTGTTGACCATCTTGGATTCGAATTTTCCGATCGTGCCGACATTGCGGAATGTCGCCATGGCGCGGCGCAGGCCATTGGCCTCTTCGGGGGTGAATTTTGCGGCCTCGATCGCGATCCGCATCGCCTGCTCCTGGAACAGCGGCACGCCGAGCGTCTTGTGCAGGACCTTTCGCAATTCATCCTTGTCGCCATGGGTGGGCGACGGCGACGGGTAGACCTCCTTTTCCTGGCCATTGCGCCGGCGAAGATAGGGATGCACCATGTCGCCCTGGATCGGGCCTGGCCGCACAATGGCGACTTCGATGACGAGGTCGTAGAATTTGCGCGGCTTTAAGCGCGGCAGCATGTTCATCTGCGCGCGGCTCTCGACCTGGAAGACGCCGAGCGATTCACCCCGGCACAGCATGTCATAGACCGGCTTCTGTTCCTTCGGGACCGTCGCCAGCTCCCAGCGCTCGCCTTTATGATCTGCGATGAGATCGAAACATTTGCGGATGCAGGTCAGCATCCCCAGCGCCAGCACATCGACCTTCATCATGTTCAGCGCATCGACGTCGTCCTTGTCCCATTCGATGAAGGTGCGGTCGTCCATCGCGGCATTGCCGATCGGCACGTAAGTATCGAGCCGGTCCTGGGTGAGCACGTAGCCGCCGACATGCTGGGAGAGATGCCGCGGAAACTCGATCAGCTCGGCGGCGAGTTCGACCGCGAGCTCCACCATCGGGTTCTGCGGATCAAGTCCCGCCTGCCTGACCTGATTTTCGTCAAGCCCCTTGCCCCAACTCCCCCACACCGTATCCGCCAGCGCCGAAGTCACATCCTCGGTCAACCCCAGCGCCTTGCCGACGTCGCGGATCGCGCTGCGCGGCCGATAGTGAATGACGGTCGCGATAACAGCTGCGCGGTGCCGGCCGTATCTCCGGTAGACATATTGCATCACCTCCTCGCGCCGCGAATGCTCGAAATCGACGTCGATGTCGGGTGGTTCCAGCCGTTCCTTGGAAATGAAGCGCTCGAACAGCAGATCGATCTTGGTCGGATCGACGGAGGTCACATCGAGCACGTAACAGACGGCCGAATTCGCCGCCGATCCCCGGCCCTGACACAGGATTTTCTGCTCGCGTGCATAACGGACGATGTCGTGCACGGTGAGAAAGTAATGCGCATATTTCAGTTTCCTGATCAGGCGCAATTCCTTGTGCAAGACCTTTTTGGTCTTGGGCGGAATCCGGAGTGGAAATCGTCTGTGCGCGCCCTGCCAGGTCAGGTCTTCCAGATGGCGCTGTGCGGTCTTGCCCGGCGGAACCGGCTCGTCGGGATACTGGTATTTGAGCTGATCGAGCGAAAAGACGATGCGACCGGCAAACCTGGTGGTTTCCGCGATCGCCTCCGGCACGTCGCGGAACAGCCGCGTCATTTCATCCGCCGGCTTGAGATGGCGTTCGGCATTGGCTTCGAGGCGCTTGCCGATGGTCTCGATGGTCGTCTTCTCGCGGATACAGGTGAGCACATCCTGCAACGGGCGGCGCGACGGATGATGATAGAGCACGTCATTGGTCGCAAGCAGCGGCACGGAAGCGCAATCAGCCATGCGCTGAAGCCGCGCCAGCCGGCGGCGGTCGTCGCCCCGGTACAACAGGCTGGCGGCCAGCCACACGCCATTGGCACGGCTCGATCGCAACCGATCCAGGATCTGAAGCGCTTTTGTTTCCTCGAAGCGATGCGGCAGGGCGAGTGTGAGAAGCTGGCCTTCGGCAAATTCGAGGAGGTCGTCGAGTTTCAGGTGGCACTCGCCTTTGAGGGTGTCCTTGCCGAGCTTGCGGCGGGTGAGCAACTGGCATAACCGGCCGTAAGCCGCGCGATCGCGCGGAAAAGCCAGGATATCAGGTGTGTTGTCGGTGAAGACCAGCCGCGATCCGATCAAAAGTTTTGGCTTGAATTTGATCGCGGTATTTCCGAGTTCGTTATAGGCCCGAACCACGCCTGCCAGCGTATTGTGATCGGCAATGCCGATGGCGGACAGGCGCAAAAGACTCGCCTGATGCACGTAATCCTGCGGATGCGAGCCGCCGCGCAGGAATGAAAAATTCGTCGTGATGCCGATCTCCGCATAAGCCAGTGGAGTGGATTTGACATTCGCACCCCATCTGGTCGCGAGTTCGTCAGCGAATGTCAAATCCCTAACTCCACTGGAAACTTATATTTGCTGGTGGTCCTTTGATTCCAACATTCGCAAAATTGCCGGCCGAGAAGGGATGCGAATGTTGGAATCGGACCACCAGTGGAGTGGATTTGACATTCGCACCCCATCTGGTCGC
>NZ_DATMLW010000071.1:0-35114 GCF_035570375.1 Bradyrhizobium sp. | reverse complement strand
AAAAAGAGCACACGAGCATAGTCACCACAGGTTCGCCGAACTATCCGGCCTTCCCTGCGCAATGGTGTTAACGGTTTCCTTCGTGAGGGTGCGTGCTCATGATGCCGGATCAGGCTGCTGCCTGTGAGCGGCGCAACCATTCGTCGAGACTGATGCGGCCGAGGCGCGCCTCGCCCAACGGCACCAGCGAGTTCTCCTCGACCTTGCCGCCCCAGTATCGGGCCTCGGGATCGCTCACGACCTCGCGTGGGTCGCCGAGCGCCTTCAGATAGCGGGCGACGATTTCGTTGAAAGGCGCCCGTTCCGGACCGGCGATCTCAACGATGCCATTGTGCGGCGGCGCGAGCGCCACCTCGGCAACGCTGGCAGCAACGTCGTCCGAAGCGATGGGCTGAAACAGGACGGGTGGGAGCCTGACCAAGTTTCCATCCGCACTCGAATCGGCGATGCCGCGGAGGAATTCCAGGAACTGGGTCGAGCGGACGATGGTGTATGGGGTGCCGGAGGTCTTGATCAGTTTCTCTTGGGCGACCTTGGCGCGGAAATAGCCATTGTCTGTCCGGTCGATTGCGACGATGGAGAGCGCGACATGGTGTCGGACACCCGCTGCGGCATTCGCCGCGAGAAGGTTGCGGCCGGAGGTCTCGAAGAATTCCAGCACCGCCTTGTCTTCAAATGAGGGCGAATTGGCGAGGTCGATCACGACCTGCGCGCCGGCCAGGGCCTCTCTGAGCCCCTCGCCGGTGATGGTGTTGACGCCGCTGTTGGGCGAGGCGGCGAGGACCTCGTGGCCACCCTGGCGCAGAATGGCGACGGTCTTCGAGCCGATCAGGCCGGTACCACCGATCACAACGATCTTCATGGCTGATCCTCCATTGTCGTTAGGCGCGCTTAGCCTCTGGGTTGCTTTGTTTGTCGAGTGCCCCTTTTGCAAATTCTTTGCTGGATTAACCTCGGCAATATCTCTGCACGAAAGCTATTAAACCTCAGTCCCGCTCTCTGTTCAGATGGTGCACGGTCGCGCCCTCTTTCAATCGCGGCTGGCTTGGGCGAGGTCGAAGGTGAACACACCTTCTAGATGGCTCGGCCGCTCAAGCACCTCTTGATGCCGCAGCGTGCGCACCGTGTCGTTGTATCCAGCGCCAGTGCTCCTCCATCGTGAGACGCGAGAACTCGTAGTCCTTCGAGTGGCCCTCGTAATGCTTCGAACGATAGATCAGGTGCACGATGTTGTAGACCTTGCGATTGGCCACGGAACGAAGCAGCTCCGCCTCCTCGCTCGCCTTCAGATCCTCGGGCAGCTTCTCCAGAAGAGCCGCGAGCGCGCAGCGCAGTCTTTGATAGCGCCTGAGCTGGTCCGTGTTTGCGCGCGTCCGGCTCGAGTACTGGATCTCCTTCTGCCGCGTCGTGACCTCGGCGAGGTCGCCGGGAAACTCGCCACGCGCGCTCCAGAGGTCGACTTGGAACGCGAGCGTGTCCTGGCGCTGGCCGTCCTCGAAGACCCATTGCAGCGGGGTGTTTGAGATGAGGCCGCCGTCCCAATAGTGTTCACCCTCGATCTCGACGGCCGGAAAGCCCGGCGGCAGCGAGCCGCTGGCCATCACGTGCTCGGGGCGGATCGTCCGTGTCGCGTTGTCGAAACGGACGAGGTTGCCGCTGCGCACATTCACCGCGCCAACGCTGAAGCGCATTTCACCCGAATTGATGCGGTCGAAGTCGACGAGGTCTTCCAGTGTCGCCTTGAGAAGCTTGGTCTCGTAAAAGCTCGTCGCTTCGAGGCAGCCGGCCGGGTGCAGCCATGGTCCTGGTTGGCGCAGGGTGAAGAATCCAGGCGCGCCACCGACCATTGCCCAGGCCGCGTTCATCTGGTTGAAAAAGCTGCGTGCGATATCTCCTTTCGGCGCGAACTGATCGGCTGCAGCGGTCCAGTCGAACAGCGGATTGGTGGTGATCCCCTCCCAGAACGCACGTAGCTTTGCGACGCGCTCCTCGGGCGGATTGCCTGCAATGATTGCGGAGTTGATGGCGCCGATCGAGATCCCGGCGACCCAATCCGGGTGGAGATCCACCTCCGCCAGCGCTTGGTACACGCCCGCCTGATAGGCGCCAAGGGCGCCGCCACCCTGGAGCAGCAACGCGATGCACTCGAAAGGCGGGCGGGTTCGCAGGCGGCTCGTCCGATTTCGCACGACGTTCTGCACGGGGTCATGCCCTCGTTTGGCTGTCACTCGCGCGCCATCTTGGCGACCCGGCCGCTTTCAAGGTCGATTTCGTAGGATTGAGCAGTCCGACCTTCCGGCTTCTCGCCGGGACTGTGAGCACACACATCTTAGCGCTTTGGGCGCACTGATTGTTGCCTCCCGCGTGCGTCTCTAAGCCGCGCCACCGATGTCGCCCTTGGGTCGTGAGCGTCGCCCTCTGCGCTAGACGGCCGCGCGTCGACTTCCGCTATGCCTCGTGAGCGACCGAGATCCCTCGGCGGCGCACATGTCGCGAGGGCTAGCGCAGCCCCGTTCGCCTGCCGACGAAAAGTAAGTCCATAGCATTGACTATTTAACTCCAAGGCAGCGCGTATAGTTGAACACACCGCCTAGAGCGCTCGATTGGGCGCAAATTGTAACTTGTCCGATCAAACGGTTCCGAAGTGGAGAACAGAGCGATGCGATTGCCCATCATTTCGCCCGATAGGCTCAGCGCCGAACAGAAGGTCTTGGCAGCCGACATGAAGGAGGGAATAGCCAAAAGCTTCCAGGGATTCGCAAGCATCCGCGATGATGGCGCGTTATTAGGCCCCTGGAATTCCTGGCTACGGGAGCCCAAGTTCGGCAAGCCTGTTTGGGAATTGACCAAGGCGATGGCGTTCAACCCAAGTTTACCGCCAGCGGTTAGGGAGGTCGCGATCCTAGTGACGGGAGCGCATTTCAGATCCGCATACGAACTTTACGCTCACGTCATCGTAGCCGAGAGGAAAGGCTTATCCGACGAAAAGCTCGCGACCATCGTGGCGGGCCAGCGTCCAGTAGATCTCACAAAACAAGAAGCCGTTGCCTATGACTTCGCATCGGCGCTCGTATCAGGCGGAGTATTGCCGGAGTTGACCTATAGAGCCGCGGTGGAGCAATTCGGCGAGCACGGCACTGCAGAGTTGTCCTATCTTATCGGCCTCTATTGCATGGTGTCGGTCACCCTCAACACGTTCGATGTGCCGATCCCGGAGTCCTGAGATTCAAGCCTAACCGGTCAATGTCGGCTTCGGGTCCCTGGCCGTGTAAAAACGGCTCTAGGGATGTCGGCGCGGGCAGCCAGGACCCGGGAGTCTCTCGGGCCGCGATTGCAGCGATCAGAGGCTTGATGCCGACGATGTTCATGACCCTCGTCTGATTGTAGGCCAGGACCGCGAGAGCCATTTCGGCGGCTACTTTGGGAAGCGTTTTGGTGAGGAAGTACGTCGCTCCCGTGCGGGCCTTCATCGTACCGAAGGGATGCTCGACAGTCTCTCGACGCTGGCGCATGGCTTGGGGGTTTGCAAGGCGCTGCTGCACGGCGTCATAACGCCGATGCCGCGTTTTCACACAACCAGGGTCACAAGCGCCGCCGGTCATTTCCGATCTTCCCAGTAAGCAGACCATTTCGGTGATCGTGAACAAACCTCAAAGGGGCCATTCGCGGCAATTCGCGCCGCAGCAAATAGCGCCGCTATTCGATGATTTCGTCGGCGCCAGCGAACAGCATTGGGGCACGGCGAGGCCGAGGAACTGCGGGTCTTCAGGTTGATGATAAACTCGAACTTGGACATTTAAAGAACCAGAGGCTATCGAAGAGATCGGCCTGCCGGCGGTCAGCCAATTGCTTTTTCCGATTGGATTCGAGGACCGCTGAAGCCAGTGCGAAAGAGCGACATGCCCGCCCGAGTACTGCAAAGGGAATGGTTGCTGCTCCGTTTGCCGGAGCATGCTTCGAAATGTGCCGTCGCCGTCCTGTATTTGGTGGCTTACCTCATTCTCGAATGGGCCAGCTTCATTCACGTCCACAAGGGCTTGCCGATTACGCCGTGGGATCCAGGTCTTGGAGTGGCCTTCGCGCTGATGATCCGTGGCGGACCTCTGGGCGGATTGATACTGTTTGCGGGAATGGTTGTCGCAGAGACGATCGTCCTGCAAAACGACGTGGACTGGCCGACCGACTTGGGGGTGGCCGTAATTACAGCGACGAG
Organism: Bradyrhizobium sp.; assembly: GCF_035570375.1. Lineage (GTDB taxonomy): Bacteria > Pseudomonadota > Alphaproteobacteria > Rhizobiales > Xanthobacteraceae > Bradyrhizobium. The sequence continues at coordinate 30,901 of NZ_DATMLW010000071.1, read as the reverse complement.
CTACGCATCGGTAGCCGCACTGCTGCACCGATATTTTCGGATCGATGCGGATCTAACCCATCTTCGTGACGTCCTTTTGCTGCTCGCAGCCGGGCTTGCCGGAGCCGTGCTCAATACGGTTCTTCTGAGCGCGTTCCTGCTCGCCGTCGGACAATTCGACATCACTGATGTCGTGCAGGTCGCGCGTCCGCTACTGATCGGCGACACGATCGGCATTGCCGTGGTAACGCCGCTCCTGCTGCGGTTCAGAATTCGGGAGCGGCTGAAAACACGTCGCCTGCGTTCGCTGGCCCTGGAAAGTGCACTATACCTCTGCCTCATCGGCGTCGCACTTTGGCTGATTATCGGCAGCGAAGAGGCGCATGGATTCAGGCTGTTTTACCTGCTGTTCGTTCCGGTTGTGATCGCCGCCGTTCGCCATGGCGTCGACGGCGCCTGCTTCAGCCTTGCCGTAACCCAGTTCAGCCTCATCGGGCTCCTGCACTTCGCCGGATATGATGCAGGCGAATTCACTGAATTCCAGACTTTACTGCTGGTGCTGACGGTGACCGGGCTCATCGTTGGCGTCGTCATCAGCGAACGCAGGAACTCCGATCAGATTGCTCTCGATGCCCGAGCGCGTCTCGCTGAACGACAGGCGGAAGCGGCGCAAGTCGCGCGCGTCAACCTGGTGAGCGGAATGGCGTCAGCGCTCGCTCACGAGATCAACCAACCCATGACGGCGGCTCGAGCGCTCGGACGAGCCGCGCAACATCTTTTGCGCACCCCGGGCGGCGATCTGTCCCGGGCCGATAGCAATCTGACAACCATGCTGACGCACATCGACCACGCCGGCGACATCCTGCGGCGCGTGCGGAATTTCATTCGTCGCGGGCATCCCCACGTCAGCACGATCAACACGCGGGACATGCTCGAGGAGGCAATGACTCTGGCCCAGGCGGAGGCATCCGCCAGGCATGTACGCGTCGATCTCGACGCGCCCGCCGACTTGCCAGATTTGCATGGTGATCGGGTTCAATTGGAGCAAATCGTGCTCAATCTTGTGCACAACGCCGTCGATGCCATTGCGGCGGCGGGCCAATCGCCGGGTCACGTACATGTCATGGCTCGCCATCACGCCGCGCCAGCGCGCATCGAGATTGGCGTGCTGGATAATGGACCTGGCATCGAGGACGAATCGGCAGGTCGCCTGTTCGATCCTCTGACAACGACAAAGCAAGATGGCCTGGGACTCGGCCTCTCGATTTGTGCTTCCATCGTGGAAGCGCACGGCGGGCGTGTGTGGCTGCATTCCGGCAAGCCTGGCGCAACGGAGTTCCGATTCTCGGTGCCGCTCGATCGATCGCGGGAGCGTTGACCGTGGCCACTCCGATGGTCTTTCTGATTGACGATCATGCCTCTGTTCGCGACGCCCTGGGCGAGATGCTTGGCGTTTTGGGATATTCGGTGAAGGCCTATGAGTCGGCCGACGCGTTTCTGGCGGCGATCGACGAAGGGGAACTGGGTTGCATCGTCGCCGATGTGAGGATGCCCGGCACGGACGGCATAGGACTGGTGCGGGAGCTGGCCCGACGTGGCATCCCAATGCCTGTGGTACTGATCTCAGGTCACGCCGATGTGCCAATGGCGGTGGCAGCAATCAAGTCGGGGGCACAAGACTTCATCGAAAAGCCGGTTGACGACAGGCAACTGGTTGCGGCGATCAATCGCGCGCTTGCCCGGAGCTTCGAACACCTGGATTTGCAAAGGGCGCAAAGCGCGCTCGACGCTCGATTTGCCCGGTTGACGCCGCGCCAAATCGAAATTTTCGATCTGGTGGTGGACGGATTCACCAGCCACGCCATGGCGGACAAGCTTAACATTAGCGTGCGAACGGTTGATAGCTATCGCGCTGAGGTCATGGAGAAGATGCAGGCCGAAAGCGTTGCCGGACTGGTGCGGCAGGCAATCCGGCTCGGGCGAATAGCCCCGTAGAATTACCACCCGATCAATACGAATGCCCATATCGAACGGCGCTCCTATCCTGAAGGGGACGGGACGCGGGCGGTTCTCGACGAAGCTGCTTTCCGCGACGTGGCGCGCAACCAGCGCGCACCGGCAAAGGAGCGTTTCAATGGCTCAAAGGAAAATGGACAGCGGATTTGAACGCAAACTCGTTATCGAAGTCCCGCTTCGTTTCCAAGGCCTGATTCGCCTGATCGCGGTCACCGCGGCGCCGGCTTTCGTGCTCTTCCTTTTGATTCCCGCGCCGCTGGTGCTGCCCGTACTCAGCATCCTGTCGTTGGTGATCGCATGCGTTGCCGCCACGTACGCGCTCTTCATAAACGCCAACCGTGACGCGCAAGGCTCAACGATCTGGAATATCGTTTACGTATTCACTTTCACCTGGATCGTCGCCGGGATGATAAGCAATCCCAGGCACGTGCTCGACTGGTTCGACAATCTTCCGATGGTCCCCTGAAGCAATGACGGAGTTATTTGCACCCGAGGCCATTGCCGCACTTTTCCAGGTCGTGATGATTGACCTCACTCTGGCCGGTGACAACGCCATCGTCGTCGGTATGGCCGCGGCCGGATTGCCGGAGCAACAGCGCACACGGGCGATTTTGTTCGGCATGGCGGGCGCAACTGCCTTGCTTGTTATGTTTGCCGGAATCACCACGCAACTTCTGAAACTTGTCGGCCTGCTGTTCGCTGGCGGCGTTCTGCTGCTCTGGGTGTGCTGGAAGATGTGGCGTGAGCTTCGCGCGACCGCCAATCGGGAGGAGGAAGAGGCTGTCGAAGCCTTGACCGGACTTGATATCAACGCTGATGGCACCGTCACCGGCTATGCCCCTCGCAAGACGCTGGCTCAGGCAGCAGGACAGATCATCATCGCCGACCTCTCGATGTCGCTCGACAACGTGCTGGCTGTAGCGGGCGCCGCACGCGAGCACCCGGTTGTCCTCGTTTTTGGTCTCAGCCTGTCGATCTTCCTGATGGGCGTCGCGGCGAGATTTATTGCCAGCCTGCTGCATAAATACCGCTGGATCGCCTACCTCGGTCTGGGGGTGATCCTCTACGTTGCATTGGGAATGGTGTTTCGAGGGGCGCACGAATTAACGCCGATCGTCAACGCCCTCGCCGGTCTTAGCTAGCCCATCAGCATTCCGGCTAATCGACGATCCTTACCCGGAGGACGGAACCGATTTCTCTTCGTACGCCAGAGGCTTGGCGAGCCGCTTTAGGTTCTGAGCGATAGCAGCCAACGTGAACTCGAACTGGGCACCCATTGGCTCCCTTAAGCGCAGCCGGCCGAGCCGGAGAATACGCTTGAGATGGGCGAACAGCATCTCGACGCGCATTCGATCACGGCGCGACTGCCAACATCGCGGGTCGGCTGGAGCCGAACACAAAGCTCAGCGAAAATATTATCAATGAAGCGACGCTTGTCGCGCGTGTCGTTTGTTGGCCAGTGCGCAACGTCGTTGTAAGAATATGCGGTGCCGGGATCGGTGTTTGGCGGCAGGTTCATATCTTGCTTCCTCAGTAGTGACGTTGTTCGCTCATGAACCTACCGTCGGGTTAAGAAATGCTCACCAGGCCTCGCCGAACGGTCGCAGTTCGACGTTGAACGACCAGGCGCTGCGGTCCTGATGCACGATATGCCAGACCTCTGCCGCGATCGCTTGCGGCTTGATGAAGAATTCGTCGGGCCGCCCCTTGAACCGCTCCCTCGTCCAGGCGAGATCGATCACCGCGTCGATGACAAGGTAGGCGACGTGGACGCCGAGCGGTCCGAGCTCGCGCGCCATTGCCTCCGCCAGGATGCGCTGCGCGGCCTTGGTCGGCGCAAAGCCGGCGAAAGAGGGCTTGCCCCGCAGTGCCGACGTGTTGCCGGTTGCGACGATGGCGCCGTGGCCCGCGTCGACCATCGCGGAAACAAACCGCCGCGCAAGGTACAGCAACCCCATCGTGTTGACCTGAAAGTTGCGATTCAGGATCGCGGGATCGATCTCGCGGAATGTTCCGAACGCGCCGCCGACCGCGTTGTGGATGAGCACACTCGGATGGCCGAGGTCGCGCTCGATGGTGGTGGCCGCGCTCTCCACCTGCTCGGGATCGGACACGTCGCAGGGAAAACCCTTTGCGTTGGCCAATTCCCGTTCAAGAGCGGCGAGCCGAGACTCGTTTCTGGCCAGCAGCGCGACGCGATAGCCGCCCTCAGTGAAGCGCTTGGCCAGCGCTGATCCCGTTCCGGGCCCGACACCCGAGATGACGCAAACCGGAGCACTCATGGGATACCTCGCAAGAATGAATGAGCTGCGGCCTAGTTCGATGCGGCCGCGGCCGACAGATTTTGGACATACGGTTCCAGATCGGCCTTGAAGTGCTCATGCTGCAGCAGCCGGGCGAAGTGGGCGGTCATGCGCGGATAGTCGCGATCCACCTGCGGGTGCAGGATCTTCGCCAGCCCGCGCGCCTTCAGCCTGTCTGCGCGCTGATGCTCGTTCATGAACAGCGCAAGCTCGGTCGCAAAGCAGATATCGGCAAGGGAAATGTCATCGCCGACCAGCACGCGGCGGTCGGGCGATAACGCCCGCTCGATCCCGGAGGCGTAGATGGAAAAGGCGTCTCTGGCCCTTGCGTGTATCGCCTCGTTCACGCTCCCGTCCATCAGCGAGAGCAGATAGATCTGCGAGTCCCGCGCAAAAATCAGACTGACATCGAGAAAGCTGTCGATGCGCGAGGCCTCAAATGCATCGTGTCCGTAGAGCGGAAAGCGCGATTGCCCAAGACGTGCTACCGCGCGCATGATGCTGTTGGATTCGAAGATGCCGGTCCTTCCGCCCGGCGCGAAGGCAGCGGGCACATTGCCAAACGGCTGCGCTTCCAGAAAGGCGTCCGTCTTGTAGAGCTGCGAGCCGGTGAGCCCGGTCCGGCCGGTTCTCGCGATCGACGCATCGGCTTCGCCCTCGGCCAGCGGCCGGGCCTCGTAGTCCCATAGCCAGCCCTTGAGTTCGCCGGGTGGTGCGCCGCGAATCTCGAGTTCCACGTCACAAAACCGCGCCGCGATGGTCGCTTTCCACACCCGCGGGTTCGGCAGGTAGGAGAAGATGCGCAGCCTGGTCATCGTTGCCTCAATTCACGCCCCGGGCGCGCCAATTTCCAAGGCCGCCCATTGCAGCGTATGACAATCATCATATAATTTGCAAGCAACCCTGCTGTCACAGAGATGTGGAACGACTGACATGGCGGACAGATCCGAGATCGATACAGGCACAGGCGAACTGCTGGCAGAAATCCGTGACCGCGTCGCAATCCTCACGCTCAACCGGCCGGAGGCGCGCAATGCGCTGTCCGATCACCTGACCCCGGCGTTGCGCAGGATGATAAACCATTTCGGTGACGATGCGGGTATCGGCGCCATCCTGATTACCGGCGCGGGAACCGCGTTCTGCGCGGGCGGTGATGTGAAAGCCATGGGCCAGTCGACCAAGGCCGAGATGACGTTCGAGCAGCGGGTCGACGATCTCCGCGTCAAGCAGCGGACGCTAACCGGAGCGCTGGTCGCGGTGAGAAAGCCGACCGTTGCTGCAATTCCGGGGCCCGCGGCGGGCGCCGGCCTTGCGCTTGCGCTCGCCTGCGACATCCGCATTGCGGCACAGTCGGCCATTCTGACCACCGGATACGCACGCATAGGCCTGTCCGGAGATTACGGCATCGCCTGGCTGCTGACGCGGCTGACCGGATTTTCCCGCGCGCGCGAATTGATGTTCCTGTCCGAACGCGTCGACGCACAGAGGGCGGAAGCCCTCGGACTCGTCAACCGCGTCGTGCCGGATGCAGAACTGCGTCAGGCCGCCTTTGCGCTTGCGGCTTCCCTGGCCGAGGGTCCCGCGATCGCCTTCGGCCACATGAAGGACAATCTGGACCACGCCATGATGAGCGGGTTCCTGGACTCCCTGGATTTTGAGGCCGCGAACATGGTCAGGACGGCGCGGACTCTCGACCACAAGGAGGCGTGCGCGCGTTCGTTGAGAAGCGCAAGGCCGCCTTCGCAGGCCGCTGACGCCCCGCGATCCCCCGAGCACGAAACATGACCCAATCCGATAAATCTTCCGGCTTACCCTCCTATGGCGAGTAGCTAGAGCGAAAATGCGATCAGGCAATTCCCTTGGGATAGTCTGCCGATCTATTGCGCTGCCGGAATTCCACTTCGAACGCATCGAGAATGAACTGGTTCTGGCGTGTTGCGTCCCGCTTTGCCTCACTTGGTGGCCGACAGCCTGTCATCTCCCGGCAATGCCAGTCCCAGCATTGCACTTCAGAGTTTCACATCGCTGCCTCGCACGCCCTCAGGCTTTCACCAAATCCGCCAGCAGGTTCGCCGCCACCGTCAGCTTAGCGAGCGTCAGGCCGCTGGCGGCAATCTCCTCAACCGTGCGGCGGATGCGCGTCGCTTCGGGATGCGCCGCGAGCCAGGTCTCGACGGCTTGCTGGCCGGACTGGCCGGTTGATAGCATATCCGCGGCCAGTCTTCGTTCGGCTGCCGCGATCTGGTCGATGGCGCGGTCGATAGCGAGGCGTTCAAAATAATCGTTTGCCGGCACGCTGCGGGCGGCGGCGATGATGTGGTCGAGACGGAAATTGGCCTCGGCAGCGAAGAAGGTCGCGGCGGCATCGCCGATGGCGCACCCGGTGCGCTCGGCAACCGTCACGATATCGGGTGCTGAGACCAGGGCGTCGAGATCGGCTAGCTCGCCGGCGAGGCCGGCGGGGACACCGGCATCGGTCAAATCCCGTCGGCGCTTGCTGCGCGCGGCCTGCAGGTCCGCCGGCAGTGCGGTGTCGAGCCCGGCAACGATCTCGCGGATCGCCGGGCCAAAACGCCCAATGACCGCTTCCAGACCGTCCTTGAAATCAACATTGCGCACGTACCAGATCATGCGGGAGAGCAGAAGATCCTGGATCACCGCGTAGAGGGACAGCTGCAACTGCCCGTCGATGCAGGCATCCAGTGCGTCGATCGCGTCATTCAGCCACTTCAGTCCGTAGCATTCGTCTACCGCCACATAGGCCATGACGATGGTTGGGATATCGGCATCGGTCTCGTCGATCAGGCGCGCCATACAGGCCGGTCCGCCGCGGTTGATCACGGCATTGACGAGGCTGGTCGCGATGATCTCCCGTCGGAGCCGATGGAACTCGACCGCCGTCGGGAATCTGTGCTGAACCTCGCTTGGAAAATACTGCGACAGTTCGCGGGCGAGATAGGGATCATCCGGCACGCTGGTGACAAGCAGGTCATCGTAAAGGGTCAACTTGGCGTAGGCGAGCAACACGGCAAGTTCAGGCCGTGTCAGGGACTGGCCGCGCCTTGTGCGTTCGGTGATCTCTGCATCGTTGGGCAAGAATTCGACGGCGCGGCTGAGCAGGCCGCGCCGCTCGAGCGACTGCATCAGGCGGGTAAGGAAGCCGGTCTCGGCCACGCCCTTGCGTTCGGCGAGCGAGAGCGCAAGCGTTTGCAGATAGTTGTTGCGCAGCACCAGGGCGCCGACCTCGTCGGTCATCACGGAAAGCAGGCTGTTGCGGTCGGCAGGACTGAGGCGGCCCTCGCGCTGGGGGCGAGCCAGCGCGATCTTGATATTGACCTCGACGTCAGACGTGTTCACGCCGGCGGAATTGTCTATCGCGTCGGTGTTGAGCCTGGCGCCCTTCTGCGCCGCTTCGATGCGGCCGCGCTGGGTGACGCCGAGATTGGCGCCTTCGCCGATCACCCGGGCGCGCACGTCGCCGCCGGTGATCCGGATCGGATCGTTGGCGCGGTCACCGACCTGATCGTCGCTTTCGGAGGATGAGCGAACATAGGTGCCGATACCGCCAAACCACAGAAGGTCTGCGCGCGCCTTCAGGATCGCCGTCATCACCTCGAATGGGGTCGCTTGCGGCTTGTCGAGATCGAGCAGGGCGCGCACTTCCGGTGCAAGCGGGATCGCCTTGAGCGAGCGGGAGAACACGCCGCCGCCTTGGGAGATCAGTGACTTGTTGTAATCCTGCCAGCTCGATCGCGGCAGGCCGAACAGGCGTTTGCGTTCGGCGAGGGCGATCGAAGGATCGGGCGACGGATCGATGAAGATGTCGCGGTGATCGAAAGCAGCCACAAGCTTCGTCGCCGGCGAGAGCAGCATGCCATTGCCGAAGACGTCGCCGGACATGTCGCCCACGCCCACGACGGTGAAGGGCGAGGTCTGGATGTCGGTGCCGAGTTCGCGGAAGTGGCGCTTGACCGCCTCCCAGGCGCCGCGCGCCGTGATCCCCATCTTCTTGTGATCGTAGCCCTGGCTGCCGCCGGAGGCGAAAGCATCGCCGAGCCAATGTTTCTTCTCGGCCGAGATCGCATTGGCAACGTCTGAGAAGGTTGCGGTGCCCTTGTCGGCCGCGACAACGAGGTAGGGGTCGTCGCCATCATGGCGCACGGTAGAGTCGGGCGGCACGATGATGTCGCCGTCGAGATTATCGGTGAGCTCGAGCATGCAGCGAACGAAGATGCGATAGGCTTCGGTGCCTTCTGCGAGCCAGGCGTCGCGATTGGACGGCGGCGGCAGGCGTTTGGGCACGAAGCCGCCCTTGGCGCCGACCGGCACGATCACCGCGTTCTTGACCTGTTGGGCCTTGGCCAGGCCGAGGATCTCGGTGCGGAAATCCTGCGGCCGGTCCGACCAGCGCAGTCCGCCGCGCGCAACCTTGCCGAACCGCAAATGTATGCCTTCGACACGCGGTGAATAGACGAAAATTTCGTAAAGCGGCCGTGGAGCCGGCAGATCGTCAATCCGACGCGCGTCGAATTTAAACGAGATTACCCTACGGGGGTGTCCGTCCTCGCCGACCTGCCACAGATTGGTGCGGATGGTCGCCTGCACCAGGTTGGTGAAACGGCGCAGGATGCGGTCTTCATCGAGAGAAGTAACGAATTTGAGCTGCTCCTCGATCTCGGCAAGGAGGGCCGTCTCGCGTGCCGAACGCTCGGCGTCCGTGGAGGTGAGGCGTGGATCGAGGCGGGCCTGGAACAGCGCGACGATGTTGGCAGTGATCGCGGCGTTCTTGCGCAGCGTCTCCCACATATAGTCCTGGGTAAACGGTGCGCGGATCTGGTGCAGGTAGCGGGACAGCGCCCGGATCGTCGAGACTTCGCGCCAGCCCAGGAGCGTACGCAGGATCAGACCGTTATATCCGTCGGATTCGGCACGATCAGTGACCACCGCCATGATCGAGGCTTCCAGGCGACGGCTGAATTCCGGGCTGATCTCGATCGGCTGGCCGTCGCTGGTCTCGATCGTCATGTCGTGCAGCCAGACCGGCTCCGGCATGTTGCCGGGCTGGATCTGATAGGTGCGTTCATTGACCACGCGCAGGCCGTGATTTTCGATCACCGGCACGCGATAGGACAGCGACAGCGGTGCGGCGTCGGAGAACACCTTCAAGCCGAAACGCCTGGGATCGTCCTCGCCCGCGAAGCGGTGAACCGAAATCGTCACCGGACGGCTCGGCGTGAGTTTTTCGATGGTCGTGATATCGGCGATCGCCTGTTCCGCCGTGAAAACCTCGGTATAGCCGCCGCTAAAGGCCCGGGCATACCGATTGGCGAGCATGCGAGCCCGCATGCCGTCGGTAGACGCAGTCAGCGCAGCCTTCAGCTTGTCAGCCCAGGTTGCGGCAATGGCGCTGATCCCGGCTTCCAGCGTGGCGCGCTCGACAGCGGGAGTCTTACCTTCATAACGCCCGATGATGTAGTGGACACGCGCCAATGATCCCTCGGGGAAGGACACGTAGGAGGCCGATAGCACCCCCTTGTAGACCTGCGCCAGGAAGTTGGCGACGCGCGCGCGCACGTCGGTGTCGTATTTGTCGCGCGGAATGAAGGCGAGGATGGAGACGAAGCGATCGAACTTGTCGACCCGCGCCAGCGTACGGACGCGCGGCCGTTCATAGAGGATCAGGATCTCCATGACGAAATTGTAGAGCGTGTCGACGTCGACCTGGAACAGGTCGTCACGCGGATATTCTTCGAGAATATGCATTAGCGCCTTGCCCGAATGGCTGTTTGGGTCAAAGCCGGCGCGCTGCAGCACCCTCGTCACCTTGTGGCGTACATAAGGGATCTGTCGGACGGAGCGGGTATAGGCGCCCGAGGTGAACAGACCGACGACTCGCAATTCGCCCTCCAGCCGGCCGTCGGGCGCATAGAGCTTGATGCCGACATAATCCATCCGGATGCGACGATGAACGCGGCTGGAGACGTTGGCCTTCATGACGATGAGCAGGGTGGGTTCGCGCATGAACTCGCGAATTTCCGACGTCATCACCACCATTTCGCTACCGCGTCGCAGGACCTTCGCATCCGGATCGCGGAGGACGCCGAGGCCTTCGCCAGCTGTGATATCGTCGGACGCGTCGCTGTCGGGCGAGAAGCGATATTCGCGTACGCCCAGGAAGGTGAAATTGTCCGCGCACAGCCATTGCAGGAACTGGTTGGCTTCGGCGACCTCGTCGATCGGCAGCGGCGGCGGATTGGACGAGAAAGTCTTGATCGCTTCCTCGACCCGGTCGCGCATGGTTCTCCAGTCGGTGACGCAGGCGCGCACGTCGTTCAACGTCAAGGTTAGGCCGTCGATCAACTTCTGCCGGTCGGCCTCGGCATCCAGGCGGGTGATGTGGAGGTGAATCAGACTCTCTCGCGCGCCCTTTGCCCCTTCCGGCAATGCTTCGCCGTAAAAACACAGGAGCTTGCCTTGGTCATCGCGCTCCACTGCGATGATCGGGTGAGCGACGAGGGTGACTTCGATGCCCTGCTCGGCGAGCTCCGCCATCGTGGAATCGAACAGGAAAGGCATGTTGTCGTTGAGAACTTCGAGCACGGAAATCTCGCGCCCGTCCGGCATCATCGGATTGACGACCCGGATATCGGCGTTGCCGGCCGTGCGTTGCCGCACGTGCTCCCAGGCCTGTCCCGCCAGGAAGGCCAGCGATGAGGCATCGTACTTGGCGAGGTCCTCGACATTGGTGTAGCCGAACAGAAGCTCGGCAAAGGTCTGAGGAGCCTTGCCCGGCTGCACGCTGCCTGCTGCGTCGCGGATCAGGGTCGCCCGGGCCTTGTCGTCACGCCACGCCATAATGTCCTCCATTTGCCGCGCCGTCCGACCGAAGTCGCGATCATCCGCTTATTTCTGGAGTGCATCTCTTCGAGCGCGTTGCCTGGACCGCGATCGAGCGCGTACGGGAAAATCTTCGGTGTCAATGCTTCGACGGCTCCTGACGACAATACTCCCAGAGTGATCAAGGCGCACGCTGTCGTGTGGCTGCTGGGTTGCCTTCGGCGGCGCGTGAGGCCGAAGTCGGTGCCGATAGCCGCCGAACCAACGGATTTTGCAAAATCACAAGCAATTTCAATTATATATGAGTTAGTAATTTTATTCTGAATGGCGCGCCATTTCGGCACAAATTGAGCTCGCCAGCGACTGAGCCGCCATCGGATCGCCTCGAACTTCGCTTCGACGAGACCTCGCTGATCGCCTCGTCCGGATCGTCGGGACAGATGGCGACCAACATCGCGTGGGCGTCTCGAGAGAAGTTGGCGAAGAAGGGCGAATTTTGCGCCGAGATGGCCGCCAGGCCGCCTGATTTGGTGTCGGAGCGGCTCGGTTTCGGGCCCAAAAGTGCAACCGAAGATAGGCGCCGAAGCTTGATCGGCGATTCCGTTACACTCTTGTGGGTCCCAAACTGGTCGGGAATACACTCTTATGAGTCCCACGCGAAAATCTTATGTGTCCCGCAGGCTCCCAAAGCATTGGAGTTTTTTTGGTCAACTTGACACTCTTATGAGTCCCAGCACACCTCGCGATGGCTCGCCTTCAGCGCTGATGGCCTGTCGATCCTTTTCACGCAACCTCCCGCCTTCGTATCAGACTGATCGGCACAAACGGGGCGCGGACTCAGGCCGTTACAGCGTTGAGCATACCGGTGCGATCGTGGCAGTTGCGATACTCAAACAACTGGTCGGCGGTGCGCGCCACCGTCACCTCGTGATATAGCCGGAGCTTTGCGGCCGGCCCGAGACTCGACAGATATTTCATCGCCGCGCCGAAGATGCGCACATGGGTGGGATGCGACTCCGACCAGCGTTCGAGCGCAGCGAGACTTTTCCACCAGCTCATGCCGTAGGATTTTTCCGTCGGGCGTCCGGTACGATCCAGCACCATCATGTAGCGGTTGGCGAAGCAATTGACCGAGCGGCCCTCGTCACGCAAAAAATCCATGCCGGCACGCAGAACAGGCTCGACGTCGTCTAGATACATTTTGCGTTCGGATGCTTCGGTGTCGCTCCAATCCTGACCGGAGCGGATCAGACAAATATTGTCGTGGGGCTTGACGCGCACGCGGTCGCCATCACGGAGGATGCTGGGCGCGCCGTCGGGGGCCATGTCATTAATCTGCGATTTCGGAATGCGGTCGCGCATACCACCCCAATAAGCGTGCTCCATCACGTCGCCGCTTAGGCTGTCGGCGAGCACCGCAATGCCCTCGGGTCGGCCAAGCGAGGAGAACAGCGTCTCGTAGTCGTTGACGGACGGGCTTAAGACTTCGATGAATGTGCCGAGGCCAGCGAAGTTACTCTTTGCGCCCGTCCAGCCCTCACGTGCAGGCGGAAACCAGGTGTCGAAGATCTTCTGATCGTCCCAATAGGCGACGAACAGCAGGTTGGTATAGCCGGCTTCATCGACGTATCGGGCTCGGTCCCAGTGCTTGGGTCCGCCAGCCGCGGCGAAGGTCTTTGCGATCCAGTCGAGCGCCGCGGCGCACGCCGCGGGCGGATCGCCGCGATACTGAAGGCCGAAATAAGCCATCACCACGCGTTCGACCGCCGGCCGATGCCGCGCAACGAACGCTGGGTAGGGCGGCTGGTAATCATCCGGCACCCGGCGATGCCGGGTACGCTTGACCTGCAGGTGGGGAGGGATTGCGGATTCCATGGCCGCCTCACTGAACGGTTTGCGGGGGTGTGAACGCCGCCACGCCTGCCGCTCTGCCCTCTGGCGTCGCCGGCGCTTCAGCCGCCGACTCGGCATCGACCGGCAACGCCAGCTTTTCCACTCGGTTGGCCGGGCGATTGTTGAACAGAAGCCGCGTGACGTCCGGGCGTGCATAATGTCCGGCCGGGTCGGCCGCCGCCTTGGCGACCGAGATCATACCGAGGTCGATGTCAGCATAGAGCAGTCCTTCCTGGTCAGGCGGCAGCGGCTGCCCGAGCGGCGCGCCGTCCGGGCCATAGATCACGGCGAAGCCCCCGCCGGCATGCAGGAACTGATGTTTCTCCGGCGTGTCGCACAATTCGCCAATCATGGCTTGCGAGACCGTCGCGCACGGCGCGATCACAAAGCACGACCCCTCGACCGCATAGATTTTGCTCGCGGCATTGTTGACCTCGGCGCCTAGCGCATGCGCGAACGGATCGTAGAGCGAGAAGCTCGGCCAGGCGGCAACGTGCACCTGCTCGTTCTGCGCGTACATCGCGTATTTAGAAAGCGGCTGCAGGTGCTCCCAGCAGCACAACGCGCCGAGCCGGCCGATTTCGAGATCATGCACCGCCAGATGCGAGCCGTCGCCCTCGCCGAACACGGTCCGCTCGGCGTGCGTTGGTTTAAGCTTGCGGCGCTTGGCGATGGTCTCGCCATCCGGGCCGATGATCCATTGGGCAATATACAGGCTGCCGCCGTCGCGTTCCGAGAGCCCGAGCACGACCGTGATTTTGTTGCGCTTGGCCGCGGCGCGCAGCCGCTCTGCTTCCGGGCTGTCGTAGGAGAGTGAATTGTCGAAATAGCGCGAGACGAAGCCGCGCATGATCGCCCAAGCCGGTGCGCCGAGCCAGATCCACCAGGGATAGCCCGGTATCCAGGTTTCCGGGAAAGCGATGAGGCTGGCTCCGGCGGCGGCGGCTTCGTCCATCAGCGAGATGGTTTTTTCCACTGAGCCTTCCAGGTCGAGAAAGGCGGGCGCGGCCTGAACGGCAGCGACTTTGTATTTCGGATGCGCGGCAGCCATGGTGGTTCCTCCGGTGGGGGTCTCTCCGATCGACACCAATTTTAGAATGCCGGCCGACGCGCTCTTGGCTGCACGCGCGCTAAATGTTGCCTGACGGCGCACGGCTCTTGACCCGCCGCTGTCCGCTTTTGCAGGCGCCGAGCGCGTGCTATGCTCAAAGCGCCGGTTTTTTGCTGAAAGGTGCGGTGAAATGAATACCGTGCTGACAACGGCCAACGTCGCTGAGCGCAAGCGCTTTCAATTCTGGCAGGACGCCGTCTGCGATACCTTTGTCGAGCTTGATTGCCAGGCGCGCGGCTCGGCGCCGTTCTTTGGCGAGATCACGACCACCGAGTGCGACGATCTGCATTTTTCCACGGTGAATGCGGACGGACAGATCGTCAAGCGCACGCCGACGCGCATCCGCCGTGCCCGCGAAGAAGTGATGCTGGTCAGCCTGCAGGTGCGCGGTGTCGGTGTCATCGCGCAAGACGGCCGCGAGGCTCGGCTTCTTCCCGGCGACTTCGCCTGTTACGACAGCACGCGACCTTACACACTCAATTTTGACGCCGGCTTCGAGCAACTCGTGCTGCACATGCCGCGCGCGGCGATTGTGCGGCGGATCGGCCGCACCGAAGTGTGGACGGCGCGGCGCATCGAGGGCACGAGCCCGGTTGGCTCACTGGTCCTGCCGTTCGTGCAGCGCACGGCATCGATTGTCTCCGACATCGCACCGGCGACCGCGAGCCAGCTTGCGGAAACCTGCCTGTCGCTTGTCACCGCAGCTTTGGGTGAAAAGCTGGGCGAGATCGTCGACGGCGGCAGTTCGGCGCGCACGGCGCTGATCTTCCGCGCCAAAGCGGTCGTCGACAGCAGCCTGCACGATCATGAGCTCAACACCGAACGGGTGGCCCAGCGGGTTGGCATATCGCCGCGCTATTTGCAGGATCTGTTTCACGCCGAGGGCACGACGGTCAGCGATTGGATCTGGCGGCGTCGGCTGGAAAAGAGCCGGCGCGATCTCGCCGATCCGCTGCGCGCGAACGACAGTATCGCGCAAATCGCGCTCGCCTGCGGCTTTGCCGATCTTGGCCATTTCAGCCGTCGCTACAAGGAAGCATTCGGCACCTCGCCGCGCGACGATCGGGCGATGTTGCGGAACAGCCCGCCGCGGACGCCCGGCGACGCTTGACCTGAGCGCTTTTATCGTCCGTCACGCTGCATTCAGACAAGCATAACGATGCCAATGCCGGTTTTCGCAAATCAAATGTTATGCAGTATCGAAACGTTGGAATCCTCTCAGTTCGCGGCAAGGCCTGTTATTGCATCATCGGAGTGAAGATCGGCATCGGCGCCTCGATTCCCCGCAAGACATGTTCGCCGAGCGGATGCCAGACGCAAGCGGGTGTCGCTTCGACAAAGGAAGCCGTGGCCAGCACCGGATGGCCGAGCTTTTTCGTCAGATCCTGCACCCGAACCACCTCGTTGACCGCAGACCCCACCAGCGTGAATTGCAGCCGCTCCGGAACGCCGACATTGCCATAGATGACCCGGCCGAGGTGCATCGATATGCCGAAATCGAAACTGGCGTCGGTTTCCGCCGGCCGCGCACCGAGCCGCCGGCGTGCTTCCTGAGCTGCGGCAAGCGCCCGACCGCAAGCCTCATCCGCGGTGTGCTCAAGTCGAAAGAGGCCAAGAACCGCATCGCCGATCAGCGAGACGACCTCGCCGCCATGCTCGAGCACCGAGGATGCCGTCATCTCGAAATAATGGCCAAGGAGATTCAGAAACTCTTCCGCCGGTAGCCGCTCTGCGAGAGCTGTCGAATAGCGCAAATCGCTGTACCACAAGGCGGCGGTAATCTTTTCCCCGTCGCCGCGCCGGATCAAGCCGTTGAGCACGGACTGGCCCGCACGTTGTCCGAGATAGGCATGGGCCACATTCTGCGCGACGGTTCGTTCGACCTTTGCTTTGAGCGCGATCGCAAGTTCGCGGGTGATACGATTGAGCTGCGCAATTTCTTCATCGGTAAAGCCCGCGGCCCGGTCGCCCACCCAGGAGCAGATGATGCCGCTTTTAGCCGTCTGCTCGAAAGCGACCAGGAAGACGACATAGTCGGTGCCACCAAGGGAGCGAAATTCCTCGAGGACGGCGAAATCGACCAGCGCGGTATCGCCCGTCAATCGACGCCGTAACACCGGCAATCGATGGGCCAGTGCGTGGCCCAGGGGACCATGCACGAACTGGTCGTCGCTGCTCTGCTCAGGGCGAAAATGCTCCACGACGACACCTTGCTGGGCAGTCCAGGTTAAAACGCTGGCGTCGTAGAGCGGATGAAGTATTCGAAAGCCAATCTGACCGCGTAGAATGGGTATGCCTATGCCACGGAGGCGCTGGCAAAGCTCGCCGTAAAGTGTGGCCGGCTCGGAATTCTGCAGCGCCTCGCCGGCGAGCCATTCGACAATGGCATTGCCCAGAACGGCAGTGGCTGCCCGCTTGTTGTCCATGGGCGCCACATTATCAGACAGAGCCCGGATTTTCTGCAATTCCCTTTCGCATCGTCGGCCGATTCGAGAACAACATGAAACGACCGCAAGCGCTTGATTGCCCGGTTCGCTCGGCCGGCGATCTTGCTTGAGCGCCTCGACCGAGATCGCGACTGCGATCGACGGCCGGCCGATGCCAGCTGTCATCGCAATTTATCGGGAGCTATTTTTGCAAGGCGCCCTGTTTCGCCGGGACGTCATCGAACTTGCCGCCCTGGCTGATGAAGAAGATGCACTCGTTCGGCGAAAGTTGCTTGTTTGTCTTCTCGGGAACCGCGCTCGGCTGGCAGTTCGCCCGGCGTCCGGTGCCGTCGGACGGGCCAGCGTGACCCTCAACTTCTCGAAACCGGTTCCAGGGCTTCTCGGCGTTTGTGATCCAAGCGACCGTTTTCATCGGAAGCCTCCGGATTTAATGAGTGATCCGCCACTATCGGAGCTCCCGGAATTAGAGGATGCTCCGTAACCTGCATCGTTGACTTTAAGGGTTACATAGACGATGTACCAACCTGTCAACAGCATTATTAGAGGTTATCGCTATTTTTGGAATTCCATGCGCAGCCCACTCTCCCGGAGCCATTTCCCGATGACAAATTCTCGCCCTGCCCCGATGTTCATTGCCGACGCACGCAGCCTCGACTTCCTGAACACGGTGGCCGCGCCCTCGGGCATCAATATCGAGTGGCTCGGCCATGGCCACGATCTCCTCGCCTGGCTCGAGCAAGCGGGGCTGGTCGAGGCCAGTGTCGCAAAGGCGATGCGAACCAACACCATTCCGGGTGAACTCGACGCGGTCGCCGCGCAGGCGCGCGTCCTGCGCGAGTGGTTTCGCGGCTTCGTGCTCGCGCACGCCGGACGGCAGATCAGCGCAAATGCCTGGTCGGAGTTAGGCCCGTTGAATCGGCACTTGCAGCGCGATGAGGCTTTTTGCGAGATCGTGCGATCAAACGGCGATCCGACCTCGCATCATCATCTGCAATGCCGCTGGAGCCGGCGCTGGCGCACACCGGACACTTTGCTGTTACCGGTGGCACAGGCAATGGCGGACCTCGTCTGTCATGCCGACTTCACCATGGTGAAGAAATGCGAAGGGCCGACCTGCACCATGCTGTTCCTCGATACTACCAAGGGCCACGCGCGGCGCTGGTGCAGCATGGCCGTGTGCGGCAATCGCGCCAAGCAAGCGAGCCACCGCGCGCGCGTGAAAAGTGCCGGCTGACCGGTCCTTCTCGACGCGTGCCGCCCAAATCCCCGCGCAACCGCTCGACAAATTTTTAAAAGGCTTTAGACAGTTACAATTGTAACTTTTTATACGAGGAGTAGGCGGTTATGAGGCGGTTAGCGATGGCAACGGGAATGGCCACGGCGCTTACTCTTGCCAATCGCACGACCGATCATCAGGCGGCGGCGGAAGAGCCTTCGGCCAGCAGCAGGTTCGCCAGCCGTTCGACCGGCACAGCCGGGCTGAACAGATAGCCCTGCATCTCATTGCATCCGAGCCGGCGCAGGATGTCGCGCTGCGCTTCGGTCTCCACGCCTTCCGCCGTCGTGGTCATGCACCGCGCCATGGCCATGTGGACCACGGCCTCGATGATGGGGGAGGAGCCCTCGGCTTCGGCGATGTCGCGAACGAAGCTTCGATCGATCTTGACCTTGTCGAACGGGAAGCGCTGCAGATAGCTCAGGGAAGAATAGCCCGTGCCGAAATCATCCAGCGCGATCCGCACACCCAGGCCCCGAAGCTGATGAAGCACGGACAGAGCCTCCTCGTCGTCGCGGATCAGCACCGCCTCGGTTATCTCGAGTTCCAAGCGATCGGGAGCAAGGCCGGATTCCGCGAGCGCAGCCGCGACCCTGAGGGCGAGCGTTCCAGACTTGAACTGGAGCGGTGAGACGTTCACGGCAAGCTTGATCCCCTCGGGCCATTGCGCGGCGTCGCCGCAGGCTTTCCGCAGCACCCATTCGCCCAACTCGATGATCAAACCGGTCTCCTCTGCCACCGGAATGAACTCGGCTGGAGAAATCGTGCCGCGGCCGGGATGACGCCAGCGCAGCAAGGCCTCGCAGCCCGTCACCATATTGCCTGCCAGATCAAGGACAGGTTGATAATGAACTTCGAAGCCGCCGTTCGCCAACGCGTCTTTCAGGTCGGCCTCCAGGGCACGCCGCGTCTTCATGCGCGCATCCATTTCCGGAACGAAGAAGCGGAAGGTTCGTCGTCCGCCGGCCTTGACGGCGTACATCGCAAGGTCGGCGTTCTTGAGCAGTTCTTCCAGGCTTTTCCCGTGGTCGGGAGCGATAGCGATTCCGATGCTGGCGTCTGCCGAGACTTCGTGACCAAGGCATTTCGCGGGTCGGCGTATCGTCCGGTGAATGTTCTCGACGAGGGCGACGATCTCTGTCTCATCGGTAAAATCAACCTTGACGATCGCGAATTCGTCCCCTCCCAGCCGCGCGACGAAGTCGTTCGGTCCCACGCATGCCCTCAGACGCAAGGCAACCGACTTTAACAACTCATCTCCGACGTGATGGCCGAGCGAGTCGTTGACGGATTTGAATTCATCGACGTCGATGAAGAGGATGGCGAAGCGCTCGGCCGGCGCGAGATTGGCCAGCTTGTGCTCGACGCGTTCGCGGAACAACGTCCGGTTCGGCAGATCCGTGAGCGCGTCATAATACGCCAGATGAGCCATTCTCTCCTGGGTCCGGACACGCTCCGTGACATCCTCGTGAGTGACCAGCCATCCGCCATCGGCAATCGGCTCGGTCTTGATATCCACCAGCCGGCCGTCCGAGGTCGCCACGAGCTTGCTGCCGGAGCTATCCTTGCTGCGCAACACCTCCTCGCAATATTGCTCGACGTCCCCGGGTAGCGAACCGGTCGCCTTGCGGTGACGTATCACGTCACGAAGCGTGCAACCCGGCCTGACCACGTCAGGCGACAGATGGTACATCTCGATGTATCTGGCGTTGCATACGATCAGCCGCGCGGATGCATCGAACAGCAGGAGACCTTGCGTCATGTTGTTGATGGCAGTGTCGAGCCGATGCTTCTGGATGCTCAAACGCCGTTGCGCCGCCTGATGCTGGGATCTCATCAGGCGAAACATCAGACCAAGCGTAGCGGCTATGACGCCGAGCGACATCAATGCGGCGCTGATGAAGAGCTTGGTCTGCAACCGCCAGGCCAACAGGGTCGAATCGACAGTCCTGGTTGCAACGACCAGGAGAGGCGTTGAAGAAAGCATTCGAGAGGAAACCAGACGGTCCTTGCCGTCGATCGGACTGCTAAGTCTGCCGGTCAGATGAGACCCGTCGAAGAAAGCCCTCTGCAGCGCAGAGCCTTTCTTGAAATTTTGTCCGATCAAGGCTTCGACATGAGGATATCGGGCCAGTAATGAGCCGTCCCGATGATGCAGCGCTATGGTCGCATCCTCGCCGAGACTGGCGGAGGCGAAAAAAGTCTCCAGGAGAAGCGGGCTAATCGCGCGGGTGACCACGCCCAGGAACTCCCGGTTCGGTCCCGAAATCCGTCTGGCAAAGACGATCGCTTGCGAATGTTCGGAAAGACGGCTCGGAACGATCTCGACGGCCACCTCGAGCGCCGGATCTGTCGCCAATTTCATGAAGTAGGCGCGATCGGCGATGTTGATCTCCGGGACCGGCCAGATCCGGGACGAATTGATGAGGATGCCTTTGCTATCGAACACATTGGAACCGGCCACGTCTGTCCAGCCATCCACCTTCGCCCGCAGCTTCTCATGGACGGCGAGAGTTGCCATTTCGCCCCGGAAAATGTCGGGTGAGGTAATGCCGCTCGACTCGAGTTCCGCAATGATGAGTTTTTGCGGAATCGAAAAGTCCCCGAACTGCTGGTCGAAATGACGCACGAGAAGCAGGACGGCACTCTCCAGGCCATCCTTGCCATTCTCGATCGCGTTCTCCCTGAATTTGTCGATCGACAGCACCGTTGCAACGGCAATTGCAACCATGAGAGCGAGACCGCACACCAAAAGCCATAGCATTGGCGCGCGCGGGGCGATTTCCTGCTCAATCGGGAATGATGCTCGAGGTTCTGTGACCTCCGAGATCATCGCAACGTTCTGCATGCTTTCCTCCCGGCGCCAGTTGGGCAGAAAGGACAGAACATCAAGTTAGGATTCAAAGTTGACGATCTGTTAATCTCGCGAGCCAGGTGAGGCTTTCGCCGCTCCCGTCTTGAAAAGCCCGGACATCTTCGCACCATCCAGAGCAGATCGAGAGCTGTTGGAAGGCCGTTTTCGAATTTCGCTCGAAACTTGATGCTGGCGAACAGCTTTCGGTCGATCGACAATCGACCGGCCCTGGAAACCAATGTCTCCGTGGCGTCCGGCAGTTGGGGCACGCAATCGTCATTGACAAATTGCCAGAGAAGTCTGGTTTTTCGCACCTTGCGAGAGAAAAGAGACAGCATCGAACACTTTCCTGACCGGCTTTTGCGACATAAGATCGTAGCCGCCATTGCGCGCAGCTGATCGCCTCGTTCCTGGGAACACGCGCGCCAGGAGAGCTCCATGCCAGCTTTGACCGATTGGAAAGTTCCGCCGGCCTATCAGCCCCGCGCAGGCGACTATGGTTTCGATCTCGATCGCGCGCTTTCCTCTATAGTCGGCCTGCACTCCATCGTCCCGGCCGACGCCTTTAGCGCCGACACGCTCGGGACAGAGCGCGCAGGCAATGGCGTCTTGATCGACGACGGGCTGGTGCTGACCATCGGTTATCTGATAACCGAGGCTGAAGCCGTATGGTTGCACCTTGGCGACGGTCGGGTGGTGGAAGGCCACGCGCTCGGTTTCGATTCGGTGACGGGCTTCGGTCTGGTGCAGGCGCTCGGTCGCATCGACCTCGATCCGCTGTCGCTTGGCTCCTCGGCTGCAGCCGAGATCGGTGATCGCGTCGTGATGGGCGGCGTCGGCGGACGCGTGCGCTCAGTTGCCAGCCAAATCGTCGCACGACAGGAATTTGCCGGTTATTGGGAATACATGCTTGACGACGCGATCTTCACCCACCCCGCCCATCCGAATTGGGGCGGCACCGGTCTGATTTCGAACCGCGGCGAGCTTATCGGCATCGGCTCGCTCCAGCTCGAGCGCGAGCGAGAAGGCAAGGCCGAGCACGTCAACATGGTCGTCCCGATCGACCTGCTCAAGCCGGTGCTCGACGACTTGCGCAAATTCGGCCGCGTCAACCGCCCGGCGCGCCCGTGGCTCGGCATGTATTCGACGGAGATCGACAACAAGGTCGTCGTCGTCGGGGTCTCGGCGAAAGGACCGGCAGCGGCTGCCGAACTCAAGGCCGGGGACGTCATCCTCGCCGTCAACCGGGAAAAGGTAACAAGTCAGGCGGGATTTTATCGGAAACTCTGGTCGCTCGGATCTGCCGGCGTGGACGTGCCACTCACCGTGTACCATGAGGGCGTTACTTTCGATGTCGTGCTGACCTCGACCGACCGTGCCAAGCTGCTCAAGGCGCCGCGTCTGCATTGAGGGTTGAACGAAAAGAGCGAGCCCGCACCGCGCCAGATCGCGCGTGAACCAACAGGCGAAACAGGAACGAGCGCCCATGAGCGAGGCCGTGGTGGACGACATCGTGGCCGTACTGCCGCCCTTGCTGCAATCGCTCGAAGCCCTTGGCTTCATCGTCCGCCATCTCAACCCGCCGGATTTCGATCGAGTCATGGACGCCGCAGGCCAGCCAGACGAGGTCTTGAAAGCGGCCCGTTCACGGCTTTGCAATTGGCCGGAATCGTTTGCAACAGTCAGGGCTTCGCTTGAGAGCGCTTGCGAGGCTGCGCTGGCTGCCTTCGAAGGTCTGCGCGAGGTGCAGCATGGCCATGGCGACCTGACGGCCGTGTTCCGTGCACTCCGCCACGTTCCCCGCGCGCAGGAGGCGCTCTATCCCCTCGCGGAAAAACTGCCACCGGTGAACAGCTTCTTTGTCAATCCGGAATTTCGCAATGACGCCGGGCTGCTGGCGCGCCTCTCAGGACCCGCGGACGGAGACACCGGAATCATTCACGACCACAATGAGCCCGGCAGCCGCGGCGGCTTCTCGCTCTACATTCCCGAATATTACACGGCCGACCGCAGCTGGCCGCTCGTGATGGCGTTGCACGGCGGCAGCGGCAACGGTCGCAGATTTCTTTGGAGCTGGCTGCGCGATGCACGCACGCTCGGTGCCATCCTGGCCGCTCCCACCGCGACGGGAGGCACCTGGGCGCTGATGGGGGAAGATGCCGACACGCCAAACCTGGCCCGCATTCTCGATCTCGTGCGGGTGCGCTGGAACGTCGATCCCACAAAACTGCTGCTGACGGGGATGAGCGATGGCGGTACGTTCTGCTACGTCAGCGGTCTCGAAAGCACGTCTCCATTCACCCACCTTGCTCCTGTTTCAGCGACTTTCCACCCGCTGATGGCAGAGATGGCGGATGCAGAAAGGTTGCGCGGCCTGCCTATCCATATCGTGCATGGCCGGCTCGACTGGATGTTCCCCGTGCAGGTAGCGCGGCAAACGCGCGACATGTTGGCGGCGGCCGGCGCCAACGTCGCCTATCGCGAGCTTGACGATCTCAGCCATTGCTATCCGCAGGAGTTGAACGCGCCGATCCTCAACTGGTTGGCGGCAACCTCCAACGCCTAAACCAGACCGCCATTGGCGCGCAGCACTTGACCGTTGATCCATCCCCCATCTGGACTCACGAGGAGGGAAACGACGGATGCGATATCCTCCGGTGTGCCGATGCGTTCCATCGGAGTCATCTTCGCCATGCGCTCGATCAGTTCGGGCGATTTGCCGGTCAGGAAGAGTTCGGTCGCGACCGGACCCGGAGCCACGGCATTGACCGTGATGTTGCGACCGCGCAATTCCTTCGAAAGAATCGCGGTCATCGTTTCCACCGCGGCCTTGGTCGCGGCATAAATGCTGTAGGTCTCGAGCTTGGTCCCCACCACGCTGGTCGAGAAATTGACGATCCGGCCTCCATCGCGCAGGCGCCTCGCCGCCTCACGCATGCCGTAGAAGCTGCCTTTGAGGTTGACGGCGATCTGCTGATCCAACGATGCGTCGTCGCTGTCGGCGAGCCTCGCCAGCTTCATGATGCCGGCATTGTTGACGAGCACATCGATGCCGCCGAATGCCCGTTCCGCTGCGTCAAACATGCCTCGGATCGCATCAGGATCGCTCACATCGGCTTTGGCGGCGAGCGCCCGTCCGCCTCTCGCTTCGATCTGATGAACGAGCGTCTTGGCGGGACCTGCGTTGGACGAATAGTTGATAATGACGGCAAGGCCGTCGCGGGCCAGCCGCTCCGCCACCGCGGCGCCGATCCCGCGCGAGGCCCCGGTCACGATGGCGACCTTGTTTGCCTTGTCGGTCATGTTGCCTCCTTGTCGCAATGAGACGCACTATATTGAATTGTTGAAGAATCCTGTTTCAAGGTCTGTTTGCGTGAGGTCAAGTGCGAGGGAACCATCTCCGCCCCGACGACGTTGTCGGCCATCACCGGAGGGTATGCGATGCGCGTTTTCCTTGGAATGATCTTGGGTGCGCTTCTTCTTGTGCTCTGCGTCTATGTCTATGATTCGCAATCGACATCGTCCGTCGCCAATGGCCAGAACGCGTCCATCAGCCGCACCATCGTCAATTGGGACGTTGCCGCTGCCGACTGGCACGCAGTGAAAACACGCGTTCATCAGGACTGGATCAGACTGTCGTCGCGGTAGTCACTGTCGCCGCGGGTCGCAGCTGCCGATCCCTGTCTATTTCCTCGCAGCCATCGCCTTGCGGGCGTCGGCGATGGCTTGGCCGAACTGGGCCATCGTCAGCACGCCGGGCACCCGAAACTTGCCGACAATGAAGGATGGCGTGCCTCTGAACTCGAACGCAACGGCCTGATCCTTGTTGCGCGAGACGACGGCGTCGATCGCCGCAGAATTGCTGGCAAGATCCTTGTCGAGGCGGTCGAGGTCGATGCCTGCACCCGCCAATACCTCGCGGATTCGCGCCTCTGTCAGCTTGGAATTGACGGCGATCAGCGCGTCATGTGCTTGAATGAATTTGTCCTGGTATTTGCTCGCAAGTACCATGTGCGCGGCCGTCACCGAGGCCGGCCCAAGGATCGGCCAATCCTTGAATACCAATCTGACCTTGCCGTCGTCCTGCACCACCTGCCGCAATTCGGGTTCGAGCTTGCGGCAATAAGGGCATTGATAATCGAAATATTCGACGATCGTGATGTCGCCAGCGGGATTTCCAGCGGCCGGGATATCCGGATCGCGCAACACGAGAGCTTCGGTGAGCACGTCGTCGCGCTGTGCAAGCGAGCGTCGAGGAAAAATCGCAGCCGCACCCGTACCGAGCAGGCCCAAGGCCTGACGGCGGGTCCGTTGTCGATAGGGCCGGTTCGACTCGCTCGATGTAGTCATTTCGCCTCTCCAAACTGCCTGCAGCGCACGCTTCTTCAATACGCTCACAATGCTGTCAAGTTACGCACCAACATATAAATCGCCACCGCGATGACGACGGCGGCAAAGATGATATTGAGCGCGCCGCGCCGCTCGGACAGCGAACGCGCGGAGCGAGTTCCGGCCAACCCGCCGAGCAGACCGCCACCGATGAACAAGCCAGCCAGCTCCCATGAGATCAATCCAGACCAGGCGTAGCTCGCCGCCGTGGTCAGGCCGAATGCGGTCACAGCCACCAGCGACGAACTGACGGCGTTAATGATCGGCATGCCGGTCGCCAGCATCAAGGAGGGTACGATCAGAAATCCGCCGCCGATGCCGAAGAAACCCGACAACGTCCCGGTGGCAAGGCCGAGCCCGACGATCGCGGGCATGTTGTCCCAACTCATCTGCGCTTCAGGCAGGCCTGGACGCGACCGCGTCCTGAGCATCAGAACGGCGATCACCAGCATGAGAAGCGCAAACAGCGCGAGCAATTTTCTCCCGTCGAGCAGCTTGCCGAAAATTGTGCCGATGAACGCTCCGATGATTCCCGCAGCGGCGAAGGTGAGCGCGCATGACCATCGCACCGTACCGCCGCGCGCGTGATTTGAAAGATTGAGCGCCGCATTGACCGCCACCGCAATCGCGCTGGTTCCAATCGCAACGTGCGCGTCAGCCACTCCAACCACGTAGACCATCAGCGGCACCGCCAGGATCGATCCGCCGCCTCCGATCAGGCCCAGCGAGAACCCGACCAGGGCTCCCGACGCCAGTCCGAGCACAGCTTGCATCGCGGAGATCACCAAGAAAGTCACCTTGCATTTTGCCTATCCGACGGTAGAGGGAAATTCCGCGAATCACCATGCCAGCTTCGGAATTACTGCAATGAAGATCAGCGCAAAAGCAGCGTCACTGCCAAGGGCACCAGCAGCGATGTGACGAGCGCGTTCAGGCTCATGGCGATCCCGGCGAAGACGCCTGCGACCTCATCGACCTGAAACGCCCGCGCGGTGCCGATGCCGTGGGCTGCGATGCCGACGGCAAAGCCGCGCGCGCGGTAATCCACAATCCTCATGCGGTTCATCAACGGCGTAACCGCGATCGCGCCCATGATGCCCGTAAGAATGACCGCAACTGCCGTCAGCGACGGATCGGCATGCAGCGTCTCGCTGATGCCCATGGCGACGCCGGCGGTGACCGATTTCGGCGCCATCGACAGGATCACCGCGCGGGGCAAGCCGACACCTTCCGCCAGCAGCACGACCGAAGCGACCGCGGTGACGGAGCCAACGGCGAGCGCCACCAGCATCGGCAGGATCGCCGACAGCACCACCTTGCGATTCTCATAAAGCGGCACTGCCAGCGCCACTGTCGCAGGCCCAAGCAAGAAATGCACGAATTGGGCGCCGGCGAAATAGGTCGTATAGGACGTGCCGGTTAAGAGCAGGAATCCTCCGATGATCCACATCGAATGCAGCACGGGATTTGCCAGCGGATGCCGATGGGTCTTGAGCGAAACCTCGTCGGCGAGCGCGTAAACCAGCAAGGTTACCGTCAGCCAGAGAAGCGGCGACTGTGAAAGATAGACCCACAATGAGAACGGATTTTCATTCATCGAGGGGCCGCCGATGCGCCATCAGCCGGCTGGCGAGGAGAAAGGTCGCGACCGTCACCAGCAGGGTCACGATCACCGAGATCGCAAGCACGGCCAGAAAAGCGATGCCATGTTCGGCAATGAGATCGAGCTTTTGCACGACGCCGACACCGGCGGGAACAAAGAGCAGCGACAGATTGGCCAGCATCACGCGGCTGGCCTGTTCCACGCCATCGCCCTGCAGCGGGCCGCGCCCCAGCACAGCGAAGCGATCGCGCGCCAGCAGCAGGCCGAGAAGAAGCATGAGACCGATCACCGGGCCCGGAATCGGAAAGCCCAGGCCGCGCACGAAAACCTCACCGGCAAGTTGGCACAGCAGGATCAGGCTGAGGCTTGCTATCATGCGGATTCCGCGGGCAACAAATCTGCAGCAAGCAAATGATCCCGGCGCGCGCTTGTCAATGACCTCTGAATTTCCTGGCGGCGGCGGCTCCCGGCTGCAATCCTGCAGGCTCGCGCGGTGGCAGCGCGATGAGTGTTCCGGTCATGGTTGCGACCAGCGTATCGGTGCCCTTTTGTATCGCGAAGGCGCGGGCCTCGCACACTGTCAATGTGCGGCCCGGCTTGATGACATTTGCACGAAAACAGAATTGCTCACCCTTCCCCGGTGCCAGCAAGTTGGTCTTGAATTCGACCGTCAGAATGTCGGACAGGGGCGGCATCAGCGTGTAGGCGGCGATGCCGCAGGCGTTGTCGAGCCCTGCCGTGAGGATACCCGCGTGGATGAACCCGTTCTGCTGGCTCCAGTCGGCCGAATACAGCATCGAGAGTTCCACCTCGCCGGGCTCGAGCCGCACGATCGAAATGCCGAGCGTGCGCATCGCCCGCTGCCGATCGAAGGTGGAAATGGCTGATGCGCGATACTCGGGATTTTTCGGCTCAAAGTGCAGCATGTCTGCGCTCACGCCTCAAGGGATTGGGGAACAGCCACGTGATCCTGGATCTGCCTGCGGAGCTGGGCACCAAACGGCGTCGACTTGCGTGTTCGCCGGTCCAGATGGACGCCGGTGATCTCGCATGCGGCAGCGATCTCTCCGGTCTCGGCATTTCGCATCTCATGCCGGAACCGGATCGACTTATCGCCGATGTCGAGCACCACGCTTCTGACCTCAACGAGGTCACCGGCCAGCAATTCGCGTTTGTAGCTGATGTTTTGCTGAACCGCCGCCATGCCATGGCCGGATTGGCGCAGATAGGTCGGGGTAAGTCCGATGCGGGCAAACAGATTCCAGTTGGCCTCGTCGAATTTGCCGACATACCACATGATGTTCATGTGGCCGACGTGATCGCATTGCCATGGATAGACCGTGCCCCGGTAGGTGGCGTCCGATTCCATTGGGTTGCGCCCGATTCTTCGATTCTGATACGGTAGCGTATCATGGCTGGGGTAGGTTAGCAATACGGCACCGTATCAAAAAAGGGCAGACGCACGATGACCGATGGCAGGGCTGAGGTCTGGATCGAGGCCGGGATCAGGGAAATCGCGAGGTCGGGCGTTGACGGTGTTCGGGTCGAGGTGCTGGCCAAGAACCTCGGGGTCACCAAAGGCGGCTTTTACCGGCGCTTCCGCGACCGCGCGGCTCTGCTCGATGGCATTCTGCAAAGCTGGAGCGCGGGCCGAATTGCGGCGATCGAACAACAGACCAGCCTCGATGGCACCAGCGCGCGCGAGCGGCTGAAGACACTGGTCCGGCTCTATTCGGAGCGTGTTAGTCCGGAAGGCATGGCGGTTGAACTGGCCATCCGGCAATGGGCTCGAACCGACCAGGCGGCGGCCGATGCCGTCGCGCGCGTTGACGCAGCGCGGCTCGAGAACGTCGCCCTGCTCTATCGCGCCACCGGTGTTTCGCTGGAGGAGGCGGACGCGCGAGCCTTCCTGTTTTACTGCTTCATCTTCGGCCAGAGCCTGTTGTTTCTCGAACGCGGGCCGCGCAAGCGCGCCCAGCTGGTGGCGCGGTCCGCCGAAAAACTGCTCGGTGAGTGAAAACGCGGCTGGCAAGAGAACCGGCCGCGTATGTTTTCTAGGCAGCGCCCTTCAGTCGCTTGTTGCATTCGCTGTAATAGCCGCCGCCCTTCTGGATCCACTTCAAGCCACCATTGCCATTGGTTGCCTTGTTGGCATTGTACTGGTCGACGCAGGTGTGCATGCGCGCCTTGCCGGCGGTTTCCTTCGAGTATTTCGGATCGACCGCAGGCGGGAATATCGCCGGACCAGTGGGCGCGGCCGCGGGCGCTGCTTCCCTTTTCGCTTCCTTCGGGGGGGCAGGTGCTGCCGGAGCGGCAGGCGCAGCAACTGGTGAGGCGTCCGCTCCGCACTGGGCTTTGCGGAAATCATTCCACTTCTGGCCGCCGAGCGTGCCCGCGGCCTTGGCTGCCTGATATTTCGCGCTGCATTCCTGTGTGGTCAGGGCCTGCGCCGGCGTCATCGCTGCGAGCGCGGCCAAACCTGACACCGCCGCGACTGCGCACAATAATTTGGCATTGATCGTCATCCTCAACCTCCCTGGGGCATGGCTGGTCTAAGTTCCCCATCCTAGCGTAGCGAAGCCATGTGACAACGGCTATCGGGGGTTGCGCAAAAATATCGCGCCGCGCTGCATCGTTGATCCCGAGGTCATTCATCGGCCGTTCAGCATCGCAGCGCGACTTTGGCCCCTCTTCAACTCGAGGTGCTTCCATGACGACGACATATTCCCGCGCGGCTGCCACAGCCCTTGCGTCCCTTCTGTTGTTTGCAAGCCCGGCTTTTGCGCAAACCGCCGCCCCCGCCGCCAAGAGCGATTCGGCAGCACCCGCTGCCAGCGACAAAAAGATGGCAAAGCCGCGCACCGCCGCGTCGCTTGAATGCTCCAAGGAAGCTGACGCCAAGGGACTTCACGGCAAGGAGCGCAAGAAATTCCGCGCCGAATGCAAGAAGGCCGCGGAGGAGAAAAAGTAATTCTACCTTTCGTCTTGTCAGCCATCCTCCCTCGCAGAGGGAGGATGGCTCGCATAGTAACGTGATTCTACCTGCCGCTCATACACGATCGGCTCTGCATCGGAGCAGGCTTTTTCAGCGTGCATTGCTGCACTCGCGTCGGCGCATTTGCGCGCTGCAAACGGATTTGACATAAGGCGGCGTGAGCCGAACCCTTGCATCGATGACGCATGCTCTTCCCGGCCGCGCCAGGACCCTTCAAGTCCTTGAAACGCTCGCGATCGGCACGATCGGCGGCGTTTTGTTTCTTTTGATAGGGTTGCCGGGCGGCTTGATTTCGGGGGCGATGATGGCGGTCGGCATCGCCGTCATGATGGGACGGCCGCTTGCCGTGCCGCCTACTCTGACGCAGGCCTGCTGGTGCTGCTCGGGATTTCGCTGGGCTCGCTGATGTCGCGGCACCTCCTCCAGCACGTCGGTGCCTATCCTCTCACGATCGGACTTTTGGCGATTGCGACCTTCTTCACCACATTCGGGGCAAGCTTCTACCTGCAACGCGTCCATGGCTGGGACAAAACCTCGGCGTTTCTGGCCGCAAGCCCGGGGGCGCTGTCGCAAATCACCATCCTGGCCATCGAGAAACACGCCGACGTCTCGGGGATTGCGGTGGTGCAGACGCTCCGCGTAATCGCCCTGACCGCGGCGCTGCCGCTGGTGCTGGCGCTGACCGGGATGACATCCTCTTCCGCACCCACATTGCCCATGAGCGTCGCCTCGCCGCTTGGGCTCGCAGGCTTGATCGGGGCATCGGTATCCACCGCGCTGCTGCTCAGGATAGCAAAATTTCCGGCGAGCTGGATGTTCGGCGCCATGATCGGATCGAGCGTGCTGCACGGCGCCGGGCTGATCGATGGCGGTCTGCCGCCGGTTTTGCGCGGCCTTGCACTGATCGGGATCGGCACGCTGATCGGCTCGCGCTTCGCACGCATGAAGTCAAAAACCCTTCTCGGCCACATCCATGCGGCGCTGGGCGCCTTCGCCATCGCGATCGGGATATCCGCAGTCTTCGTCGCGGTGATCGCGCTGACCACCAATGTGCGGCTCGCCGACATTCTCGTCGCCTACGCGCCGGGCGCGATGGATGCGATGCTGGCGCTGGCGCTGACGCTGCATATCGACCCGATCTTCGTCGGCGCGCATCACCTGTCGCGCTTCGTGTTCGTCACCATCGCAACGCCCGGCA
>NZ_DATMLW010000070.1:0-71500 GCF_035570375.1 Bradyrhizobium sp. | reverse complement strand
ATGCGGCCGCCGCGCCGATCGAAAGGCCCGCAGCTTTCACAATGTGACGGCGCGAGGCAAGGGCGCTGGTTGTTTTGGGCATCATTTCGCTCCCGGGCTTTGCTTTATCTCACCACATGTGCCGGCTTCGTGGAAGCCGGGACAAAGACGACACGCGACGGCGTTCCCGCGGCGCGAGCGCCCGAGGTTTGGTGAAAAACGTCCCGCCCTCGATTAATCGAGGGCGCAGGGAATGCCGGATGCACGGTCGCACCCGCGGCCTCGCGTGCGAAATAAAAAAGCACACGAGTAAGTCCACCACAGGTCGGCCAGACTATCCGGCACTCCCTGCGCGAATGGCTTTACGGCTTACTCCGCGCTCTCCCCGGTGATCGGGCTTTCTTGTCACCGTCATCCCTGAGAAGCGTTAGCTTCTTAAGAACTTGATGCCAGCGTCGAGGCATCAGGACCACATGGCTTCGCTGTACGCGACGTGCGCACTCGTCTCGTGCGCCGTCGGCGTCCATCGCATCCCGCACCAACGCTCGTGACGATCGCGAAACGCCCCTTGGATTTGGCGCGGGATAACGCGAATCGTAAGTGTGATTTGGGTGAAGCGCGAAGCGGAATTTTTTTATCCGCCCGACTGGACAGGGCAAATCAGCTTGAGCTGCAACGAGAAATTCGATTTTTGGCGCACGCGATTTTTAAGGCAAGCGTCGCGGAAACAGGGACATCCACCGATCCAGCTGTGCTTTCCGGGGACCGATCTCCGCTTCGCTCACGAAGTGACGTAGTTGCTACGCAGCGGCGAAATGACGCGATGGGACGTTGGCTGACATCGCGCGCACGGAGCGCGGATTGGGAGTAGTCTCCGCGCCTGCCATGCGGTCGCGCACCGCTCACGGCGCCGCGCTCCGCCTGAGCTCCATCACCAGATTGGAGGGCACCATGCGGATGATTTTCCCCTTGCCGCCGCTTCTCGTCGCAGGTGCGGCGCTGGGCGGCTTGTTTGCACCGTTCGCCGTTGGCGGCAACCCAACCGACAGCGCGGCCGTCGCCGCCGCTACCGAGCGACAGCCCGGCGCCAATGTCGCCGTCTGTCATGGGCCGGCGTCGGGTGGCGTAACCCGCGTCATGCTGCGCCTGGCCCAGACGCGCACGGAGGTGCCGCAAGCGGAAATGCAGGCCGCCTCGCCGGCAGCCGCTTTCGCCGACACAGATCCGCCGCTGTGGGAGGGGCTTGGCGGGGTGACATACAAAATCACGACCGCGAACGAGCAGGCGCAGTCGTATTTCAATCAAGGGCTCCGGCTCACCTACGCCTTCAATCACAGTGAGGCGCAGCGCGCCTTCCGCAAGGCGCAGAAGCTCGATCCTGACTGCGCCATGTGCTTCTGGGGCGAAGCGCTGGTGCTCGGCCCCAACATCAATCTGCCGATGCAGGAAGACGCGGTGGCGCCGGCCTTCGCGGCAGCCGAGAAGGCGCGCATGCTCGCCGCCAAGGCGACGGCGCGCGAGCAGGCGCTGATTGCAGCGGTCTCGACCCGCTACGCCAAGGACGCGAAGGCGGACCGCGTACCGCTCGATGCCGCTTATGCGTCAGCCATGGAGAAGGTCGCGGCGCAGTTCCCGGACGACAACGAGATCGCGGTGCTCTACGCCGAATCGGTGATGGACGTCAGCCCGTGGAATTACTGGCAGCCCGGCGGCCACGCACCAAACCCACAAAGCAGCCCCATCGTGCCGACTCTCGAACGCGTACTGGCGCGCGACCCGAACCATCCGGGCGCAATGCACTATTACATCCACGCGGTGGAGGCATCCGACCGGCCAGAGCGCGCCGAGCCCTATGCCGACCGGCTGCGGGGAGCCATTCCCGGTGCCGGCCACCTCGTGCACATGCCGAGCCACATCTATTACCGGGTCGGGCGCTATCTTGACGCGCTGGCCGACAACAAAACTGCGATCGGGGTGGACGAAAAATATCTGACGTCGACCAATGCGCCCATGGGCGTGTATCGCCTTGGCTACTACCCGCACAACGTCCATTTCGTGCTGGCGTCTGCCCAGATGGCGGGCGACGGACCCACCGTGATCGCGGCGGCGGAGAAGCTGCGCGGTCTCATCCCCGACGAGGTCGCGCGCGGCATCGCACTGGTGCAGCCGGTCAAGGCAGCGCCCTACTTCGCCCATGCGTTGTTCAGCCCTTCCGCAGTCGTTCTGGCGCTCCCCGATCCCGGCGACGCCATTCCCTACGTCAAGGCGATGTGGCACTACGCGCGCGGCACTGCCTACGCGGCACAGGGCGAGTTTGCCGCCGCCAAGGCGGAGGCGACCGCGATCGCGGCGCTTGAGGGCGGGGATTTCACGTTGCTCAATTCCTCGGGCGTGCCGGCACAGGACGTGCTGGCGCTGGCGCGCACTGTCATCGAGGCCCGCGTCGCGCAGCGTCAGGGCGACAAGGCTGCAGCGATCGAGCGGTTCGAGCGGGCGGCTGCGCTGCAGGACGGGCTGCCCTACATGGAGCCGCCCTATTGGTATTACCCGGTGCGGCAGTCGCTCGCAGCCGCGCTGATGCAGGCGGGCCGACTTGACGAAGCCGAGGAGCAGTTCCAGCGCGCGCTCAAGCGTGCCCCCGGCAACGGCTGGTCGTGGTACGGGCTAGCCGAACTTTATAAGGCGCGCGGCAAGGCCGACCAGGCGAGCAAGCTGGAAGCGGACCTTGCCAAGACGTGGGTCGGCAACCGACAGCAGCTGGAGCTGTCGAAGTTGTGACCCTCAACGCGTGGTGCCGCTGGTGGTCGTTTGATTCCAACATTCGCAAAAGTGCTCGCCGAGACGGGATGCGAATGTTGGAATCGGACCACTAGTGGAGCCGATTTGACGTTCGTTACCTATCGGCGGCTCGAAATGATTGTCTCGATACTCACCGCGCCCTTCGCTCCTGCCATTTTTTTTCGCCGATCAGACAGGGCACGCGCGGCTCTTTCTCGGCGGCTGGGACGATCCGGCGCTCCGGCGTGCGGCCTGCAACTTCGAGAACAAGCTTGGTGCGGATCGCTTCCTGGAATTTTTCGCGATCCTTGATCGCCATGATGAAGGCGCCCGGCCCTCCGATCACGCAGTCCTCGTAATAGAGATCGAGATTCTCGATATCGATCATCGACGATGGCTCCTTCACCATGATAGGCAGGCCGTTGATGATAATTCCCTTCGCCAGCGCAGCGTCGCGCGCGCCGGTTACGGGGGCTCCGTCGTTGTTCGGCCCATCGCCGGAAATATCGATGACGCGTCGCAACCCGCGATAGGGATTCTCCTCGAACAGTTGCACGGCGAAATTAATCGCGCCGGAAATCGAGGTACTCGAACCTCGGCGAACCGGCGTTTTCATGATCTCGGCGGCCACGGCATCCGCCGATTCCGGGCCGTCGATCACTCGCCAGGGAATGATGATCTTCTCGTCGCCCGACATCGACCACTCGAAATAGGTCACGGCCACGTTGCCGCCCGGACCGGCCCTCAGCGCCTGCAGGAAGTCTTTCGAGACGATGGCTTGTGCGTAGCCCTCGCGCTGAATCGCCAGTTCGTCCAGATCCATGGAATAGGAGACGTCGACGGCGATGACGAGCTCGACATTGACGGACGCTACATTGTGCCTGGCGTCGGCGAATCGGGAATTCGGACCCGGCGCGGCAACGCCGGCAACGTCACCTCCGACTATCGCCCCCGCAACAAGCACCGCCCCGACCGAGACACACCAGCGCATGGCGGCCCTCCCGACCATTCACAGAGGATGGTGACATCCAAAACGCGCCGCGAAAAGCGGAAACACGCAATTGTGTTCATGTCCGATCAATCGAGGTGTGATCGGGGACCATGAGGAAAAGCGCGGAAACGACCGCTTCTTGTCGAAAGCGCCGTTTCGATCTGGTGCCAACCTCTTCCGGTCTGCCCCCGACAAACGGACATTCTCGACATCCGCTGCAAATTCGATTTTGGCGTACCGCGGCGGCGTTCCATGCCGTCAGCGACCGGCAAGAGCGTGACTCCCGCCCAGCGTTTGTTTCTGGCCTTCGCGGAGGCGATCGGGAATGAAAGTTACGGCACTAAAAGAACTTTGCCGATATTCCTGCGATCTTGGACGAAATGATGCGCTTGTGGAGCTTCGGCGAACGGGAAGGTGCGCGCGACCCTCGGCTTGATGGCGCCCTGTGTCCACAAGTTCAATAGCTGATCGGCCCATTGGCGCTGGCGATCGATCTCACCCCACATATGGCCGAGGTTGACGCCGAAGACGCCCTTGTTCGCATTCATCAGCGAAAGCGGGTTGAACTGGAACCAGGGAACGCGGGCAAGCGTAGCCAGCATTCCCAGAAGGCTGCGTTCCTTGCCGCTCACGGCCGCGGAAATACCGAAAATGCCAAGCCGTCCTGTTGGTGCGAGAATGCGATATCCTTTTTTCCACGACTCGCCGCCGACGGCGTCGAGAATGAGCTCGACGCCGCGGCCGTTGGTGATTTCCCTCGTGCGGGTCTCGAAGTCCTCCGTTCGGTAATCGATCAGGTGGTCGGTGCCGAGCGCGCGTAATTCGGCGTGTTTGGCCGCGGACGCAGTGCCGATGACGTGGGCACCGATGTGCTTTGCGATCTGGGTTGCCGCAATGCCGACGCCGCCGCCGGCCGAATGGATGAGGACCGTCTCGTTTGCCTTAAGACCGCCCATGACGACGATAAGCTGCCAGGCAGTGAAATAATTGACCGGGATCGAGGCTGCTTCCAACGCCGACATGCCAGGCGGGCGAGCGAAAACCTGCCTGATCGGGACGCATACAGTATCGGCATAACCGCCAAATCGGGTCGCCGCCAAAACATCACGGCCTGCCCAATCCGGCGCGACACCCGCACCAACAGCATCGATGTGGCCGCTGACCTCATAACCAGGCACGACCGGGATGGGAGGCAGGTCGGGATAAAGACCCAGGCGGCCCATAATGTCGGCGAAATTAACTCCGCTTGCCTCGACGCGAATCCGGACTTCGCCGGCCTTGGGCTCTGGGTCGGGCGCTTCTTTCACCTCGAGAACTTCAGGCGCGCCAGTCTTCGTGATCCAGATTTGCCGCATGACGGCGACCTCGGCATTCGGGCTTAGAGCCCAAAATTATATAAGAGCCATTTGGAAGATTCGAGGATGGCAACGAAAGGCACCGCTGGCGTGACGCCATAAAGGTTACACACAGCCTGTACCTCATTGGGTCGCTGGGGCTGGCTTTCTCCAGCCACAAATCTTAGCGGCATTGGCGGTGGCCGCAAGGGCCGCTGCAATGCTGTCCGTGCACGAAGAGGCGCCAGACGATCTTCGGAGAAAAGAACATGCGCTATGCTTTGATCATCGCGATGTTGCTTGGGTCGACGTTTCTTGCTCAGGCGGAGCCGCTCGAGCGTGAAAAGTGGGTCGGACAGACTGCACGGGCAAATAAAGCTTGCCTCGGCAAATTTCGACAGAAGTTCGGGGAAGGAAAGGACCGCAACTACGCTGATTGTCTAGCGGGTCAAACCAACAAGGAAATCGATACCTGCATCGGCGCTGGCGAGTTCTCCAACTGTGTTCGCCAGCGATCATTGAAGGTATTGGAGGTGTGCGACCTATCGAAATGTTGAGCTCCGCATCGCCAATTCGGCGCCGCACACCCGCCGGACCTCGCGCGGAGACACGGTCGCGGCCGCCGGCTGATATGGCGGCCGCGGTCTGCCGGACCGTCACGCCGGCTCTTCGACCAAGGTGAGTTCGGACACAAGCACCTTGCCCTTGGTTTCCGGGCTGTACAGCAACGTGAGGACGAACACGATCGCCGCACCGGTGGTCGAGATCAGCATCGGAACGGTGAAGCCGAGCGGCTGGTTGAGCGCGAAATAGGTCAGCACCGGCCCGGTGAAGCCCGCCCATATCGCGCCCTGATGATAGCAGAAGGCCGACGCTGTCGCCCGCACCTCGGTCGGAAACCGCTCCGACAGATAGGCAGGGTTCTGTCCATAGATCGCGCCAAGAAACGCGCCCTGCAGGATGAAGGCGCCGGCCACGAACGCGTAGGATTCCGGAAACAGATACAGCGGCGTGATCAGTGCGCCGATCGCCCCCGGAATGATCATCGCCCATCGCCGGCCCAACACGTCGGCGACGTAACCCCAGAAGCCGCTCGCCAGGAACGCAACGAGGTTCGCCATCGCGATCGGCATGGCAACCATCGCAGCCCCCAGATGCAGGTCCTTCTGGAGATGGGTGGCGAACATGCCGTAGACCGAGTAGTAGATCACGAAACCGCTCGCCATCCACAGGCAAGCCATCATGGTATTGCCAAGGATGCGCGGGCGGAAGATTTCGAACAGCGGAACGCGAAATTCCTGATGCTGCTCGCGTTGGATGCGGCGGTTCTCCACCCACACCTTCGGTTCTTTGACGTACATGCGAATCCAGACCACCGTCAAAGCCGGCAGAACGCCGAGAATGAGCAGGCCGCGCCAGCCGATCGTGTCGTAGAGCAGCCCGTAGGCCAGACTCGAGAGCAGGAAGCCGATGCTCCAGGACCCCTGCAGCACACCGCTCATCAGGCCGCGCGAGCGCGCCGGCCAGGACTCCATGGCGAGCGCAGCGCCGGCGGGCCACTCCGCACCCATGCCGATGCCGAGCAGCGCACGGAACAGGAAGAGCAACGCAAAATTTGGCGCAAGGCCGGCGAGAAGATTACAGATCGAATACCAGAGGATCGAGATCATCAGCGGCGTCTTGCGCCCGACGCGATCGGCGAGCCAGCCGGAGCCGACGGCACCCACCAGCCGCAGCCATAGGGTTATGGTAAAGACCGCCGTCACCTCGATCAGCGGCACGTTGAACGATTCCGCGATCGGCACCATGATCAGCAGGAAGATGGTGAAGTCGAATGCATCGAGGGTCCAACCGAGCCAGGCCGCGATCCATGCGACCCACTGATCCTTGGTCGGCTCTTTCCACCACGGCACCTGGCCGGGCATCTCGGCCGTCATTGTCATAGGCGCTCCTCCTCCATGTCTGCCTGGGTGTGCTTGTTCTTATTCTGCTTTTTCTCCGTTTTATCGCGCGCGCGGCCACCATCGCCCGACCAGGAAAGTCGGGACCCAAAAAGCGGCTGTTATCTCAGAAAGGGTGACGGCGTCCGCGGCTCGCCGCGATGGCGGCAAGACCAGTGGCGGCAAGACCGGTGGCGGCAAGACCGGTGGCGGCAAGACCAGTGGCGGCAAGACCCGAGCCGGTGTCGATATCCTGCGCCGCGCCATCGACGGCTCCGAGAGGCTGCACTATGCCAGTCATCGTCGCGGGCGCAGTATGTCCGTGCGGTCGCGGGATAGCAAGGGCGACAATCAAGAAGAACGGCATGATGAGCTATTTGCGCGTCAAATTCCCGGTGCAAGGCTTCCTGGAGGCTTTGCACGATCGCTGAGCAACGCATTACAGATCGATAATCGTCCTTGCGGGGATTGCTTCTGGCGACTTGGACACCCTCCCCAGGATCACGAGACGCTGCAGCCAAGTCAGTTCGCGCTCAGGGGTCTTGGGAATTTCGACGTAGTCGATCACAATTTGGTCGTTTTCCTTCTCGATCCGGAAGTAATTCAAGCGATACGAAGGATAGTAGACCGCAGGCAACAAGCCAAAGCGCACCGGAACACGGGACAATAGCTTCAGCCACGTACCGGTATTGATGACGACTTGACCGGCAGGACCCAGTCGCCGCAGGAACGCCGAATGCGTGTGTCCGAAAATGAACACCGCTACCTTGTCATCCGCCTGAAAAACCTCCTGAGCCGCTTTTAGATAGGGCGCTTCCGAATCGAGGTTCGGGGTCACTCCGTGGCTCGTCTGTAGACGAAAGCGATGCAACGTTCGCATGAGGTCACGTTCGACGACCAACGCAGGGATACCGAACAAAATCAAAAATACAGAATTGATGGTGATCACGACCTGAAGCACGTTGTCGATGATCCCCAGCCTGCTCATCAGCGGGTTGTGAAATAGGATATTGTAATCAAAGATGCCTGCGACCCGAAGGATCTCCCCGAGAATCGCTATCACCGTGACGCCGGCCAGCAGCAGGAAGGGCAGCAGCACCCAGCGTAGCGCCATACTCATCTCGCGGTAGAAGTAGTTCGACAGCATCCAGTCGGGAATCTGCATCGTGCCTACGGAGCGGATGTCCTTGAGCCAATCTCCCCGGCCGAAGTCGGAATACCGGCTGGCTCCACTGACGAAGGTTTCCGTGATGAAGTAGCCCACCGGGAGAGCGTAAGCGTTGCCATATTCGGGGAAGCTGTTGAACTGATCGCGCTGCTGTCCGTGTTCGATCCATATCGTCTTGTCGCCCACCGCGCGGATCAGGACCAGGCTCGGGTCCAGATGAATGTTGTATGCCTGCAGTTTCTCCACGAAGGCCGGATCGCAAGCCAGATCGTAATCGTGATTCCCGACCATCATGGTCACCTTGATGCGCGCACCGGTGGCCCTGAGTTGATCGAAAATCGCCTGGTGCGCCTGTATGATGTGCGCAAGCCTTTCGACTCCGCGTACGAGCGTGAGCTCCCAGAAGCCAAACGTGTCGCCCACGATCAGAAACTCGGTGTCGGGGCCTTCTTTTTCCAACTCCTTCAGGAATTCGATGAACTCGGCCGCGTAATCGCAATGCTGCAATTGACCGTCGCCACCCATGTGCAGGTCACTGACAAAGTAATACTTCTGTGCCAAAGTATGATCTCCGTGCCAGACCGCTCGACAATTTCCGACCGTGGGTCATACGCGTGCGCAGGATATCCCCGCGGCATGCTTGATGTAAGCTTGAACCATGAACCTCACTCGGCCCGTCGCATTCTGGATTGCGGTATTGGCGGCGGTCGTCGTCGCCGTCGTTCTATTGCGTGAAGTCCTGTTACCTTTCGTCGCCGGTATGCTGCTGGCGTATCTGCTTGATCCTCTGGCCACCCGGCTGGAACGGCTCGGAATGAATCGCCTCATTGCAACGCTAACCATCGTCGGGTCGTTCGTTTTCGGCGTGACCGCGCTTATCATTCTGACCGCCCCGGTCGTAGTCCGCGAGCTTGCCTATTTCGTCGATAATTTTCCGCTCTACATCAAAAGGGTGCGGGAGATCGCAACCGATTCAAATCGGCCGTGGCTGAGCAAGCTTGTCGGAGAAGGCCTAGCCCCCGCCGAGCAGTCGGTCGGCGAACTTACCACATTGGCGACTGCCTGGTTCCGCGACTTTCTGGGTTCGGTTTGGACCGGAGGCCGGGCGCTGATCTCGGTCTTCTCCCTCCTGGTGGTGACCCCGATCATTGCCTGCTATCTCATCTATGATTGGAAGAAGATGGTGGCGGTTATTGACAACTGGATACCGCCGGCGCAGCGCGAAACCGTCCGGGCTCTTGCTCGCGAGATCGACGACACGATCGGCGGCTTTGTGATCGGTCAGGGCACGCTGTGCCTGATCCTCGCGGTATTCTACGCGGCAGCGCTGTCCTTGCTTGGGCTCAAGCATGGGCTCCTGATCGGCATTGCGGCAGGACTGATAAGCTTCGTGCCGTATCTCGGCTCGCTGGGCGGGCTCGTCATATCGACGTGCGTTGCGATTGCACAGTTCTGGCCGCATTGGGCCGTGATATGGATCGTTCCGGCGATCTTCTTCGTCGGCCAGACGCTGTCAGACTATTTGCTGTCGCCCTATTTCGTCGGCCGGCGCGTCAACTTGAACCCGGTCTGGATCATGTTTGCGCTGTTCGCGTTCGGCTACCTGTTCGGGTTCGTCGGCCTTTTAATTGCCGTGCCGCTTGCGTCCGCTATCGGCGTGCTGACGCGCTTCGCGTTACAACGATATTACGAAAGCTCCCTTTATTCGGCCATCCCGAAGGCAACTGTGGCAGATGCGGTCAGACTGACGCCTTCCGACAAGAAGATGGACTGATTTAGCTAAGCCGCGCGCGAGCCTGACGCTGCGAGATAGTTGCGGGCGAGCTCGGCAATCCGTCGCGCTTCAAGGCCGATCTCGCGCAACTGTCCGGTCGGCGAGGTGACCTGGCCACAGAAATAAAGTCCGGGCGCCGCGGTCGAACGGCCAACCGCGAGCGGCATTCCTTTTTGATCGAGCACGTCTTTAACATCCGGCACCAAATCCCGCAGGTCGGGACGAAAACCGGTCGCCAGGATCATGGCGTCGAACGCCTCGGTTCTTCCATCGTCGAACACGACGCCGTTCTCCGTCAGGCGATCGATGCCGGGACGTATCCGGATGGAGCCGTCCCTGATCTTACGAAGCGTGCCGACATCGATCAGGGGCACGCGCCCGTCCTCGCTGATCATCTGCAGCGGTCCCTTCGCGGCACGGCGCAATCCGAGCTTTTCCATCGAGCCGAGCGCAAGCCGCAGGACCGGCGCGTTGACGATATCGACGAGGCGAGCCGGCAAGTGTCGGTACATGATCGCCCATGTCACGATCGGCAGGCCGAGGAGATCGCGCGGCAGGATCTGAACCGGGCCGCGGACCGCCAGCGCGACATCGACGCCCGCTTCCGCAAGATCGAGCGCGATCTCGCCGCCCGAATTGCCGAAACCGACGACCAGCACACGCTTGCCGGCATAGGCCGCGGGATTGCGGTAGCCGCTGCTGTGGGCGACGTGTCCCCGATAGATTTCCATTCCCGGCCAGGACGGACGATAAGGCGCGCTGGCGATGCCGGTAGCGACGACCGCGACGGGCGCGGCAATGGCGCCGTTGGAGGTGCCGACGCTCCATTGCGCTCCCAGCCGCTGCAGGGAACGGACCTCGGTTGCGAAGAGGGGCCGGATATCAAATCGCGCGGCATAGCTTTCGAGATACTCCACCATTTGCGCGCGCGATGGGTAGAGCGGATAGGTAGCGGGCATGGCCATGCCCGGCAGGCCGGAGTGCCTGCGATCCGTGTGCAGGTGGAGACGATCGTAGTGGCTTCGCCAGGCCGAGCCGACGTGATCGGCCTTCTCGACGACGGTGACGGAAACGCCTTTCGCGCGCATGGTCGCGGCGCATGCGAGCCCTGCCGGGCCTGCTCCGATGACGATCGCGTCAGGCGATGGCGATTTGCTCACCCTAGTTCCCCCACACGTCCTGCGCCACTTCGACGGCAAGGCGGAGCTTGGCCCATTGCTCCTCCTCGGTCAGGATGTTGCCCTCTTCGGTGGAGGCAAAGCCGCATTGCGGCGACAGCGCGAGCTGATCGAGCGAGGCATACCGGGACGCCTCCTCCAGCCGCCGCTTGATGGCATCCCTGTTCTCGAGCTGACCGCTCTTGGACGTGATCACGCCGACCACCACGATCTTGTTGCCCCTGGGCAGATAGCGCAGCGGCTCGAAGCCGCCGGCGCGCTCGGAATCATATTCGAGGAAATAGCCGTCGTAGTTGGTGCCCGCGAGCAACCTCTCGGCCACCGGCTCATAGCCGCCGGATGAAATCCAGGTGGAGCGGAAATTGCCGCGGCACACATGCGTGGTGATGGTCATGTCGGACGGGCGCTCGGCGATCGCGTAATTGATGATGCGGGCGTAAATCTCCTGCAGATTGTCGGGCGCTTCGCCGCGCTCACGCAATTTGGCAAGCTCGTCCTGCGAGCAGAGATAGGCCCACACAGTATCGTCGAGCTGCAGATAGCGGCAGCCCGCATCGTAGAATGCCTTCACCGCCTTGCGGTAAGTCCTTGCGAGATCCTGAAAGAACACCTCGATATCGGGATAGACGTCCTTCGAGATCGACTTGCGGCCGCCGCGGAAATGCAGCACCGAGGGCGATGGAATCGTCATCTTGGGGGTCACATGGGCGACCTCGCATTTCTTCTTCAGGAATCTGAAGTGCTCGAGCATCGGATGATCGTCGGGAAAATCGAGCTTGCCGATCACGCGCACCGCCTCATGCCGGGTCTGGACGCCGGCGAACTGGATGCCCTCCTCGGGATGAAACAATTCGCAGCCGGTCAATTTCGACAGGAAGTCGAAGTGCCACCAGGAGCGGCGGAATTCGCCGTCGGTGGCGAGCTTCAACCCGGTCGAGGACTGCCGATGCACCACCTTCTCGATCTCCATGTCCTCGATTTTGCGCAGATCGTCGGGTGAAATCTCGCCCTTTTCGAGTTTGGCGCGCGCCTCCTTGATGCGCGGCGGCCGCAACAGGCTGCCGACCTCGTCGGCGCGGAAGGGGGGCCTTGTTCTTTGCATGGTTGTTACTCCTTAAAACCCACGGTCATTCCGGGATGGTCCGAAGGACCAGACCCGGAATCTCGAGATTCCGGATTCGATGCTGTCGCATCGCTCCGGAATGACGAGGAAGGCTATCCTCACGTCTTCCCCGCCACGCCCAGATGCCGCTCCAGCGCCGCCGGATCGGCCTTCAAGGCGCTGCTTGCCGCATCATGCACGATTGTGCCGCGTTCCAATATCACGGCGCGATCGGCGAGCTCCAGAACCTTCTGCGCATTCTGCTCGACGATGATGGAACAGATGCCGCCGGCGCGGGTGATGGTGCCAAGCGCCCGCAACAGCTCCTCGACGATGATCGGGGCCAGGCCCTCGGTCGGCTCGTCCAAGAGCAGGACTTTCGGGTTGAGCGTGAGCGCGCGGCCGATCGCCAGCATCTGTTGCTCGCCGCCGGAGAGCTGGTTGCCGAAATTGTTGCGGCGCTCTTTTAAGCGCGGAAACATCTGGTAGACCCTTTCCACCGTCCACGGCCCGGCTTGCGCCACCGCGGTCATGTTTTCTTCCACCGTCAGCGAGCGGAAAATGTTGCGCTCCTGCGGCACCCAGCCGATGCCCGTCCGCGCCCGCTGATCGGGCCGCATCGCCGTGACGTCGCGCCCCGAAAGGTTGATCGTGCCGCCGAAGCGGCGGGTGACCCCGACAATCGAATTGATCAGCGTGGTCTTGCCGGTGCCGTTGCGGCCCAATAGCGCCAGCACCTGGCCTTCCGGCAGGCGCAGCGACATGTCGGGCAAGACGACCGCCTCGCCGTAGCCTGCGCGCAAATTCTCGATCCTGAGCAGGTCAGCCATCGGCGGCCTCGCCCAGATAGACCGCCTTGACCCTGGGATCGCGCGCGACCTCCTCCGGCGCGCCCTCGACGAACAGCGCGCCATTGACCAGAACCGAAATCCGGTCGGCGAACGAAAATACCAGGTCCATGTCGTGCTCGATCAGAAGCACCGTGACCTCGCGCGGCAGTGCGGCGACCGCGGCGAGAATGTCGTGGCGTTCGCTTTCGGGAACGCCGGCGGC
Organism: Bradyrhizobium sp.; assembly: GCF_035570375.1. Classification (GTDB taxonomy): domain Bacteria; phylum Pseudomonadota; class Alphaproteobacteria; order Rhizobiales; family Xanthobacteraceae; genus Bradyrhizobium. The sequence goes on along the minus strand of NZ_DATMLW010000070.1, from coordinate 58,203 downwards.
GGGCTCGTCGAGCAGCAGCACGCGCGGCTTGGTGGCAATCGCGACCGCGATCTCCAGCAGGCGCTGTTTGCCATAAGGCAAGGCCGCGGTCGGCTCGTGCATCACGTCGAGAAGGTGGAAACGCGCCAGGTTCTCGGTGATTTCGCCGTTGACGTCGTCGCGCGTGCCCATCACCCGCCACCAGTCGCCGCCGCGGCCCAGACGCTCGGAGACCGCAAGCCCGACCGTCTCGATCGGCGTCAGGTCGGGGTAGAGCTGGTTGATCTGGAAGGTGCGCGACAGGCCGCGCAGCACCCGCACATGCACCGGCAATCCGGTGATGTCGTTTCCTTCCAGCAGGATGCGCCCGCCATTGGGTTTCAGCACGCCGGTCAAAAGATTGATGACGGTGGTCTTGCCGGCGCCGTTCGGGCCGATCAACGCGTGGCGGGCGCCCTGCTCGATTTTGAGCGACAGGTCGCGCGTCACCTTCAGCCCGCCAAACTGCTTTTGCAGCCCGCGTGTTTCTAGCGCGATGCTCATGAGGCGTCGCTCTCCGGAACCGTGACGACGGCTTTGGTCCCCTTGAGCTGAGCGATGACAAGGTTGGGCACGAACAGGATCCAGCGGTGCAGGCGCGCGCGCCCCACCAGCACGATCACCACAAACACGAGCCCGATCCAGAACTGCCAGTATTGCGGCGTGATGGTGGAAAAGAATTCCTGCAATATCTTGAAGATCACCGCGCCGATCGGCCCGCCATAGAGATAACCGGTGCCGCCGATCACCAGAACCAGCATCAAATCCGCCGAGCGCTCGAAAGCGAACACGTCGAGAGAAGCAAGCGCCGTGGTCTGCGTGAACAGCGCGCCCGCGATCCCGGCATAGAAGGCTGCGAACGTGTAGACCGCGATCAGGCGGCGGTTGACGGGAACGCCGACGGCAGCCGCACGCAACGGGTTGTTCCTGATCGCGCGCAGCGACAGACCGAACGGCGAATGCACGATCCGTCGCGCCAGAAGAAACAGGATGAACAGGGTGGCGAGCGAGTAGAAGAAGCCGACCTTGCCGAACAGGTCGAAAGCGAACAGGCCAAAAACAGGCGCCATCTCGATGCCCTGCAGACCGTCGGTGCCGCCGGTGATGTTGGAATAGCGCTCGGCGAGCGCCTCCAGCAGGAGCGCAATGCCAAGCGTCACCATCAGCCGGGTCAGGTCGACGCCCCTGATCACCAGGAAGCTGGTGAGGAAGCCGATCGCCGTGGCGGCAAGGCCCGCGGCTAGCAGTGCGATAACGGGCTCGTTGATGATGCCATGCAACGCAAGCAGGCCTGCGCCATAGGCGCCGATGCCAAAGAAAGCCGCATGGCCGAGCGAAACGATGCCGGCATAGCCGAGGATCAGATCAAGCGACAGCGCAAACAGCGCCAGCCGCAGGATCTCGGTCATGATCAGATAACGCGACGGAAACAGAAAGCCGCACGCCAGCAGAAAGCACCAGAACACGATCTCGCTCCAGTGCCACCGTGCGGCGGCACTGGCGTAACGTCCGACCTCGGCTTGCGCGATGCTTTGATCCACCACCACTTGCCTCAACGCGCTGCGGGACGGCCGAACAGGCCGTTCGGACGCCAGATCAGGATCACGATCATGATGGTGTAGATCACGAACGGCCCCATCTTCGGCACATAATATTTACCCGCGACGTCGCCGATGCCGAGCAGGAGCGAAGCCAGGAACGGCCCGGTGATGCTGGAAGAGCCGCCAACCGTCACCACGATCAAAAAGTAGATCATGAATTTTAGCGGAAAATACGGATCGAGCCCGAGGATCTCCGCACTCAGCGCACCGCCAAGCCCGGCAAGGCCGCAGCCGAAGGCAAAGGTGAAGGCAAACACCTGCGGCACGTTGATGCCAAGCCCGCTCGCCGCTCGCGCGTCATCGACCGCGGCGCGCAGGCGGCTGCCGAAGCGGGTGCGCGCCAGCACCAGCTGCAAGAGAGCGGTCAACAGGCCGCAGATCACGATGATCATCAGCCGGTAGCGGCCGATGCCGACGCCGAAAAAGTCGAACTGCCCTTCGAGCGCGGCGGGAAGCTTGATGAAGATGCGCGACGATCCCATGATGTAGTCGACCGCCGCCACCGACATGAAGACGAGCCCGATCGAGAACAGCACCTGGTCGAGATGACTACGCGTGTAAAGGTGCCGGTAAAGCGTGCGTTCCAGCGCCGCGCCGATGATGGCGCTCGAGACGAACGCCAGCGGGAGAGCGGCAAAAAACGGCCAGCCGGATTGATTCACCAGCACCGCGCAGACATAGCCGCCGGCCATCGCGAAAGCACCGTGCGCGAGGTTGACGAAGTTCATCAGGCCGAGCGTCACGGCAAGACCGCACGCCAGAACGAACAGCAGCATGCCGTAGGCGACACCGTCGAACAGATTGGTGAGGATGGAGGTCATGGAGATACAAGCTCCCGCTGGCCGCTCATCCCTCCCCCTTGTGGGGAGGGTCGGCCAAGCGAAGCGAAGGCCGGGGTGGGGTGTGATAGTGGCAAGATTGACCTCCACCCGGCACGTTGTTCGCTTCGCTCTCAACGTGCCACCCTCCCCACAAGGGGGAGGGATGGCGCGACACTTTCAGCGTCACTTCTTGGTCTTGCCGGAATCCTTGACGCCCTCGAAGGTCGCGAATTCGACGTTGTAGAGTTCGCCGTCGACCTTCTCCACTTTACGGATATAGATGTTCTGCACGATGTCGCGGGTTTCCGGATCGATCGAAATCGGTCCGCGCGGGCTTTCCCACTTCATGCCCTTCATGGCCTCGATCAGCGCGTCGCCGTCGGTCTTGCCGCCGGTCTTCTTCAGCGCATCGTAAATCAGGTTGATACCATCATAGCCGCCGACCGCCATGAAGCCGGGGCGCTGGCCGAACGCCTTCTTGTAGGCGGCGACAAACTCCTTGTTCATCGCCGAGGGATGTGCCGCAGAATAGAGATGGGCGGTGACCGTGCCGAGTACGGCATCGCCCATATCCTTCAAGAGATCGTCGTCGGTGACGTCGCCAGGACCGATCACCCTGATGCCGGCCTTGTCGAGCCCGCGTTCGGCATATTGCTTCATGAAGTTGCCGCCCTGCCCCGCCGGCACGAACACGAACATGGCGTCGGGCTTGGCGTCCTTCATTCGCTGCAGGAACGGCGCGAAGTCGGGATTGGCGAGCGGAACCTTGACCTCTTCGACGATTTGTCCGCCGCCGGCGGTAAAATTCTGCTTGAAGAAGTTCAGCGCGTCGTTGCCGGGGGCGTAATCGGAAGTCAGCGTGGCGACCTTCTTGATGCCGTTCTTGACCGCCCAGTCGGCGATGATGGTGCACGATTGCGCCAGCGTGAAGCTGGTGCGCACGATATAGGGCGAACGCTCGGTGATGATCGAGGTACCGGCCGCCATCACGACTTCCGGCACCTTCGCTTGCGTCGCAAGCGGGGCCGCGGCGAGTGCCGCCGGCGTGATGCCGAAACCGGCGATGACATTGACCTTGTCGTTGACGATCAATTCCTGGGCGAGACGCTTGGTGTTGTCGGGGAGCGTCGCGTCATCCTTGAGAATGACTTCGATCTTCTTGCCGGCAACGGTGTTGCCGTGCTGCTGCATGTAGAGCTTGATCGCGTTGTCGATCTGCTTGCCGGTCGATGCCTGGCCACCGGTCATCGGCAGGATCAGGCCGATCTTGACCGTGTCCTCGGCTCGCGCCGGGGCAAACGCAAGCGCGCTCGCTAAAACTGCGGCGCCTGCGGCCAGCAGGGTTTGACTGCGAACAAACATAAACTCTCCTCCCCCGTATCGGTAATTGTTGCGGCTCGAACCGAAGGTCCTGCCTCACCATAGCCCGGATTTCCGCAGCCGATGATTCGCCCTTTGTCGATCCAGCGACGTTGGCGCATACGCGCCCCGTCGTTGGCAAGCGCCAAACCTGCCCCCTGGAAGGAAGCCATCCCGGTGCAATGATACCTGAAAACACTATAGCGTTTTCGAGCGAAGTGGATACCGGTTCGCGTGAAGAAAAACGCGTCAAAACAAAAGATTAGAGCCTCGGTTCTGATTCAATCAGAACCCAAAAGGCTCTAGTCCGGCAAATTTGAAGTCCCTATCGGTGTGGTGCGTCGCCGACCATGTTATTTGTACGAATGTACAAATAACATGGTCCTGTCAACAAAGAAGCGAAAACCGAAAAATCTATCCGCCCAGCATGACCCTCGATCAGCGCAGCGTGATTTAAGGAGACTTTCCCGACACGGTTTTGGGGTGATCCCCTGCCGGAGGGGTTGAACCAAGGGCTTCGGGTGGCCGAGGAACGATGGGCGCGCCTTGCGGCCCTAAATCCATCTCTTTTGCAGGCGATTGCTTCCTACATCCTGAAGATGCCGCTCCGCGTTCACCATAGCCTCGGCCTCCTCGCGCTCGTGCTCGCGGCCCTTGCACTTGCAGGTTGCAGTTCGATCAATGAGAGGATTGGGGCCGGCATGGGCGATGCCCTTCCGCAGTGGGCCGGTGGCTTGCCGGCCGACGTGCCGCCGCGACGGGGCACGCCGGAATATGATGAATACATCAAGGAGCGTGAGCGCAAGCGCCTCGAGCCGGCGAACAACGCGAATGCGGCCGCGCCTGGATCAACCTCACCGGCGTCGGCGACTTCAGCGCAGCCGCTGGATCCGGTCCACTGAATTAATTCGGGTCCTGTTCCTGTGCCGATAAACCGGGTGGCGTGATGCATCGACGTTGGCTCCTCTTTGCTCCCAAAGCGGCACAGCAGCGAATGACGGGACGGGCGAAAGGCGCAAGCCGCATCAATCTCAGCGGCTGTCCGGTTGCCGACGAATATCTTCCAAAACACCGCGCATCGCATCGATCTCTTTGCCGAAGCCGGTCCAATCACCGGATTTCAACCGCTCGATCGCGTGATTGTAATGATCGAGCGCTTCCTGCGCGCGTCTTGCTGCGGACCCTTCACGTGCTTCTGTTGCAGTACCCGCCGCCGCCGCCGCGACTGCGCTTTCCGTAAACAGCGCCGACAGCGCCGCGGCAAGGGTTTCCTCCATGACCACATGCTCGCCATAGGCGGCAATCACCCGCTTAAGCTCCGGCAAATGTCCCTGCTCGGCCCTCAAGTACAGTGGCGACACGTAGAGGATCGAATTCTCGATCGGGATCACGAGCAGGTTTCCCCGGATAACCCGCGAGCCCATCTGGTTCCAAAGCGATATCTGCTGGGAGATCTCGGTGTTCTGATGGATTCTCGCCTCGATCTGGAACGGTCCGTAGACCAGCTTCTCCTTGGGAAATTCGTACACGATCAGCTTGCCGTAGCCGGGCGCATCGCAGCGGGCGGCGAGCCACGCGATCATATTGTCGCGGCGGCTTGGCACCATCGGGATCATGATGAAGAATTCGGCCTGCGCTTCTCCAGGCAACCGCATGATGATGTAGTAAGGGACCATCGCCGTAACGCCTTCCGCTGAAGAGACGCCGTCGCCAGCCGGCTGGCGTGGGAATTGCCAAAGGTCCTCGCGGTTGTAGAAAACATCCGCAGATTCCATGTGGTAGGTCTGGAAAAGCCGCGCCTGAACGCGGAAGAGATCCTCGGGATACCGAATGTGCTTTTTTAGATCGGGCGGCATGACCGCGAACGGCTTGAATAGTCCAGGGAAGATTCGCTGATAGGTAGCAACGATCGGGTCGGCCGGATCCATCAGGTAAAAATCGACTGTACCGTTATAGGCGTCGATCACGATCTTCACCGAATTGCGGATGTAGTTGAGGTCGAGGCCAGGCACGGGCTGCGCATACGGGAAATAATCGCTCGTCGTGTAGGCGTCCTGCATCCAGAACATCCGGCCCTCGCTGATGACCAGATAGGGGTCGCGATCGAGGCGGAAGAACGGGGCGATGGTGCCGACCCGTTCCTGAATGTTGCGCCGAATCATTATTCGGCTGCTGTCGGTGACATAATCCGAAAGCATCAGGTTCACGTCGTTGAAATGGTGGGCGAAGATCAATCTCCGCAACATTCCCGACATCGGGATGCCGCCGGACCCGTCATAGAAAGCGTAGACGTTGTCCGTCCCCTTCGGATAGTCGAATTCCGGAACTGTTCCCTTGACGATGACATAGTCGCTGCTTTCTTCTCCGTAGTAGATACGCGGCTCGCGGATTTCGGGGCCGCCGCGCGCCACCGGGGGAATGTCGCGCAGGTAGAAAAGCGGAAGCCCTTCACCGCTTTTCCGGGTTACCGGACTCATCACCGCGCCATTGCCGTGCGTGAACAGGATGTGGCGGTTGACCCATGTCTGTGCGTTAGCTGGCAGCAGCGAGGAATTCAGCTCGCGCGCCGAGAGCATCACGCTCTGGTAGGTGCCGCCAAGCCAGTAACGATCGACGTCGAGATCGCGCAATCTGTAATAGGTGCGGATCTCCTGCAGTTGGGCGTAGGTGTCGGCCAGCGGTTGCCAATCCCACAATCTTATATTTTCAATCGTGGCCTTGTTGGCTTCCAGTGTGGCGAAGGTCAGGTTCTGTTCGGCGGGAAACGGCTTCGGCGTGATCCGATTGAGATTGTAGGCCTCGCGGGTCAGCGCGATGTTGCGCTGGATGTAGGGCCGCTCCCACTCCAATTCGCTCGGTTTGACGTAGAATCGCTGAAACAATCCAGGGATCAGGCCTGATAGCAGGAAGGCGCCGCCAAACAGCAGCACTATCGCCGCGGCCGGGAGCCGATAGGTACGCACCCACATGTTCGCCCATGCGGCAAGTGCGGCGACGATCGAGAGCGCGATCAGCAACCACAGCACCGGCAGCTGCACGTGGATATCGGTATAGCTTGCGCCGACCACCACGCCGTTGTCCCCAAACAGCAGGAGGTAGCGATCAAGTCCGTAGGACCATGCCTTCACGGCAAAGAACAAGCCAAGAAGCGCGGAGCCGTGGCAGATCGCTGTCGGCGATATCGACCTTCGCTGGGCCTGGTACTCGATGTCGCCGTGCACCCAGTAGACAAATCCGGCGAACAGTGCGGCCACAAAGAGCGTGAGCAACGCCCAATTTTTGACGACGATAAAGGCAGGCAGGGAAAAGAAATAAAAGCCGATATCCTTCTCGTACATTGGATCGTTGGTGCCGTAGGACACTTGATAAAAGTACCGCAGAAGGGTGCTCCAGTTGCCGGTTTCCCCCCAAGCGACAAAAACAGCGATTAGACCGGCACTGGCGGCAATCACGCCGGGCCACGGAAGCCGCTCGCGGAAGAATTCGAACGGATCGGGCGGCGCAACAGCAGCCCCAAGCGTCGGGTCGAAGCCAACGGGAAGCCTGCTTCGACGCCCGGCTTTTTTAAGTGCAAGCCGCCCGTTGGCCCATAAAACGATGGCGGTCGCCGCAAAAACGACGAGGAAAACTGCCGCCTTCGCACCAATCGTCGTCCAGAAGACCTGCGAGTAGCCGATCGAGGAGAACCACATCCAGTCGATCAGGAAGTCGCCGAGGAGCCCCAGCAGGATCAGGCCAACTCCGACGATCATGGCGGCGATAAGAAATCCCGCCACAACGCGGCGCCGCGGGGCGTTCAGTGCCGGTCCGGCAATTCCGATCATCATGGAGAAATTTATAGCAGAACCATGTACGTCGCGGCGCCGGTCGCGCGGCGCTGTATCCGTTTTTTGCGCTCCCTCTCCCTATGGGAGAGGGTTGGGGCGAGGGGTTACGGTCTCTCGTGAGGGTAATACCCCCTCACCCGGATCGCGTCTAATGGCGCGATCCGACCTCTCCCCAACGGGGAGAGGTGAACCGATTCTGCTGCCAGATCGCTTTAAAATAATCTCGCTTTGACGGGTCGTCGAGGCCGCATTTTTCCCTCAATCCATGAACACCACGGTCTTGCGGCCATTGAGGATCACGCGATCCTCGAGATGATAGCGGATGGCGCGCGCCAACACCCGCCGTTCGATGTCGCGCCCCTTGCGCACGAGATCGTCCGGCGTATCGCGGTGGCTGATGCGCTCGACGTCCTGGTCGATGATCGGCCCCTCGTCGAGGTCGCTCGTTACATAATGGGCGGTGGCGCCGATCAGTTTGACGCCACGCTCATGGGCCTGATGATACGGCCGCGCGCCCTTGAAGCCCGGCAGGAACGAATGATGGATGTTGATGCAGCGCCCGGCGAGTTTTGAGGACATTTCGTCCGACAGGATCTGCATATAGCGCGCCAGCACGACCAGGTCGGTCGTGGTCTGGTTGACCAGTTTCCAGATCGCGGCTTCCTGCTCGCGCCTCGTCTCTTTCGTGACCGGGAGATAGTGAAAAGACATATCGCCGAAATCGAGACTGGCGTAGGTGTCGCGCGGATGGTTGGAGACGATCGCGGTCGGGATCATTTCCAGCTCACCAGTGCGCCAGCGGTAGAGGATATCGGCCAGGCAATGATCGGATTTCGACACCAAAAGCATCACGCGCCGCCTGGCGGCGCGGTCGCGCATCTGCCAGTCCATGCCGAAGCGGTCCGCAATCGCCGTGAAGCCGGTTTGCAGGGCCGCCAGATTGACGGCGAGATCGGCGGCGTTGAACACCACCCGCATGAAGAAATGTCCGGTCTCGACGTCGTTGAACTGCTGGGCGTCGAGGATGTTCTGCCCGTTATGGGCCAGAAACGTCGATACCGCGGACACGATTCCGGGGCGGTCCGGACAGGACAGCGTCAAAACGAACTGGTGATCGGGCATGGCGAAGGGCTTGACTATGATTCAGGCTGGAAACGGCGATGGGCGCCCTGCTCTATCAGCTAGTGCGGCGAATTTGAAGTTCCTGTCACTGTTGCCGCAAGTTCTTCATAGGAACTTCAAATTCAAAGCCGCACTAGAAAGCGAATAAGATACTAGCTCCTTTGATTCCGAAGTTCGCACCAGAGGTCACCCAGGTTGCTTGCGAACTTCGGAATCGGAGCTCTAGGATGGCCTTGCGCCAATCCCGCTTCCGGGACCAAACTGACGGCAATCGGAATTAAATCAAAAACACGGCTGAAAAGACCATGGCTGACAGGTTGAACGGTTACCGCATCCTGATCCTGGAAACGCGCGAGGAAGCGCAATTTTCCCGCCTGCTCGCCGAGCAGGGCGCCGACGTGCTGCATTGCCCGATGTTCGAGATAAACGACGCGCCCGACCCCGCGCCGGTCGAGGCCTGGATACGCCGTTTCATCGCCAAGCCCTTCGATGATCTGGTGCTGATGACCGGCGAAGGGCTGCGTCGATTGATGAAGGTCGCTCGCAACGCCCATCTCGAGGCGGATTTTGTCAGAGCGATCGGAAAAGCGCGCAAATTTGCCCGCGGCCCGAAGCCGGGGCGCGCTCTTCGTGAAATCGGCCTCGAGCCGGAGGTCACGACGGAAAAGCCGACGTCGGAGGGCATCGCCGAGATGCTGTCCCGCGTCGATCTCAGGGGCCACCGCGTCGGCCTGCAGCTTTACCCCGACAAGGACCACAGCGCGCTGGTCGGCGCGATCACGGCGCAAGGCGGGAATGTCGACACCGTGCTGCCCTACGTCTACGACGCCAAGGCGGCGGAGGCCAATATCGTCACGGCGATCGACGAGATGGCGGAGGGACGGATCGATGCGATCGCGCTGACCAATCTCGGCCAGGTTCGCCGCCTGGTCGAGACCGCGCGGGCGAAGGGCTGCGAGGCGCGCCTGCGCCAAGGCCTCGACAAGACGCTGATCGCTTCCGTCGGGCCGGCCGTTTCCGACGAACTCAGGTCACACGGCCTGCGCACCGACATCTATCCCGCCAATGATGCCTACTTCATGAAGCCGCTGATCTCGGCGATGGCAACAGTGCTTGCGGAAAGGCGGCCAAGGGCGGGGCGTAATTGAAAATCGTCATTCCGGGATGGTGCGTTAGCACCAGACCCGGAATCTCGAGATTCCGGGTTCGATGCTTGCGCATCGCCCCGGAATGACCTGTGGTCGCCCCCAACTACTCCGCCGCCTGCTTGTGCTCGCTCAAATAGGCCCGGTAGGCGAGCTTGATGCCATCCGCAAGAGGGGTGCGTGCGCGCCAGCCAAGGCTCGCAAGGCGGCTGACGTCGAGCAGCTTGCGCGGAGTGCCGTCGGGCCGCGAGGCGTCAAAGCTGATCGTGCCGGTGAAACCGACCACGTCTGCGACCGCGCGGGCAAAATCGGCAATGGTGATATCCTCGCCGGTGCCGATGTTGATGAGCTCGCCGCTGGAATAAATCTTCATCAAATGGACGCAGGCATCCGCGAGATCGTCGACGTAAAGAAATTCCCGCCGCGGCGTGCCGGTGCCCCACACCACGACATTGGAGGCGCCGGAAAGTTTTGCCTCGTGAAACCTGCGGATCAGGGCGGCGACGACGTGACTGTGCTCGGGATGATAATTGTCGCCGGGTCCGAAAAGATTCGTCGGCATCACGCTGATGAAATCTGCGCCATACTGGCTGCGGTAGGCCTCGACCATCTTGATGCCTGCGATCTTGGCGACCGCGTAGGGCTCGTTGGTGGGCTCGAGCGGCCCGGTCAGCATGGAATCTTCGCGCAGCGGCTGGGTTGCGAGCCTGGGATAGATGCAGGACGAACCGAGAAACATCAGCTTCGCGGCGCCGTTGAGGTGCGCGGCGTGGATGACGTTGGCGGCGATGATCAGATTGTCGTAGAGGAATTCGGCGCGAAGCGTGTCGTTGGCGACGATACCGCCGACCTTGGCGGCCGCCAGGAACACCGCGTCGGGGCGGTCTTTGGCAAACCAGTCGAACACCGCGGCCTGATTGCACAGATCGACCACGCTGCGGCCAACCGTCAAAAGCTCAACGTCTTCGCCGGCTAGCCGGCGCACCAGAGCGGAGCCGACCATTCCCTTGTGGCCGGCAACGAAGACGCGCCTGCCTTTCAGGTCAAACGGGGTTCTTGCCATTGGCAACCTCGCGCCGCGCCATCGCCAAATCCGCGGCCACCATCTCCTTAACCAACTCCGCAAAGCTCGTCTTCGGCGCCCAACCGAGCTTTTGCCGCGCCTTGCTGGAGTCGCCGATCAAAAGATCGACTTCGGTCGGGCGGAAGTAGATGGGATCGATGCGGACCACGGTCTTGCCGGATTTTTTGTCGACGCCGGTCTCGTCTGCGCCCTTGCCGCGCCAGACGATGCTGCGGCCGACCTCGGCGAACGCCAGTTCGACGAATTCGCGCACCGAACGCGTCTGTCCGGTCGACAGCACGAAATCGTCCGCCTGATCGGCCTGCAATATGCTGTGCATGCCGACGACATAATCCTTGGCGTGACCCCAGTCGCGCTTGGCGTCGAGATTGCCGAGATAGAGCACCTCTTCGAGGCCGGCCTCGATGCGGGCAACGCCGCGCGTGATCTTGCGGGTCACGAAGGTCTCGCCGCGGATCGGGCTCTCGTGATTGAACAGGATACCGTTGGAGGCGAACATGCCGTAAGCCTCGCGATAGTTCACCGTGATCCAGTAGCCGTAAAGCTTGGCGACGCCGTAAGGCGAGCGCGGATAGAAGGGGGTGGTTTCCTTCTGCGGTACCTCCTGCACCAGGCCGTACAGTTCCGAGGTCGACGCCTGGTAGAAGCGTGTTTGCTTCTCCATGCCGAGAATCCGGATCGCCTCCAAGAGCCGCAGCACCCCGATCGCGTCGGCATTTGCGGTATATTCCGGGCTTTCGAAACTGACGGCGACGTGGCTCTGGGCGGCCAGATTATAGATCTCGGTCGGGCGGATCTGCTGCATCAGGCGGATCAGATTGGTCGAATCCGTCATGTCGCCGTAATGCATCAGGAACGGCACGTTGCCGACGTGCGGATCCTCATAGAGGTGATCGACGCGCTGCGTGTTGAAGGAGGATGAACGACGCTTGATGCCGTGCACGGTGTAGCCGAGCCCGAGCAGGTATTCGGCAAGATAGGCGCCGTCCTGTCCGGTCACGCCGGTAATCAGCGCAACGCGCCGTTTCGAATCCTGGTCCGTCATTCTCGCTCCAACCGCGCGGTGGGACTGCACGAAAATCGGTACAACGGCGATAACACAAGAAATTGCGCTCGACCCGCCCGTATGTCGCGGCCGTATCGGTCGGGCAAACGCACCCCCCTACCATGACCCTGTTCCCCCAAGCAAATGAGTCCGGAAGCCATGCTTTACGGGGTCGACCCAGCGGCCCTTGCGGGTTTGGGAACCTTGGCTCACAATCGCCGAAACAGGGCCGAGAAGACCAGCAAGACGCCGCTCAGGCGCCGGCCCTCCAATATACAGTTAACAACAAGAAACAATCCCAAGGAGGATCGACATGCGAAAACTGATGATGGCCGCAACCTTCGCGTTGCCGCTGCTCGGCGGCGGCGCGATGGCGCAGGAAACCCTCAAAATCGGTTACATCGACCCGCTGTCGGGTGGCGGCGCCAGCGTTGGCGAGGTCGGCCTGAAAACGTTCCAGTATCTTGCCGACGAGGTTAACGCCAAGGGCGGCATTGCCGGCAAGAAGGTCGAGATCGTTCCGCTCGACAACAAGACCAATCCGCAGGAAAGCCTGATCCAGGCGCAGAAGGCGATCGACGCCGGCGTGCGCTACATCACCCAGGGCAACGGCTCGTCGGTTGCGGGCGCGCTGTCGGATTTCGTGACCAAGTACAACGAACGCAACCCGGGCAAGGAAGTGCTCTATTTCAACTATGCGGCGGTCGACCCTGTCCTCACCAACGCGAAATGCAGCTTCTGGCACTTCCGCTGGGACGCCAATTCCGACATCAAGATGGAGGCGCTTACCAACTACATGAAGAAGACGCCTTCGATCAAGAATGTCTACCTGATCAACCAGGATTATTCGTTCGGCGAATCCGTACGCTCCGCCGCCAAGACGATGCTGGCCGCCAAGCGGCCGGACATCAAGATCGTCGGCGACGAACTGCATCCGCTCTTGAAGATCACCGATTTCGCGCCCTACATCGCCAAAATCAAGGCCTCCGGCGCCGACACCGTCGTCACCGGCAACTGGGGACAGGATTTCGCGCTGCTGCTGAAGGCGGCCGCCGACGCCGGGTTGAAGGTGAACTGGTACACCTATTATGCCGGCGGCACCGGCGGGCCGACGGCGATCAAGCAGGCCAACCTCAATCATCAGGTGTTCGCCGTTGCCGAGGGCATTCCGAACCTCGATAACCCGTCCTCGCAGCAATTCGAGAAGGCGTTCCGGGCGAAGTTCGATTTCAGCCTGTTCTATCCGCGCGCCGTCAACGAAATGCGCATGCTTGCCGCAGCCGCCGACAAGGCCAAGTCGGTCGATCCGGTGAAAGTCGCCTCGGCACTGGAGGGCATGGAGGTCGAGGTGTTCGACGGCGGCAAGGGCTACATGCGCAAAGAGGACCACCAGTTCTTCCAGCCGATCTACATCGCTTCGTTCGGCGATCGCAGCGAAAGGGAACCGTTCGACGAGGAAAAGACCGGCTGGGGCTGGAAGCTTGTCGACAAGATCGATGCGGCCAACACCGTGCTTCCGACCACCTGCAAGATGGAACGGCCAAACTGATTATGGACGGCGATCTCCCTCTCCCCGCTTGCGGGGAGAGGGGTGGGGTGAGGGGCTCTCCACAGGTTCTGACTCGCGGATAGTCCCCCTCACCCAGATGGCATCTTCGATGCCATCTGACCTCTCCCCGCAAGCGGGGCGAGGTGAAGAGCCGAACCGGACCGTGGGGTAACTAGTGCGGCGAATTTGAAGTTTCTATCGGTATCGCGGCAAGTTCGTGATAGGAACTTCAAATTCAAAGCCGCTACTCAAATCAACAAATTGCTAGAGCTCCTTTGATTCCGAAGTTCGCATCGGAGGTCGCCGTGATAGCTTGCGAACTTCGGAATCGGAGCTCTAGTGAACGCGTCACGCCATCTTTTTAACGCATGAGCTCGCCTTGCAAAGCGGCAAACCCCTCATTTCCACCAGCGAAGATGTAAGTCTGGAGCGACGAAAAGCGAGTGGCGATGACAGCGGTCATATCCAGCCGTCATATCCAGCCCTGGAGCTCGCGCAACGCGAGCTGGCGGATGACGTCCATTCCATGCTCGCTGTCGTTCAGACACGGAATGTAGGCGAATTGCTCGCCGCCATTGGCTTTGAAAATCTCGGCATTTTCCTGCGCGATTTCCTCGAGCGTCTCCAGGCAGTCGGCCGAAAACCCGGGCGTTACGACCGCGATCCGCCGCACACCGTCCCTGGCGAGTCTCTCCATGGTCTTGTCGGTGTAAGGCTGAAGCCACTCGTCCGAGCCGAAGCGCGACTGAAACGTCAGCAGGAGTCTTGAGGCGCTCAGACCTAACCGCTTGCGCAAGCCTTCCGTCGTCGCGATGCACTGGCTTTCGTACGGATCGCCCTTGTCAACATATTTCCGCGGCATGCCATGATACGAGGCGACGATCAGCTCCGGCTGAAACGGCAGGCGCGCCAGATGCGAATTGATCGAGACCGCCAGCGCCTCGATGTAATCGGGATCGTCGTAATAAGGCGGCGACACCCGCAAGGTCGGTTGTGCCCTCTTCGTGGCCAGCACGCGAAACACCTCGTCGCAGACGGTGGCCGAAGTGGCAGCGGAATATTGCGGATAGAGCGGCATGACCAGAAGCCGGTCGCAGCCTTGCGCTGTCAGCGCCTCGATCCCGGATGCAATCGATGGATTGCCGTAGCGCATCGCCCAATCCACCACGACATGGTCGTGGTCGGAAATCGCCGCAGCGAGTTTTTCGGATTGCGCGCGGGTGATGGTCTTGAGCGGAGACTCGTTTTTGTCGGTGTTCCAGATCTTCAGATAATCGCGCGCCTTGCGCGCCGGGCGGGTGCGCAGAATGATACCGTTCAGCACCAGTTTCCACAGCAGGCCCTGATCTTCGATCACGCGGGGGTCGGAAAGGAATTGCTTCAGATAGACGCGCACGCCGCGCGTATCTGCCGTGTCGGGAGTACCGAGATTGACCAGAAGAATCCCGACCCGCGGGGCAGTCGCGCCGGCTAACGGACCTACACTCTTGATGGGAACGGCTCCGCTCATGGCCGGGTTGGATTCGCGCGTCGCATCATCCTTGTCAAGCGGATGGCGGGTTGGTTAGGCTGGCCCATCGCGGCGGGGGAGGACCATGACAATCGCCGAATGGTGCGTCTTTGGCGCCCTGTTGCTCTATCTTTTGACGATTGCGCCGGTGAAATGGATCAGGTTTCGCCGCTTCGACAATTCCAGGCCGCGCGACCCTGGATTCTACGAGGATCCGATTGCCGGGCGCGCGCTTGGCGCGCACCTCAACGGCATCGAGACGTTTCCGTTCTTCGCCGTCGCCGTGCTGCTGGCGGAATTCCGACAGTGCCCGCAACGGCTGATCGATGAACTGGCCGTGCTGTTTTTGATCGTGCGGATCGCCTATGTCTTCACCTATATCGGCAATCGGCCGACGCTGCGCTCGATCCTCTGGAATATCGGCTTTGTGATCAACACCGCGATCTTCTTCCTGCCGGCGATCCGCCGCTTCCTGCCGTAACGGATCTAGAAACACGTCACCCGTTCGGCCGCGAGATAGCCGAACAGCAAGCCGACGCCGAACAGCAGCACCAGCCCGGCCGCACCGAACTCGACCCCGCGCATGATCAGCGCTCCGCCGCCGTCGCGCGCGCCGCTCAAGCGACGCGCCACGTCCTTGGCGGACAAGGCCATCAGCGCAATGGCCGTCACCGTGATCGCGGTCCCAAGCCCCATGACAAAGGTCGCGGCGACGCCGGCCCAGAACAAGCCCTGCGCCAGCGCAAACACCAGGACCAGGATCGCGCCCGAACAGGGTCGCAATCCGACCGCGACAATCGCCCCAAATCCGCGCCGCCAGCCGCCGGGACCGGCCAGCTCGCTTGGGACCGGCCCGTGCGAGTGGCCGCCATGCTCGTCATGCTCATGGTGATGATCGTGATGGTGCTGGCCATGGTCATGATGATCATGATCGTGGCCGTGCTTGTGCGCGTGCTGATGATCGTGAGCGTGAGAGTGCGTGGCCATTGCTGTCGCCGGAATCGGCTGTTGCGCCTGCAGCGCGCGCATGAAGCCGCCGCCTTTGATCCAGACCAGGCGGGCGCCGAATGCCGCAATCAGGGCGTAGCTGGCGATCTCGATGACCCGTTCTGCCCCGCACATGGTCTTGGCGGTGGCGTTGAGCAGCCAGGCAAAAACCCCGACAACCACCACCGCGACCAGCGACTGCATCAGCGCCGACGCAAACGACAGAACGACCCCGCGTCTGGCGGTTTCCTGGTTGGCGACGAGATAGGAAGAGATCACGGTCTTGCCGTGCCCGGGGCCGGCGGCATGAAAAATGCCGTAGGCAAAGGAAATCGCAAGCAGGGTCCAGACCGCGCTTCCGTCGGATTTGGCGGCGCGAATCGTCGCCGACATCTCCCGATAGAATTCCGATTGCTTGGCGAGCAGCCAGCCGACAATGCCGCTCGCTTGCGGCTCCGCGCCCGGGCGCGCCCCGCCGAACGGCGTCTGTGCGGCGAGCACATGCGCGACGGCGTCGAACATCAGGACGGTCGCAAGGGTGAGGGCGCAGAACACCAATCCGCGCGCGAGGCCCCGCGGCGCTTCTCGGCCGTACACGTGCTTCATGGGCAGGCCACCGCGATCTTGTTGGCGAACATTGCGCCGAAATTGGAATTATCGCCGCTCATGAAGTTCTGCTCGCCAAGCCTCTGGGCACTGGCCGTGCCGTCGTTCGGGCGCTGGAAGCTCGTCTGGCACGCGGCAGGCGCCCCGACCAGCTTCACCGGGTCCTTATCGGCATATTTGAAGTCGACAAAGAACGTCGGATCGAAAACCTCAAGCGCCAGTTCCTTTGACTTGATCGGCGTCTTCAGCGGGAGGGTGAAATGCAAGGTCAACAGGCCGTCCCTGAAATCAAGGAAGTAGTCGACGGGCTCCTCGAATTTCTGCTTCTTGCCGTCGGCCTTGGCGAAGGTGAAATAGGCGAACTCCTTCAGCGATTCGACATTGGTTTGGGCCAGGGCCGCCAGTTCCTCGTGGCTGTAGACGCCGTTCTTCTTGCTCTCGATCCCCTGCAACGCGTAGGTCGAGAACATGTCGTCGAAGGTCCAGGCGTGGCGCACGCCCGTGATCGCGCCATCGGGCGCGTAGAGCAACTCGCTCGTTGCCGTGATCCAGACATGGGGGTGTGCCTGCGCGGCGCGTGGACCGATCAGCAAAACTCCGGTCGCCAGGGCAGCGGCCAACAGCACCACGCCGATCAAGCGGCGAATCAAAATACCCATCTCAGGCCGCCTCCGGCGTTTCCGAAAGGCCCCGCCGCCGCAGCAGTGCGTCCGCTTCCGGCTCCCGCCCACGGAACGCCACATAGGCCTCTTCCGGATCGCGCGAGCCGCCGGACGAATAGATGTCGTCATGCAGGCGTTTGGCGGTCGCGGGATCGAAGATATTGCCGGCCTCCTCGAAAGCGCCGAACGCGTCGGCGTCCATCACCTCGGACCACATGTAGCTGTAATAGCCCGCGGCGTAATGATCGCCGGAGAAGATATGGCCAAATTGCTGCGGACGGTGGCGCATCGAAATTTCCGCTGGCATGCCGATTTTCGCAAGCTCGTCGCGTTCGAAACCGCGCACATCTGCGCTCGCGGACGCCGGCTGGCTATGGAATTCGAGGTCCATCAGCGCCGAGGCCACGAATTCGACCGTGGCAAAGCCCTGGTTGAACTTGCGGGCGTTCAGGAAGCGCTTCAACAGGTCGTCCGGCAGCGGCTCGCCGGTCTGGTAATGGCGGGCGAATTCCCGCAGCACCTGCGGCTGTTCCTGCCAGTGCTCGTAGAGTTGCGACGGCAGCTCGACGAAATCGGTAAAGACGCTGGTGCCGGCGAGCGAAGGATAGGTCACGCTCGACAGCATCCCGTGCAGGCCGTGGCCGAATTCGTGGAACAGCGTGCGCGCGTCGTCCGGCGACAATAGCGACGGCTGGCCCTCGGCGCCCTTGGAGAAGTTGCAGACGTTGATTGCGAGCGGCGCAACCTCCCCGTCGAGCTTCTGCTGGTCGCGCAGGGTCGTCATCCAGGCGCCGGATCGCTTGGATGGCCGGGCGAAGTAGTCGCCATAAAACAGCGCCTTGTGCTCGCCGGTGCTGTCCTTGACCTCCCAGACCCGTACGTCCGGATGCCAGACCGGGATATCCTTGCGCTCGGAGAAGCTCAGGCCGAACAGGCGATGGGCACAGTCGAACGCCGCTTCGATCATGTTGTCCAGCGTCAGATAGGGCTTGATCGCGGCGTCGTCGAAATTGGCGCGGCGCTGGCGCAGCTTTTCGGCGTAATGGCGCCAGTCCCACGGAGCCAGCGCGAAATTGCCGCCCTCCTCCACGATCAATTGCTGCAGTTCGTCGCGGTCCTTGAGCGCCTGGGCTCGCGCCGGCTTCCAGACCCGCTCCAGAAGACCCCGGACGGCCGCCGGCGTCTTGGCCATGGAGTCCTCCAGCCGATAGGCCGCGAAGGTCGGGTAACCGAGAAGTTTTGCGCTTTCCGCGCGCAGCGCCAGGATCTCGACGATGATCGCGTTGTTGTCGTTGGCATTGCCGTTGTCGCCGCGGGCGACGAAAGCCTTGTAGACCCTCTCGCGCAGGTCGCGGCGGGTCGAGGTTTTCAGGAAGGGTTCGACGGAGGACCGCGACAGCGTCACGATGGCCTTGCCCGACATTCCGCGCTCTTCCGCTGCGGCGCTGGCGGCCGCGATGAAGCTGTCCGAAAGGCCCTCGCGATCGGCCTCGCCCAGTTCCAGAAGCCATTCCTGTTCGTCGGCGAGCAGATGATGGCTGAAGGTCGTGCCCAGATGAGCCAGCCGTTCGTTGATCTCGGCCATCCGCGCCTTGGCCGTCTCATCGAGGCCGGCGCCGGCGCGGTGATAACGGGTATAGGTACGCTCCAGCAGCCGCAGCTGCTCTCCCGTCAAATGGAGGCTGGCGCGATTGCCGTGCAGCAGGGCGATACGGCCGAACAGCACGGCATTCATCATGATCGGGTTCCAGTGTCGCGCCATCCGCAGCGACACCTCCTTGTCGATCTCGAGCAGCGCCGGGTTGGAATGTGCCGACACCAGGTCGTAGAAGACAGCCGAAACCCTGGTGAGCAGCTTGCCCGAGCGCTCAAGCGCGGTGATCGTGTTGGCAAAGTCGGGCTCCGAGGGATCATGGGTGATCGCAGCGATCTCGGCCGCATGATCGGCAAACGCCTGCTCGAAGGCCGGGAGGAAGTGTTCAGGCAAAAGCTCGGCGAATGGCGGCGTCTCGAACGGCGTCTGCCAGGCCTTAAGCAGCGGGTTGGACTGGTCGGGTGTGCTGGTCGTCATTTGCGGGGTCTCCGACATGGCAATTCCCGTATGTCCCTCTCCTGCGGGGCAGCCTATATCATGCGATGGCCTTTTTTGGGGCCTTTTACGCTTGATAGGGCCGCTCTTTTCATAGAGATTGCGACCCAGAAACAGGATGTTGCCCATGAGTTCACAAACCTCGCCGACCCGCTCCCGCCAGATCGTCTGGCCCAGCGTCGTCACCGTGATCAGTGCGGCGATTCTGATCGGCGCGGAAGTGTTCGGCGCGGCGTTCGCCGGCGGCTGGGCGATCGCGATCCTGCTCGGCTTCGACGACACCGGCGCGCACATCCTGCAGGCCGTGCTGTTTGCGATCGGCGTCCTCATCATGGCCGCCTTCATCCGTGCAGCCCAGCGCGTCGAGCCGTTCACGCGGCGCGCCTAGCGCCTCTGCTGCAGGGCTCGCGCTGCCCGTCGCGTCGAACCATTACACCTCGTTAAGCAAACTTAACGCCTGTTCATTTTTCCGCGCGGCTCTCGTGCGTCGAGCGCGGTCTCGTAAGTACGTGTTAGGGAATTTTTCCCGCAGGCTAAAAAAATTCTTGCGAAGCAGACTCAAAAAGATTATTTGCGGAATTGCCCAATTTCGCACGTGCCTGTGGTCGTGTGTCAGTCGGTAGGTATCCGGACAAGAGGCCGGACAGCCGCCAAGGGATGAAAAAGACCGAGGGTCGCTCAAGCTGGATGCTTGAAGGCCAGCACCTCTCTCAAGAGGTGCCGTTGAAGGTCTCTTCGCTCCTTGCAACCGTGACTGGCAGCCGGAGGCGAACCGGCGCACCTCGCTCTCAACGGGGGACGCGACTTAAAGCAACGACGGATCGGGCTTTTTTGGTCTCTGCCGGCTTTCCACCAGCCGGCGCGAATACCGAAGAGGCTTGTCCTTCATTGCCAGGTGAGCGGGCGGGATCCTTCCCAACCAATCCACGGCAGCACAGTCGGTTCGAGTTTTTTGGCCTCGTCGCGCCTCCATCGCGCGAACGTGGCCGAAGCGCTCTTATCCGAGATCATTTTTGAACGGTCCCGTCGCTGGGCCGTTTGGGAGGGTGCCATGACCGAACGCATTCAGGAATTCCTGCGCAACCGCCGCAACGAGGGCCAGGACGTCGAGCCCTGCCTCGTCGTCGACCTCGAAGTGGTGCGCGACAACTATCAGAGCTTCGCCAGGGCGCTGCCGGACAGCCGCGTCTTCTATGCAGTGAAGGCCAACCCGGCGCCGGAAGTGTTGTCGCTTCTGGCCTCGCTGGGCTCGTGCTTCGACTGCGCCTCGGTGGCCGAGATCGAGTTGACGCTGGCCGCCGGAGCGCCGGCCGAGCGGATTTCATACGGCAACACGATCAAGAAAGAGCGTGACATCGCGCGCGCCTTCGCGCTCGGGATTCGCCTCTTTGCCGCCGATTGCACCGCCGAGGTCGAGAAGATCGCCCGCGCCGCCCCCGGCGCCAAGGTGTTCTGCCGCATCCTGTACGATTGCGCAGGCGCCGAATGGCCGCTGTCGCGCAAATTCGGCTGCGATCCGGAAATGGCGGTGGAGGTGCTCGACCTCGCCAAGCGCTCGGGCCTGGAGCCCTGTGGAATCTCGTTCCATGTCGGCTCCCAGCAGCGCAAGGTCAAGGCGTGGGACCGCGCCCTGGCAATGGCCTCGACCGTGTTCCGCGACTGCGCCGAGCGGGGAATCAACCTCTCCATGGTCAACATGGGCGGCGGTTTCCCCACCAAGTACCTCACGGATGTGCCTCCGGTCGTGCAATACGGCCGGTCGATCTTCCGTGCGCTGCGCAAGCATTTCGGCAACCAGATCCCGGAGACGATCATCGAGCCGGGCCGCGGCATGGTCGGCAATGCCGGCATCATCGAGACCGAAGTCGTTCTGATCTCCAAGAAGAGCGACGAGGACGATGTGCGCTGGGTGTATCTGGATATCGGCAAGTTCGGCGGTCTCGCCGAGACCATGGACGAGTCGATCCGTTACGCGATCAGGACGCCGCATGACGGCGCGGAGATGACGCCGTGCGTGCTCGCAGGTCCGACCTGCGATTCCGCCGACGTGCTGTACGAGAAGATGCCGTACCCGCTCCCGGTAACGCTCGAGATCGGCGACAAGGTGCTGATCGAGGGCACCGGCGCGTATACGTCGACCTACTCGTCGGTAGCCTTCAACGGCTTCCCGCCGCTGCGGACCTATCACATCTGATCCAGCCTCGCTGAAGGCTTTATGTCGTCGGGAGCCCG
This sequence comes from Bradyrhizobium sp., assembly GCF_035570375.1. GTDB lineage: Bacteria > Pseudomonadota > Alphaproteobacteria > Rhizobiales > Xanthobacteraceae > Bradyrhizobium. The sequence continues at coordinate 36,546 of NZ_DATMLW010000070.1, read as the reverse complement.
TCCGCGGGCTCCCTCTCCATCACCTTTCGGATTTGCTGACGCGCCCTTTGGCCTCGCCGCCATCGGAGCCGGGGAATGACGTGCCATGATCAAATTGCGGAAGACCCTCTTTGTCCTGTCGGCCGACGCGGCTGCGTTCTCGATCCGCGCCGAGCGTGTCGGCGATGTGCCTGCTCGCGAAGCGCTGCTCGATGCCTGTTTCGGTACCACCCGTGCTTCGCGGACCTGCCAGCGGCTGCGCGACGGATACGCGCCGGCCGAGGGGCTTTCGCTTTCGGCCGTGCGGGGCGATAAATTGGTGGGCACGTTGCGATTGTGGCATGTCAGCGCTGGCGAGGTGCCGGCCCTGGTGCTGGGCCCGCTCGCGGTCGATCCGACATGCCGCCGGCTCGGGATCGGCGCCGCGCTGATCAACCGCGCCTTGGCCGCCGCCAAAGCGCTCGGCCATCGCGCGGTGATCCTGCTTGGTGATGCGCCCTACTACGCCCGTTTCGGCTTCTCGGCAGAGAGGGCAAGCCTGTTGACGCTTCCCGGCCCGTTTGAACGCCAGCGCCTGCTCGGCCTCGAGCTCTCCGAGGGCGCGCTCGCGGGCGCCTCCGGCATGATTGTCGCCACTGGCGCATCGTTGCCGACGGCGAGAGCAGCCCGCGGCAAGAAGGCGCCGCGCGCCGTGCCTTGCGCGGCTTGATCAGGGCTCGCCGCCGTGCCGGAGACCATCCACACCACGCGTGATTTGGCGCGCCTGCGCAATCGCCGCGTCGTTGCCACGATCCTCCTGATTGCCCTGAGCGTCATGGTCGTGCGGGACCTGCTGGTTCGCCGATGGGGTCCCGGCCGCGCCGCCGCCCCCGACGTGACACGACGTTCGTCCTGATATAGCGAAGAATTGCGCGGATCGGCCAACAGCCCGCAAACCGCGCAAGGTGCCAGAATCGAGGTTTTAGATGCCCCGCCGTCTCATTTCCACCGGCTCGCCCTTTGAAAAGACCGCCGGCTACAGCCGCGCCGTGATCGACGGCGATTTCGCCTTCCTCGCCGGTACCACCGGTTACGACTATGCCACCATGACCATGCCGATCGATGTCACGAGCCAGACACGAAACTGCTTCAAGACCATCGAGGCCACGCTGAAGGAGGCCGGTTTCGCCTTGGCCGACGTCGTCCGCGCAACCTATTATATCGTCGATGTGGCCGACGCCGATGCGGTGCTCGCGGTCTGCGGCGAGAGGCTTTCAGAGATCAGGCCGGCCGCGACGCTCTTGGTGGTTGCGGCGCTTTTCAAGCCCGACATGAAGGTCGAGATCGAAGTCACCGCCAAGCGACGGACCGCCTGATCCCTCCTCCTGTTTCCTATCTTTTCACTCTTCCTGTTCCGGAGACCCTTACGATGAGCCCGTCCGATCGTCAGATTCATGCGAAAATTTCCGGCCCCATTGTCATGATCGGGTTCGGCTCGATCGGCAAGGGCACGCTGCCCCTGATCGAGCGGCATTTCGAATACGACAAATCCCGCTTCGTCATCATCGATCCGCACGAGGAAGGCGAGCTCGCCAAAAAGCACGGGGTCCGCTTCATCAGGCAAGCCGTCACCCGCGACAACTACCGCAACCTCCTGGTGCCGCTCCTGACCGCCGGCGGCGGCCAGGGCTTTTGCGTCAACCTGTCGGTCGACACCTCGTCGGTCGACATCATGACGCTGTGCCGCGAAATCGGCGCGCTTTACATCGACACCGTCGTGGAGCCGTGGCTCGGCTTCTATTTCGACAAGAGCAAAGGCTCCGAAAAGCGCTCCAATTACGCGCTGCGCGAAACCCTGCTCGCGGCCAAGCACAAGAGCCCGGGCGGCCCGACCGCCGTCTCCACCTGCGGGGCCAATCCCGGCATGGTGTCGTGGTTCGTCAAAAAGGCCCTGACCGATATCGCGCGCGATACCAAAACGCCGTTCAACGAGCCGAAAAGCCGGGAAGGCTGGGGCAGGCTGGCGCAGAAGCTCGGCGTCAAGGGCATTCATATCGCCGAACGCGATACGCAGCGCTCGAAACGACCGAAACCGATGAACGTGTTCGTCAACACCTGGTCGGTGGAAGGCTTCGTTTCCGAAGGCATGCAGCCGGCCGAGCTCGGCTGGGGTACCCACGAATCCTGGATGCCGCACAATGGCCGCACCCATAATTACGGCTGCGGTGCCGCGATCTATCTGGAGCAGCCCGGCGCCAACACCCGCGTGCGCTCCTGGTGTCCGACGCCGGGCGCCCAATACGGCTTTCTCGTCACCCACAATGAATCGATCTCGATTGCCGATTATTTCACCGTCCGCGAAGGCAGCACGGTGCTCTACCGCCCGACCTGTCACTACGCCTACCATCCCGCCAACGACGCGGTGTTGTCGCTGCACGAGATGTTCGGCGCCACCGGCAAGATGCAGCCGAAGTGGCACATCCTGGACGAGAATGAAATCGAGGACGGGATCGACGAGCTTGGGGTGCTGCTCTATGGACACCCCAAAAACGCCTACTGGTACGGATCGCAGCTGTCGATCGAGGAAACGCGGGCAATCGCGCCCTACCAGAACGCCACTGGCCTGCAGGTGACCTCGGCGGTGCTCGCCGGAATGGTCTGGGCGCTGGAAAATCCGATGGCCGGGATCGTCGAGGCCGATGAGCTGGATTTCCGGCGTTGCCTCGAAATCCAGCTTCCGTATCTCGGCCCGGTGAAGGGCTTTTACACCGACTGGACGCCGCTTTCGGATCGGCCCGGCCTTTTCCCGGAAGATATCGACACATCCGACCCCTGGCAGTTCCGCAACGTGCTGGTGCGGTGACGCCGCCACAGAACGTCGTACGACGTTTCCTGATCGTCATGGCCATCCACGTCTTTCCCCGCGGTGACGGTGGGGTGGGATTGCGCAACTAACGTCTATTATACTTTGCCCAAAAGCGGCGTCCCGCTGCTCAGCAGTGAAATATCGTGATGCCACGAGGAGACGTTGCCAAGCGAGCTGCATCTGTGGCTTCTTGAGTTTCAACGAGGCCCATTGAGCCCTTCGCGAAGGAAGCAAGATGATGCCAGGACCATCGACGAGGAACCTGCGTCAGCTACCTGACGTCTTCTCATTAAAGCGGTTACTTCAATCTGTGGCTATGCTTGACGCAATTATCTGCCCTAGGTGGGAGTATCGTCGCTACTCCTTCAACTCCAATTGGGCCACGGGAGAAATGATGGGCTCGATGCGAAATGGTCAAGGCGATGACTTTTTTGCAGCGTTTAATTGTCATGGCGCCTTCATCAAAGGTTTTGACCACGAGTCGCCAGCAGCTTCATTACAGGTACCGAGTGAACAGTTCTATCGCTATCTGCCTCACCAGTTCGCGGCTTTTAGCCGCGAGCCTGCGTTCTCTCCACAGTCGGTCACATTTTGCATGTGGCGCCTTTCTGAGGAGTCAGCATGGTCCAGTGCGAATATTACCCTGCCCGAATCCGAAGACAGCGATGGTTCAGCGCATCTGCTTGAAATACTTGATTGCCTGCCCGAAACGTACCTTCGCCGGGCGACTGAATACTATGGAAGCGAAGTGTCTCCACAGGCCGTAATCGCTTTGTACGAGCATCGCGCACTGACTGAAGGAATATTGGTTTCTCTCAATCCAAAGTGCAGTCTTACTTCACTCCGCGATGATATTGCCGAGATCGGCTATCCAACTTGAAAAACTCGCCGACGACGCTGCTTCAGGTCATTCTCGACTGAGCCCTCCGGTCTTTCCGCTTTGCCTTAACAGCGACCTGTGCCAGTCCGCTGAACGCGAGCCACGCGGCTCGCCCCACTGAAAAGCGAACCGGACCTTGGTCACGACCACGCGCGTGTGGTCGTGTTGCCGTCACTCGGGTGAGAGATAAGCATGCGCGCCCGGAATGACGGTCTTTATTTCTTCAGATAATCGAACGCCACGGTCCCCAGCCCGAGCGTGAGGTCGGCCTTGAAGTGCAACGCCGAAACGACCTCGCGCACGGGCAGCCTTGCGACATCGGCGAGCGCGTGCGGGAACAGGCCGAGCGCCGCCGGACCGGTCCAGGCCTCCTTCAACGTAATTTCCTCGAGATGAAACCGCACCAGCTCGCAGATCCGCGTGCTGCCATCGATGTCCGGAATGATCTTGAGGATGAAATTCGGCGCCTTCATCCCCTTCAATACGGTGTCGTGGTCCACGGGCCGGTGCTTGTAGCCCATGGTGGCGGAGGCACAGAGCACCGAGCCGTAATGCAGCGTGCCGACCAGCACGTCGCTCTCGACTTCGATCTTCGGCCTCGCCAGCTTCTTGGGAAAGCCCCACAGCTCGCGGCCGCCCGCAATCGGCGCATCGTCGTCGAGATACATCGCATGCGTATAGGCGCCCTCCTCGCCCTTCAGCCGGACCGGGATCACCTGTCCGGTTTCGGTGTAGTCGCCGAACCCCGTCGAATCCGGCATACGGATGAATTCGTATTTGACGACCGGCTCGGTGACTTCAAGCGGCTCCGGCACGACGGCGGCAAGTGCTTCGGGATCGGTGCGGTAGGTGATGATGAAATATTCGCGGTTGAAGAATCGATACGGCCCCGGCGGAAACGAGGGGCTGGTCAGCGGCATCGAATAGGCGGTTCGCCTGACGTCGTCGATTTTCATGCTTGACCCCTTTTCTCTGTGTCCATGCAGCGACGGAGTATGGGGCAGCAAGGTGACGCAAGCGAGACCGGGAAATCGGCAAGCCTGTCCGTCATTGCAGAAGACCGCCAGGATCGGTCCCAGAAGTGACGACTGAAATGAGGCAAGGTATCAGGTTATTTCTGCTGAAGCGGCGGCGCGACTTTCTCGGCTGGCGCTGGCGGCAATGCCGGTTTCACGGCTTGGCCCTTCGTCTGCAGATCGGGGTGAGCCGGTTCGGGCGCCGGGGTCGTCGGGCGCTCACCGCCGGGCTTCGATTCCGCGGGCCTGTCCGAGGCAGTGGAAGGCGAGGATTGCAGGGGCTGGGTTGCCTGGGCCAGATCAACCTTCGCGTTCGCGATTTTGAACAGCGAAACTCCCGACAAAACCAGGCCGCTCACCACCAACAGGGCGGCAACAAGTAAATCCCTGGCCAGGGCAGGCTTCCGGTGATCCGAAAACATCATGGTCCGCTCGCTGATGTGGCAACGGCATCAACGATCGTTGCCACGCATGGTTCCCTGGGGAACTGGAAACGCGCGTCTCCAGAGCTGTGGCGATGTCAAAAAGGCGCGCGAGTGGCGGCGCGCTTCACAACTTCAGCAGTCCGGCATCGCCGGCCTCGTCGGAAAAGGCGAGCAACGTGCCGCTGGCGTTCCATCCAAGTGCGGAGATTGGAACGTCGTTGTTGCGGCGAACCAGGATTTCCGCGCCATCGCTGATCCGCACCATCAGAACGGTGCCGTTACCATAACCCGCCGCGAGGATCTCCTGCCTCGGATGACAGGCAACCGCGGTGACGCGCGCCTGCAGCGGCGCCAGCATCGCGGGCTCTTTGCCCATCGGTCCGTCCTTACCGGCAAACGGCCACAGGATGACCGTGTCGGCACCGGAGGTTGCCAGCGCCTTGCCGCCAGTGCTCCACGACATCGACCGCACACGGCCGGGATAGCCGGTCATGCGCATGTGCCTGTTATCGGCAAGCCGCCAGCCGTGCAGCGCGGGCTCATGCATGGCCGTCACCAGGAATTTGTTGTCGGGGCTGAAGGTGACGGACAGGTGCGAACCGGCCCAGGCGAGAAATTCAGCAGTGGCGGCCATGTTGGGAAACCACAACGTCACACCGTTATAGTGAGCGACCGCCAGGCGAAGCCCCTTCGGGGCAAACGCGAGGCCGCCGACCGTCGAAGGCGCTTCGAGCGACTTCTCCTCGTTCTTGCCAGTGCGCACAAAAGCCATCTTGCCCACCGACCAGGCCACGGCGCCATCCCCATGCAGCGCGACGTTGTCGATCCAGCGGCGCTTCGGATCGGTCGCGAGCACGGTGACCTCACCCTTGCCGTCGAACGCGACGACCTTGCCGTCGTCGCCGCCCGTCACAAGGCGCGTGCCGTCGGACACGGCGCACAGGATGCCGCCGCCGTGAACGGGAACGGTGGAGATCTGCCCTTCCGCGCTTTCGAAAAAGACATTTTCCTCGGCCCCGACGAAAATCGCATCATCGCCGAGAAAGTGAACGGATGAAACCGCCGCACCGATCCGAACCGCGCGCACCTTGTCGGTCACGGAAATGATGGAGGCGGATTCGCCTGATTCGAAGCTCGTCATCACCCGGTGATACAGCTCTCAAAACCCTCGCGGATCGCCTGCTCGGGCAATTCGCGGCCGATGAAGACGACGCGGCTTTCGCGCGTTTCGCCTTCCTTCCAGGGCCGCTGATGATCGCCTTCCAGCATCATGTGAACGCCCTGAAAGACATAACGGTCGTTGTCGTCGCTGAAGGCAAGGATTCCCTTGGAACGCAGGATGTTCTGGCCTTCGCTGGCAACCAGGTTCTGCAACCACGGCATGAATTTGGCAGGATCGAGCGGCCTTTCGGACCGCAGCGACAGCGACTGCATTTCCTCGTCGTGGTAGTGCTTCAGGCCGCCATGGTCGTGGGCATGGTGATGATCGTGGCCGTGATCGTGGTCGTGATCATGATGGTCGTGGCCATCGCCGGCTTCGAGGAATTCCGGCTCGATCTCCAGAATGCGATCGAGATCGAACGCGCCACGCTCCAGAACATCGGAAAGCGCGACCTTGCAACGCTCGGTACGATGAAGTTTTGCGTAGGGGTTGATGGCCCTGATCCGCGCTTCGACTTCGGCAAGTTCTGCCCTCGAGACGAGATCGGTCTTGTTGAGCACGATGACGTCGGCAAACGCGATCTGGTTCTTGGCCTCCGGCGCATCCTTCAAACGATCGCTCAACCACTTCGCGTCGGCCACGGTGACGACGGCGTCGAGGCGAGCGTTCCTCTGCACGTCCTCGTCGACAAAAAAGGTCTGCGCCACCGGCGCCGGATCGGCAAGCCCGGTGGTCTCGACGATGATGGCGTCGAATTTCCCCTTGCGCTTCATCAGACCGTCGAGAATGCGAACGAGATCGCCGCGAACAGTGCAGCAGACGCAGCCATTGTTCATCTCGAAAACTTCCTCGTCGGCGCCGATGATGAGGTCGTTGTCGATGCCGATCTCGCCGAATTCATTGACGATGACGGCGTATTTCTTGCCGTGGTTTTCCGAAAGGATGCGGTTGAGAAGGGTGGTCTTGCCGGCGCCGAGATAGCCCGTCAGCACGGTCACGGGAATTTTTTGAGACGTCGATTCTGACATGATTGCTCCGGAAGCGGTATTTTGCGGCGCCGGCAGCAGGAGTGGCCCCCTGCGCTATTTGGTAGTGGAGTGGATTTGACATTCGCTTCCCACCAAATCCGAGTTCGCATAGCGAATGTCAAATCCAAAACTCCACTACAAGCCTATATTTGCTGGTGTCCCGTCGGTTCTGACATTCGTAAACGAACCCGCCGCAATGCGATACGAATGTCAGAACCGGGACACTAGCGCGCTGGTCAGCGCCTTTATATTGTGCCTGACCATGTCAATGTAAGTGGGGGCATCGCCCTTTTCATCGGTCAGGCTGTCGGAATAGAGGGTCCCGCCGATTTTTGCGCCGGTCTCGGCCGCGATCCGACGAATCAACCGGGGGTCGCTCATTCTCTCCAGGAACACGGCAGGGATCTTTTCAGCCCTGATCTGGGTGACGATCCCGGCGATGTCCTTCGCACTGGCCTCGGACTCGGTGGAAACGCCGATCGGCGCGATGAATTGGATGCCGTAGGCGGATGCAAAATAGCCGAAGGCATCGTGGGTGGAGATCACCTTGCGGCGGTTCGGGGGGATCTGTGCCACCGCCTCGCGCACCTCACGGTCCAGAGCATCGAGTTTCGCAAGATAACTTTGCGCGTTTTTGCGAAAACTCTCGGCATCGGCCGGGTCGGCGGCGATCAGCGCATCGCGGATATTGACGACATAGCTTTTCGCATTGGCGACCGATTGCCAGGCGTGCGGGTCGGCTTCGGAACCGAGCTTGAGCGGCGCGATGCCTTTGGTTGCGGTGACGATCGGCACCCTCGCGCTTGACACCTGCAACAGCCGCGGCAACCAACCTTCGAGACCAAATCCGTTGATGATGACCAGGTTCGCATCAGTGATCTTGCGGGCGTCCCCCGGTGCCGGCGTATAGACATGCACGTCGCCATCGGCGCCGACGAGGGTCGTCACCTCGACACGATCGCTGCCGACATTTTTCACGAAGTCGCCAAGGATGGAAAAGCTCGCAACGACCTTCAGTGGCGCCTGCGCATGCGCGGGGGCCGCTATGGGAAGCAGCAGGTAGGCCAGGCAAAGGCCACATACAATCAATCGTCGCCGGATCATTGCTCCGGCAGTCCCGCAACGGCGGTGGGCTCCCTCTCCCACGCAACCGGGGTTTACCCCGGTTGCGCATTGTAAATTGCGCAACTCGGGCAAGCCACGACTTGCAATGGGAGAGGGTTGGGGTGAGGGGTCGCGGCGTATCGAAGGAGCAAAACCCCTCAAGCGGATCGCGCCTCTGATGCTTCGCATCGACGCCGCGACGTAGCCGAAGCGTTGCTTCGGCGTTTTTCTTAAGAACGGCCGCCACCGGCGGCCTATGCCTCTCCCACAAGGGGAGAGGTGACACGATGCGTCTGGAAGCTCAAAAATCATGAACCCCTCAGGCTTCAAGGTGACGGCCGGGGAACATCTGCCTGACCAGACCGCGGACATTGCCGAACAAGACCGAGCCGATGTAAAGCGCAGTCGCCACCAGAATGATCGCCGGCCCCGAGGGAATCCTGGTCTGGAACGACAGCACCAGGCCGGCGTAGCCCGCAATGATGGCGCTCACCACCGCGATGCAGATCATGCCGGTGATGTCGCGCGACCAGAACCGCGCAGTGCCCGCGGGCAATATCATCAATCCTACCGCGAGCAGCGTGCCGAGCGCCTGAAAGCCGTTGACGAGATTGACGACGACGAGTGCGAGAAACACCAGATGCGCCGGCGCCCCGGCGCGGCTCACGGTGCGCAGGAAGACGGGATCGACGCTTTCGATCACCAGCGGTCGGTAGATCACCGCCAGAACAATGAGCGTGATGGTGGCGTTGAAGGCAACGACCAGGAGCGTCGGATCATCCATCGCAAGGATATTGCCGAACAATACGTGCAAGAGATCGATATTGGTGCCCCGGATCGAAACGATCGTCACCCCGAGCGCGAGTGAAGCGAGATAGAACGTAGCGAGCGAGGCATCTTCCTTCAGATCGGTGGTGCGGGCCACCACGCCCGCCAGGATCGCTACCGTGAAGCCCGCGATCAGTCCACCGGCGGTCATCGCGAACAGGTTGAGGCCAGACAGCAGGAAGCCGATCGCCGCACCCGGCAAGACGGCGTGTGCCATCGCGTCGCCGACCAGGCTCATCCGCCGCAGCATCAGGAACACGCCGATCGGAGCGCCGCCGAGCGCCAGCGCGATCACGGCGGCGAGCGCCCGGCGCATGAATTCGTATTCGACGAAGGGAGCAATCAGCGTGTCGTAGAGCATCGATCACGCCGCCTGCGAAGGAGCGTCCTCAACGACGCAGGCCGTGGCGCTGTCGTCAAAGGCTTCGCACATCCGCCGCGCCTGCGCGAGGTTTTCCGCGGTCAGCACCTCGGCGGTCGGGCCCCAGGCGACCTCTCCCCGCGCCAGCAGCAGGGTTTCAGGGAAATTGGCGCGCACGAGCTCCATGTCGTGCAGCGCCGCCAGCACGGTACGCTGCTCCGCGTGCCAGCGTTTGACCAATGCGAGCAGGTCGGCCGAGGTTTTTGCATCGACGGCGTTGAAGGGCTCATCGAGCACGATCACGCGGGCGTCCTGCAACAACACCCGTGCAAACAGCATGCGCTGCATCTGTCCGCCCGACAGCGTGCCGATGGTGCGGCTCTCGAAGCCGCTGAGGCCGACGCTGGCAAATGCAAGCTCGATCCGTTTGCGCGCCTCCTTGCCGATGCCGCCGAAAACTCCGGTTTGCCGCCAAAGCCCGGTGCCGACGAAATCGAAAACCGAAATCGGAAAGCTGCGGTCGATCTCCGCCGTCTGCGGCAGATAGGCGATATCCCGGAAATCGAGATCGCCCGTCACGATCCTCCCCGAGAGCGGCTTGAGGATGCCGACGATGCCGCGAAACAGGGTCGACTTGCCCGCACCATTGGGACCGACGACGGCGAGCAGCGCGCCGGGCGCAACCTCGCCATTGAGGTGATGCACCGCCGGATGGCGGTCGTAGCCGAGCGTGACATCACGGAATTGCAGTCCGGCCGCCATGCTCACCTCATTGCGAGCCATACAATGGCCCAGAGAGCGACGCTGACCCCGGCCGCGGCCGCAAGGCGGGCGATCACCGTCATGCGCAGGATTGACCAGGATACCGCTTGCGCCGGGTGCGGCGAGGCCGGCCCGTGGCTATGTGCATGGGTGTGGCCCTGGACGTGGGGATGCCCGTGATCCTGGCTGTGGGCGCTGGAATGGGAAGGGGACGGCATCTGATAGTGTTACATTATAACATTACCAAAGTCTACCGGAGCTCCGGCCGTCTTTCCGAGCGAAACTGCCGCCGGTGCTGCCGCAGGCACGTCTCTGCCGGGAAACGGTGGCGCCGGCAAAAAAGGCGGCAGCTCGAGCGCTGCCACCCTTTTGCATTCAACAGTGGGTCGGTTCAGGCCTTCGAGAACAGCTCGTCGACGTAGTCCCAGTTCACCAGATGATCGACAAACGCCTTCAGGTAGTCCGGGCGGCGATTGCGATAATCGATGTAATAGGAGTGCTCCCAGACGTCGACGCCGAGGATTGGCGTTGAGCCGTGCACCAGCGGGTTCTCGCCGTTGGGGGTCTTGGAAACTTCGAGCTTGCCGTTCTTCACCGACAACCAGGCCCAGCCCGAACCGAACTGGCCGGCGCCGGCGGCGGTGAAATCGGCCTTGAATTTTTCGAGACCGCCGAGGTCCTCGTTGATCTTCTTTTCGAGGCGGCCCGGCAGTTTGGTGCCGCCGCCATTGGGCTTCATCCATTTCCAGAAATGGATGTGGTTATAGTGCTGGCCGGCATTGTTAAAGAGCGGCGCATTCTTGCCGAACGAGCCCTTGACGATCTCCTCCAGGGACTTGCCTTCGAATTCGGTCCCCTTCAGCAGATTATTGCCATTGGTCACGTAGGCCTGGTGATGCTTGTCGTGATGATATTCCAGCGTTTCCTTGGACATATGGGGCGCCAGCGCGTCATAGGCATAGGGAAGGTTGGGAAGGGTGAAGGTCATGAGGCGATGTCCGAAAATGGTGGGAGACGTGATTTAACGGCACTCCTTATAGAAGGTTCCTTCGTCGTTAGACACTGCAATTTGATGCCAGCAGACGTGCGCGGCCGGCCAAATGCACATGCTGCCGGTAACTTGCCGGGTGTGCATCACGTATGCAGGAGCAATGCGGCGCGAGGCTGATTGAATGAGCATCGAGATCGAAATTCAAAACGGCGACGAATCCTGGTCACTGGCCGAAGGACTATTCAAGAAAGTCTGGCCCGTCGAGGCCGTCAGGGAACTGTCATGGGGCCATATCAGATGGGCCGACGCCGATTTGCGCGTGATGATCGAGGCGCCCGACGGTGGCCTTGCCTGCCATGTCGGCATCTTCTTTCGCAACGTGAACTGGAACGGCCGAAGCGTTCACATCGGAGGCATCGGCGGGGTCGCGACCCGCCCCGATTGCCGACGCCGCGGCTATGCCAGCATCTCGCTCAACGCCGCCATCCAGACCATGCGCGACCACGATGCCGCGCAGTTCGCGCTTCTGTTCTGTGAACCGCACAATTTCGAATTTTATCGGTCGCGCGGCTGGCAGCCGTTCGGTGGTGACATCGATGTCGAGCAGCCGGATTGCAAGATGCGCTTCACCGCAATGTCGCCCTTTGTCCTTGACCTCAAGCGACGGGCGCCGCTGCTGGGCACCATCGACCTGCGCGGCCTGCCGTGGTGAGGCGCTTGCGCGCCACGCTCAGGAGATTCCGAGCATGGCTAAATAACCATATGACATTATGATTATCATATGATATGATGATCATCATCTAACATTATGGTCATCATCTTATCTGCGCGCCAGCGAGCGTTCCGCCGGCCATGATCCCCGGCGAGAGATGCATTGGCCTCCCGCGCGGAAAAAAATTCCATCAAGCAAGCCAAAGCGAATGCAGGACAGCAACGCAAAAATGCGTTGCCAGACTGCAGATACGGCATTGCACAAATTCCATTTGTTGCTAAGGAGGCGCGTTTTCCGAGGGGAAGTTTCCATGTCTTGCAGGTTCGGCCTTGTCGTCGTGACGCTAACGACGTTGTTCGCTGCGGCGCCCGTAACGGCCCAGACGGTCGGACCCGAGGGTGTCTGGCTGACCGAGGCCGGCGACGCCAGGATTCGCGTCAATAAATGCGGCGGGGGGATTTGCGGAGTTGTCATCTGGTTGAAAGAGCCGATCGACCATGCGACCGGAAAGCCTCAGATCGACGACAAGAATCCGAACCCGGCGCTGGCAAAGCGCCCCATCATCGGACTTTCGCTGTTCTCGGGTATGCGCGCGGCGGGGCCGAACAAATGGTCGGGGCGCATCTACAACGCCGATGACGGCAAGACCTATGCGAGCACCATCGCGGTGACGGGTCCGGGTACGCTGAGGGTGGAAGGCTGCGTCGGTGCGTTCTGTGGCGGCGAAAACTGGACGCGGGCTTCGCGCTAAGCGGAGCAGCCTTCAGGCCGTCGCCGCTTTCAACGCGACCGCGGCGGACGCATAGCCGCCCCGCGCACCATCAATGAAGTGCACGTGGTCGCTGCGCATCACCGACGGTGTAAAACACGTCATCATCGCTGCATCCTGCCGGTGCAGGCCATATTTCGCAATTCCCGCCGAAGCTGCTGCGGCAAGGCGCTCGCTCAAGCTCCGCTCGAGTTCTGGCGTGCAATCGAGGACCATTCGCAATCCATCGTCATATTTCCGGAAATCTGAATTCTCCACGACCTGCCGTAGATAGATTTCTGGCGCAAAGCCGCCAACGCTGATGCCGAAGCGGAAGAGAAAAAAGGCAAACAGCGTATACACGAGCACGCTGGCGCGCCGCCGCAACAGCGACCCTCCGCGCTGCGCGCGGGCTTCGAATTCAAATCCCGCCGGCGGCCAGCGAAGCGGGGGACCGCCTGATGGCACCGGCCGGCCCGAGTCCGGACTGCGCTCGACAAGAGTAACGATCTCTTCGATCAGCCTGCGAAAGGCGGATGCATCGGCGCCAGGCGCGGGCATTACCAGCACGGAGAGGATGAGGCCGCGCACGGCAGGCATTTCTTCGAACCGGCACGAGAGCCCGGACAGATCGGGCTGGGTGCCCGGCGACGCCATTTCCACGGCGAATTCCCCGCGCTTCATCGCCGCTTCGGCCCAGCCGAGCCCGCCACCCGAAAACATCGCATAGGAGAGATTTGGCGAGGGTCCGAAGCGGGCGACACGGACGTCAAGGCCCTGGGTCCGTATCGCTGCGACGGGCACCAGCGCGACCCGCATCACGAGGTCGAGATCTTCCTTGACCCAGGCAGCTGTTGCCGCCAGCGCCTCGCGGGCGCGCTCGAGATCATCCGGCGCCACCGCAAAACTGGCGCCATCGCCGCCGAACACGAACGGAAATTCGCGCCCTTCGAGCGCGTTGGTGACGGCCGCGATGACCGAGGCTCCGGCCATGTTGACCGCCTTGTAGCGCGCTTGCGCGATCGCCTTTGTCGATTCGACGATGTCGGCGACACCGATGCTCCAGTCGCCTGGCAGCGGCGCATATAGCGCGGGGTCCATCAGACGCGAGAAACCGCGAAACACCGGAATGGTGCCGTAGAACTTCTCGCTGCCGTTGACCGTGGTCATCGCTGCGCAATCGTCTGATTTTTCAAAAATCGCCAACAGATACGGCCGAACTCGAAGTTCGGTTTCGAAAAAACCGGTCGCCGGCAATGGATCGGATCACGATGAAAGCCGGATGGAACGACCCTATCGTGTCGGTTGGCGGATTAGAAGGCGCCGATCGCAGCAATGGTCGGATGCTCGATGACGCCAGCGTTGATGGCCGAATGCGTGTTGATTGAACGCCTTTTATAGCGGCCTCGGCCTGACCAGGCGTTAAGCAGCACGTTTAAGGCCGCCTCTAATGCGGCGAATTTGAAGTTCCTGTCGGTATCGCGGCAAGTTCGTGACAGGAACTTGAAATTCAAAGCCGCTACTCAAATCAATAAGCTACCAGAGCTCCTTTGATTCCGAAGTTCGCATCAGAGGTCGCCGCGACAGCTTGCGAACTTCGGAATCGGAGCTCTAACCACGGTCACGAATGCCGGAACGAAATCCACGCCGTCAATTGACGTGAACGACGAGCCTCTCTTCCGTGAAGAACTGGAGGGCTCCATAACCCTCCATATCGACGGCGTAACGAAACTTGCCGTCCTCGGTCGGGAAGACGGCGATGACGACACCGTCTTCATGGTCGGCCGCTTTTTCAACCCTTTCGCCGATCGCAAACTTGGCCATAGCGAACCCCCTCGAAAGATCTTTGACGGCAATTATCCCTCCGATTTAGTTAACGCATCTTAAGCAAACCTCGCGTCGCGCGGTTGCATATTGCCGTGGTAAAATTTTGCTAGCTGACGCCGTAAGCCCTCGCAAACACGCATGAATTTTGCCTCTATCATGACAATGCGTGCGCTGCAGGCCTCATCCCTGCAATCTCTGCGTGCGCGCGCGACCCCTGCTGCTGACGAGCACGGAGAGCGCCACCAATGTGTCGTTCGATCCTTGGTTCGATCCTTGGCTGCCTTGCGATTTCGCCAAAAGCATCACGGCTGGCGTTGCGCGTTCCGCTGGCGCTCAACAACGACCCTCCCGTCCGCAACGTTGCGAATCGGGCGAGTTGATCAAAATAGTGGCGGCAACCGAAGTTCGCGCACGCCAGACTGAGGCTCGGTCCAACAATTGGTCGATGTGGTGGCCGGCCAGATGCCGAACGCTGGCGCAAGGGTGCGGAGGTGCCGGGACGGAAGAAAGAGTGAGGCAAGCGGATTTTTTCGGGATGGTCTGCAGGAACGGGCGGCGCTATCCTGCTTATATTGTCATCGGTCCGTCGGTTTGAGTTGATATCGAGGTCCAATGATCAGGCGCAGGGAACCCTGGAATAGCCAGCCCGCCATCGGCAAGTCGGCGCACATCCTTGAACGGACGGGGCTGGCGCTCACCGGCGCCGCGTGCGGCTTGTTTGTTGCCGCGCATGTCGGGCGCGCCGACATCGACCTGATCGGTTCGGCGGGCATGGTGCTGGCGATGATGCTTTACGGGGCTGCCGGGTTCTATCTCGGGATCGACCTGCCGCAGATCCCTCCCGATCACCACATGCGCCTGCCGCTGCGTCATGGACTTGGTACCCGGGCGGACGCCGTCATGCTGATGAGCGCGGCCGGCACTTTCCTCGCTTCGGTCGCGGCCTTCGTTTCGGTCTCCAGCATCGTGCTGGACGAAACAGCCCCCGCCAGCGCCGCTATCCTGATCTCCGTCAGTTGGGCAATCGGCGCCACCATGCAGATCGCCGCCGGGATTGTCGCCCGGATCAAGGCCGAGGCCTCCGAAAAACTGTAAAGAGAAAAATGATGCCCAAGAGCCGCGCTCGCAGCCAATCGGGCGAGACGTGTCGGTTGACCCTGATCAAGCCTTCAGTGCTTTTTTCGGCTAACCTGCAATTCAAGCCCCTTGGGCAACCGGCCTGGAGACCGAAAGATGCGTGCCAACCAGATCATGACGCCGCAGGTGATTACGGTTGGCGCCGAGACAACCATCATCGAGGCCATCCACCTGATGTTGCAGCATCATATCGGCGGCCTGCCCGTGTTGGATGCAACCGGCGCGCTGATCGGCATTGTTTCGCAAGGAGACTTCATCCGGCGGGCCGAGATCGGGACCCAGCACAAGCGGGGCCGGTGGTTATCCTTCCTCGCAGGTCCGGACCGGCGGGCGACCGATTTCGCCCGCGAGCATGGCCGCAAGGTCGCCGATATCATGACGCCGAATCCGCTCACCGTGACCGAAGACACGCCGCTGGATGAGGTCGTGCAGATCATGGAAACCCACAACATCAAGCGCGTTCCGGTGATGCACGGCAACCGATTGGTCGGAATGCTGACCCGAAAGGACTTTCTTCCTGCCGTCGCCAACCTTGCCCACAACGCTGCGGGCCCGTCTGCCGATGACGATCATATTCGCAGCGAAGTCATGGCCGCCTTGAGGCGAGCATCATGGCGGCCCTGCCCATTCAACGTCACCGTCAGCGACGGAATCGTAACCCTCAGTGGCGTGGTCAGAAAGAAGAGTGCGCGCAAGGCCGCGATCGTCGCGGTGGAAAATGTCGCGGGGGTGCGGAAAGTGCGCGACTATCTGTCGGTAGCGCCCATTCACCCGCCCGCGGAGGAGGATTTTGGCGGGGGCGACTTCGTCTCGGTCGAGGAGCAACCCTCGACCGCGGATGACGAGCCGCTTTGAGAATTAGATCATGATGCGATTGAGTGGAATCGCGTGGTGATCTCATCCCTTTGTTTGAGCATGATCTCCGCGCAAACGCGTTCTGCGTTTGTTAGCTAAGGGAAACCGGTTTCCACTTTGCGCTAACGCGGCCCTCCGGGTCCGGATCATGCTCTAAACCGCACGGACAGTCTTGAGCGAAACCGGATGCGTTTTCTGACCCTATGCGTCGCAACGGCGCTGGCGCTGTTCGCTGGAAATGCCGTGAGCCTTGCGCAGAACATCGAAAACGGCCAGCGCCTGTCGGAGCGGTGGTGCGTCGGATGTCACGCCATCGGTGCGCCCACGCCCAAAACCAGCCGCATCGTTTCCTTTGCATCGATTGCGGAACGGCCGGACATCACGTCCGAGATCATCGCCTCGTTCCTGCTGATGCCGCACGCCACGATGCCGAACTTGCCGCTCAGCCGCAACGACGCACAGGACATTGCGGCGTTCATCATGAAGATGAAGAAGCAGCCACAGCCAAACTAGTGGTCAATGTCAGCTACACGCGGCGCCGCGAAAGTCCAGCGGAGCGGAACCGCGCCTTCTGAGCGCCGGACACGGCTCAGGTGAAACCGCAGCAGCCGTTGCGCACCGTCGATCGCGGCGACCTCCAGGCCCCCCCAGACAATTTCGGCCTCGGCGGCGATCTCGAGGGTAGTCCCGCTGCCAAAATCGAGGAACAGCAAGCCGCAGCGCGGCTCGAGCAGCAGATTGCCCAGCGTATTGAAGGCGAAGTTGCCGACGAAATCGGGCACGGTCAGCGTGCGCGCGTCGTCGATGCGGACGAATCCGGGCGCGCCGCCGCGATGGGAGGCGTCGACGCCGCGGCTCGGATTGTCGCGAGTGCGACCGAAGGCGCTGGCGATGAAGAAGGTGTCGGCAGCCGCGACGATCGCCTGCTCGATATTGCCGAGCGCATTGCTTTCGCTGACGAGCGGCGTCGGCGAGTGCCGCGACGTCGCCCATTCGCGGACCGTAATATATTTCGGGCAATTGCCGTAAGCCTGGACGATCTCGATCTCGATCGCGTCATCGCGAATTGCCGAGACAATGCCGTTGAGGCGATTGCGTCGGCGCGTCGAGAGGTCGATCCCGAGGATGCCGACATCGGCACCGCTGACGAGCCCCGTGATCGTCGGCATCGTCGAGCGGAAATCGATGGAGATCGTCAGCGCCTTCGGATGAGGCGACGAAACGAAACCGGGTTTGCCACTGACGATCGATGCCGCGGGCGAACCTCCGGCGTTGAGCGTTCCCAGCACTAGGAACGGAAGGCGAGCGTAGAAATCGCGGTGCTCGTCCGGAAGAAAGTCGCGAATGAGGCGGCGCCCGCCGTCTTCGACGCGTTCACGCACTCCGAGCAGTTGCTGGATCGCGCGCTCGCCCGGATGAAAGGGGGAGACGGCATGGGGCCAGGTCGTCATGGCGCGCTCGCGGATGCGGTGAGCCGTTCCATCCAGGCAAGGAGATCGCGAACCACCTCGGCGCGGTTCGTCTCATCGAACATATTATGCCTGCCGCCGGCGTAGAATTTGCAAGTGACTTGCGCGAGGCCCGCTCGCCGATAGGCATTGACGAGTTGTTGCAGACTTTTCGCATTGTCGCTGACGGGATCTCGATCTCCGGCCAGAACATAAATCGGCAGCTCTTTTGGAATGCGTCTTTGGCGTTCGGGGTCGGCGATCGGTCCCAACGCGTCCAGCATGTCGATCCACAGCTGTGCCGAGGGGAGGAAGCCGCAAAGCGGGTCGGCGATATACCTGTCGACTTCGGCAGAATCCCGGGAGAGCCAGTCATAAGGCGTGCGTACCGGCCGGAACTGGCAGCTATAGGGAGCGAAGGCGATCGTACGCATCAACCCGCTCTTGCCTCTTGCGCCGAGGCGGAGCCGCTCCAACCGGGCGATGAGCCGCGCAACTGCGACCAGGGCGTTCGGCGGCCGGCCGATCCGGAAAGCACGACCCCGGCGAGTGCAGCGCCATGGCGGGTGATGAAATCCTGCGCCAGAAACGAGCCCATGGAATGGCCGATCAGGATCACCGGGCGACCGCGATGATCGGCGCTCACCTGCTGGTGAAGACGCCAGAGATCGCCGACGCATTTGTTCCAGCCGTCGCGCTCGGCGAAAAAACCTTGATCGCCTGGCCCGGTCGCCGTTCGTCCGTGGCCGCGATGATCGTTGGCATAGACCGCGTAGCCATTGGCCGTCAGCATCGTGGCGAGGCGATGATAGCGTCCGGCATGCTCGGCGAGGCCGTGGGCGATCTGCACCACGGCCTTGGGCGGCGCGGAAGGAAGCCAACGATAGACAAGGAGCCGCGCGCCATCCTCACCCGCCACGGCGAAGGTTGTCGGCTGCGTTTGCCGGCCGTCGATCTCGGCGATAGAGGTGCCGGCGGCGGAATGACTATTCACCGCCCACGCTCACGACCCGAAGCTTCAGTGCACCGCCCTGGCGCACATAGATGGCCGCGTAGTGCAGCGGCAGGGGCTGGGTGCCCCCGCCCGACTTGAGCGCGCCATGTCCCACATCCCAAGCGCCATCGCCGATGGTGCCGATGTGGTCGACGCTCGCCTCGAGCGTGAGATCGCCGTCGCGGAAACCCTGCCTGAACATCGCCTCGATATCGCTACGGCCCGTGGCAACCTTGCCGGCGGGGTCGACGAAAATGCCGTTCTCGGCAAAGAGCGCGCCGAGGGCGGCGGCATCCCGATGATTGAAGGCATCGAGATAGCGCACGTGCATGGCTTCAATCTCTCGTCGCAGAACCGAGCGGTCTTCCGCGTGGCCAGGGGCGATCGCCAACAGCAAAACCGCGCAAGCAAGGATCAAGGTTTGGCGCCAGGCGCGCGCGACAAGAGAGGTCATATCGCGCTCACGAAGCAGCGCAGCGCGGCGTCTCGGATGCCGCACGATCGCTCACCGCAGGGTGCAGTGTCGATCACGGCGTCGTTGGCTTCGACAAGCCAGAGCCCGGCAACGCCGCGATCCTCACCACGGCCAGTCCGCGCGTCCCGAAATTCGAGCCTTGCATCCCAGCCTCTTCCTAACGCTGCAGCATCCGATCCGTAGACGATGGTCATCGTGGTTCCCGCGGCACCCTGCTCCGCCTTACGCTAGCACCAGCCGCCGTGATAGAAAGAACAGACTTTCGACAATCATTGTGAGGATTTACGACAATGGACAGATCTTGCGCTGCTCCGCCGCTTCTTAGCCGATCACCTGGCGACGCGTCTTCATCTCCATTTCGAAGCGATCTCGAGGCCGTGGAGCGGCTCTTCGACGACGAGGCGGATCTGATCGTCCACCATGTCGACAAGCGCGAGGCGCGGATCGAGTTCATCGGGACGCGAAGTCGCTGCGTAGCAAGGTTTGAGGTGGATCAAATCATGCTTGTCTTTCCGGCGTCTAATGGCAATCGCGAACGCATCAGCGGCGCCATGCAACACCGGCGTAGAGAGCGGCCATGTTAAAAGATCTTCTCGTCCAGATTCCCTCGGAACGTCCAGTTCGTCCGGTCATCGATGCGGCGATCTCGCTGGCGCTGAACCATTCGGCCCATCTGGACGCCATTTCGGTGGGCCTCGAAAGCACCAATATCGGCCTTGCGGTCGATGGCGCCGCAGCGGTGGCCGCCTTGTTCGATGTCGAACGCGAGCGCGCACTGGCGCGAGCCAATGCCGCGCTTGAGGTGTTCGAGTCCGAGGCGCGCAACGCCGGCATCGCCTACAGCCGACAGGCGTTCACCGCCGTTCCCGTCGATGCCTTCACCATGCTCGGCGCGATGGCACGGCTTTACGACTTGAGCATTGTGATGCAGTCGGACCCTGATTACACGACTTCCGACAACATGGTGCCGAAGGAGATGCTGTTTCAGGCGGGCGGACCGGTGCTGTTCATTCCCTACACCCACAAGGGACCGCTAAACCCCCGCCACGTGGGCATCGCCTGGGACGGCAGCCGGCTTGCGGCGCGCGCCCTGCGCGACGCGGCGCCATTCATCGCCAAGGCCGATGCGGTGACGGTCGTCAGCGTCAACGAGGCCGGGATGCCGGTGGAAACGTCCGTGGAAAATCTGACGACCCATCTTGCGCGGCGTGGCATCAAGCCGAGGATCGAGAGCCTGAGCGCGGATGCTTCGGATGTTCAGCCAGCCATCCTGTCGGTGGCGGCGGACGCGGGGATCGATCTCATCATCATGGGCGGCTACGGCCATTCCCGCCTGCAGGAGCGAATCCTCGGCGGCGTGACGCGTGGCATGCTCGAATCCATGACCGTGCCGACGCTGATGTCGCATTGAGGTCGCCCCGGGTGGGGGGAAGCGGCGCAAAGAGCCAGTTCCATCGCCCCATCGTCAGAGCGGTCCAAAGAAAAAGCCGTCCCCGAAGGGACGGCTTTTCCAATTCGACCGCAAATCAATGCGGGTGTTTGGTTGCGGGGATAGGATTTGAACCTATGACCTTCAGGTTATGAGCCTGACGAGCTACCGGGCTGCTCCACCCCGCGATAAACCTTTGAACCTTCTTCCGAAAACCGAACAGCACTGCCAACGCTCTGAGGCGCCGCTTCCGTCCGGAGGCTTCCTGAGAAGGCAACCCTTGGCAAAATGCCAGTGGGTCGCGGGGGTTATGTATCAACGCGCGCCTGCTTTGGAAAGGGCCGCAGAGCGGCTTTTGAGGATTTTGTGACAGCAAATCCGCTAGAGCTCCGATTCCGAAGTTCGCAAGCTATCGTGGCGACCCCTGATGCGAACTTCGGAATCAAAGGAGCTCTAGTAACTTGTTGATTTGAGTAGCGGCTTCGAATTTGAAGTTCCTGTCACGAACTTGCCGCTATACTGATAGGAACTTCAAATTCGCCGCACTAGAGCTCCGATTCCGAAGTTCGCAAGCTATCGTGGCGACCCCTGATGCGAACTTCGGAATCAAAGGAGCTCTAGTAACTTGTTGATTCTAGTGCGGCTTCGAATTTGAAGTTCCTGTCACGAACTTGCCGCTATACTGATAGGAACTTCAAATTCGCCGCACTAGCTCGCGCTTTTCGGAAAAAAGGGCCCAGGCGCGATGGTTCAGCGCCCTCGCCGGCCGCGGTTTAGGCCGTTGTTTAAGCGCGATCTTTTCGCAAAAATCCGGTTCCCAGCCTATGCCATAGCGGGGCTCCCGGTCCGCCCCAGGCTGCAAATTCCCTTGCCAGAAGTTCCGTGAGGGGCGAGCTTTCCGGGCAAAAGACGAGCCAGCGCGGGAGGGACAAGGGGATGGAAGCTTTTGATTTCGTCGTGGCGGGTGGCGGCTCCGGCGGTTGCGCGGTCGCAAGCCGCCTTTCCGAGGATGCTGCCACCTCCGTGGCGCTGCTCGAAGCGGGCGGCAGGGACGATAATTGGGTGGTGAACACGCCCGGCGCGATGATCTTGCAGATCGCCGGCAAGGTGAACAATTGGGCGTTTCACACGGTGCCGCAAAAGGGCCTCAAGGGGCGGATCGGCTATCAGCCGCGCGGCAAGGGGCTTGGCGGCTCATCCGCGACCAACGCCATGGTCTATATCCGCGGCCACAGGACCGACTACGACCATTGGGCCGCACTCGGCAGCACCGGCTGGTCGTACGCGGACGTACTGCCCTATTTCAAACGCTCGGAGGACAATTCCGAACTCGATGGCACTTATCACGGCAAGGGTGGCCCGCTCCATGTCACGGGCCTGCGAACCGACAACCCAGTGCGCGACATCTATTTGCAGGCGGCGCGAGAGGCCCAATTCCGCATCCGCGAGGATTTCAATGCAGAGGAGCAGGAGGGGCTTGGCTCCTACCAGGTTACGCAATTGAACGGCGAGCGCTGGAGCGCGGCGCGCGGCTACATTCACCCGTTCATGGACAAGCGCCCCAATTTGCGTGTCGAGACCGATGCGCACGCCACGCGCATCCTGTTCGAAGGCAAGCGCGCGGTCGGCGTCGAATACCGGCAGGGCAAGGAGATCCGGCAAATCCGCACCCGGCGCGAAGTGATCCTTTCCTCCGGCGCTTTCCAGAGCCCGCAACTTCTGATGCTTTCAGGCGTCGGCGATGGCGCAAAGCTCGCCAATCACGGCATTTCAACCATCCACCATCTGCCCGGCGTCGGATTGAACCTGCAGGACCATCCGGATTTTGTTTTCGGCTTCACGTCCGATGCGCCCTATTTCACCGGGCTTTCCTTCGGCGGAATCGCACGGATCGTCAAAGGCATCGCGCAATACCGGCGCGAACGGCGCGGCCCGATGACCTCGAATGTCGCCGAATGCGGCGGTTTCCTCAAAACCCGGCCCGACCTCGACGTCCCTGACATCCAGCTGCATTTCTGCATGGCCCTGGTGGCCGACCACGGCCGCAAACCGCGCTGGGGCACCGGCTTTTCGTGTCACGTCTGCCTGCTTCGGCCAAAAAGCCGTGGCAGCGTCTGGCTGCAAAGCGCTGATCCCCTTGCTCCGCCCGCGATCGATCCGAATTTCTTCGGCGAGGAATCCGATCTCGACACGATGGTCGCGGGCTTTCGAACCACCAGGCGGCTGCTCGATGCGCCCGCGCTCAAATCGCTGCAGAAAGCCGACGTCGTCGCGGCTGGAGTCGAGACCGACGAGCAGATCCGTGAAGTTCTGCGCGACAATGTCGACACGGTCTATCACCCGGTCGGCACCTGCAAGATGGGCGTCAATGATCCGCTGGCGGTGGTCGATCCCCGGTTGAAGGTCCACGGGCTCGAAGGCCTGCGCGTGGTCGATGCGTCGATCATGCCGACGTTGATCGGCGGCAACACCAATGCGCCGTCCATCATGATCGGCGAGAAGGCCGCCGACATGATCCGCTCCGAGACAAGGGCGAGTTGATCCACCGCGCGGCGGCACAAAGCGCGCTCAGGATTCCGTCGCTGGCGCCTCCGGCGCGTGACAAACGGCCTCGATGCGATGGCCGTCCGGATCGAGAACGAACGCGGCATAGTAGGCGGAGTGATAGCTTCTCGGTCCGGGCTTTCCGTCGTCCCGCCCGCCGGCGGAGATCGCGGCTGCGTGGAATGCGGCGACCGCCGCGCGGTCCGGTGCGCGGAAGCACAAATGAGTCCCGCGCGATGGAACGACGGGCTCCGCTTCCTCCGTTATCGTGAACTGCACGCCGATCGAGCCCGGTGCATCGCCGTAATCGGCGCCCTTGCCATTGCGAAAATTCACGATGCGGACCAATCCCAGCGGCCGCAAGGCAACATCATAGAAATGGCGACTGCGCGCGATGTCGGTAACGCCGAGCGAGGCGTGGTCCAGCATGAAAATCCCCCTCAATACCGGTCCATACGAACGAGATGGCGCCGAAGTTACGGCTCGCTCGGCCGCAGAGAAATCACGTCAGCAGGAATCCACCGTCAACGGTGATCACGCTCCCGGTCATGTAGCGCGAGGCGCTGGAGGCGAGCAGCATGATGGCGCCGTCGAGATCGGATTCGTTGCCGACACGCCGTTGCGGAATCCGCTTCGTCAATTTCTCGCCGCCGGGCGTCGACCAGAAATCGTGGTTGATCTCGGTATCGATGTAGCCGGGCGCCAGTGCATTGACGCGGATACGATTGGCCGCGAGTTCCAGCGCCATCGCCTTGGTCGCCTGAACGATGCCGGCCTTGGAGATCGTGTAGGGCGAGAGGAACTTCATCACGCCGAAACCGAGCACGGAGGCAATATTGACGATATTGCCCTCCTGCTTGCGCGCAATCATTCGCCGCGCCATTTCGGTGGCCACGAAATACGCGCCCTTGAGATTGGCGTTGATCACCGAATCCCAATCGTCTTCCGTCTGCTCCACCGCCATCTTTTCGATCGCGATCCCGGCATTGTTGATGAGCACGCTGACGGGACCAAGCGCGGCTTCCGCGGCGTCGATGGCCTTTGTGATCGACGCCATGTCGGTCACGTCCATCTGCACGGCCAAGGCGCGACCACCATTGGCGCGAATCTCTGTTTCCAGATCTTTCAGCTTCGCCGTCTGGCGCGCGGCGAGCGCAAGTGCGGCGCCGTGGGCGGAAAGCACGCGCGCGAATTGCCGGCCCAGACCCTGCGATGCACCGGTGATCAAAATGATTTCTTTACTGACGTCGAATAGACCTGACATCAACTCAACTCCAGCGAGTGTGCGACCGCATTGTTACAGACGATTTTAGCGATCGCAAACAGGTTTCGTTCACCAACGACCGACACGGCAGTGATAGCAGAGAAAGCTCGCCCATGAACCTTTTCGACATCGTTGTTTGCGTCACCCTGGTTTCCGCCGCCGCCTCGGGCTTCAAGGCCGGATTGCTGCGCAGCGCAGTGACGATCCTTGCCTATCTGATCGCGATGCCGACGGCGGTTTTCCTGATGTCGCTGTTTTCGGCTGACGGCAACAGACTCGGATCAACCGTGGCGCAAGGCTCGCCAGTGCTGTTCGGAACTTTTCTGATCACCGGCATCATGCTCTCCAAATTCATGCGAATGGCGCTCGAGGACGCAATTGGTCCGGATGCCGGTATCGCCGACCGCCTCGCCGGTGCGGCGCTCGCCACCGTGCGCACGAGCCTTGTCGCCATCGCCTTTGTGTTGAGTTTCGACCAGCTCTCGTCTGGCCGCCAGCCTGCTTTCCTCACCGGTTCGCTGCTGCGGCCGGCGCTGGCAGCGGCTGGACAGAAAGGTTTGAGTTCCCTGCCTCCCAGTGTCGTGGCCTATATCGATCGGCTGAAGCAAGCCCGGCGGATTTGAGCCGCAAACCGCTTCTGATATGCATTTCGTCCGCAGCCAGTCTCTTACCAGGATCGTCTGGCTTGGCTAAAGTGCCTCAGCCGGCTTGCAGAAAATCATCCGAACCGACGGGAGTGAGACAGTGGATCTTGGGATCAAAGGCCGCCGCGCCATCGTGTGCGCATCCAGCAAAGGATTGGGACGGGGCTGCGCCATGGCGCTCGCCGCCGAGGGCGTGCATGTGACAGTGACCGCGCGCGGCGCAGAAGCGCTGGCGAAAACGGCCGCCGAGATCCGAAAACTTCACGCGAGCGTCACGGTCACCGAAGTAGCAGGCGACATCACCACGCCTGCGGGGCGTGAGGCCGTGCTGAAAGCCTGTCCTGATCCGGATATCCTGATCAACAATGCAGGCGGTCCGCCGCCCGGCGATTTCCGCAACTGGACCCGCGACGACTGGATCAAGGCGATCGACGCCAACATGCTCACCCCGATCGAACTGATCAAGGCAACCGTAGACGGCATGATGGCACGCAAGTTCGGCCGCATCGTCAACATCACCTCTGCCGCGGTGAAGGCTCCGATCGAGGTTTTGGGCTTGTCCAACGGCGCCCGCGCCGGCCTCACCGGCTTTATCGCGGGCCTGTCGCGCAAAACCGTGATCAACAATGTCACCATCAATGCGCTGCTGCCGGGCCCGTTCAATACCGATCGCCTGCGCAGCGCGGTTGCCAAGGCGGAGGCCGAAAAGCGCGGCATCACGGTGGATGCGATGCTGGCTGAACGCGCCAAACTCAATCCCGCAGGCCGCTTCGGCGAGCCGGAGGAATTCGGCTACGCCTGCGCGTTTCTGTGCGGCGCCAAGGCGGGTTTCATCACCGGGCAGAACATCCTGCTCGACGGCGGCGCATTCCCGGGCACGCTTTGAGCACTTCGCCTTTGCCGGTCACTTGGGCGCGGCGGCGGCCCAGTCTATCCCGAATGCGCTGAGCCCTTCGGCCAGATAGTCGCTGACCAGGGGCTCGCCGAGCAGGTATTGTGCGGCCGCAATGTCGCGCGTTTCCCGTGCTTCGCGCCGAAGCTCTTCCCACTCCTCGATTCCATCATCGCCGCGGCCCAGCCGCATCAGGGCGATCAGATCGACCTGCTCGTCCTCGGTCAGAGCGTTGATGAAGGCGGTGATCTCGCGCGCCACCGGATCGTCGCCGTCATCCTCCAAAACATCGATCATGTTGTCGTCGGTGGGGTTGGACCCGGAGTCCGGGTCCGTCGCGCCCTCCTTGACATCGAATTCGCGGGTCTTTTCGATCAGAAAAGCGACCTTTTCGGCGGAAATTGCGAGTTCTGGCATCCCACCTCTCCCTTCACTGGCTTTGCTGATTTTTCTCAACGCGCGAGAGCCTTGAGATGATCCGTTGCGCGCGCATGAGGAAACCAGCATCCTGCAGAAGCCAGGAGTTTTGATCGGCCGGGTCGGCCGAAGGCTGATCGTCCGAGCCGTTAAGAGCCTCACCGGGCCGCAACGTTTGAGAGATGTCGAATGCACTGGAATGTCGGAGCGGTGAAGATCACCAAGATTGTCGAACTGGAGACGGTCGGCAGCACGCGATTCATCCTCCCCCAGGCCAGCAAGGAAGAAGTGCAGAAACTGCCCTGGCTCGTCCCCCGTTTCGCGACCGAGGAAGGCCGCCTGAAGATGTCGATCCACACGCTCGTCGTCGAGACGCCCTCGCGCCGGATCGTGGTCGACACCGGCCTTGGCAACGGCAAGGAAGGCCGCAACGTGCCAACCTGGAACATGCGGAACACGCCTTTCCTCGAAATCATGGCAAAGGCCGGCTTTCCGCCCGACAGCATCGATACCGTGCTCTGCACCCACCTTCATGTCGACCATGTCGGCTGGAATACGCGTCTGGAACGTGGCCGATGGGTGCCGACCTTTGAAAAGGCGCGATATCTGTTCGGCAGGATCGAGTACGAATATTGGCGCGACCACAGCGCGGAACCCGACAAGGCCGCGATTTTTCACGACTCCGTGAAGCCGATCATGGATGCCGGAAAGGCCGATCTGGTCGCAAGCGACGCCAGGATTTGCGATGAAATGACCTTGATCCCGACGCCAGGCCACAGCCCGGGGCACATGAGCGTGAAGATCCGCTGTGACGGCGAAGAAGGCTTGCTGACTGGCGACGTCGCCCATCATCCCTGCCAGATGGCGCATCTCGACTGGTCGTCGACCGCAGATTCGAACCCGGCTCAATCCACCGCGACCCGGCGCGATCTGTTCTCCCGCCTCGCCGATCAGCCGGTCCTGGTGATCGGCGGGCATTTCGATGGCGGCCACATCAAGCGCGATCGAGATGCCTTCAAATTCATCGTTGCCGGCAACTAGAGCATGATCCGGAAAAGTGGAAACCGGTTTTCCGAAAAGATCATGCTCAAACAAAGAGATGAGATCATGATGCGATTCCACTCAATCGCATCATGATCTGGAGCCGATCAGGAAATCGGAGTTTTCCGCTGGATTGACCGCGTGCGGCTGCCCCGGCCGCGAGGGGCAGCCTTGCGCAGGGCCGTTAAGCAGTTGAATTTAGCCGCGCGCTGTTCCATGAAGCATTCCAAGCAACTTGAAACGCGCTAGTGCGGCGAATTAGGGAGTGATCGGAAATGAGGCTTGTTCGTTACGGGGAAATCGGCAAGGAGAAGCCCGGCCTGATGGAAAAATCGGGTCAACTTCGCGATCTTTCGGCGCATTTACAGGACTTCGCCGCAGATGCCTTTTCGCCGGCTTCGCTCGCCAAAATCGCCGGCCTCGACGCCTCCCAGCTTCCGGCCGTAGCCGGCAATCCGCGGATCGGCTCGCCGGTGGGCGGCTCGCCCAAATTCATCGCCATCGGGCTCAACTATTCGGATCACGCGGCAGAGGTCGGCATGGCTTTGCCGAGCGAACCGATCGTCTTCATGAAGGCCAACAACAGCCTTTGCGGGCCCAATGATTCGATCGAGAAGCCGCGCGGTTCGACCAAGCTCGATTGGGAAGTCGAGCTTGCGATCGTCATCGGGACGCGCGCCAAATACGTCTCCGAGGCCGACGCCCTCAATTATGTGGCCGGCTACAGCATCTGTAACGACGTCTCCGAGCGTTTTTTCCAGCTCGAACGGCTTGGGCAGTGGACCAAGGGCAAGTCGCACGACACGTTCGGGCCGCTCGGTCCGTGGCTCGTGACCAAAGACGAGATTGCCGACGTTCAGAAACTGCCGATGTGGCTCGACGTCAATGGCAAGCGTTGCCAGACCGGATCGACCGCGACCATGATCTTCGGCGTCAAGAAAATCGTCTCATATCTTTCCGAACTGATGACGCTGATGCCGGGTGACGTTATCGCGACCGGCACGCCGCCCGGCGTGGGCGCGGGGATGAAGCCGCCGAAATTCCTCAATGTCGGCGACGTCGTCTCGCTCGGGATCGAGGGCTTAGGCGAGCAGCGGCAAAAAGTGATTGCGGCGTGAGGCGAAGGCGCCGAACCGCAACCTCCGTCGTCATTCCGGGATGGTGCGCAAGCACCAGACCCGGCATCTCGAGATTCTCTGATGTGCAAGCGCACATCAGAGTTCGATGCTCACGCATCGCCCCGGAATGACATTGTTCTAATCGCCGTCCCGATAGGACTAACCCACATGAAACTCACCTTCTCCCCGGCCTCGCCATTCGCCCGCAAGGTGCGCATTGCCGCGATCGAACTCGGCTTGATCGACAAAATCGAATTCGTGGCAACGACGGTGGTGCCCGGCCAGCCCAACGATGAATATTCGCGCATCACGCCGCTGAAGAAGCTGCCGGCGCTGATCCTGGAAAATGGCGACGTCGTTCTGGATTCCTACGTCATTGTCGAATATCTCGACGAGCTTGCCGGCGGCGGCAAGCTGATCCCCCCCTCCGGCCCCAACAGGTGGAAGGTCAAGAGCGACCATTCCCTGCTGCAGGGCATGCTCGATTCCATGCTGCTGTGCCGTTACGAGAAAATGGTGCGGCCGCAAGGATCGCAGTGGCAGGCATGGCACGACGATCACTGGAACCGCGCCTGGAGCGGCATGGCCCGCTTCGACAAGCATGCCGAAGTGTTATCGCGTCCCCTCGATATCGTGCAGATCGCGCTCACTTGCGTGCTGGGCTATGCCGATTTCCGCTTTGCCGATTGCGGATGGCGCAAGGCCTATCCTAATCTCGACGCATTCTACCAGAGGATGCTGAGCCGGCCTTCGGTGAAGATATCCGTCCCCCCGCCCGCCTGAGAACGAAAGCAAGCCATGAGCCTCAAGCTCGCCGTCGGCGATCTCACCATCCATCGCATCATCGAGCAGGAAACGACCTTCCTGCCGGCGCTCGATCTGTTTCCCGCACTGACGGCTGACCTGCTCGCCGAGAACAGACCATGGATGCGCCAGGCCGGCGCGCTCGATGCCGAGGACATCCTGATCCTGTGCTTTCAGTCCTACGTGGTGAAGACACCGCACCACACCATCCTGATCGACAGCTGCATCGGTAACGACAAGCCACGGCCGTTGCGGCCGAAATGGAACATGAAGACCGATGAGACCTATATGCGCGCATTGGCCAGCGCAGGGTTTTCGGTGGAAGACATCGACTTCGTCATGTGCACACATCTGCACGTCGACCACGTCGGATGGAATACGCGGCTCGAGGCCGGACGATGGGTGCCGACGTTTCCGAACGCGCGCTACATTTTCGGCAGGACCGAATTCGATTATTGGGCCGAGCAGAACGCCAATTCGCCAGTGCCGCCTATCGTCGACAGCGTCCTGCCAGTGGTCGAGGCCAGGCAGGCCGAGATCGTCCGCGCCGACTACGAGATCGGCGATCATGTTCGTATCCTGCCGACGCCGGGTCATACGCCCGGGCATGTTGCGTTCACACTCGGCCGCGGCAGGGATGACGCAGTTTTTTCCGGCGACTTGATGCATTCGCCGCTTCAGACGCGCTACCCGCAAATTTCAGCAAAATTCGATGTCGATCAGGCCCAGGCCGCGGTGACGCGACGCAATTTTCTCGAGCGATATTGCGACACCGACACGTTGTGCTGCACGGCGCATTTTCCCTCGCCCTCGAGCGGCAAGATCCGCCGTAAGGGCGATGGATTTTTGTGCGTGGCGGCTTGACGCTTCGTAGCTTGACGCTTCGTAGGGTGGGCAAAGCGAAGCGTGCCCCCTACGCCACCTTCAATCAAACAAACTCGGCGTGTGATTGACCATCGCACCTTCGATTGCGAGCATCTTCAATTTTGTCGCGACGCCGCCATTGGCAGAAAACCCGCCGGGTTTGTCGCCGGCGGCGAGCACGCGATGACATGGCACCACGATCGGACAC
Source organism: Bradyrhizobium sp. (assembly GCF_035570375.1). GTDB lineage: Bacteria > Pseudomonadota > Alphaproteobacteria > Rhizobiales > Xanthobacteraceae > Bradyrhizobium. The sequence continues at coordinate 5,744 of NZ_DATMLW010000070.1, read as the reverse complement.
GGGTTGCGCCCGAGCGCCTGGCCGACATCGCGTGACAGCTCGAGGCCGCCAAGCCGCCTGGCAATGTCGCCATAGGTCATCGTCCTGCCGGGCGGAATGGTGCGGGCGATGTCATAGACGCCACGGTTGAATTCCGGAACGCCCTCGAGATCGAGCGCGATGTCCCTGAGGTCGTTCGGTTTGCCCTCGAGCAGTTCGACCATGCCATCGATCGCGTGCTGCACTGCCGCCGGTGGCGGCGCTTCTGCGATTTCGCCATAGCGCTGGACAATGCGAGACCGGGTCTTTTCCTCGTTTCCCATCGGCAGCTGCACCCCGTTGATACCGCGTGCACTCCATACGATGGCGCAAGCGCCGATCGCCGTATCGAAGATTGCAAAACTGTAATCGCTCATGGCTGGCTCCAACTCTATCGCCCCATGCTGTGAATTTGAACGCCTGGTGCGAAATCTAGGCTTGGAAATAGTTGCGATCCACCCGGATTCCGGGGGAACTTGCGGGTCGCAAACCACATGCCTTGCCGCGGCCGCCCGGGCTCGCGTCGCACACCCGCACGTGACGGCGCAAGCCCCCGGAAGTGCCCGGCGCGCTTGGTAAACCCTTTGTCGAAGTGCTATCCTCGGATCAACAACGAGAGGGGTTTTTGCCCCGAAAACGCCAGGAGGAACCGCCATGAAACTGACGGCACAGCAGATCGACGATTTCAACCGCGAAGGCTGGCTGTTTCTTCCCGAACTCTTCAACCCCGAAGAGGTCGCCCTGCTCACGCACGAAGCTGTAAACATCTACGACACCCCGCGGCCGGAGGTATGGCGGGAGAAGAGCGGCGCGCCGCGAACGGCGTTTGCCGCCCATCTCTACAACGAAGCCTTCCGCATCCTCGGCGCGCATCCGCGCATGATCGAGCCGGTCGAACAGATCTTCGGCGAGAAGGTCTACATGCACCAGTTCAAGATCAACGCGAAGTCGGCCTTCACCGGCGATGTCTGGCAGTGGCATCAGGATTACGGCACCTGGAAGCGCGACGACGGCATGCCGCAGCCGCGCGCGATGAACATCGCCATTTTTCTCGACGAAGTCATGCCGATCAACGGTCCCTTGATGCTGGTGCCGAAAAGCCAGCACGCCGGCGACCTCAAGGCTTCCCACGACCTCGAGACGACGTCCTATCCGCTGTGGACGCTGGATGAAGCAACCGTGACGCGGCTGGTCAAGGAAGGCGGCATCGTCGCACCGACCGGCAAGGGAGGCGGTCTGTTGATGTTCCATGGCAATCTGGTGCACGGCTCTGCCGGCAACATCACGCCGTTCCCACGCAAGATCGTCTATCTGACACTGAACGCCGTCTCGAATTACATCCGCACCCCCACGCGGCCGGAATACATCGCCCATCGCGATTTTACCCCGATAAAGACCGTGGAGGATGACGCCCTGCTCCGGCTTGCCCGCGCCCAGCGCCAGGCGGCGGAGTAGGCGTGCCGGCGGTGCCTTCACCTCTCCCAATGGGAGAGGTCGGATTGCATCGTTAAGATGCAATCCGGGTGAGGGGTTACACGGTCGATAGATCAGGCCCCTCACCCGCCGCTACGCGGCGACCTCTCCCCGCCGGGGAGAGGTGATCTCACCGGGCCTGCGGCAAGGCTAATCGAACCCTCTCAAGCGGACTCCTCATCATGAATCTCTTTCGTCTCCTGCAGACCCGCGCCGCCGCCGGAAAGCCTGTGCGCGTCGCGCTGATCGGTGCCGGCAAATTCGGCTCGATGTTCCTGTCGCAGGTGCCGCACACGGTGGGGCTGGAAGTGCCTGTGATCGTCGATCTCGATCCGGAGCGCGCACGCGAGGCCTGCCGCACCGTCGGGTGGGAGGCGGAACGGATCGCGGCAACGACCTTCACCGCTGACGGTTCGAAAGCGGCCGCGGGCGAGGTCGAGGTGATCGTGGAGGCGACCGGCAATCCTGCTGTTGGCATCAGGCATGCCCGCGCGGCGATTGCCGCGGGCAAGCACGTCGTGATGGTCAATGTCGAGGCCGACGTGCTGGCCGGACCTCTTTTGGCGGAGGAGGCGCGCAAGGCGGGCGTGGTCTATTCGCTCGCCTATGGCGATCAGCCGGCACTCACCGCCGAAATGGTCGACTGGGCCCGCGCCACCGGCTTCCATGTCGTCGCCGCCGGCAAGGGGACAAAGTACCTTCCGGCCTATCACGACGTCACGCCGGCCGGAGTATGGAGCCATTACGGGCTGTCGGCGGACGAGGCGCAATCGGCCGGCATGAACCCGCAAATGTTCAACTCGTTTCTCGACGGCACCAAATCGGCCATCGAAATGGCGGCCATCGCCAATGCGACGGGGCTGGACGTGCCGTCCGGGGGGCTCGCGTTTCCACCTTGCGGGGTCGACGATCTGCCGCATGTGTTGCGGCCGCGCGCGGCGGGCGGAGTGCTGGAAAAAACCGGCCTGGTGGAGGTGGTGTCGTCGCTGGAGCGCGACGGGCGTCCGGTTTTCCGCGACCTGCGATGGGGCGTTTATGTCGTGCTCGAGGCCCCGAACGACTATGCCGCCGATTGCTTCAGGCAATATGGCCTGAAAACCGATTCGAGCGGACGTTATGCGGCAATGTACAAGCCGTATCATCTGATCGGATTGGAGCTGAACATCTCGATCCTGTCGGCGGCGCTGCGCAATGAGCCGACCGGACAGGCCTGCGGCTTTCGCGGCGACGTGGCGGCGGTGGCCAAGCGGGACTTGCGCGCCGGCGAGATGCTCGACGGCGAAGGCGGCTATACGGTGTGGGGCAAGTTGATGCCGGCAACAGCAAGCCTCAAGGCCGGCGCATTGCCGATCGGGCTTGCGCACCGACTGAAGCTGAGACAGGACGTCGCGCATGGTGCGCTCGTGCGCTGGAGCGATGTCGAGATCGACATGGATAACGAGACGGTGCGGACCAGGCGGGCGATGGAAACAAGGTTCGGCGCGGCGCGCTGACGGAGCCCGCCCTTCTCGCAACTGCGTAACGCTCGCGCGCCCTTGATTCGCGCCGATCGATTGGTCATGCTGGCCACGAGGCCGGAGCACAACCGGTATCAATCAACGTCCGCCGTCGGCGAAACAAAAAGCGACAGTCAAGATCGTTGTCCCTCGTCGAGCAATCGGCCCAAATGGAGGGGAAACGTATGAAACGTCGTGAATTTCTCAAGGCGGGCGGCGTCGGTCTCGCCGCGAGCACCGTGGCTGCGCCTGCAATCGCGCAATCGATGCCCGAGATGAGGTGGCGCCTTGCGGCGAGCTGGCCGAAATCACTGGATACGCTCTATGGCGGCTGCGAATTCTTCTGCAAGCGCGTTGCCGAAATCACCGACAACAAATTCCAGATCCAGCCCTTCGCCGCAGGAGAAATCGTGCCGGGCCTGCAGGTGCTCGACGCGGTGTCGAACGGCACGATCGAGATGGGCAATACTGCGCTTTATTATTACTGGGGCAAGAACCCCGCTTTCACGTTCGGCACGTCGCTGCCGTTCGGTCTCAACACGCGACAGCACATCTCATGGTTGACGTGGGGTGGCGGGCAGGATCTGCTCAATGACCTCCTCAAGGAGCACAATTGCCTCGGCATTCCCACTGGCAGCACCGGTGCCCAGATGGGCGGCTGGTTCCGGAAAGAGATCAAGACGATCGCGGATTTTCAGGGACTGAAATTCCGCGTCGGCGGCTTCGCCGGAACCATCATCGCCAAGGTCGGCGGCGTGCCGCAGCAAATCGCCGGCGGCGATATCTATCCGGCGCTGGAGAAAGGCACGATCGACGCCGCCGAATGGGTCGGCCCCTATGACGACGAGAAGCTCGGCTTCGCCAAGGTCGCCAAATACTATTACTACCCGGGCTGGTGGGAAGGTACTGGCCAGGGCCACAACGTCATCAACTTGGCGCGCTGGAACGCCTTGCCGAAGGCCTATCAGGCGGCGATCACCGCAGCTTCGGAGGACGTTTTCACCTGGGTCACCGGCAAATACGATTACGTCAATCCGCCCGCGCTCAAACGCCTGATGGTCGCAGGCGCGATCCTGCGCCCGTTCCCGCAGGAAGTTCTGGAATCGTGTTACGCCGCCGCCACCGAGATCTATGCGGATCTCTCCAGGACCAATCCGCATTTCGCCAAGATGTATTCAAGCCTGTTGGCCTATCGCACGGATTCGCTGATGTGGATGCAGGTGGCGGAGCTGAGCTTTGACAGCTTCATGATGCGCATGCGCACGCGCACGTGAGGCCAGGAGCCGAAAGCGCGCCATTGCGAGCAATCTCCCGCGCGGACACAGGTCTCTCATTCCGTCATGGCCGGGCTTGACCCGGCCATCCACGTCTTTATCTCACGAAAAAGCGAAAGAAGACGTGGATCACCGGGACGAGGCCCGGTGATGACAGCTTCTGTGTGGAAGCAGACTGGATTAATTCGCCGCTTGCGTCCGTCTCTCGGTTAATTCTGGTCGTCGCCCATGATGGCAGCGAGCTTGTCGTAATATTTCGCGACCAGATCGATGTTGCCCTTGTTCTCGATCGGCGGCTCCGGCGCCTTCAACGCCTGGTTGAGTTCGGCGAGCACGTCCTTCTTGTCCTTCGGCGACATCTTCTTGTCGGCCTGGACCTGGGCGATCTGTGCCTTGATGACGGCTTCGGTGCCGACATATTTCTTCGACACGGGATCGAAGCCGGCGAGCACGATGCTGATGTTGTCGATCACGTTGTTGTAGTCATCGTAGCTGGCAAAGCCGTATTTCTTGGCCACGGCCTCGAGCTGCGCGATGACCTTGGGATCCGGCTTGGCGTTTTCCGGCAGCTTTTCGGTGATTGCATCCATGTCCTTGGCTGCGGCGATCACACCCTCGATCTGTTTGTCGGTCAGGGCGACCTGTTTGAAGGGCGGTGACTGCACGGCTGCGCCCTGTTGAGGCGACTCGGATTTGGCCTGCGCCAATGCAACCCCGGTCGACATGACGGTCAGGCAAGCCGCGAGGCATGCTGCGCTCAAGACGGCGGCGGCGGGACGGACGAACTCACGCATGGAAGGCTCCTCGGGCTGATGGACTATTCGAGTTCCGGTTGAGTACGGCGCTTGAACTGAACGGGCAATGAACCCGTATCTGTCACCCCATATCGCCCCATCATGGCGTCAAATCGCGGCGGTCCGACGACAAACTGACGACTAAAACAAAGGCAAAAATGCAAAACGCCGCCTTCCGTTGCCGGAAAGCGGCGTGTTGCTTGAACGTGACGGGTAAAGAGGAATTGCTTGTCCTTGGCAGGCCTGGCAGCGACCTACTCTCCCAGGGCTTAAGCCATAGTACCATTGGCGCCGAGGAGTTTAACGGCCGAGTTCGGGATGGGATCGGGTTCAAGCTCCTCGCTAGAACCACCAGGCCGGCGAAGGACAAGGATACGAAGCAAGCTGTTTGGCGAATAGTGAGTAGGGAGTAGCGAATAGAAAGAACTGCCTTCCATTCGCTATTCGCTACTCACCATTCGCGTGTCTATGGACACTGAAAATGAGAGCAATCAAGCCAATCGAACGATTAGTACCGGTAAGCTACATGCATTACTGCACTTCCACACCCGGCCTATCAACGTGGTCGTCTTCCACGGTTCTCAAGGGAATGCTCGTTTTGAGGTGGGTTTCCCGCTTAGATGCTTTCAGCGGTTATCCCGTCCGTACATAGCTATGCAGCACTGCCGCTGGCGCGACAACTGCTCCAC
>NZ_DATMLW010000069.1:0-10062 GCF_035570375.1 Bradyrhizobium sp. | reverse complement strand
GTCGTCCTGGCGCGCAGTCAGCGAGGTCAATATCGAGGTCGATTTGATGGCGCGTTACGCCGCGCGGCTGACGGAAATGAAATAGCGGCCCTTGGCTTTGCGGGTTGTCGCGCCTAAAAGCAGCACAACTCGCAAGTGTTTTGCAGATTGGCATTTAAATGGCAGACGCGCGTCGCGCCCCGCTGAAGGACCAGACCGACATTTCCGGCGCCCGCGCGCTGATCGTCGAGGCGCGCTTCTATGACGACATTCAGGACGAGCTGCTCGAAGGCGCGGTTGCCGAACTGAAGGCGGCCGGCGTCACGCATGAGGTAATTACCGTGCCGGGCGCGCTGGAAATCCCGGCCGCGATCGCGATCGCGCTCGATGCGGGCGAGAGCAAAGGCAAACCGTTCGACCTGGTGGTCGCGCTGGGTTGTGTCATCAGGGGTGAAACCATCCATTTTGAAATCGTATCGATGGAATCCTCGCGCAGCCTGATGGATCTGGCGGTGGCGCGAAGGATACCGCTGGGTAACGGCATCATCACGGTCAATACCGAAGCGCAGGCATGGGCTCGCGCGCGCGCAAGCGAACTCGACAAGGGCGGCGACGCCGCGCGCGCAGCTATCGCGATGTTGCGGATCAAACGCACCCTGGCGCGGGCCTGATCATGGCGGAAGACAAGAAACCGGCAAGAAAGCCTAAAAAGGGGGCGGAAAGGAAAGCCAACCGGCGCGGTGCCGCGCGTCTTGCCGCCGTGCAGGCGCTCTACCAGATGGATATTGCCGGCGCGGGCATCAACGACATTTTCGCCGAGTTCGAAAGTCATTGGCTCGGCGGCGAGGTCGAAGGGGAGAAATATCTGCCGGCGGAAGCTGCCTTCTTCCGCGACATCGTCTCGGGCGTGGTGCGCGATCAGGCGAACCTCGATCCCTTGATCGACGACGCGCTGTCGCGAGGCTGGCCGCTTAAGCGGATCGATGCCATCCTGCGCGCGGTGTTGCGCGCCGGCGCCTATGAACTGGAACGTCGCAAGGACGTGCCGGGCCGCGTCGTGGTCTCGGAATATGTCGACGTCGCCCACGCCTTTGTCGAAACCGAGGAGACGGGCATGGTGAATGCGGTGCTCGATCAGATCGCGCGACGGTTCCGCGCCGATGAGTTCGCACGGGCCGGTGGCTGAATATGACCGCTCCCGGCGCAGGTCCATCCGGTGAGGACGCGTTGATCGCGCGGTATTTCAAGCCGCTCGCGACCGACCCGGGGGCATTCGGCCTGCTCGACGATGCAGCGATCCTCAAACCGTCACGCGACGATCTCGTGTTGAAGACCGATGCGATCGTGGAAGGCGTGCATTTTCTCTCCGATGATCCACCGGAGGCGGTCGCGCGCAAAGCGCTGCGAAGGAATTTGTCCGACCTCGCCGCCAAGGGCGCAGCGCCTGCGGGTTTTCTGCTGACACTGGCATTGCGCGAGGCCGACGAGGCCTGGCTCACGCCTTTCGCGCGCGGGCTCGGCGAGGACGCCAGGCAATATGGCTGTCCGCTGCTCGGCGGCGAGACGGTCTCGACGCCAGGTCCGATCATGGTTTCGATCTCGGCGTTCGGGCATGTGCCGCCTGGCAGCATCGTCCACCGCAGCGGTGCCAGACCCGGCGATCGCATCGCTGTGACGGGAACGATCGGCGATGCCGCGCTTGGCCTCGACATCATCAGGGGCGGCGCGGCGGCGTCGGTCCTGGCGGACAATGCCGGTGCCAGGGAAATGCTGGTTGGGCGCTATCGGGTTCCCCAACCGCGCAACTCCCTCGCAAAGGCGGTCCGCGATCATGCCAGCGCTGCGATCGACGTGTCCGATGGTCTTGCCGGCGATCTCGCCAAGCTCTGTGCCGCATCTGGCGTTTCAGCCGCCATCGATGTCGCGAGCATCCCCCTGTCGGCGGCTGCAGCCGCAGTGCTCGCGCGCCGCGCCGTCGGCATCGAGGCCCTTGTCTCGGGCGGCGACGACTATGAGATCTTGTGCGCCATACCGGAAAGCCGCTTCGATGCCTTCGCGGAAGCCGCCGGGCTTGCCGGAGTGGCGGTGAGTTCGATCGGGATCGTGATTTCCGGGGCATCGGAGCCGAAATTTCTGGACGCGCAGGGCCGGGACGTCCCGCTGGCCCATCTCGCCTACAGCCATTTCTAGGATTTTACCGAAAACGGCCGGCTCGCGCGCAAATACCTGCCGAAATCGGTCGTTTTAACGCTGCATGACGTTGCGCCGGGGATACGATTTTGGCATGGTCCGGCCCGATTTGAGGCCGCCTTGTTGGGCAGGGCAGGCCTTTCTTTTTATGCGCCCGCCGCCTCCCGCGGCGAATGGCGTCAGGTGGGCATCAAGATAGATCCGAGGCAAATTCAATGACAGCATTATGGTTGATTGTGCTCTGTGGAGCGCTTTCCATCGTCTACGCCATCTGGGCGACTTCGTCCGTTTTGAAATCGGATGCCGGCAGTCCGCGCATGCAGGAGATTGCGAGTGCCGTGCGCGAGGGCGCGCAGGCCTATCTCCGTCGCCAGTATCTGACGATCGCGATGGTGGGAATCGTCATCTTCGCGCTGCTCGTCTACTTCCTCGGCACGCTGGTCGCGGTCGGATACGCCATCGGCGCGGTACTGTCGGGCGCGGCCGGCTTCATCGGCATGAACGTCTCGGTGCGCGCCAACGTGCGCACCGCGCAGGCCGCGACCACCTCGCTTGCTGGCGGGCTTGAACTCGCCTTCAAGGCGGGCGCTATCACCGGCCTTCTGGTTGCCGGTCTCGCCTTGCTGGGCGTGACGCTTTATTTCGGCTTCCTCACCTTCTCGCGGCACCTTGCACCGGACAGCCGCACCGTGGTCGATGCGCTGGTGGCGCTGGGTTTCGGCGCTTCGCTGATTTCGATCTTCGCCCGTCTCGGTGGCGGCATCTTCACCAAGGGTGCTGACGTCGGCGGCGATCTCGTCGGCAAGGTCGAGGCCGGAATCCCCGAGGACGATCCGCGCAACCCTGCCACCATTGCCGACAACGTCGGTGACAATGTCGGCGACTGCGCCGGCATGGCCGCCGACCTGTTCGAAACCTACGCGGTGACCACGGTCGCCACCATGGTGCTGGCGGCGATCTTCTTTGCCAAGACGCCGGTTCTGCTGAACATGATGACGCTGCCGCTCGCGATCGGCGGCATCTGCATCATCACCTCGATCATCGGCACCTTTTTCGTCAAGCTCGGCGCCAACCAGTCGATCATGGGCGCACTTTACAAAGGGCTGATCGCGACCGGCGTATTCTCGCTCGCGGGCGTCGCTGGCGTCATCTACTGGCTGATCGGGTTCGGCAAGCTCCCCGGCGTCGAGTACACCGGCATGGCGCTGTTTGAATGTGGCATCGTCGGCCTTGTCGTCACCGGCCTGATCATCTGGATCACCGAATACTACACCGGCACCGACTTTCGCCCGGTCAAGTCGATCGCAGCGGCTTCCGTCACCGGTCACGGCACCAACGTGATCCAGGGGCTGGCGATCTCGATGGAAGCAACGGCCATGCCCGCGATCGTCATCATCGCCGGCATTCTCGTCACCTACAGCCTTTGTGGCCTGTTCGGGATTGCGATCGCGACCACGACGATGCTGGCGCTGGCCGGCATGATCGTCGCGCTCGACGCCTTCGGCCCGGTCACCGACAATGCCGGCGGCATCGCCGAAATGGCCGGCTTGCCGAAGGAGGTCCGCAAGGCAACGGATGCGCTTGACGCGGTCGGCAACACCACCAAAGCGGTGACCAAGGGTTATGCGATCGGCTCCGCCGGTCTTGGCGCGCTGGTTTTGTTTGCTGCCTATAACCAGGACCTCAAATTCTTCATCGGGGGAGGGGCCGGCAACGCCTACTTCAACGGGGTCAATCCGGATTTCTCGCTGAACAACCCCTACGTCGTCGTGGGTCTGTTGTTCGGCGGGTTGTTGCCTTATCTGTTCGGCGCGCTCGGCATGACCGCGGTCGGCCGCGCGGCTGGTGCGATCGTCGAGGAAGTGCGCCGTCAGTTCCGCGACAAGCCCGGCATCATGCAGGGCACCGACAAGCCGGATTACGGCAAGGCCGTCGACCTCCTGACCAAGGCGGCGATCAAGGAAATGATCGTTCCCTCATTGCTGCCCGTGCTGTCACCGATCGTCGTCTATTTTGTGATCTACTGGATTGCGGGCGGCGGCGCGGCTGGCAAGTCGGCGGCATTCTCTGCGGTCGGCGCGATGCTGTTAGGCGTGATCGTGACCGGCCTGTTCGTCGCGATCTCGATGACCTCGGGCGGCGGCGCCTGGGATAACGCGAAAAAGTACATCGAGGACGGTCATTACGGCGGCAAGGGGTCGGATGCCCACAAGGCGGCCGTGACGGGCGATACCGTCGGCGATCCCTACAAGGACACGGCTGGTCCGGCCGTGAACCCCATGATCAAGATCACCAACATCGTTGCGCTGCTGCTGCTGGCCGTCCTCGCGCACTGAACGGATTCAAATGCATGACAAAAACCCCGCGGGACGCAAGCCCGCGGGGTTTTATTAAACGAGGACGAGGACGACGAGGACAGAGGGGCGACGGGCGGATCAACCCCGCTGCGAGAAGCTTGAATTTACCTCATTGACCCTGGCCGATGTTGAGGGCCTTGAACAATGGTGCCACATAGTTGATTTCCTGGCCCGAGGTCGGTGTCGTGCGGCTGATGAAGTCGAAGATCGCGCCGTCCTTCAGTCCATAGTTGGCGATCCGTCGCACCTGGCGCTTCTTGTCGAAATAGATCGCGATGACACGCTGGTCGACGATCTTGTCGTTCATGAACGCGATCGGCCGTTCGGAGCGCTGGGAAATGTAATAGAAAACCTCGCCGTTGAGGGTTGCGACCGTGGAGGGTGTCCCCATCACGATGAGCACCTGATCCTGGCTCGCCCCGATCGGTATTTGCTCAAGCGCGCCCGGTGCCAGGACGTAGCCTTTCTGGAACTGCTCGCCGCAGCCGCTCAGCACGGCACACGCAAAGGTGATCGCCGCGACCATTCGCAGGCGGCGCCAGGTGGCCGCAGGGCCAAGCCGAGAACACGTATGACTGGGTTCGATCATGCCGGAAACGGTCCCATCCCCTTGCGTCACCCGACGCGTTGACGTACCGGGCGCGACGTACGATTGCAATAGAAGCGGGCCCGGAGGGCTCGCTTGCGGAACCCACAATGCTTTGGCCCTTCAATCACTTCAGGAAATCCCGGACGCCCCTGCACGGCACCATTGAGGCCATCTATGGCATGATCGTGACGCAAGCGCGAGAACCGTCGTTCTACCGGGATCTGGGTGTACCGGACACAGTTAATGGTCGTTTCGATGTCCTGGTGCTGCATTTATGGATGATTTTGCGGCGGTTGAGGACCACCGGCAGCGGTACGACCATCTCTCAGGCGCTCTTTGACCGGTTTTGCGAGGACATGGATGCCAATCTGCGAGAGATGGGCGTCGGCGATCTCGCGGTTCCCAGGAGAATGCGGAGCTTCGGAGAAGCCTTCTACGGGCGCTGCGCGGCCTACGACGTGGCTTTTGCATCGACCAAGGAACCGCTCGCGCAGGCCTTGTGCAGGAATATCCTCGACGGAGAGGGCATGGAAAACGCCCGACGGCTTGCCACTTATGTCGAAAGTGCGATTGAAGGTTTGACCAATCTCGACGAGGCAACGATCTTTGGCGCGGCCTGGAAGTTTCCCTGCCCGGTGCAGTCGGGCAATGAGAGCGACGGGCAGAAACGGCTGGAAGGATGAACACGAAAGATCCCTGGAGCGTCCCTGTCACGGTCGCGCAAATACCGGACACCGGCTTGCACAGCGAATTCGAGGCTGATCGAGCCGAGCGAGAGGCGATGGCCGAGGTCGCAGGTTTGCGCAATGTTTTGTCGGCGAGCGCCTCGCTCGATCTGATGCTCAAGCGTGGCGATCGCGTCCATGTGACGGGCCGGGTGCGGGCACGGATTGGCCAGACCTGCGTGGTCACGCTCGATCCGATAGAGAGCGAAATCGACGAAGACATTGATTTAATGTTCGCTCCGCCTGAGCAGATTTCTCAGCTCTCCGATCTGGTCGAGGAGGCTGCCGAGAGCGATACCGAAATTCCGGATCCGCCGGAGCCGATCATCAATGGCGTGATCGATCTTGGCCGGCTCGCCACCGACGCGTTGTTCCTTGCGGTGGATCCGTACCCGCGCAAGCCCGGCGCGGTTTTTGAACCGCATGTGGAGGCCGCCGATCCCGAGGATCACCCGTTTGCGGCGCTCAAGGCGCTGCGCGGTGATTCCAACCCACCGGGCTCCGGGAAACAGCCCAAGACGCCCGACCGCGGCAAGGACGGCTAGTTCGCGCAAAGGACCCTGCGCCGCGGACCCGATTTCGGGGGCTCGTTCGAAATCTCCATTAGTGTGTTGAATTATTTGGTTTTATTCACATATTCCGGTTCTGCCCCGGCGCCGATCGGCCCGTAAAAGGACATGGTGAAGAGGTTGTGTCGGGACGGGGAAACGCTATTGTCGCGGCCCGGCCGGGGTACAGCGTGGCGCTTGGCCGATTGCCGCAAACCGCGGCGATTTCCGCGGCCCAATATTTTAAGCCCGCAAGAGAGTAGGTTTCCGGGACGTTCATGCCTCAAAAGGTTCGAATCGCGCTTGACGCCATGGGTGGCGACGTCGGCGCATCCGTCGTCATTCCCGGCGCCGCGATTTTTTTGACACGACATCCTGACGCCGAATTCCTGCTGTTCGGCGATCGTGCAGTCATCGAGCCGCAACTGGCGCATCATGCCGGATTGAAGAAGGTAGCCCGCATTATTCATACCGATGTTGCCGTGAGCATGCACGACAAGCCGAGCCAGGCGTTGCGCCGTGGCCGCAAGATCGGCGCGCGCGCCTCCTCGATGTGGCTTGCGATCGAATCCGTGAAAAAAGGCGAGGCCGATGTCGCGGTTTCCGCCGGCAACACAGGCGCCCTGATGGCGATGGCGCGGTTCTGCCTGCGCACGCTGCCCGGCGTCGACAGTCCGGCGATCGCCGCCGTTTGGCCCACGATGCGCGGCGACTCGGTCGTGCTTGACCTCGGTGCGACCATCGGAGGGGATGCGCGGCATCTGGTGACGCTGGCGGTGCTCGGCAGCGCCATGGCGAGCGTGCTGTTCAATCTCGAGAGGCCGACCGTCGGCCTGCTCAATATCGGGGTCGAGGAAATCAAAGGACGCGAGGAAATTCGGGAAGCCGCCGAACTGTTGCGCGCGATGAATCTGCCCCAGCTCGAATATGTCGGTTTCGTCGAAGGCGATGGGATCGGCCAGGGCGCCGCCGACGTCATCGTCGCCGAAGGCTTCAGCGGCAATATCGCCTTGAAAGCGGCCGAGGGCACCGCGCGCCAGATTAACGAATTCCTGCGCGGCGCGCTCTCGCGCAGCCTTATCTCCAAAATCGGTTATTTGCTCGCCAAAAATGCTTTCAAGGCGCTGCGCGACAAGCTCGATCCCAACAAATCCAACGGCGGCGTGATGCTCGGTCTCAAAGGCGTGGTCGTCAAAAGCCACGGCGGAACCGACGCCGAAGGCTTTGCCTACGCCGTCGATGTTGGCTATGAGATGGTCCGCTACGACCTCATCAACAAGATCATTCAGATGCTCAACCGCGACGGCAGCGCGCTTGCCCAAGCGCCGACCGCTCAGGAGGCTGTCTCGTGACTGCACTACGCTCGGTCGTGCTCGGCTGCGGCGCTTATTTGCCGGAGCGGATCCTGACCAATGCTGAACTGGCACAGCGCATAGACACTTACGACGAGTGGATCGTGCAGCGCACCGGCATTCGCCAGCGCCATATTGCTGCCGAGGGCGAATTCACCTCGCACCTTGCGATTCATGCCGCGCGATCGGCGCTCGCGGATGCGAAAGTGGATGCACAGTCGATTGATCTCATTGTGCTGGCGACCTCGACGCCCGACAGCACCTTCCCGGCGACGGCGGTAACGGTCCAGGACGGACTTGGGATTCACCACGGCGCAGCGTTCGATCTGCAAGCGGTCTGCTCGGGATTTGTCTTCGCGCTCGCCACCGCTGATAATTTCCTGCGTACCGGCTCGTTCAAGCGCGCGCTGGTGATCGGCGCGGAGACGTTCTCACGCATTCTTGACTGGAGCGACCGCGGCACCTGCGTGCTGTTCGGTGACGGCGCGGGCGCCGTCGTGCTCGAGGCCCAGCCGCAGCCGGGGCTGTCCTCAGATCGTGGCGTTTTGACCACCCATTTGCGCTCCGACGGGCGGCACAAATCGAAGCTCTATGTCGACGGCGGCCCATCCTCGACGCGCACGGTGGGTTACCTGCGCATGGAGGGCCGTGAAGTGTTCAAGCACGCGGTGGGCATGATCACCGACGTGATCGTCGATGCCTTCGAGGCCACGGGCACGAGCGCAGACGACCTCGACTGGTTCATACCCCACCAGGCCAACAAGCGAATCATCGATGCTTCGGCCCATAAGCTGCATATTGCGCCGCAGAAAGTCGTGCTCACAGTGGATCAGCACGGCAACACCTCCGCCGCCTCGATTCCGCTGGCGCTGTGCGTTGCGGTCGCGGACGGACGCGTGAAGAAGGGGGATCTGGTCCTGTTCGAAGCCATGGGAGGCGGTTTCACATGGGGTTCGGCGCTGGTGCGCTGGTGAGCGGGTGCTTAAAATTGGATATAGTTTACCTGCCTTCTTTCATGCTAATGCATTGATGTGCGCTGTTGACCGTCGGTGGTTAAGCTCTTAATTTCAGATACGAATTGATCTTGTTCGCCGTGAGGGGCAGGCGATGAGTGGAACCGGAAAAACCGTCACACGTGTCGATCTGTGCGAAGCCGTCTACCAGAAGGTGGGCTTATCGCGCACGGAATCATCTGCGTTTGTCGAGCTTGTATTGAAGGAGATTACCGATTGCCTTGAGAAGGGCGAGACGGTGAAGCTCTCTTCATTCGGCTCGTTCATGGTTCGCAAGAAGGGACAGCGGATCGGCCGCAATCCGAAGACCGGCACCGAGGTGCCGATCTCGCCGCGTCGCGTGATGGTGTTCAAACCATCGGCCATCCTGAAACAGCGAATCAATGGCCACAAAACCGGCAACGGCGAAGGTTAGGGCGGACAGTTCGGTCCTTTCACCGGAGCGAGCGAAAGAGGAGGGGAGCGTTTGGACAAGGCGCCGGATGCGTTCCGAACCATCAGCGAGGTCGCCGAAGACCTCGATATTCCCCAGCACGTGCTGCGTTTCTGGGAGACGCGGTTTTCTCAGATCAAACCGATGAAGCGGAGCGGCGGACGCCGCTATTATCGCCCCGATGATATCGATCTTTTGCGGGGCATCCGCCGTCTGCTCTACGGCGAGGGTTACACCATTCGCGGCGTGCAGCGCATTCTTAAAGAACACGGCATCGCCTCGGTGCAGCGGCTGGCGGATGCGTCCGCAGTAGCCTCGTTCGGCGCAATCGAAGAGGTCATCGGGCAAAGCATCCTCGAGGATGACGACGCGGCGACTCCAGCCGATCTCGATGACGATGATTATGAAAGCGCCGAGGAGAGCGGGGTTCCCCGCCTGGCCCGCCGTGCCCGAAACCTCGAGGCTGATGGCGAGGATTTTGACGAAGACGCGATCCCGGGCGTGGTCGAACTGTCACCCGCATTTGACGCGGTACGCCTCAAGGCCGTGCTGGAGGATCTGATCGCCTGCCGGCAAATGCTCGATGCGGTGCTCAAGGACGGTTGAGGGGTCCGAACCGGATCGTCGACCCGCTGGGGGCTGCCGCGTGTGGCCCATCGCCTGTCTTGCGCGCCGGCCTGATCGAAGCTAAGGGAACGGCAACGGAGCGTGGCGCAGCCCGGTTAGCGCACTAGTCTGGGAGACTAGGGGTCGCGAGTTCAAATCTCGCCGCTCCGACCAGTTAGATCAAACTTAGATGGTTTTGAGTGTCAAATCTTCCCTAGCATTGCCGTCGGGAAGACCATGGGAAGCGACGAATGTCGCGGCGTGAACTTT
>NZ_DATMLW010000068.1:0-19218 GCF_035570375.1 Bradyrhizobium sp. | reverse complement strand
CAGTTCAGTTAGATCAAGAACCTCAGCGCTCTCCGTGACGTCTGAGAACAGGACCTCGACAAAGGGATGCTGGCGGTTGAACGCGGCGCCTCGCTGGTATTTCGTGCTCACGATCCGCTGAAGCGCTGCAAGGTTTAGCTTTCCAAGCGCATTGTATTGATCACGGAACAGACTTCGTCGTCCTCCACGGTGTTCGATAGACTCGGCCCAAACGTCCATCACCTTGCGGCCTATAAACGCCTCGACGCGTTCAGTTCCATCCTGGGCAAAAAACCGCAGCCCATCCATGTTGTGCGGTCCGTCATCGATGCCGAATTGTGTAAATGACATGGGGAATTCTCCCGTTGACGGCGTTTACTCAGATTTGCAGTTCCTCGCGGACTGCGCCTCCCTCATTGTCCCACCGCGACAAAGCCGCAGCGCCCGATCTCGCATCGCTAGGCGCGTCTTCTGTCACGGGCCGTTTGCCGCGACCGGCTTCATCCTTGTGCTTGTGCAGAAATCGGGCGATCTGTCCGCGGAGCGATGCTGTCTCCAACACCTTGCCCACGGACCCGGCGGTATCGAAGATCTCCCGTTGCAGCGACGTCGGTAAGGTATTCCATTGCATGATGACCGCCGCCCCAAGACACCGCAAAACGTGCTCTTCTTCGGCGGCAAGGGCCGCGCCGCGGGACCGGTCTTTCTCGGCAACGTGCACCGCATCGTTATAAGCGTCGGCGAGGCCTCGCTCGTTATCCGCCAACGAGACGAAGCGGTCCGCCAAGTCTTGAAATTTACGGCTTTCCTCAGCGCTGCCCGAACTCTTGACGAGTTCGCCGCACTCGGTTGCTTTCGCGCGATACTGCCGAGATTTGAACATGCAGAGCCCTTTCGTTGGAAGTCTCCGCGCGTTCCGACCAACCTCGATGGTTGATGGGGATAGACATGGATATGGGGATCAAAGGTTCGAATAACGAGCCCCGGGCACAAATAAAGATCGCGCTGCTCGATGCCCATTCGCACGATAAAGACAACGGCGACATCACCGGGACCTTGAGGTCACCGCCGCGCATATCGGACCGCCTTTTTGTAGCGGCGGGAGCGCAGCACTCTCAGTCACCGATAACAGCCGGGGGACGCGCGGTGATATGGGGGATATGGTGGCCGTCCGCCGAATAGCCAGTGCTAGTCGCAACTTACTTGTCGCGAGCAGGGTTGTATTCCGATTCCAGACCGGCCATTTTGCGCCTTGGCGCAGTCGGATCGCTTCTGAGGCGAATTCCACCGGATGCTCACCCCAACGAATCGGGTTGCCTGAAGGGCGTTCGAGTCCAGCCGTGGATTTGATATGCGCCGCCGCTGCTGGGGTGCACGTCCGCGGCAGCAGCGGTTCTTATGATCTGGTCGCCGCTGACTTATGAAACGAAGACAGGGTCAATCGCGGCATTTTGATCTTGCGTCAAGCACTTCCGGTCTGCCCCGATAAGCAGAAGATGATGGGGGGTTGCACTTTGAGGAAAGCTATAGTCGCTGGATTGCTTGTGGCGTCATACGGCACGTTGATTCGTGCGAATGAGAGCGCAACTGACGCCGCATACTGCATCGGCGTGCATCGGCACGACATTGAAGTATCGAAAAAGGGTGGCGGCACGGGTTCAACGGCAGCACATATGGACCGAAGGGACCTGGAGCTGCGAAAGTTTCGGAGGGAGGAAGAGCTTCAACGCGCGATAAAACAGAAAATAATCGAGTATGGTACCGCAGCAAAAATCACGGAAGATGGTTATGCAGATTCAAGGATATGTACGCGGATCGAGCAGTGCGTGACGGAAGAATGCAAACAGCCGCTTCAACCTGCGTGTCAGCTTATACGTAAACGCTGCGACCCAATGTCCGAGATGGGTCAATAGTGTCGCGACCCGATATGACCAAGCTCGCGGCGGAGGCGCTCGGGCTAAAGCTTTTGTCCCACCCCAATTGCCGCCCGGACCAAGACAAGTGCGCCGATCTAAAGGGCGTCATTGACGGCGTAGAGAGCAACGTTACTCAAGATGAGCACCGACACTGCAATCAGGCTGGGCCACGCGAACGCGTCATGCGATTCCGCAAAGTAACCTACCATCAGCGGACCCGCTATCTGGCCGATGCCGAAGCCGGCCGTCATCAAGCCGACCGCTTGGGCGGCGCTCGCACCCCCCAGGCGGAGCGCCTCCTTGATGCCAGCCATCGTGATAACCATGAAGCTACCACCTACGCACAAGGCTGCGATCAAGAGGGTAATGGCGTTGATTGCAAGCACCGGCGCCAATACCCCAGCCGCCAGCACATATTGGGCACCTCGCCACAATCGCCGCGGGGAAAGCCGACCTAGAAGCCGTACAGCGACGAGCGTCGAAATCGCCGCGGTCGTGCCGAACACCGGCCAAACCCAGCCGAACACCGCGGGGTCGTCGATGTAGTCGCGCGCGAGCGCAGGCAAAAATGTTGCCGGAATTATATAGCCGTAGCCGAAAGCGCTGTAGCACGCTGCCGCGATCAGCGCGCTGCGCGAAGGCATGCCAAACGGGGGTGGCGCAGCCGGCGCATTGGACCTGTCGTCAGGAATAGGCGCAAGCCAAAGCAAGACAGCGGGACCGAGGGCGATGATCCCGAGCACAATCCAGGTTGCAGGCGATCCCCAGGCCCCGACGCCGGCCGTAAGGCCGACAAAGCCTGTGAAGGCAATACCGATTCCAACGCCGGCAAATATTCGTCCAGACCATTGCTCCCGGCCATTGCGCGCCAGTATCGGCATCGCCCACGCCGACACGCCGACCAGCACGAAAGCCGATGCGATTCCGGCTCCGAGACGAAACCCAAGCCAGAGTTCGAACTCGTGCGTCAGTCCCATCGCCAGCGTGAACACGCCGACCGATATCGCACCCCATCGAATCGCGCTCAACGGCCGAAGCGGCAGAACCGCGCAAATCAGGGCGCCCGCCAGGTAGCCGAGATAGTTGCCGGTGGCCAGCCAGCTTCCCTGCGCGAGCGTGAGGCTGGAGTCTTGCTGCATCAGCGGCATGATTGGCGTAAGCGAAAAACGGCCGATTCCCATGGCGGCGGCCAGACTCAATGCCCCGATCCAAGCGGCTGCGGTCGCAGATGGATTTTTTGTTGTGTCGCTCACCTCCGCTTGATTACACTTCGACATTGTTCTCGTATATTGAATAACCAAGTCACACTTATTCTCTAATTGAGAATGGATGCCCAAATGGCAGGCCCTATCAACTTTACGGATCTGCAGGTCTTCAGGTCTGTCGTTGAGGAAGGCGGGATCGTCAAGGCCGCGCGCAAACTGCACCGGGTGCCGTCCAACGTCAGCAAGCGGATCAAGCAGCTCGAGAGCTCAATGGGGGTGACATTGTTTCACCGCGACCGGCAACGTCTGCACCTGTCTCCGACAGGAGAATTGCTGCGGGGCTATGCAGACAGGCTCGTCCAGCTATCCGAAGAGGCGCGCGCCGCCGTCTCGGGTGCGAACCCGCGAGGCTTGCTCAAGCTGGGCGCGCTTGAGAGCACAGCGGCCAGCCGGCTCCCCGGCCTGCTGGCGGCTTTCCATCGTCAATATCCCGATGTTCGTCTGGAATTGACGATGGGGACCAACGACTTCCTGGTGCAGGCGGTAGTCGACCGGCGGCTCGATGCCGCCTTTATCGCCGAACCGCCCGCCAGAATACTCGCGCATATGCCGGTGTTCCGCGAACGCCTGGCGTTGATTTCGAGTCCCGACCATCCGCCGATCAAGCGGCCGCAAGATATCAAGAGCGCTTCACTGATTGCGTTTCCCGATGGGTGCGCCTATCGCCGGGTGCTCCAGCGCTGGCTCGGCCACGACGTCTTCTCGACAAAGCGGATGCTTGAACTCGGCTCCTATCACGCCATCATCGCGTGCGTCGCTTCCGGGACCGGTGTAGCCCTGGTTCCGGAATCCGTGCTGGATACGATGGCGCAGACATCGGTACGAAGACACCCGCTCCCAAAGACGTTGGCCGACATGAGCACACCTCTGGTCTGGCGTGATGGCGAGATTTCGCCGCCTGTGCTCGCACTTCGTACCTTGGTTGCATCGTTCAAAAAAGCGGCAAGACGATAAAGCTTACCCATCATGACCGTTTCGGGTTCATAAGCGTCGATTTTGGAAAATGCGACGTCAACCGGAGCTCCGCTTCACCGGTCTTCGTCCGGATGCACCCAGGCGTAGGGCGTGATCTCTTGGGTTTCCGTCAGCTTGATCATGTGCACCGGCGGCGCATGGCGTCCCTTGCGGCATGAGCGGCATTTCAGCGAGGCCTCGAGCTTCCAGAGCGGAGTGTTTTTGGGGCGGCGGATGGCATCGAGCGGCAGGCTCGCCCGCGTCTTGCAGCGATTGCATTCGACCTCCAGCCAGCCGAGCCCGCCATTGAGACATTGTCCGATCGTCGGCGAAGGCTGGGCAGGCCCGCCATAACCTTCCATGCGGATCGACCAGGCCTCAGCTTCCGCGCGGTCGGCCTCGCGAAGCGCTTTGGTCGCCATTTCTCGAGCATTTTTGGCGCGAATCTTCGAGCCGATGACCGCACCCCCATAGATCGACTGCCGGGATTTCGTGCTCATGGCGCGATACTACAGCCGCTTCGAGCACGCCACGCAACGCCACTAGGATTAGAGGCGGATAACGGCGGGATTACGCTATTGCCGTACGTTTTCGCCCGTTGGTCGTCGCACGCCAGCGTCAAGTTGTGATTCATCGCGTGGCCGGCTTGGCCTCGCTTTCGATCGAAGGCAGCGGGTCGCCGAGAAGGACGGCTTCAAAAGCCAGCAACCGCTTTTGAACCGAGATCAGGTCGACGATCGTGCTCCACGACGTGACGAGATACTGGAATGAATGTTGGACTTGGGAAAATGCATTCAAGATTTGCTGCATGATGCCGAACGTTATCATCCCGACAACGAATGTTGGCACGAGAAGGATGTAGGGAAAGATGACGTCAGTCTGAAGGTAAACGAAGCGTCCCACGTTGAAGTACATGTAATTCCAATAAAGCCAGAAATAGTTTCGGCGGACATTCGCGAACAGCGTGGCCAACGTCGGCGGGTTGGCGTGACTCGCGCTATCTTCGCCGAGCACCAACTCTTTGCGGTAGGCAGCCTCGACTCGCTGGTTGCGAAACTCAATTCCGGGCAGGCGAATTCCGATCAACGCAAGAAGGCCTGTGCCGAACATTGACCAGACGACCGCGGCGACGACCAGCGGGTATGGGATGACGCCAACAATCGGTAGTTCGGTGACATAGGTCGACAGGCGCAGCAGTACGGGAAAAAATGCAATCAACGTCAAAATCGAGCTGATGAGACTGACGCCAAGGCCTTCCGTGATGGTCGCAAAACGCATCGTGTCTTCCTGTACGCGCTGCGAGGCACCTTCGATGGTACGCAGCCGCGGCCAGTTGGCGACATAGAAGTCGTTCATTGCAGTGCGCCAGCGGAAGATGTAGTGGCTGACGAAAAAACGCGTCAACACGATCACTACGATCGCGACAGTCGCGATACTCGCAAACGTCAGGAGTGAGCCATAAAACTCCGCACGGGTAACCGCGCCGCGAGAGGCTGGCGTCAGCGCTTTCTGAATGAGGTCATAGAACGGCCCACGCCAATCGTTGAGAGCAACGCTGACCTGGACTTGGAAATACGACGTAAACAGGATCAGTGCAGAGCCAAGGATCGACCAGTTCGCCCAGGGATGCGGTGCGAGCACCATCCAGAAGCTTGCGAAGAGCGCAACACTGACCGCGAAATATAGATCGAACCACAAGTGCGGCGCCGACCAGAAACGCGACACGCCAATGACCTCTGATGCGGAGGAAACGACGAGGCTGCCCGCATAGCCGTACCAAAGCGCCATCGACAGCGCGGTCCAAATCAATGCCGACCAAAGGAACAGCTTGGGTCGCGGAAAGAAGGAAACGAACATGTTTTGTATCCACTCTGGAATGGGTGCGGCGAAGGCTCAGGTAGCACAACGGCGGGGGCGGATCAGCCCACCGAACACACACGATCCATTACAGTTTGGTTATCAACGCCCGCTGCCGGTAGGCAAGCAGGCGGACCAGCGCATCGAACCCGGCTCACAACTCCCGCGCATTGGAAAAAGCAAACGAAGACACCCGCCTCGTATTCTCGTCGAGAATCAGGCTGCGGGTGATCGGCGGCTCAGCGCGCTGGCTGCAATTTTCGCGTTCGCACAGCCGGCAATTGACGCCGATCGGCGTTCCTTCCGCTTTCTCAAGGTCGATGCCGCTGGCATAGACGAGTTTCGCGGCGTGACGGATTTCGCAGCCAAGCCCGATTGCAAACCGCGGCTGCGGTTGCGGATGCGGCGAGACCTGCCGGCGCACGACCTGCGCGATCGAGAAATAACGGGTGCCGTCGGGCAGTTCGATCACCTGGCTGAGCAGGCGATCCGGCGTGTCGAAGCTGGAATGCACGTTCCACAGCGGGCAGGTGCCGCCGAATTTCGAGAACGGAAAAGTGCCGGAGGAGAATCGCTTCGAGACATTGCCGGCATTGTCGACGCGCAGCATGAAAAAGGGCACGCCGCGCGTATTGGGCCGCTGCAAGGTGGTCAGGCGATGACAGACCTGTTCGAAACCGGTGTTGAAGCGTTGCGCCAGCACATTGACGTCGTAGCCGAGCGCTTCGGCTGCCGCATGAAACGGCTGGTACGGCATCATCGCGGCCGCGGCAAAATAATTGGCGAGCGTGATCCGGTAGAGCCGGCGCGGCGTGTCGTCGAGCGGACCGGCGCGGCCGACAGTGGTCTCGATCGCCGCGGAGTATTCGGCAAGAGCGATCTGAAAGGCGAGCTGGAACGCGCGGCCCGGTCCGTCGACCAGTTCCGAGATCAGCAGCTGGCGGCGATGGCGATCGAAACGCCGCAAGGTTTCGCGCATGACATCGACCGGCATGATGCGGGTGAGGATCGAATGTTTTTCGCGCAGGCGTGCCGCGAGTGCCTCGAACAGTGCTTCCGCAGGCACGTTCAACTCGTCACGCAGCCTTTCTGCCGCCGTTTCCAGTTCGGGGAAATAATTGCGGTTGGCCTCGATCAGATCGCGGACACGTTCGATCGGGTTGGCCTCGAACCGCGCACCCTCGTCGCGATCGGCCATCTGGGCGGCGACCATCGTCTCGCCGCGGCGCGCTTCGGCATAGGCGGCGTAAAGCCGCTGCAACGAATGCGTGACCCCGGGACAAAGTTCCGCAAGGTCGCGCAATTCCTGTTTCGGCACGTCGATCTGGCGGAACAGCGGATCGGAAAAGATCTCGTTCAGTTCGGCAAAGAAACGATCCTCGTCGGCGGTGGCGAGATCGCGCAGGTCGAGATCGTAGGTTTCCGCCAGGCGGAGCAGGATTTGAGCCGTGACGGGGCGCTGGTTGCGCTCGATCAGGTTGATGTAACTCGGGGAAAGGCCGAGGCCCTCCGCCATCTGGGTCTGCGACAGCCCCAGTTGCTGGCGGACGCGCCGAAAACGCGGGCCGACGAACAGTTTCTTACCGGAATCCGCTGGCACGGCTGCGTTCCCGACTACGTTTGTGACAAAAGTTACAAAATAACATATATGACAAGTTCAGATGTTACAAGACATCACCATTCGAAATCAAGTTCCTGTACGAGCTAAGTAGATTCGCGTTTAGCTCTATCCACGCATTTCGCAATGCACTGTCACGAATGTCGATTGGAGAACCTGAAATGGCGAAGACCTTTGAACAGCTTATTCCCGCGCCCGAGGGGCGTTTCGACGGTATCAGTCGTCCCTATACCCCGGCCGAGGTCGAGAGGCTGCGGGGCTCGGTGCCGATTGCCTATACGCTCGCCACCCGTGGCGCCAACCGGCTCTGGGAATCGCTCCAGAAGGAGGATTACGTCAATTCGCTGGGCGCGGTGACCGGCAACCAGGCGATGCAGCAGGCCCGCGCGGGACTTCCAGCAATCTATCTTTCCGGCTGGCAGGTTGCGGCCGACGCCAACACCGCAGGCGCGATGTACCCGGACCAGAGCCTCTATCCGGCAAATGCCGGGCCGGAACTGTGCCGGCGTATCAACCGCACCTTCCAGCGCGCCGACCAGATCGAGCACTCCGAAGGCGGCGCCAAGATCGACTGGTTCGTGCCGATCGTCGCCGACGCCGAAGCAGGCTTCGGCGGCCCGCTCAACTCGTTCGAGATCATGAAGGCTTATATCGAGGCGGGTGCTGCTGGCGTTCACTTCGAGGATCAACTCGCCTCCGAGAAGAAGTGCGGCCACATGGGCGGCAAGGTGCTGATTCCCACCGCCGCGCATGAGCGTAACCTGATCGCGGCAAGGCTCGCCGCCGACGTTTGCGGCACGCCGACCTTCGTACTGGCGCGAACCGATGCCGAGAGCGCCAAGCTGATCACCGCCGATGTCGACGAACGCGACCGCGAATTCATCACCGGCGAGCGCACTGCGGAAGGTTTTTATCGCCTCAAGCCGGGCACCGGTCTTGCTCACTGCATCAAGCGCGGCATCGCGTTTGCGAAATATGCCGATCTTCTGTGGTGGGAAACCTCGAGGCCGAACCTCGAAGAGGCGAAGCAGTTCGCCGAAGCGGTGCACAAGATCTATCCCGGCAAGATGCTGGCCTATAATTGCTCGCCGTCATTCAACTGGGAAGCCAATATCGACAAGGCGACGATTGCCAGGTTCCAGCGCGAAATCGGCGCGATGGGCTACAAGTTCCAGTTCGTGACACTCGCCGGCTTCCATTCGCTCAACCACGGCATGTTCGAGCTGGCGCGCGGCTACAAGGCCGAAGGCATGGCGGCATACTCGCGGCTGCAGCAGGCCGAGTTTGCCTCGGAGAAGTCTGGATATTCGGCGACGCGCCATCAGCGCGAAGTCGGCACCGGCTACTTCGATCTGGTGTCCACCACCATCACCGGCGGCACCTCGTCGACGACGGCACTGCACGACTCGACCGAAACCGCGCAGTTCAAGAAGCAGGGCGCCGACGTCCACGTTCAGGCGGCTGAATAAAAGGAGATGATGATGACTCAAGGCAGCAATTTCTGGGTGATCGGCGGCGAGTTCGGTTCGATGAACTTCCACAAGCTGGTGGAGGGCTCCGCCCAGGTCAAAGGTCCGTTCAAGACCCGTAAAGAGGCCGAAGATTGCTGGCGCGAAGTCTCGGAAGAGAACCGCCACAAGGCCGGCGTTCGATTTTCGATCGTCGAAGAACCCTCCCGCGTGATGGCCTAACCCCCAAGGGCGGCGCATGGGACTAAAGCGGCTCCTCCCGGCGAGAGCTGGCGGGAGCCGCTTGTGCTCAGGCGCGCATGTGCCGTAAGCCTTTGGGAACAAACGCGCTTTGCGGATTGACCGGTTACTGATAGGTTAACGGCGTTTTGAGTCTATCAATGCGGCGAATTTGAAGTTCCTATCGAAACTGCTGCAATCTCGGTATAGGAACTTCAAATTGAAAAGCCGCACTGAAAATATGTGTTTGCTATAGCGTTTTCGAGCGAAGTGGATACCGGTTCGCGTGAGGAAAACGCGTCAAAACGAAAGATTAGAGCCTCGGTTCTGATTCAATCAGAACCGAAAAGGCTCTGGAACTCCTTTGATTCCGAAGTTCGCATCAGAGGCCGCCGCGGCAGCTTGCGAACTTCGGCATCGCAGTTCTGGGACAGAGGTCGTCAACCCATGTCAGACGCACAAAATACCGCGAGCGAAGCCATCGGTGATGCGCGTCCGGTGCGGTTGCGGGATGCGCTGCGGCAGGCACGGATCGAAGCGGCCGACCGCACCGGCGTCGTCGTCGACCTGCGCGATGCGGAAGTGGCGCGCCTTGAAATTCTCAACGAAGCGCTCGATCCGTTGTTTGCGCAAATTCCCGACAGCGTCGATCTGTTCGATCGCGGCATCAGCCAGGGCGAGACGCCGCGGCTGTGGGTCGACGTCGTGGCACACGTGCTGATGGGACGTGACAAGCGCATCTACCGTTTCGTGCAGGATACCCGCTTCGGCCGCATCGTGCTCGCGGAGTCCCACGACGTCCCCCTCATCGTCAAGGCGGTCACCGACTATGTCGCCCGACGCATGGTCGAGCGCGAGCATGCGCTGGTGGCAACGCCGGCTGTTCCGCCTGGCGTGGAAAAAAAGCCGCGCCGGCGCAGCGCCTTTTGGACCTTCGCGCTCGGCTTCATCCTCGGCGCGGTCGCGCTGTTTGGCCTCGCGCTGTTTGCAAGCTTGCGCAGCCTTTAGGTTTTCGAAGGGATCGGTTGTGACTTTCGGTGTGCCAGCGGCTTCAAGCGTGCCGATCGTACTGACATTCATTTCGATTGTTGTCGCAGCCTCTCTATATCGCAAATGGGCCCATCTCCGCCGCGCCGAGTTCATCCGCACCTATCGATGGCCGGCCGGACTGCTCGCGAGGCTCGAGAAACATCGTCCCGGCCTCGCCAGGAAGGACAGCGCGCTGGTTTCGCGCGGCTTGCGTCAGTTTTTCATCGCCTATCTGGCGAGTGGAAAGCGATTCGTCTCGATGCCGTCGCAGGTTGCCGACGATCTGTGGCACGAATTCATTCTCTACACCCGCGAATATGATGCATTTTGCCGTCGCGCGTTCGGCGAATTCCTGCACCACACGCCGGCGGTTGTGCTCAGCGAACATCGCAAGAGCAACGAAGGTTTGCGTCGCGTATGGTGGTACTGCTGCAAGTATGAGAGCATCGACCCGGTCAATCCGACGCGGCTGCCGCTGCTGTTTGCGCTGGATGCCAAGCTGAATATTCCGGACGGATTCGTCTATCATCCCCGGTGCGAGGAACTGCGCAAAAGCGGGACTGGCGTAGCCTATTGCGGGGGTGATTTTGCCAGTGGTTCGATCGATGGCAGCACTGATGGATTCGGCGATGGTGGCGGTCATGGCGGCCATGGCGATGCCGGCGGAGGCCACGGCGGAGATGGCGGCGGCGGCGATGGCGGAGGGTGCGGCGGCGGCGGAGATTGATGCCGCTTTCCTCGGTAAGCTATGACAGCGTGATTCGCCGAATCTCCCGGACCCGACGCGCTTCGTTGATACCGCGCACGATCTGCTCACATCGCCACGCGGCGCCATCGCGCCGAATCGAAAAAATATTGTAGGCGGCGGGCGGATGGCGACCGTGTGCAAGTGCCGACGCCGAAGGCACTCCGATCACGGGGATCTGGCGCTTTGGGCCCTCGACCCGGGTCGCGGAATGAATGTGGTCGTGTCCGTGCAGCACCAGCTCCACGCCATGCTGTTTCAACAGCGCCAGCGCTTCCGATGAATCGGTCAGCCGCTTGTTGTGCGCGTCCGAGTGCAGCGGATGATGGATCAAGAGCACGCGGAACGCCTCTTCCGCAGCAAGTCCTGCAAGCGTCTTCGCAAGCGCCTGCAATTGGCTGGGCCCGAGCCATCCCGTCGCCATCAGCGGCGGTGTCGGCACTGCCGAGGATACGCCGATCAGCGCAAGTGGACCGCGGCGGCGCACCGCTGGAAATGCCGCGCCGTGATCGGAGGTTTCGTCGCCAGCGATGTAGCTTCCCCAGCTCTCGGCAAAGCGGTTTTGTGTCGCGCGAACATAGGCGTCGTGATTGCCGGGGATGACCGTGACACGCTCAGGCGTGCCGATGCTTTCGAGCCAGGCGCGCGACGGGGCAAATTCCGCTTCCAGCGCCAGGTTGACGAGATCGCCGGTGATTGCGATGTGATCCGGTGCCTGCGCCAGCATGTCCGAGACCAGCGCGTCGAGCACGTCGCGCCGGTGGATCTTGTGCCGGTTGTGCGTCCAGTTGAGATAGCCGAATGCGCGCTTGCCGACGAGCTCGGAGAGCCGCGGCTTTGGCAGCGGCGCCAGATGTGGATCGGACAGATGGGCGAGGGTGAACGTCGCCATCACATGCTTCTGTTGCCGCTGTCTGCGCGACGGAAAGTCCGAACTTCTCGCCTCACGATATCTGGAAGTGCCGGGCAATGTATTGGCAAGCCAGCCGCGCGGATGCAAGGATCAACCGCGATAGCCGACATTCCGGGGATTGCCTGACGATGAATCTGCAGAGCTTGCGACAGCGCCTGGAGCCGGCCCTGCGGCGTTTTTTTCATCTCTATTGGCTGCTCGCCCGCGGCATGACGCTTGGGGTTCGCGCCGTCATTCTCGACAGCGAAAATCGCGTGTTCCTGGTCAGGCACACCTATGTCAGCGGCTGGCACCTGCCGGGCGGCGGCGTTGAGCCCGGCGAAACCTTTCGCGACGCCTTGCGGCGGGAATTGGCGGAAGAGGGGCGAATTGAATTGACGGGCGAGCCGGAGCTGCATGGCCTGTTCCTGAACAGCCACGTTTCCCGGCGTGATCACATCGCGGTCTATCTGGTCCGGCATTTCAGCCAGGATCGTCTGCCCGAGCCCAATCGCGAAATCGCCGCCTGCGGTTTTTTCGAGTTGCAGGCCTTGCCCGCGGATACGACCACTGGGACGCGGCTGCGGATTTCAGAAGTGATGGAAGGCCGCGCGCCAATGACGAGCTGGCGTTAGTGACCCGGCGTTAGGGATCGTTAGCGATCAGTCCTTATGATTCGCAGGTGAAACCCCTAACAATCGTTAAGGAATCTCCCATGGGCGCCGTGCCGGACCCAAAACAGCCGCCAAGAGCTAGCGGTGATCTCGCCGGGATGGCGGAGGCGCTTGCGCAACTGGCAAGCCACGAATTCCCGCAAGCAGAGGCAGCTCAGCCGCGGATCGCCGTTCTGGTGCCCTGCTTCAACGAGGAGGCTGCGATCGCAAGCGTCATCGCCGACTTTCGCAAGGCGCTGCCCTCGGCCGATATTTTTGTCTACGACAACAACTCCGCAGACCGCACCGTTGCGGTCGCGCGCGCGGCCGGCGCGGCGGTGCGTAGCGAACAGCGCCAGGGCAAGGGTCACGTGGTCCGCCGCATGTTCGCCGATGTCAACGCGGACATCTACGTGCTCGTCGACGGCGACGCCACCTATGATGCCGCGAGCGCCCCGCGCATGATCGAAACCTTGACGTCGGAGCGCCTCGACATGGTGGTGGGCCTGCGCGTCGATCAGTCCGTGGCCGCCTGGCGACCATGGCACCGTACCGGCAATCGGATGCTGACCGGATTTCTGGCCACGGTTTTCGGTCAGGTATTCAAGGATATCCTTTCCGGGTACCGGGTGTTCTCGCGGCGTTTCGTCAAATCCTTTCCGGTGTTGTCGGACGGTTTCGAGATCGAAACCGAGTTGACCGTGCACGCGCTCGAGCTGGCGCTGCCAGTCGGCGAGATCGAGACGCCTTATTACGCCCGCCCCGAAGGATCGGTCAGCAAGCTCAACACCTGGCGCGACGGATTCCGGATCCTCGGCACCATCCTGAGGCTTTACCGGTCGGAAAAGCCGTTGCGTTTTTTCACGGCGATCGGCGTTTTCCTGGCGGTCGTTTCAATCGGCCTCGCGATCCCGATCATCGTCACCTTTCTCGAGCAAGGCGTCGTTCCGCGGCTGCCGACCGCGGTGTTGTCGATGGGGCTGATGATTCTGGCGATGCTCTCGGTCTCGTCTGGGCTGGTGCTCGATACGGTGACCCGCGGCCGCCGCGAGATGAAGCTGCTGGCTTATCTGGTCCAGCCTCCCGTCGGCAAGAACTGACGCGGCCGCAACTCGCTCTCACAGCAGCGATGGACCGGCACGACGCTAGATGCTACTCCCGCGAACTGCATGAGCGACCTTTCTCTCACCATATTGGCTGAGACCGCCAACGACGCCCGGTCGATCGAACGCCTTCACGACCGCACGTTCGGCCCGGGCCGCTTCGTGCTGAGCGCTTACCGCCTGCGCGAGCATGTCGACCACCTTCCCGAATTGTCGTTCACGGCCTGGATCGGGACATTGCTGGTCGGTTCCGTGCGTCAATTGCCGATCCTTGTCGGAGAAACCAAGGCCTTGCTGCTGGGACCGCTGACGGTCGAACCGCCATTTCGCGGCCACGGCGTCGGCCACGCGCTGCTCGAGCGCGCGCTCAAGGACGCGAAAGCAAGAGGCCATCGCCTGGTGCTGCTGGTCGGCGACGAGGCCTACTACGGCCGCGTCGGCTTCAAGGCCGTGCCGAAGGGGCGGGCGGTCATGCCGGGACCCGTCGACTATAATCGCCTGCTGGTCGCAGAGCTCATCGATGGTGCATTCGACGGTGTTTCGGGAGCGATCCGACCGGATTGGAGCAGGGCGCAATAGCAAGTGCCGCTAAAGCTTCGAGGCGTTTGCGGCTATCGGGTGAAAATTGGCACAGTGTCGAGCTTGCGCACGACGCCTGATCAAGAAATCAACGTCCCTCACGCAGCCAGGTAAAGGCGAATGCGCCGAGCAGAAGCAACAAGCCGATCAATCCTGCAAATATCGGCAATACGCCAACTCCCCTGACGACGCTGGCGTCGCGCATCCTTACGCCCATCCACCCGTCGCCATGGAACATGCTTGCGGCCCGCACCGGTACGATGCGCGGCAGATCGATGCTCGAACCATCCACCACGCGCCTCGCATCGCCGCCGGTAGCTCGTGTCAGCGGCTTCAAGGTCTCGGTGGTCGAGGTGACTTCCGAAAATTCCTTCGGATTGGTCGGGCCGACATTGATCAGGGCCTTCAATGTGCCGTCGGTCGCCTGCCACAGGCCGAGCTCATTGGCTGGCATTGTCGCGGTCCAGGTTCCGGGTTCGCCGGCGCTCAACGTCAGTTCACGCGCCGCTCCGGAAGGCGAGGTCACCGTCACCGGGGCGACACTGTCCGCCATGGTCTGGCGCTGGACCAGGAGGTCATGGCCGCGCACTTGAAGATGCAAAGCCTCTTCGTCGAGGTCGGGCTGCTTCATCAGCCAATGCGACGTCCGGCGCAGCAAGTCCAGGTGCGGCCCGCCGCCTTCGTAACCCCGCGCCCACAGCCAGATGTGGTCGGACAACAAAAGCGCTACGCGCCCCTCGCCAAAGCGCGAAAGCAGCAGCAGCGGTTTGCCGTCGGCGCCCGTCATGACCGGAGGGGTGGTCGTGTTGCGCGTATCCACGGTGCGGAAGAACCGGCTCCAATGCGGCGGCTCGGTATTGGCGCCCTCAAGACCGCGCGTGACGGGATGGCGTTTGCCGATGTCGCTCAGTTGGGCGAAGTACGGCTTCTCGGTGACGCCGACCGGTTCAGCCGGCAGCACCGAATCCAATGGCGTTCGCCAGATGCTCGTGGTCGACGCGTAATCGGGGCCGGCAGAGACCAGAACCGCGCCGCCGGTGCGCACATATCGCGCGATGTTGTCGAAATAGGCGATCGGCAGCACGCCCTGGCGCGCGTAGCGGTCAAAGATGATCAACTGGAATTCGTTGATCTTCTGCTGAAACAATTCGCGAGTCGGAAAGGCGATCAGCGACAACTCGTTGATCGGCGTGCCGTCCTGCTTTTCCGGCGGACGCAGGATGGTGAAGTGCACGAGATCGACGCTGGCGTCGGATTTCAGGAGGTTACGCCACGTGCGCTCGCCGGAATGCGGCTCGCCCGAAACCAGAAGCACGCGCAATTTGTCGCGCACGCCGTCGATTGCGACCACGGCGCGGTTGTTGACCAGGGTCAGTTCGTTGTCGAGCGGGGACGCCTCGATCTCCACGATGTTTTGCCCGGCGTGTTTGATGTCGACGTCGACATTGACGGTCTGGCCGCTGAGCACGGTGCGCTCGTTGATCACCTCGCCGTCGTAGCGCACCACGACCCTGGCGCGCTGGCCGCTGACGCCCTGGTCGTCCAGCCGATAGGTGATGGTCTGGACCTGTCCGACGATGCCGAATCGCGGCGCGGCTGAAATCGCTATGCGGCGGTCGCGTTCGTCCTTGCGGCCGGTGATCAGCGCGTGCACCGGGGCCTGGAATCCGAGAGCGGATGCATTCGCCGGAATGTCATGCACCCGCCCGTCGGTGATCAGGAACGCGCCGGCCACGCGATCGACCGGCACGTCGGAAAGCGCCGATGACAGCGCGCCGAACAGTTTGGTGCCGTCGGTTTCCCCGTCCGCCTGACCCGCCTCGACCACGCGCACTTCGAGGCCGCTGATTTTCTTGAGGCTGTCGAGCAGCGCCTCCTGTGCCCTTGCGGTCTCGTTGTTGCGGTTGCCGAAATTCTGGCTCGGGCTCTTGTCGATAACGACCGCGGCGACCGAGGACAAAGGTTCGCGATCCTCTCGGGTGAATGACGGATTGGCGAGCGCGAGCAGGATCAGCACCAGCGCCAAGATGCGCAAGGAAACCCCACGCGGGCGGCCGAGCAGCAGCAACGCTGTAATTACGCCGGCCGCGACCAGTGCGGTCCAGAGCACGATGGTGGGAACCAGCGGAGCAAATGTGATGCCGTAATTCATGGCGCGCACCCCGCGGCGTCGTCACGGGTTGCGACAAGGACATTACAGAAAATGATCGTGCCGGAGCTGGGCATGCCTATTGTCCGAGCCGTTCGATCAGCGCCGGCGCGTGCACCTGGTCGGCCTTGTAGTTGCCGGTCAGCGTGTACATCACAATGTTGACGCCGGCGCGGAAGGCGAATTCGCGTTGCCGCGGTTCGCCCGGCGTCATCGGCAGCATCGGCTGGCCGTCCGGGCGTATCGCCCAGGCACCAGCGAGATCGTTGGAGGTGATGATGATCGGCGAGACGCCGTCGCCGCCGCGGGCCGGATGCGACGCCGCTTCGTCATCATCTTCGCGTGGCAAGGTCTCGACCCAGGTCTGGCCCGAGTCGAAGCGGCCGGGAAAGTCGCGCAACAGATAGAACGTCTTGGTCAGGACGTGTTCGCGCGGCACCGGCTCGAGCTCGGGAACGTCAAGCGAGGAAAGGATGTTGCGCAACGTCAGCATGCCCGGCGTCTGCGAGGCGCCATTTTCTCCCGGCGGCGCCTCGACGGCATCGCGCGTATCGAACAGCACGGTGCCGCCCTGCTTCATGTAGGCGTCGATACGGTTGATGGCGTCTTGCGGCGGCTTCGGCGCGCCGGGCACGATGGGCCAGTAAATCAGCGGGAAGAACGCCAGTTCGTCATGCGCCGGATCGATGCCGACGGGATCGCCGGCCTCCAGTGCGGTGCGCTGTGCGAGAAATAGGGTGAGCCCGGACAATCCTGCCTTGACGATGGAATCGACATCGGCGTTGCCGGTGACGACATAAGCGAGCCTTGTTTGCGAAGTGGCTTTGATGGCGAAATCATCGGCGCTCTCGGCACGGACCGGAGACGGCGCAGCCAGCAGCGGCAACAGGATGAAAGCGAGCGCCAGTGCGGCCGGCGCCGCGCGCCGCTTCAGTAGCGCGGCGATACCAGCGCCAAGCATCGCGACGATAACAGCGTCGATCAGGAACAGCGCCAGCGACGACGACAGCAGGATCCCCCGCAGGTGCCGCGGTTCGGAATTGGTGTAGCTGGCGCGCCGCGCGCGCAG
Organism: Bradyrhizobium sp.; assembly: GCF_035570375.1. Classification (GTDB taxonomy): domain Bacteria; phylum Pseudomonadota; class Alphaproteobacteria; order Rhizobiales; family Xanthobacteraceae; genus Bradyrhizobium. Next base: position 1,722 of record NZ_DATMLW010000068.1, on the reverse strand, counting down.
GCCGGACGTGTCGAGGGCTACGATGCGGTCCGCCGCGGCGAGCGTATTCACCGCGAGAGGACCGTCGGCGGGGCCATAGAATCCGGGCGGATGATCCGATGTCGCCCGATCCCGAAAATCAGCGGATAGCGGCTTTGCGGTCGACGGCGGCGGCCCGAACGCGCCAAAACCATCCAGCGTGCGCAGCGGCGCCACCGTTTCGGCTTTGGTCTCGCCCGCGACACCGGCACCCGGATTGGACGTATAGCCCGACATATCGACGATCCGTCTCAGCATTTCGACGAAGGTGCCGGACATCGGCAAATCGGACCAGCGCATATCGCCGCTGACATGAAACAGGCTGACCACGCCCTTGCCGCGCCGCTCGCCGGTGACCAATGGGGTGCCGTCCTCGAGCGAAGCCCAGCTTTTCGTCGCCAGCACCGCATCGGGCTCGGCGAGCACCTGCCGGCTGACGGTGACGTCCTTGGGCACCGCAAGACCGGCGAACGGTCCGTCGCCCGCGAAGGAGGCGAGATGCTGCGGCTTTTCCCAGGTGAGGCTGCCGCCGAGGCTGCGTCCGCCGCGGCGCAGTTTGACCGGCACGAGGTCGTCATCGGCCTGCGCCAGACGTGGTCCGGCAAAGCGCACCAGCACGCCGCCTTGCTCGATCCACGCAGAGATGCGTTCGCGGATTTCCGGCGACAGCGTGCCGACATCGGCCAGCACTATCATCGGCAGCTTCTGGTCGAGGAATTGCGTGATCGCCTGCTGAGGCGCGCCGCGATCGCCGAGCCGCACGTCGGCGAACGGCGCCAGGGCCCGGGTGAGATAGAATGTCGAAGCCAGCAAAGGCTGCGCGGTATCGTTGGTCGATCCGCTGACCACGCCGATCGCGCGGCGCCGCCACCTTTTGTCGAGCAGTTGCACGGCGCCGGCCGAGCGTTCGCCGGATATTTCAAGCCGCGCGATATCGTTGCGCAACTCGACCGGAAGGTCGAACGCCGCTTCGGTCTCGCGGTCCTGTGGTCCGAAAGTGTAGCGCGCTTCGGCGATCGGCGACGCCTTCTGGTCGAGCGCGCGCACGATCCCGGCGGCAATGCCGCCCTCGGTGCGCAGCACCTTCACCGTCATCTTGGCCGCGGCGTTTTCGGCGGCGGCCAGCGCGAGCGCGGTCGGGTTGCCGCCTTCAAAAATCGTCAACGTCCGATCACCTATGGTTTTGCTGAGGCCCTGGAGGAACTCCGGTCCCCGACCGGTATCGACACCATCCGACAGCCAGGCGATCTCGCAGTCGCCGGTGGCTTTGAGGAAACGCTCGATCGCGGGGAGGGTTTCCACCCGCTCGATCGAATAGGGTTTTGGCGCAAGCTGGCGCAACGCCACGCGCGCCGTGCCGCCCGTCATGATCGTGATGTCCCGTGTGGGTTCGGACAGCGGAACCAGCGCGATGCCGCGCCGGTTGCTGTCGGCATTGGCAATCAGTTCGTCCGCGGCCTTGACCCGGGCATCCCAGCTACTGGCCGCGCTCCAGCCGTCGTCGATCAGGATCGCAAGGGGCGCGCTGGAGCCGGCAAGCCCGGTTGGCGGATTCCAGATCGGTCCCGCGGCCGCCAGAATAACGAGGCCGGCGGCCAGCAGGCGCAAGGCGGTCAACCACCATGGCGTCCGTGACGGCGTCTCTTCCTTTGGCGCGATGTCGAACAACAACCGGGTCGGTGGAAACTCGATACGGCGCGGGCG
>NZ_DATMLW010000067.1:0-37123 GCF_035570375.1 Bradyrhizobium sp. | reverse complement strand
CAACATCTCGCGCTTCCCGACAAGCCGTCCATAGCCGTCCTGCCATTCGCTAATATGAGCCGCGATGCGGAGCAGGAATACTTCGCCGATGGTGTGTCCGAGGACATCATCACAGCTATTTCGAAACTACATTGGTTTTTCGTAATCGACAGATCGGGAGCGAGCTCGGCGTGCGCTATGTGCTTGAGGGCAGCGTACGAAAGTCTGGACAGCGGGTGCGCATCACTGCGCAGCTCATCGACGCTTCCAACGGCAACCATATATGGGCGGATCGCTACGACGGCGACCTGAACGACGTCTTTGCCTTGCAGGACAGGATTACCAACAGTGTTGTCGCCGCCATCGAACCTCATCTGTTGGAGGCTGAGAGCGTCCGCTCGCAGAACCGGACCCCAAGCGATGTCCGCGCCTGGGACCTGTTGATGCAGGCGAGCTTCCTGTTCTGGCGTCTAAATAAGACAGACGGCGACGCCGCGATTTCCATTCTCAGGCGCGCCACCCAGCTCTACCCCGCCTATGCGCCTGCCCACAGCGTGCTCGCTTTCGCGATCCTGTTGCTTGGGTATCTGGGATACATCGACGTGCAGGCGGATGAGGCCGCCGCACTGGCAGCCCGCGCCGCCGAACTCGATCGCAACGATCCATGGGCCTATGTCGCGCTTGGATTTGTCGCTTTCACCGAACGACGCACCGATGAATCAATAGCGCATTTCCAGCGCGCCCTGAATCTCAATCCGAACTTTGCTGCGGCTCATGGCTATCTCGGTTGTCATTCGATGGACAATCCGACAAAGCCATCGTTCACTCGCAAACCGCAATTCGCATGAGCCCGCACGATCCACAACAGGTGATTTTCCATGGCGGGTTGGCAGCGGCGCACTATCTCGCTGGTAGCTATGATGAAGCCATCAATAGCGCACTTAGTGTCTTGCGGTTCCGGCCGACCTTCAATGGGGCCCGCCGATTGCTGGTAGCTGCTTTGGCCCAGGCCGGGCGTCTCGACGAGGCACAGAGGGAACTCGAACGGCTGAGAAACTTTCAGCCCGATATTTCGCTCGCCTGGATCGAGAAGAATGTGCCCTACACACCAGGCCCAATGAAGAGCTACTTGGAGGGTTGGCGCAAGGTTGGTCTCAAGTGACGGACCTCTTTAGATCTCTGCTAAGGGTCCATTCGCGTCGGTTTGGGCGTGCACCGACGACTTCCGCTCTACCCTGATTTTCACGCCCAGGCTCAGTGCGCGACAAGCGGACAGCCGCCTTCGGCCAACGGCCTGAACGCCTGATCGCCCGGAATCGTGGCGAGGATCTTGTAATAGTCCCAGGCTCCCTTCGATTCCGGCGGCGTCTTCACCTGCGCAAAATACATGTCGTGAACCAGCCGGCCGTCCGCGCGCAGCCGTCCGTTTTTGACGTAGAAATCGTTGACAGGCGTCTCGCGCATCTTCGCCATCACGGCCTTGGCCTCGTCGGTGCCAGCCGCAGCGACGGCGCCGAGATAATGGCGGATCGCCGAATAGACCGCCGCCTGCGGCATCGTCGGCATCCGGCCGTGCCGTTCAAAGAAGCGCTTCGACCAGGCGCGGGTTTCATCGTTGCGATCCCAGTAGAATGCGGTGACGAATTTCAGCCCTTGGGCTGCCTGCAGCTCCATGCTGTGCACGTCGGAAATGAACACCAAAAGCGAGACGATGGTCTGGTTTTTCGTTAGTCCAAATTCGTTCGCCTGCTTGGTGGCATTGACCATGTCGCCGCCGCCATTGGCGAAAGCCACGACCTTCGCGCCGGAGGCCTGCGCCTGAAGCAGATAGGAGGAAAAATCCGCGGTATTGAGCGGATGACGCACGCTTCCCAAAACCTTTCCGCCCGCCGCCTTCACCGCGGCCGTCGCGTCGGCCTCGAGCGAATGGCCGAAGGCGTAGTCGACGGTGATGAAGAACCAGCTGTCGCGGCCTTCCGCCACGATCGCCTTCGCAAGGCTCGTGGTCAGCGCGTAACTGTCATAGATCCAGGACGCCTCCGTCGGCGTGCACGATTTGCCGGTAAAAGCAGTGCTGCCGACCGCACCCGCGATCGCGATGCGGTTTTTCTCGTAAGCGAGTTGCTCGACCCCCAACGCGACCGCCGAATGGTCGAAGCCGATCGCCATGTCGACGTTACCGACCTCGAACCATTCGCGCGCGATCGCAACCCCGACGTCGGATTTGTTCTGATGATCGGCGAACACGATCTCGACCGGTTTGCCGAGCACGGTGCCGCCGAAATCCTCGACTGCCATCCGCGCCGCCACCACCGAGCCCGGACCGCCGAGATCGGCATAAAGACCGGATTGATCGTTGAGCACGCCGATTTTCACGACATTGTCGGAGACTTGCGCGCGTGCGTCCGCGGCGCCAAGGCCGATTGCGGCCACGGCTGAAACCAGCACAAGCGGAAATCGCATGACGCCCCTCCCCAATCGAATGCGCGAGCCCTTCTTCGGGGCGTGTTCGGAGAGCCTAGTGTCCCGATTCCGAAGTTCGTATCATTCACGCGGCATATTCGTCTACGAACTTCGGAATCGAAGGACACTAGAAAATCTACAATTCTAGTGTGGCTCTTGGTTCAGAAGTCCGCATGACGAACCCGTGGCAACAATGATGCGGACTTCTGAACCGCCACACTAGGTTCGGCTTGATCGGGGCACAAGCTCTGCGGCCGGACCGGGGGACGCGGTCGTCAGACCGTCTTCTCCGGCCAGCGGCAGAGATCGTTGATCAGGCACACTTCGCAGCGCGGCTTGCGCGCAAGGCAGGTGTAGCGGCCGTGCAGGATCAGCCAGTGGTGGGCGTGCAGCATGAATTCGGGAGGCACCACGCGCTCGAGCCCAAGCTCCACTTCAAGCGGCGTCTTGCCCGGCGCAAGTCCGGTACGATTGGCGACGCGAAACACATGGGTGTCGACGGCGAGCGTGTGTTCGCCATAGGCCATGTTGAGCACGACATTGGCCGTCTTGCGTCCGGCCCCCGGCAGCGACTCGACTTCAGCGCGGCTGCGCGGTACCTCACCACCGAATTCGCTGATCAGCTTCTCCGACAACGCGATGACGTTCCTCGCCTTGGTGCGGTAAAGCCCGATGGTCCTGATGTAGTCGCGCAATTTTTCCTCACCGAGCGCCGCCATCTTTTGCGGCGTGTCGGCGACCTGGAACAAGCTGCGCGTGGCGCGATTGACGCCGGCATCGGTCGCCTGTGCGGAAAGCACGACGGCCACCAAAAGCGTGAAGGGATTGAGATGTTCGAGCTCGCCCTTCGGTTCGGGATTGGCTTTGCGGAAACGGCTGAAAGCCTCGTGAATCTCGCCCTGTGTCCAGGGCCTTGGCTTGCTTGCGGCCTTGCGCGCGCGCCGCGGTTTCGCCAGCTTTCGCTTCGAAGGTTTTTTGGAGGATTTTGCGGAAACCCTCATGGCGCCTCCAGCCTTGCCCCGGTTCTTGCCTTGGTCTTTGCCTTGGCTCCTGGCGGATTTCGATGCGGAAACTGAGCGGCGGGTGATTTTCGGCATGTTCCGGGTATACTGAGGCGCCATGACCGCAGGCAACGATTTTGATCCTCACCCACAGCCGGAATTGTTCTCCGCGCTACTGACGCCGCACCGCTCGCTCAATCACACCGGCTTTCTGGTGGTGATGGCGTTTGTCAGTGTGATCAGCTTTGCCGCGGGCTTCGCCTTCCTGATGATGGGCGCCTGGCCGGTGCTCGGCTTTTTCGGCCTCGACGTGCTCGCGATCTATTGGGCGTTCCGGGTCAATTTCCGCCGTGCCAGGGCCAGCGAGGAGATCAGGGTAACGGCGTCGGAATTGCGCTTCCGCCGGATAAGCCACCGCGGCCATGTGGTGGAATACGTGCTCAATCCGCTGTGGGTGAAGCTCGACCGCAAGACCCACCCCGAATACGGCGTGGAAAAGCTCTATCTGCTTTCAAGGGGCCGCCGCGTGGCCATTGGAAGTTTCTTAGGCCCTGACGAAAAAGCCAGTTTTGCCAATGCCTTGGCGGTCGCCCTGCAGGCCGCTCGGCGCGGGGTGACCTATAATCCGGTGTTGTAGCAAATCCTGTCCCCGCCCAAATCGGGAATCGGGTGGTTTGGACGAGGCTTAAGGCCTACATCAGGCGCATGATGAACCTTGCTATCAACGACCACCGCCTCACCACACCCGGCTCGCAGATCGCAGCGCTGCGCGACTATGATTCGGTGCGGCGAGCGATTGCGTTTATCTCCGAGCAATGGCGAGCCCAGCCGACCATCGAAGCGGTGGCGGACGCGGCCAGCGTCACGCCGGACGAACTGCACCATTTGTTTCGCCGCTGGGCCGGGCTGACGCCAAAGGCCTTCATGCAGGCACTCACCCTCGACCACGCCAAGAATCTGTTGCGCGAGTCCGCCAGTGTGCTGGATGCCGCGCTTGACTCCGGCCTTTCCGGCCCCGGACGGCTGCACGATCTCTTCGTCACCCACGAGGCGATGTCGCCGGGCGAGTGGAAGAACGGCGGCGCCGGCATGACTCTGCGCTTCGGCTTTCACGCCTGCCCGTTCGGCACGGCTGTCGTGATCGCCAGCGATCGCGGCCTGGCGGGGCTCGCCTTTGCCGATCCCGGCGAGGAAGCCCCTGCGCTGGCCGACATGCAGCGGCGCTGGCCGCGCGCAACCTATGTCGAAGACCAGGTGGCTACCGCACCGATTGCGCGGCGCATCTTCGATCCAAAGCTTTGGCGGCCCGACGAGCCGCTGCGGGTTGTCCTGATCGGAACCGATTTCGAGGTCCGGGTTTGGGAGACGCTGTTGAAGATCCCGATGGGTCGCGCGGTCTGCTACTCGGATATCGCCAACAAGATCAAGAGCCCGAAAGCCTCTCGCGCGGTCGGCGCGGCGGTCGGCAAAAATCCGATCTCGTTCGTGGTCCCCTGCCATCGCGCGCTCGGCAAAGGCGGCGCGCTGACCGGCTACCACTGGGGCATCACCCGCAAACAGGCCATGCTCGGCTGGGAAGCCGGGCAGCTGGGAGTGCATTGAGGCGAACCTGGTGGTCTTGAAACCTCCCCCGCACAGGCTTTTGACCCCCACCCCAACCCTCCCCCCTTCAGGGGGAGGGAGCGCTAGCGCTCCAGCCGCTTCCACATGATGGCGGTGTCGCACGGCCTGCCGTCAGGAAACAGCGCATAGTCCGGCACAATCCCGGTTTGCTGCCATCCGGAACGCAAGTAAAGGCGATGGCCGTTCTCACCGGGCACGGTATCGAGCACCAGAAGCCAGCGGCCGCGCGTTCGCGCTTCCTCCTCGATCTGCACCATCAGGGCTGCGCCGATGCCGCGGCCGCGCACGGAGCGGTGTACCAGCATTTTCTTGACGTCGGCACGGTGCGGCTGGTTGGGCGGCGTGTCCAACCCTAGCTGTACGGTGCCGACGATCCTGCCGTCGAGTTTTGCCGCCAGCAAAACCGTGTCGCCGGCCGCGACCGACCCCGCGACTTTGCTGAAAAATCCAAGCGCCTGACCGAGTGAGAATGGCGCCATGAAACTGACGCTGGCACCGCCCGCGACACAGTCGACCAGCACATCGGCAAGCTCAACCAGCGCGACATCGGCAACCGGCGCGGCCAGCGCGACGATCTCGGCCCTTGCGCTCACGCCAGATCGAGCTTGGATGCGACGGTGGAGTCCGCGTTCAGGTGATAGACCACGGGAACGCCGGTGGCGAGTTCGCGCTTCAATATGCCTTCGGGCGAAAGCTTCTCCAGCACCATGATCAGCGCGCGCAGCGAATTGCCATGGGCCGAGACCAGCGTGCGCTCGCCGCGCAGCACACAAGGCAGGATTTCCTGGACATAATACGGCAGCGCACGCGCCAGCGTGTCTTTCAGGCTTTCACCGCCCGGCGGTGCCACGTCGTAGGAACGCCGCCAGATATGCACCTGCTCCTCGCCCCATCGCCTGCGCGCGTCGTCCTTGTTCAGCCCCGACAGATCGCCGTAGTCGCGTTCGTTGAGCGCGAGATCCTTGCGAACGGGCAAGCCGGTCTGGCCGAGCTCGTCAAGCATCAGATCGAGCGTGTGCTGCGCGCGAAGCAGCACTGAGGTGAAGGCGATGTCAAAGACAAGTCCCTGCGCCTTCAATTTGCGAGCGGCTTCCGTGGCCTCTCGGATGCCCTGCTCCGTCAGGTCGGGGTCCTTCCAGCCGGTGAACAGATTCTTCAGATTCCATTCGCTCTGGCCGTGACGCACCAGCACGAGAAGACGATCGCCCATACCTGGATTCCGTGTTCGAATTTGATGGATTAGAAATCGGCGAGCCCGAGCACGTCCGCCATGGTGTAGAGCCCGGGTTTCTTGTCGCGCGCCCACAACGCGGCCTTCACCGCACCTTGCGCGAACATGGTACGGTCCTCGGCCCTGTGAGTGAGTTCGATGCGCTCCATGGCCCCTGCGAAGATCACGCTGTGATCTCCAGTGACGGTGCCGCCGCGCAACGAGGTAAAGCCGATGTCGCCCGAGCGGCGTGCGCCAGTGACGCCATCGCGGCCTCGCGCCGAATGCGCCTCGAGCGCGATCTTGCGGCCGCTGGCGGCGGCCTCGCCCAGCATCAACGCCGTGCCCGAGGGCGCATCGATCTTGCCGCGGTGATGCATCTCGAGAATCTCGATATCGAAACTCTCGTCGAGCGCCTGCGCCACCCGCTTCACCACCGCCGCGAGCAGATTGACACCGAGGCTCATATTGCCCGACTTGACGACGATGGCGCGCGAGGTGACGCTCTTGATCACGGCGTCATCGGACCCAGACAACCCGGTGGTGCCGATGACATGAACCAGGCCACGTTCGGCGGCGATGGCGACATTGGCAATGGTGGCGCCGGGCACGGTGAAGTCGAGAATGCCGTCGGCATTGGCCGACATCGTCCAAAGATCGGCCGACAGCAGCACGCCATTGGCGGGAAGTCCCGCAAGCACGCCGGCATCCTTGCCCAAAAACTCCGAGCCGGGGGCTTCCAGCGCACCTGCCAGCAGCGCGCCCTTGGTCTCGGAAATGACGCGTGTCAGTGCCCGGCCCATCCGGCCGCCGGCTCCGGCTACGATCAAGCGCATCTCGGACATTACTGGTTCCTCTCGGGATCGTTGTAACCGGGAGAAGGGGGTTCCGGCAACCGAGAGCGCATGCCCGGTCAAGGCTGCGGGCCGTCATAGCCCTCGATGATGATGAGGTCGACAATCGAATGTGGCTGCCGCACCTTGATGTTGGCCTGATATTCCGGGGAATTGTAACAGGCGAGCGCGGTCTCATAATCGCGGAATTCAATCACGACGTTTCGCGCCCGGCTCTGGCCTTCGACGGCTTTTAGCTGGCCGGCGCGAACGACAAATCGGCCGCCGAACTTCTTGAAAATGGCGGGATTGGCGGCGGCGTAAGGCTTGTAACCCTCGTCATTATGGACGTCGACGCGCCCAATCCAGTACCCTTTTGCCGTCATTGTCGTTCTCCCTGTTGATTAAGCGCCGCGTGCGCAATCTCGGCCTGGATCGCTTCGGCTGCCGCCTTCGGCTCGGCGGCTTCGATCACGGGACGTCCGACCACGAGATAATCGGCACCCGCCGCAATGGCGCGCGCCGGCGTCATGATGCGTTTCTGGTCGCCGGCATCGAGCCCGGCCGGGCGGATGCCGGGTGTCACCAGGCTCATCCCGGCGCCAACGAGCTTGCGCAGGGCGCTTGCTTCTTCCGGCGAACACACAAGCCCGTCGACGCCGAGCGCGTGAGCCTGCCGCGCGCGCTCCTCGACCAGCTCGGAGACGGGAAGGCGATAGCCCGCGGCTTTGAGATCGCCATCGTCATACGAGGTCAAGACGGTGACGGCGAGGATTTTCAGCGAGGATTGCCCGCGCGCTTCGATCGCCGCCTTCATGGTCTGCGGATAGGCATGCACGGTCAGGAACGTGGCGCCGAGCGCGTTCAGGCTTTCCACGCCGCGCGCCACCGTGTTGCCGATATCGTGCAGCTTGAGATCGACGAACACCTTCTTGCCGGCATCGTTGAGCCTGCCGACCAGCGACAATCCGCCCGCATAGGCCAGCTGATAGCCGATCTTATAGAACGTGACGGCATCGCCAAGCCGGGTGATCATGGCTTGCGCCCGCTCGACATCCGGCAGGTCGAGCGCCACGATCAGTCTGTCGTGGGAAGGTATGGCGGACGGCTGCATGTCACCTCACGTCAGACGCTGCGAAACGTCGATCAATTGCCGGACCAGCGCGTCGAGCGCCTCGATATCGGCCGGATGTTTCAATTTGTCCATATCGTCATAGGCCTCGCCGGCGAACGACAGCGCCAGCTGGTTCGGGATTACCAACGCCTGGCAGGCGGAAAGGATCGACCGCAGCGCCGCCAGCGACCGCGATCCGCCGAGCCTGCTCTGCGAGGCGGCCGCGATGGCAAACGCACGGCCGCGAAAAACCTGGCCGCGCGTCTCCTGGGGGTCGTGGACGCGGCTCACCCAGTCGATGGTATTTTTGACCAGCGGTGGAACGGAGGCGTTGTATTCGGGCGTTACGATCAGGACGCCGTGATGGACGCCGATCATGCGCTTGAGATTGACGGCGTTCTTGGGCACACCCGATCTCGTCTGCAGATCGCCGTCGTAGATCGGCAAGGGAAAATCAGCCAGCGAGATACGGGTCACCTCGGCGCCGGCCTGCGCGATTTGATAGGCGGCGACCGCCGCGAGCTTCGCATTGAGCGAGCCGGTGCGGAGTGAGCCGGGGATCACCAGGATTTTCAGCGCAGCCATGATTGAAAATGGTTCGGGACCAACCCGCGAGCAGCGCGGGCTATCTAGTGTCCCGATTCCGAAGTTCGTATCATGACGTGGCACACTCGTTTACGAACTTCGGAATCGAAAGGACACTAGGAAATTCTATAATGCTAGTGTGGCTTTTGGTTCAGAAGTCCGCATGATGAACTCGCGGGTAGCATGATGCGGACTTCTGAACCGCCACACTAGCGCTTCCGATACACCCAGACGCGGGCCGGCGGAAGGTTCATCCAGATCCGCTCCGAAGCTTCCGTGGAAACGCCGGGCAGCGATTTCGGGATTGGCGGGGCGACCGAATAGGTGAACTGCACGAAAGGTGCGCCAGGCGCCAGCGCCTGGAAGGCGTCGCGGATCAGCTTCAGGCGCGTCTGCATCGGCTTGGTGACGAGCGGCAGGCCGGAGACGACGGCGGACGCCGGAGCGCCGAGCACGTTGCGCAGCGAGTCCCGCAGCGTAAAAGCATCGCCCTGCACCACCTTCGCTTGCGGGTAACGGTCGCGCAGCAAGGCGCAGAAGCCCGGATTATATTCGACCAGCACCAGCCGCTTCTGATCTACCCCGCGCTCGATCAATGCCGCGGTGATCGCGCCTGTTCCCGGACCAAGCTCGACGACCGCGCCTGACGAATTTGCGTCGACATACTGAGCCATGGTGCGCGCGAGCAGGCGTCCCGAGGGCATCACGGCGCCGACGTGAAGCGGCTTCTCGATCCATGTGCGAAGAAATCGAACCTCGTCATCGAGACGAGGTTTCTTCAACGCGCGCACGGTCGATTGCATTGGCATGTCGCTACCAGGCGGGACCGCGTTTCGCGGCATTGTCAGAAAATGGTCATAAACAGGTATAGGTAGCTGGCGATACGGTCAAGCCGGACCCGTCCTCACCGGCGGCGGAGACGTGCAGCGGCTTCGCGATAACACCCTGCGCTGATTGTCCTTTTGGAACGCAGCCCTTTGCCGAGCGCACTTTAGGTATTCGCGCGGCTGCCGAAGAAATCCTTGACCTTGGTGAAAAATCCCGCGGCTTCCGGCTGGGTCGCACCGGAAGACAGTTTTTCAAATTCGGCCAACAGCTCCTGCTGCTTCCTGGTCAAATTCTGCGGCGTCTCGACCATGACCTGGACGTACATGTCGCCGGTCTGGCGCGAGCGGAGCACCGGCATGCCCTTTGACGCAATACGAAACCGTCTGCCGGATTGCGTCCCTGCAGGAATTTTCACCTTGGTCTTGCCGCGGTCGATGGTCGGCACGTCGAATTCACCGCCGAGCGCGGCGGCCACCATCGAGATCGGCACCCGACAATGCAGATCGGCGCCGTCGCGCTGGAAGAATTCGTGGGCGGCCAGCGACAGGAAAATATAGAGATCACCCGAAGGCCCGCCGCGGATGCCGGCTTCGCCTTCCCCGGCGAGCCTGATGCGCGTGCCGTCTTCCACACCCTGGGGGATATTGACCGCCAGCGTGCGGTCGCGGGTCACGCGGCCGGAGCCCGCGCATGACGGGCACGGATCCTCGATCATTTGTCCGCGGCCGTGGCAGCCCGGACAGGTTCGTTCCAGCGTGAAAAATCCCTGCGACTGCCGCACGCGCCCGGCGCCGCCGCACGTCGCGCAGGTCTTCGGCTTGGTGCCGGCCTTGGCGCCGGTGCCCGAACAGGATTCGCAGGTAACCGAGACGGGAATCTCGATCTGGGCGGTCTTGCCCTGGAAGGCCTCTTCCAGCGTGATTTCCATGTTGTAGCGAAGGTCGGCACCGCGCTCGCGCCCGCCGCCGCGCCCGCGCTGGCCGGCCATGCCGAACAAGTCTTCGAAAATGTCGGAAAACGACGACGCAAATCCCGCGCCGAACCCGGCGCCGCCGACCCCACCCTGCTCGAACGCCGCGTGGCCGTAGCGGTCGTAGGCGGCGCGTTTTTGATCGTCCTTGAGAACTTCGTAGGCTTCGTTGATTTCCTTGAAACGTATCTCGCTGGCGGCATCGCCCGGATTCCGGTCAGGGTGCCATTTCATCGCGAGCTTGCGGAATGCAGCCTTGAGCTTGGATTCGTCCGCGTTTCGTTCAACTTCAAGGGTTTCGTAGTAGCAGCGCTTGGTTGACATCCTTCAAACCCGCCCGAAGTTCATACTGGTGTCCCGGTTCTGACATTCGTACCCCGTTGCGGCGAGTTCGTTTACGAATGTCAGAACCAAAGCGACACCAGCTAAGTTAGATTCCAGTGTGGTTTTGGATTTGACATTCGATTTGAGGATTCGCCGCGACGCCGAATCGAATGTCAAATCCACCACACTGGTCGCGAAGGCATGCCTCACAATGCCGCGTTCGGCTTAATGAAAAATAACCCTCATCCTACGAGACGCGTGCTCGGCAGAATGAGGGTCATGATCATGATTCGCCGCTTAAGCAGACTTCTTGTTATTCTTGTCGTCGTCGACCTCGGTAAATTCCGCGTCGACCACGTCGTCCTTCGCAGCGCCCTTGGCCGCCGCTCCTTCGGCCTGTTGCTTGTACATCGCCTCGCCGAGCTTCATCGAAGCCTGCGCCAGCGTGTTGGTCTTGGCCTTGATCGCCTCCGCATCGTCGCCCTTCAGCGCTTCCTTGAGGTCGCTGACCGCATCCTCGATAGCGCGGCGCTCGGTGTCGGCGATCTTCGAACCATGTTCGGCCAGCGCCTTCTCGGTGGAATGCACCAGCGCGTCGGCATGGTTCTTGGCATCGACCGCTTCGCGGCGCTTCTTGTCCTCGGCGGCGTTGGCTTCGGCGTCCTTGACCATCTTCTCGATATCCGATTCGGACAGGCCGCCGGATGCCTGGATCCGGATCTGCTGCTCCTTGCCGGTCGCCTTGTCCTTTGCCGACACATTGACGATGCCGTTGGCGTCGATGTCGAACGTGACCTCGATTTGCGGCATGCCGCGCGGCGCAGGCGGAATGCCCATCAAGTCGAACTGGCCGAGCATCTTGTTGTCGGCCGCCATTTCACGCTCGCCCTGGAAGACGCGGATGGTAACGGCGTTCTGGTTGTCCTCGGCGGTCGAGAACACCTGGCTCTTCTTGGTCGGGATCGTGGTGTTGCGCTCGATGATGCGGGTGAAGACGCCGCCCAGCGTCTCGATGCCGAGCGACAGCGGGGTCACGTCGAGCAGCAACACGTCTTTCACGTCGCCCTGCAGCACGCCGGCCTGGATCGCGGCGCCGATGGCCACGACTTCGTCCGGATTGACGCCCTTGTGCGGCTCCTTGCCGAACAATTGCTTGACCACTTCCTGAACCTTGGGCATGCGGGTCATGCCGCCCACCAGCACCACTTCGCCGACCTCGCCCGCGGTGAGGCCAGCGTCCTTCAGCGCCTTGCGGCAGGGCTCGATGGTCTTCTGGACGAGGTCATCGACCAGCGCCTCGAACTTGGCGCGCGTCAATTTCATCGTCAGGTGTTTCGGTCCCGACTGATCGGCCGTGATGAACGGCAGGTTGATTTCCGTCTGCGTGGTCGAGGACAACTCGATCTTGGCCTTTTCGGCCGCCTCTTTCAGGCGCTGCAAGGCGAGCTTGTCGTTGCGCAGGTTGATGCCCTGCTCCTTCTGGAATTCGTCGGCAAGGTAGTTGACCAGCCGCATGTCGAAATCCTCGCCGCCGAGGAAGGTGTCGCCGTTGGTCGACTTCACCTCGAACACGCCGTCGCCGATTTCGAGAATCGAAATATCGAAGGTGCCGCCGCCGAGATCGTACACCGCAATGGTGCCGGATTTCGTCTTGTCGAGGCCGTAGGCAAGCGCGGCCGCGGTCGGCTCGTTGATGATACGCAGCACTTCAAGGCCCGCGATCTTGCCGGCGTCCTTGGTTGCCTGGCGTTGCGCGTCATTGAAATAGGCGGGAACGGTGATAACGGCCTGCTCGACCTTCTGGCCGAGATGGGCTTCCGCGGTCTCCTTCATCTTTTGCAGGATGAAAGCGGAGATCTGCGAGGGCGAGTAGGTCTTGCCGTCGGCTTCGACCCAGGCATCGCCGTTGGATGCCTTGACGATCTTGTAAGGGACGAGTTTCTTGTCCTTTTCGACCATCGGGTCGTCGTAGCGGCGGCCGATAAGGCGCTTGACGGCGAAGAAGGTCCGTTCGGGATTGGTCACCGCCTGGCGCTTGGCGGGTTGACCGACGAGGCGCTCACCATCGTCGGTAAAGGCCACGATCGACGGGGTTGTCCGCATGCCCTCGGCGTTCTCGATGACTTTCGCAGTCTTGCCATCCATTACGGCGACGCACGAATTCGTGGTGCCGAGATCGATCCCTATGACCTTTGCCATGGTCCTGATATCCTTCTTTTGCGGCAGGTTGGCTGGGCCCTAGTGGAGTGGATTTGACATTCGCTAACCACCAACCGGGGGCTCGAAAGCGAATGTCGAATCCGAAACTCCACTAGCAATCTATATTGCCAGTGGTCCTTTTGATTTCAACATTCGCAAAACTGCCTGCCTAGAGGATGCGAATGTTGAAATCGGACCACTTGCGGCGCACCAATCCAAAACCCCCAACGATCAAACTACTCGCGATATTGCGACGGTGAGCCTCATATAGGAGAGGGTGCAGGCCCCGCAAGGAGGCCGGCGCAACCTTCATCCGCGAAATCCCTCTATCTTTTAAGGTTGTTTCAGCTGGGGCCGTCTCTGCAGTCGTGCCCCGGGGCAAGATCGAGGCCGCACCCGACGCCGTCGTAAGGCGCTGTTGCCGGGGCGGCAAAAACGTTAAAAACCGGTGAAAATGTTCCGGGAGTCAGGCCGACCCCGGCAGGGCCACGACCACCGAACGGCCGCAATGCAGACCGAGAACAGTGCCGATGAAGCACCTCCGACTATTTTCCGCCCTCGCCCTGCTCGCCGTCGTCCATGGCCCGGCGGCGGCCGCAGAGCCGGTTTTTCCACCGGGCTCCCGGGTCGGGATGACCCCGCTGGTGGGCCTTAACCCGGCCAAGAACTTCGCCGGTTTCGAGACCGAGGACCAGAGCGTCAAGGTGCTGGTGGCGGAGCTTCCGCCGGAAGCCTATGGCGAGGTCATGAATGCGCTGAAGAGCAATCCGGCGGTCGCCAGCGCCATCAAGCCCGAGAGCCTCGAAACCGGGGCGGGAAAGGCCTATTACACCACCGAAACCGGCAAGGATGGCACCGGCACGGTGCGGCGCTATTCGATGATCCTGCAAGGCGGCACCTTCTCCGGCTATGTCGCCGCGCGGGTTCCGGAAAACGCCAGCAGGATCTATACCGACGAGGCGATACGGCAGATGTTTTCCTCGGCCGTCGTCCGTAAGGAGGTTCCCGCCGCCGAGCAATTGGGGCTGATGCCCTTCAAGGTCGGCGAACTCAGCGAGTTCAGGAATGTCCGCACCTTGACGCCGGGCGCGGCCGTTCTTCTCGCCGACGGCGACGAGAAAGGCGGTCTCGAGGCGGCGCCCTTCATGGTGATCGGCGTGATGGGGTCGGCTCCGGCACAGCCTGGCGATCGCGGCCGCTTCGCCGAGCAGGCCGCAACCTCCATTCCCGGCTTGCGCAGTTTGAGGATCACGACGTCCGAGCCGCTGCGCATTGACGGCACGGCCGGCTACGAGACGCGGCTGGATGCGATCAGCGCCAAGGACAATACGCCCGTGACGGTGGTGCAATGGTTGCGATTCGGCGGCCAGAGCGCGCTGCGAATCATCGGCAGTTCGCCGCGCGAGCAATGGGCCCAGGCGTTCCCGCGATTTCGGGCCGTGCGCGACGGTATTCAGCCGCCCTAGACCGGTTGGGCGCCTGCCCCGGCGGCAAGCGCCTTTACGATGGTCCGCCGACCTGATTTGCTGTAAGCGCGAGCGCTCGAAAGCGAGAGGGAGGTGCGACATGCTGGACCGAAGGCAATTTGTGGCCGGCCTCGGCACGATGGCCGTCATGACCATCGCTGCAAGATCCGCCTGGGCAGCGGCTTCGATCAAGATCGACGATGCGTCCGCGCTGCTGGTCATCGACGTGCAAAATTGCTTCCTGCCGGGCGGCAGCCTGGCCGTGAAGGGCGGCGACCAGGTCGTTCCCGTGATCAACCGCCTCGCCAAGGGATTCGCCAACGTCGTCCTGACTCAGGACTGGCACACGCCCGGTCACGCCTCGTTTGCGTCTTCCCACAGCGGGAAGAAGCCGTTTGAAACCATCGATCTTGCTTACGGCAAACAGGTGTTGTGGCCCGATCACTGCGTGCAGGGGACCGAAGGCGCCGGTTTGTCGAAAGACCTGTCGATACCGCAGGCCGGGCTCATTATTCGCAAGGGATACCACCAGGACGTCGACAGCTATTCGGCCTTCACCGAAGCCGACGGCAAGACGACGACGGGACTTGCCGCCTATCTCAACGCGCGCAAGCTGCAGCGCCTCTTCATCGCCGGGCTCGCCACCGATTTCTGCGTCGCATGGACGGCACTGGACGCGCGGAAAGCGGGCTTTGAGGCCTACGTCATCGAAGATGCCTGCCGTGGCATCGACACGCAGGGCTCGCTCGCCAAGGCCTGGGCGGACATGGAGAAGGCCGGCGTCAAGCGCATCCAGTCGAGCGATATCGCCGTTTGATTCTCAGTTTTGTTCCGCGGCGTTTGTCTTGGCACCGCCCTTGGCGACGGCAACAAGGGCCGGACGCAGCACGCGCTCGCCGATCATGTAGCCGGCCTGAACGACCTGCACGACCGTGCCCGCAGGCACCGACGCGTCGGGAACCTCGTACATCGCCTGCTGAAAATTCGGATCGAATTTCTCCCCTGAGGGATCGAATTTCTTGACGCCGTTTTTCTCAAGCGCGTTGAGCAGCGAGCGTTCGGTCAGCTCGACGCCTTCGATCAGTGCTTTGAGCATCGGATCGGCGGATTCCCTGGTTTCAGCGGGGACCGCGTCGAGCGCCCGCTGCAGATTGTCCGCAATCCCGAGCACGTCGCGCGCGAAGCCGGTGATGCCGTAGGTGCGCGCGTCGGCAACTTCCCTGGCGGTGCGCTTGCGCAGATTCTCCATCTCGGCAAGCGTCCGCAGCGCCTTGTCGCGCAAGTCGGCGTTTGCTCTTGCCAGTGCTTCCGCCGATCCTTCCTCGGGATCGTCGGGCATGATGTAGGGCCTGGAGACCACCGGCTCGTTGTCTTGTGCCGGATTGGCCGGATTGTCCTTCTGCCCGTTTTGATCGGTCATCACGCTGCCTTCTGAAGATCACTGGGAATGGTTGCGAATGCTAATGGAGTGGATTTGAAGTTCCTATCGGTATCGCGGCAAGTTCGTGATAGGAACTTCAAATTCAAAGCCGCTACTCAAATCAACAAGTTGCCAGAGCTCCTTTGATTCCGAAGTTCGCATCAATGGTCGCCGCGATCGCTTGCGAACTTCGGAATCGGAGACTCTAGATTCTCATATTTGCTAGTGGTCCTTTTATTCTGACATTCGCAAAGGTGCCCGCTGCGAAGGGAAGCGAATGCCAGAACCGGACCACTAGCGCGGATATCGTGCTTTAGGAGCAGAAAATCAAGCGGCGCGCGGTATCCGGCAGACGTCATCGCCGGACCATCGGCGCGCGGGGCACATCCGAGAATCTCGAGATTCCAGGCCTGGTCCGGAGCCTGTCATCGGGCCGCGCTTCGCGCGGACCCGTTGGGACCGGAATGACGTAGACCACCCCGAGATCATGCGCCAAGCATCCGGCTGACGATGCGCGCCGCATAGTCGACCGTTGGTATCACGCGCGCATAGTTGAGCCGGGTCGGCCCGATCACGCCGAGCACGCCGACGATATGGCCGCCGGCATCCCGATACGGTGCGATGATGGTGGAAGAGCCCGAGAGCGAAAACAGCTTGTTCTCCGACCCGATGAAGATCCGCACGCCGTCGGCGCTTTCGGCGCGGCCCAACAGATCGATGACCCCGCGCTTGGTTTCGAGATCGTCGAACAGCAATCTGACGCGCTCGAGATCCTCCAGCGCGTGCAGGTCTTCCAGAAGATTGGCATGGCCGCGCACAATGAGTTGCCGATTTTCGCTTTCGCCGCCGGACCAGCTCGCGATGCCCGCGGCGATCACCTTCTGCGTCAACTGATCGAGTTCGGCGCGGCCTTGCGCCAATGCGGTTTCAAGTTCGAGGCGCGCTTCGGCCAGCGTCCGGCCGCGAATCCGCGCATTCAGGAAATTGGTCGCTTCGGTAAGTGCGGAAGAGGGAACGCCCGGCGGCAGGCTCAACACGCGATTCTCGACCTGGCCGTCCTCGCCGACCAGCACGACCAGCGCGCGTTGCGGCTCGAGCCGGACAAACTCGATATGCTTGAGCCGCGAATTGGATTTGCCGGTCAGCACCACCGCGGCGGCCCGGGTGAGGCCGGAAAGTCGCGTCAGCGCTTCGCCAAGCGCCGCCTCGACCGATTGCGCCTTGCCGACGGAAGCAAGCTGGCTCTGGATCGACTGCCTCTCCGCTTCGGTGAGATCGCCGAGCTGCATCAGGGCGTCGACAAAAAACCGCAAACCGATTTCGGTCGGCAGCCGGCCTGCCGAGGTATGCGGCGCGTAAATCAGGCCGAGCGCCTCGAGATCCGCCATCACGTTGCGCACCGAGGCCGGCGACAGCGGTACCGCGATCAGGCGCGAGATATTGCGTGAGCCGACGGGTTCGCCGGTGGCGAGATAGCTTTCCACGATCTGGCGGAAGATGTCGCGCGAGCGCTCGTTGAGCTGGGCAAGCCCGGCATGCGACGTGATCAGGCCGATCGGTTCGTGTTGGGCCAAATCCAAACTCCTAGTGTCCCGGTTCTGACATTCGTATCCTGTCGCGGCGGGTCCGTTTACGAATGTCAGAACCGCGGGGACACTAGCAAATGTCAGATTCTAGTGTGGTTTTGGATTTGACATTCGCTTTGAGGACTCGCTGCGATACAGAAGCGAATGTCAAATTCACCACACTAGCAACAGCCGACCCGATTTTGTCCCTCCGAAGAGCCGGTGACAAGCCGGAAAGCCCTTGCCGCTGTCGGCCGGCGCACCTACAAGCACGCCCAGCGAAAACCCTTGCCGGAGGACTTCCCATGCGGCCAAGCCGCCGTGCCCCTGACGAACTGCGCGCCGTGACGTTGGAACGCGGCGTCGTCAAATATGCCGAGGGTTCCTGCATGGTTAAATTCGGCGACACCCATGTGCTGGTGACGGCGACGCTCGAGGAGCGGTTGCCGCCGTGGCTCAAGGGCCAGGGCCGCGGCTGGGTCACGGCCGAATACGGCATGCTGCCGCGCGCCACACTTGAACGCACCCGTCGAGAGGCCTCCGCGGGAAAACAGAACGGGCGCACCGTAGAGATCCAGCGCCTGATCGGCCGCTCGCTGCGCGCCACCATCGACCTGGAAGCGCTGGGCGAGCGCCAGATCACCGTGGACTGCGACGTGCTGCAGGCCGATGGCGGCACGCGCACGGCCTCGATCACCGGCGCCTGGGTCGCGCTGGCCGACTGCATCGGCTGGATGAAGGCCCGCAACATGGTCAGGGGCAACGTGCTGCGCGACAACGTTGCCGCGATTTCCTGCGGCATCTATCAGGGAACGCCGGTGCTCGATCTCGATTATGCCGAGGATTCGGCAGCCGAGACCGACGCCAATTTTGTCATGACCGGCGACGGACGAATCATCGAGGTGCAGGGCACCGCCGAGAAGACGCCTTTCACGCAGGACGAATTTCTCTCGCTGATGGCGCTGGCGCGCCAGGGCGTGGCACGGCTCGTCGACCTGCAAAAACTGGCCGTCGCCTGATTTTCAACCAACCGACCAAACGCATGCATCGTCAAATCAAAGGCCGTCTCGTGATCGCGACCCACAATCCCGGCAAGCTCGCCGAGATGCGCGAACTGCTGGCGCCGCATGGCGTCGAGGCGATTTCGGCCGGCGATCTCGGCCTTGCCGAACCCGAGGAGAGTGGCGACAGTTTTGTCGCCAATGCCCGCATCAAGGCAACTTCTGCCGCCAGAGCCGCGGAGTTGCCGGCCTTCGCCGACGATTCCGGTATCGTCGTCGATGCGCTGGATGGTGCGCCCGGCATCTACTCCGCTCGCTGGGCCGGAGAGAACAAGGACTTTAACGCCGCCATGACCCGGATCGAGCGGCTGTTGCAGGAACGTGGCGCGACGCATGAGCGAGAGCGAGGCGCGCATTTCGTTTCCGCGCTCTGCGTCGCCTGGCCCGACGGCCACCTCGAGGAGGTCGAGGCGCGCGTCGATGGAACTCTGGTCTGGCCACCGCGCGGCACCGCCGGTTTCGGCTACGATCCGATGTTCCTTCCGGACGGGCACAGCCGTACCTTCGGCGAAATGAGCTCGATCGAAAAGCACGGCCTGCCGCCGCTCGGAAAAGGGCTGTCGCACCGCGCCCGCGCCTTTGTCAAACTGGCGGAGATCTGCCTTGACTAGTACCGCCGATCTGAAGTCCCTGCATCACAAGCGGCGAGTTCCTTTCAGGGACCTCAGATCGATAAGCGGTACTGGTATCAATAAGTTTGCTGGTGCCCGCGACTTTCCGAAGTTCGTGAAAGGTGGGTGCTGAGGTGGAGCACGAACTTCGGAAAGCGGGCACTAGCACTGGCGAGGCTTTCGGCGTTTACGTGCACTGGCCGTTCTGCCTGTCGAAATGTCCGTATTGCGATTTCAACAGCCATGTCCGCCACGCGCCGATCGACGAGGACCGGTTCGCGCGCGCCTTTGCGCGCGAAATCGCAACCTCTGCCGCGCGCGCAGGCGATCGCGAGGTAAGCTCGATCTTTCTCGGCGGCGGCACGCCGTCCCTGATGCAGCCGAAGACCGTCGGGGCGATCCTGGATGCGATTGGCAGCAACTGGCGCGTGGCGTCGGAGGTGGAAGTCACGCTGGAGGCCAATCCCACCAGTGTCGAGGCCACGCGTTTTGCCGGCTACCGTGCAGCCGGCGTCAACCGCGTGTCGCTGGGGGTGCAGGCGCTGGACGATGCCTCGCTCAAGACGCTTGGGCGCCTGCACACCGCACGCGAGGCGCTTGATGCGGTCGCGATCGCGCGCCGCTCGTTCGAGCGCTACTCCTTCGATCTGATTTATGCCCGCCCCGATCAAACGCCGCAAATGTGGGCGGAGGAGTTGAAGCGCGCGATCTCTGAGGCGGCCGAGCATCTGTCGCTCTATCAATTGACCATCGAAGAGGACACGCCGTTCTTTGGCTTGCATGCGGCCGGCAAGTTGAAGACGCCGGACGAGGCGCTGGCGCGCGCGCTCTATGATGTGACGCAGGAAATCTGCGAGGAAGGCGGCCTGCCGGCTTATGAGATTTCCAACCACGCGCGCAGAGGTGCCGAATGCCGGCATAATCTCGTCTACTGGCGCGGCCAGGAATATGCCGGCATCGGCCCCGGCGCGCATGGCCGGCTCGACTTCGATCGCGCCCGGCACGCGATCGCCAACGAGAAGCGCCCCGAAGCCTGGCTGATGCGCGTCGAGGCGAGCGGTCATGGCGTCGTCACCGACGATTGCCTCAACAGCGAACAGCGCGCCGACGAGTTTCTGCTGATGGGCCTGCGGCTGGCCGAAGGCATCGACCCCGGACGTTATGCTGATTTATCGGGGCGCTCGCTCGATCCCGATCGCATCGCCATCCTGCGCCAGGAAGGCGCGATCGAGGTCGACGGAAACGGCCGTTTGCGGGTGACGCAAGCGGGATTCCCGGTGCTCGATGCCGTGGTGGCGGATCTCGCGGCGTGACTGTTGGCCGCAGCCGCACCAGGAATAGGCTGCCCTTAAGCACCGAAACTCTCAAGCGCCAAAGCTTTTGGGCGAGGCGGCGGCGATCGCCGCACCGCCTGAGGAAACGCGCATCACCGCAAGCCCGCGCTCGTTGGTGCCGTCGGCGCGGAAACGGAACAGGCCGTCGATGCCGGCAAAGCCAGACGGGTTCTGCAGCACGTCGGCCGTGAAACGTTGTCCACCCTGGGTTCGCGACAAGGCCGCGGTCAGCGCCACGGCGTCGTAGGAAAGGGTCGCCGTTCGCACCGGCTCGGTACCGTATTTGCCGCGATAGCGCCGTGCGAAGCTCTTGAAGCCCGTTGGATCCGGCGCGGCGAACAGGCCGCCCTGCAATCTGGAACTCGAGAACACGTGCGGATTGTCCCACAGCCCGGTGCCGAGCAGCTGGATGTTCTGCAGATTGGCGCCGGCCGCGGCGAGCGCATCGGCTACCGTCACGACCGCATCGCCGTCATCGGCCAGAAACAGCGCATCGGCCTGACCGAGCGCCTGCGCCACATTCCGTGCCGCACTTGCGCGATCGGCGCCGTATCTTTCGAATGCGGCAATGCGGCCGCCGCGCCTGGGCACCGCCTGCTTGAAAGCCGCTTCCACCACGTTGCCGTAGGCGTTTTCGGGCAGCATTGCCGCAAAGGATCGCTTGCCGATGCTGGCGGCATATTCGACGATCCGGTTGACGTCCGACTCCGGCAAGAAGCTGAAAAGATAGACGCCGCGACCCGCTACACTCGAATCGGTCGAAAACGCGATCACGGAAATGCCCTTGCTCCGCGCAGCCTGCGCGGTCGCCGGCACCGAGGATGCAAACAGCGGCCCCAGGATGAGCTCCGCGCCTTCGTCGATCGCCTGCTGGGCCGATTGCTGCGCGCCCTGGGCGCTGCCGGCGTCGTCCTTGATCAGGAGCTGGAGATTCGGGTTCAGGAATTCCGAAAGCGCAAGCTCAGCGGCATTCTTCATCGATTGCGCCGCGGCGCCGGCGTTGCCTCCCGCCGACAGCGGCAGGATCAAGCCGACCTTGACCTGGCCGCTCCCCACTGAAACCGGCTGTTGCGGCGCTCCCGCAGGGGTGTTCGCTGGCTGCGAACTGGAGAACGGGCTGGAAAACTGGCTGAGCGTCTGCTGCACGCTCGAACAGGCGCCTAGCAGCGGCGTGCCCAGAATGAGGCCGAGCGCCGTCCGGCGGGTGGCACGGGAACCAGAGGCCCCGGACCTGAAAGCGTCGGACATACCTGCATCATCAGACATGGAAGGCTTGTCAGCTTCCGCCATGGGATCGAACGCCCCCACCATCGCTTCTCTATCTCTTGGCCGACCCAAATTGCCCGGGATTTCACCCTCTAGTGTGGCGAATTTGAAGTTCCCATCGGTATCGCGGCACGTTCGTTATAGGGACTTCAAATTCAAAGCCGCTACTCAAATCAACAAGTTTACCAGAGCTCCTTTGATTCCGAAGTTCGCATCGGAGGTCGCCGCGATGGCGTGCGAACTTCGGAACCGGAGCTCTAGCGCGATCAGGGGGGCGGATTCAGGCATAATGTCGGCGAATAGTTAACCAAAACAAAAGGATTATGGCTTTCCCCGCCGCGATCGGTTGCAGGAGGGCCCCGTCTCAGCTGGCAGGACGCCTGCTCGTTTACCGCATCCACAAGAGGCGAACACCGGTTTCTTCGCGCGAGGTGGTATCCACCCCACGCGAAAACCATCTACATTGGCATTATGCGCGCAAAAGCTGCTTCCATAAATACTTCTCTTGGATCGGCCGCCTCGATCCGGACATTTTCCGTCAGCGGCCAGGTCCTGACCGCGCCGAGGCCTGTTCCCGGCCTTTATCTGGTGGCGACGCCGATCGGCAATCTCGGCGACATCACCTTGCGCGCGCTGGAAACGCTCGCCGGCGTCGACATCATCGCCTGCGAGGATACGCGCATCACCCGCCGACTGACCGAGCGGTACGCCATTGCGGCTCAGCTCAGATCCTATCACGAACACAACGCGGCGCTGGCGCGGCCGAAAATTCTGCAATGGCTGGCGCAAGGCGCTGCCATCGCGCTCGTCTCCGACGCCGGAACGCCGCTGATTTCCGATCCCGGTTTCAAGCTGGTACGCGAGGCCTGCGCGGCCGGTCATCGCGTCGTCGCGCTGCCGGGCCCCTCTTCCGTGCTGACAGCGCTGTCGGTCGCGGCCCTGCCGACGGATCGCTTCTTCTTCGGGGGATTTCTGCCCGCGAGGGAAAACGCCCGCCAGGCGCGGCTGAAGGAGCTGGCGGGAATGGACGCCACGCTCGTGATGTTCGAATCCGGCAGCCGCGTGCAGGACACCCTGCGCGACCTCGCCGCGATCATGGGCGAGCGCGACGCTGCGATCTGCCGCGAGATGACCAAGATGCACGAGGAGGTCCACCGCGCCACGCTCGCCGAACTTGCGCGCTCCGCAACCACCCTCGAGACGCGCGGCGAATTCGTGCTGGTGGTCGGCCCGCCTTCCGCCGCGGCGCGAACCATGACGGGCGACGCGCTGGATGATTTTCTGCGCACCAGGCTCGCAAGCGACAGCGTCAAGGACGCGGTCGCGCACGCCGTGGCAATGTCAGGGCGGCCACGCCGCGAGATCTATGCCCGCGCGCTCGAGCTTGCGAAGCAGAGGGGCGACCAACAAGCCGGCAAGGGCGCGCATGACCAGGTCTGACGCCACCTCTGAGGGCGCCGCGCCGCCCGACAGGCGTGCCAAAGCCGCCTCGCCCGCGCGCGTGGTGGCGTTTCAAACCGGGCTTTCGGCGGAGTCCCGCGCCGCGGCTTTCCTGATCGCCAAGGGCTATCGCATCCTCGCCCGGCGCTTTCGCACGCCTTACGGCGAGATCGACATCGTGGCGCGGCGGCGCAATCTCTTGGCTTTCATCGAGGTCAAGGCACGCGACAGCCTCGATGACGCCGCTTACGCCGTCACCGCGCGCCAGCAGGCGCGCATCATCGCCGCCGCGCAAGGCTGGCTGATGGCACATCCCGAACATGCCGAATTTGAACTTCGCTTCGACGCCATGCTGATTGCGCCGCGCAAGCTTCCGCGACATCTGTTGGCGGCGTTCGACGCGAGCCCTTGAACCCCCGACAGAGCCCCTCAACGGATTGAGCCATGAAATTGAACGTCGCCGTCCAGATGGATCCCATCGCGCGCATCAACATCCGCGGCGATTCGACTTTCGCGCTGCTGCTGGAGGCGCAGAAGCGCGGCCACAGCCTGTCCTATTACACGCCCGACAAGCTTTCGCAAAACGGCGAAGAACTGGTGGCGCCGGTGCAGATTCTTTCCGTGCGCGACGAGGAGAGCAATCATTTCACCCTCGGCGAGCCCAGGCGCGAGGCGCTTTCCGTCTTCGACGTGATCCTGCTCAGGCAGGACCCGCCGTTTGATCTCGCCTACATCACCTCGACCCATCTGCTCGAGGCCCTGCAGCCAAAGACGCTGGTGGTGAACGACCCGGCGGGCGTCCGCAACGCGCCGGAAAAGCTGTTCGTGATGAATTTCCCGAAATTGATGTCGCCGACGCTGATCTCGCGCGATCTCGACGAGATCAACGCATTCCGTGACACGCATGGAGCCGTGGTGATGAAGCCGCTGCACGGTCACGGCGGGGCCGCGGTGTTTCGCGTCATGCCGCAGGACATGAATTTCGGCTCGCTGTTCGACATGTTCTCCGTGACCTTCAAGGAGCCCTGGGTGACCCAGCGCTTCCTCCCCGAGGTCAAGCATGGCGACAAGCGCATCATCCTGGTCGACGGCGAATTTGCCGGCGCCGTCAACCGCGTGCCGGCGGCCGACGATTTGCGCTCCAACATGGTGCGCGGCGGCGCGGCGAAGGCGACCGACTTGACCGAACGCGAGCGCGAAATCTGCAGCGCACTCGGCCCCGCCTTGCGCGAGCGCGGGCTTCTTTTCGTCGGTATCGACGTCATCGACGGCTATCTCACCGAGATCAACGTGACCTCGCCAACCGGCATCCGCGCCGTCGCGCGGCTCGGGGGGCCCGATATTGCGGCGATGATCTGGGACGCGGTTGAGAAGAAGCGCGCCAACAGCTAGACTTGCGCCTTGAGGTTGCGGCTAAATTCCAAAAACGTCAAAAAGCGGTCGCAGCTTTTCGATAAGGTCTGGGCAGGCTGCGCCCGGGAATAATCAATCACGATCAGAGAGAAAATGGAGGAAAACGCATGACTTTGGATGTTTCGCGAAGGTCCCTGCTTGCGCTCGGCGCTGGCCTCGGCACGTCAGCCATGTTCGGCGAGAGCGCGCTGGCGAAAGCGCCGCAACTCGGCACGCAGGCACCTGGTTTCTACCGTTTCAAGGTCGGCGATGCCGAAGTCAGCGTTGTTTCCGATGGCGCGCTGACGCTCGGCGATCCCAAGGGCACCTTCACCGGCGTTCCGGAAGAAGAACTGCGGAAGATGCTGAGCGACAATTTTCTCGCTCCCAACAGTGTCATGCTCGAGCAGAATTCGCCGGTCGTGAATATCGGCAACAAGCTCGTGCTGTTCGATACCGGCCTCGGCACCGTGAAAGGATTTGGACCGACGACGGGGCGCCAGCAAAGAAGCCTCAAAGCCGCCGGCATCAAACCGGAAGATATCGATGCGGTGGTTTTCTCCCACGCCCATCCGGACCATGTCGGTGGCGTGATCGGCGCGAACGGCAAGCCGCTGTTCCCCAACGCGCAGTTCTACATTGCCCAGAGCGATCTCGATTTCTGGACCGATGGGGGCAAGCTCAATGGCGGATTGAAGGATTTCATTGCGGTCGCGCGCAAGAACCTGCTGCCGGTGCGCAACCGCATCATCTTCTACAAGGACGGCCAGGAATTCTTGCCCGGCATTCAGGCGCTCGCTGCGCCCGGCCACACCGTAGGCCACACTATTTTCATGATCACATCGAAGGGCAAGAGCCTGGCTTACCTCGCCGACCTCTCCCATCACCCGATCCTGTTGTTGGAAAAGCCGCGGATGGAATTTTCCTACGACACCGATCCGAAGCAGGCGGCGGATAGCCGCGTGAAGATGCTGGACATGCTCGCGGCCAACAAGATCGCGGTGCTGGCCTATCACTATCCATGGCCCGGCGTCGGCCACGTCGCGAAGTCAGGCGAAGGTTTCCACTACATCCCCGAGCCGATGCAGATGTCGCTCTGAAGATACCGAAATCCCTGGATCATGATGCGATTAAGTGGAATCGCATCATGATCTCGTATCTTCGTTTGAGCATGATCTTTTCAGAAAACCGGCTTCCACTTTGCGCTAACGCGGCCCTCCGGGTCCGGATCATGCTCTGGGGGCGAGCCAGGGCTTGCCCCCGCGGAAGCGACGCCGGATTGCCACGCCGGTCGCGAGAAGAACCAGATCGCCAGCGCCGCCGCTACCCACCCGGGCCACGGTCCCGATCGCCAAATCCCGCGCGTGCTTTTCGCCTGCCTTTGTTCTTCCCACCACCCGGGAGCTTGGTGCGGATGAAGATAACGACGCGTTATCGCGTTTTCGAGCGAAGTGGAAACCGGTTCGCGTGAAGAAAACGCGTCAAAACAAAAGAGTAGAGCCCGGTTTTGTTTCTATCAAAACCGAATAGGCTCTGGATCACATCGTCAAAGAGATGACGAAGCCAAAACCAAATCCTGAAAAATGAAGAGGCATCTCACTCAAGCGGTCGGCTCGACATCCGGCGCTCTCGATCCAACATCGGGCGCTGGCAAAGTCTCGTCAATTCGGTCCTTGAGGTTGGTCGCCTTTTCCACTAGCGCAGCCGCAATGCCGGGATCGGAAGTCGTTTTGGCAAACTTAAGGAGCGTAGCGATCTGACGCACGATGTACTGGCTACTCGCCACCTTATTTCCCCGTCTGGTTACTTTCCCCGCCCAGAGACGTTGCAGTGCGGGAATAGTTCCGGGGAAGTGTGCAGAAATGTGCACAGGGGAATAGTTCCATGGAAATTGGAATACGGGGAAATCCGATATCGTGCGTGCGCATTGCTCGCCAATGGCTTCGCGCGGATTGCAATTTTTGCGAGCGGGAATTTGCGCTTAGGTACTCCCTTCGGGTTCCCTCACATTTTGTTTCCCAAATGTTCTTGATCCTGCCCGCGATTCCTGCTACGTCGGCCTGCAATCAAAAGTTGCAAATCAGGGTTCAGGCGACCGGGCCCAAGGCAGTTCTGTAAGGCTTCGAACCGGCGGCCGCGCTTTTCGGCGATCGGCACGAGGATCCGCGGCCGGACCGGCTTTTGCCTGAGCTTGCACGCGCCTTGCGTCACCAAAGGGGCAGGAGTTGAGGTGGGTTCTGGTCCTGCTCGTCGTTCTCATCGCCGTCCTGATCGCACGCAGCCCGAGCACGCATTGCGAGACATTGAAGCCTGATGGAGGCTATGACCGGACAGGATGCAGGTAACCGGACAAAAAGCTCCGTCTGTTCCCTTTATGTTCTTTATCATTGCAGCGCCCTCCGCTACCTTGGATTGCGGGAGGGGGCATGGTCCAGCGGGTTTCCACGGTCGCGTTTGAGGGCATCGAGGCGAGAAGCGTCGACGTCCAGGTGCAGGTCGCGCCGGGCCTGCCGGCCTTCTCCATTGTCGGGCTTCCCGACAAGGCGGTATCGGAAGCGCGCGAGCGCGTGCGCTCGGCGCTGATCGCCTCGGGGCTCGCGCTGCCCGCCCGCCGCATCACCGTCAATCTCGCGCCTGCCGATCTGCCGAAGGAAGGCAGCCATTATGATCTGCCGATCGCGCTTGGCCTGATGGCCGCGATCGGCGCGATCCCGCCGGACGCGCTTTCCGGCTTCACCGTGCTTGGCGAGCTCGGGCTCGACGGCTCGGTCGCATCGGTCGCGGGCGTACTCCCGGCGGCGATCGGCGCCAATTCGCGCGAGGAAGGCTTAATCTGCCCTGCCTCATGCGGCGCGGAAGCGGCGTGGGCGAGCCCGGACATCCAGATCGTGGCGGCGAATTCGCTGATCCAGATCGCCAATCATTTCAAGGGCGCGCAGGTTTTGTCCCGCCCCTCGCCCAAGGTGCACGCGCAGGAAACAAGCCAACTCGATCTTCGCGACATCAAGGGCCAGGAAAGCGCCAAGCGCGCGCTGGAAATCGCGGCCGCCGGAGGAGTGAACAATTATCCGGGGTCATTAATCGAGTGATGACCAGCCATGGTCATCACTCGAGACGGATCGGAGCGAGCATAAGAGCCGCATTACCAGCACTGCCGCCTCAGGCCTTGCTCTTCCAGCCGCCGAGCGCGGGCGTTCAATATGCTAGAGCCCTCGGGCGAAATCCCAATACACGTAGTTCGCTTCGTTCCAGCGCTGTCGTTTGAGGCGCTCTGTGGTGACGCGAGCAGAATGAAGGCTGTCCCTTAAGATCCTCGGGTCGACTTTTGGAAGCACGTCGCCATGAAATTTGAGAGCCCTCTGCCAAGCGTCGAAAAAGGCCTCGATATCGACGTCCAACTCGGCGCTTACGCGTTGGGGGCAAACGTAAACCGGGACAAAATTCTCCCGGTCGACCTCCAGCAGCTGGGACCA
Organism: Bradyrhizobium sp.; assembly: GCF_035570375.1. Taxonomy (GTDB): domain Bacteria; phylum Pseudomonadota; class Alphaproteobacteria; order Rhizobiales; family Xanthobacteraceae; genus Bradyrhizobium. Next base: position 8,966 of record NZ_DATMLW010000067.1, on the reverse strand, counting down.
ATGTATGCGATATGGATCATAGTCTGACGTTACGGTTTCTAAGCCGAATTCCGTGACGGACCAGCGCGCATTCTTAAGGCAAACGACCATGGATTTCGCTCCGTGCAGTCTAAATTTCGCTCCGTGCAGTTTAAATAAAGCCGAAACGAACGACCGCAAGACAGGATGGCTAGGACCGGTTTCTGCCATGACTCGTGCGTCCTCGGGGATAGACCGGGGATAACAGGGAGGGAGGCAAGGGTGGCTCTATATAATCCGGGTTCTATCCCTTTTACGTTATGACAAAGACGGGAGACGACGCCGATCTCTCGCAAAACAGGAAATGACTGCCCTCACCCGAAAACTGCGCCTATCCATCAACCCCCATCTGATCGACAAGAACGAGGCGAACGACGCCTTGCTGTTTAAGTCCGGGTGGGTGAATGAGGCCCTGACTCCGCTGGAACTAGCGGATCGGATCAACGCGGGCGCGGCCTACTGCTGCGAGCTTTCTGGCACGCGTCGGGCAATGAACTTCGTCTGCTCCGACGTGATTTCAGTTGATATTGACGGGACCCGACGGATTCCCGACGTGCTCGCCGATCCCATCGTCCAGAAGTACCTAACGATCCTCTACACCACGCCCAGTCACACCGAGGACGTCCATCGCTTCCGACTGGTCTTCGCGCTCTCCCGTTCGATCCAGACGGCGAGGGAGATGGTCGCTGCCACGCGAAGCCTGAGCCTGCGGCTTTCGGGGGATCGGTCCGCCACGGACGCCGCCCGGCTCTTCTACGGTTCTCGGGGCTCAAATCCCCAGGTGTTCGATCGGGCGATCGATGAGGCGTTTCTCGACGAGTTGATCGCTCAGGGTCTCGATGCCGATCAGAGGGACTCGATCGCCCCAAATAGCAGCCTTGCCTCCACCGTTTCCAGGCTCTCGATCCCCGCAGATCTGGTCGTCCGCACCAGCACCGGTCGGACCGTTTCGTTCGCGAGCCTCGGAGCCGGCACCTCCCTCCACTGCCCCCATCATTCGGACGCCAACGCCAGCGCGCACACTGTACGGTCGCAGCAGGGCGGCGTCATCGGAATCCACTGCTCGACCTGCGCACAGACCTTCTGGCCGTCCTCGTCCTCGCCGGTTGCATACGACTTTTTCGATTTCGACAAGCGGGTCGCCGAAGCGAAGCAGTACTTCGAAGCAAACAGGGATATGGGGAGCTTCCTTCCTGACGGATGAAGACAACCCGACCAGGAGGGGGCTGTTGAGTTCAAATGTATCAATCAGCCAGACCGACTACTTGTCGCTCCCGCCGAAGCTTCTCGAGGGCGTGGTTTTCATCAAGAGCCCGAAGGGAACCGGCAAGACCGAGCGCCTCAAACAGATCCTCGCGGACGACGACGGTTCTGTTCTGCTTATCGGCCACCGCGTTGCCCTCATCCGGCAGAGCTGCGAGCGGCTCGGCCTGGATTGCTACCTCGACTTCTCCGGTCCCCTCTGCAACAGCCGTCTCGGCGTGTGCCTCGACAGCCTCAGGCGCCTCAGGTCCGAGGGGCAGTGGATCAATAAGTTTCGAACGGTCATCGTCGACGAGTCCCAGCAGGTCCTTTCCCACTTCCTGTCGGAGACGATGGAGAAAGCGCGGGACGCAATATTCGTTGATTTCAACAGCCTGCTCCATAGGGCCAAGCGGATCGTCGCTTTGGACGCCGACCTGGGGTGGTTAAGTTTCGAGACCCTGAGCAAGCTCGCGCAGCGTCCTTCGGACACGGAGATTCGGCCGAGCCACGTCTTCATAAATGATCGACGGGGTAACTCCTCGATCGAGGTCTTCGATTCTTACAACCACCTCGTCGGCGTGCTCATGGAGACCCTGTCCGACGGCAAGCGCGTGTTCGTGACTTCAAACTCCAAGGGATTGATCGAGGCACTGTACGAGGGGATCGGAAACGAGTTCGGTGAGGGGTTGCGCGCCATCCAGATAACGTCCGACACCAAGGATCGAGACGAAGTCAAAGCGTTCGTCATGAACCCAGGCGAGCTGGCGCTCCGATACCAAGCGATCCTGACTTCGCCGTCTCTGGGGACCGGAATCGATATAACGTTTCCCGAGCAGCAGCGGTTGATCGACGTCGTTTTTGGGTTCTTCGAGTCAAACGTCACCACGCACTTCGACTTCGACCAGCAACTAGCGCGAGTCAGACATCCCGGTTCGGTCAAGGTTTGGATCAACCCCCGTCGGTTTCGCTTCGATACCTCCGTTGAAGTCATCAAGGCCGACATCCAACTGCACGGGTTGTACAAGAGCGCCTTGAAAGGGTACGACGACGACGGTAGGCCGATCTACCATACTGATGACCCCCTAATCGACATGGCGGCTCTGGCTGTATCTCAGCAGCGGGCTTCCAAGAACAACCTTCGCGGAAACTTCATCGAGCTAAAGAAGCATCAGGGTGTTCGTATCGACTTCGTGCCGGAAGACTCCGTATCCGGAACTCAAGGAAAGGCGATCGAGGCCATCGGTAAGAATTTGGCAAGGGCTGCACGCGCCGCCCACCTGATGGGCGCGAGCACCCTAACCGAAGAAGATTACGATGATATCCAAGGACGAACGCAAGAGAACGAGGATGTCAGCGAACACGAAAGGTGGTGTTTCACTCGAACAATGATCGAGAGGTTTTATAGAGAGCCGTTGACGAAGACCCTTATCGACGCCGACGATAAGGGGAAATTGCGAACAAAGGTCAGCAGGTTCGAGAAGTTCATCGCTTATTCCCAAACGCCGGAAATGCGGAGTCGCATGGGGGAAGCGGGTGACCTCGCAGCGCTGGAATCTTTCGGCATGAAGACCCGTTTCCTGAGGGACGAGCGGATCGTTAGTCGCCTTTTGCTCAGTCTCCTCAAGAGCACTCCGATCTTCGTCGACGATTCATTCGTCCTCAACAAGGAGTTTTCGCTGCATAGCCTTTCGGCCTTCATGAAGGAGTGCCGAAGGCATAAGGCGGTGATCGAAAACACTCTTGGATTGGAGGTCGTGAAGAGTGATCGCGCAGCGGTGCGGCAGCTGAGAGTGATCCTCGCTGTGATCGGGCTTGATTTCAATCTCTCCCACAAAGCTCGGACTGTGACCTTCAAGAACGGTACGACGGTCTACTACTACGAGTTGAGCGCTGACAGCCTGAAAAGAATGCTGGGGATCGCGGAGCGGCGCCGGCAGCAGCTAGGTTGGGCCTGGATCAACCAGCACTACAGTTTCCAGCCAGCGAAGGACGCCGGTTAAAATTATTAGGGAACAACGAGAATGATCGAGATTGGCGGCGCGATTGACAACAGGACCATCTGCGACGTGTTCGGGGTGGCGAACATGGGCGGTATCCGGGTCAACAAATCCCGCAACCTCATCGTCCTGATCTCGAACATCACCGATCCTCTGTATAGGAACGAGTGGAAGGACGACGTCCTGCATTTCGTCGGCATGGGGGCGACCGGCCCCCAGAAGCTCGACCGGCAGAACAAGACGCTGGCGAACACGACCAGGAGCGGCGCAGCCATCCACCTGTTCGAAGTCTTCGAGACGTCGCGGTACGTCTACGCGGGCGAAGTCGAGCTGGCCGGCGAGCCGTACAGGTCCGATCAAACTGACGCACGCAAAGAAAGCCGTTTTGTCTGGATCTTCCCCTTGCGGAAGAAACAGGCCAGCGCCGAACCGGCGTATACGGAAGAACCGCTGAGCCACTTACCGTATGGGGCTTACGCCGTAGTCTCTTCTGACCTCACCGACGAACAGCGCGCCCTCGTGGACGAGGTGTTGGACAAACTGAAGGAGGCGGGCGTACCGGTCTTGGACCGTCGCGACGCGGACCGCCGCAGATACGAAAAGATGCTGGGACAATGGTACGAGGTCGTGCTTGATCGGGTCCGCGCCAGGGTGAAGGAGCTCATCGCGGACAAGAAGCACGCAGCAAGGGCTGCTGGCCGAGAATTCGTGCTGGTCGACGACGAACTGAGGGTGAATTCCGCGAGCACGGAAACTGAACTTCGCGCCGCGTTGGTGTTCCTGGACTACGACGAACCCGTAGCGCAGGAGCAGCTGTTCGAGGAGGCCAGACAGGCCGTGCCGATGCCGGACCCACCGAAATCCTTGCGGGACACGAACGCCGGAGAATTGGAAGAGCCCGTGCTGAGGGGAAACTTCGATCGAGCCGACTTTTCCGACTTTACGTGATCGACTGGAACCGTGCTGGCCGCTCGGCATCCGGTTGCAGGGATCCATTTGCAATCAAGGTCTCGGTTGCTACCTCGCCCTCACTTCGTTCGGGCGAGCCCTTCGGGCCCGTCAGGCGTTCTTGTTCTGACAGGCGCTCGCTTGCTCAGGCAGCTGCGGAAACGGTTGAGGACAGCACTTTGCCTGTGCGGCGGAGTGCTGTCGGCGCTGCGTCTAACGGCGTCGGCTTTGCATCGGACCAGAGAACCACTTTTGTGGTCGGGACGGGCAGTGCGGTTCCCTGAAGCTAACAGCGATCTGCATTGTTGATCGGACGAGAAAGATTCAACGTGAAGGAGCTGTTCATCCGGACCCGGAAGCGATCGCACTTCTGGCGGAACTTCGCACTTATCGGCCTACTGGCTTTGAAATGATTCCGCACTCAGGCGCGGCGGGGCTTTCAGTCCCCAACGTGCCTTCGAGAAAGTGTCAAAAAAATCATCAGCCGAAGCGTTATTTGAGCGGCGCATTTTGGATAAATAGTTCGAAATTTCAGCGTCAATGATGCGCCGTAACCCTCCTGACTGTGGGGCAAGTGCGGAAACCCGGTGGGCCGAGACACCGGCGGGCTGGCAAGCCTGAACCGAGCTACTATCGAAGCGGGCAATCGACAAACCCGCGTGAGACGGGAATACCTTTAAACCGTCGAAGGCTGGTGCGATCGTCTGGATCGTCCACCGAGAGCCTTGCGCGTACAAGCAGAGTAACGGGGCAAACCGCAACGCCTGTCCCGCTCAACTATTGAGTTCTCGGGTCCAGATGTGTTCAAGCCATTAGATGCAAGCTCCGACAGCACTTTGCCCCGACAGGCAAAGTGTGTCCTCACCATTTCTGCAAACTTTGCAGCTTCTATGATCAATCTTTTCCTTCGCATGATCAACACAATCTGATTACTTCTAATTCGAAATTGAAAAATTAATTGCTCGAAGGATCATCCAAACGAAGTAAAGATGATTGGTAATGGCAAATCAGTGGCTGATTGTAATCCCGCTCGTAAAGATACAGTTTCGATATCAACTGGATGACGGTTGACCGAAGGCTCATCCGAACGAAGTGAGGATGAGGAGATAATGGTCTTCATTGCTAAACGATTTCTTCCTTGATCATGAATCGTTCATCCACCGGAAGGAAATTTGAAGTGCCAAGCGACATCATGGTCTGGGATCTGGAAACGATACCCGACCTCGAAGGCTACGCGAGAGCCAACGACCTCATCGGCAAGTCACCGGAAGAGATCCGGACCGCCATGGGTGACGACTTCCCGAAGCTGATCTACCACTCGATCATCTGCATCGGTGCCCTCGTAGCCAGTCGGACGGCAAACGGGTACGAGGTTCAGGTGGTCGGCGCGCCACACATCGGTCAACGAACCGAGAAGGAACTTATCGAGTCCTTCGTCAACAAGATCGCCCAGCTCTCACCGCAGCTCGTGACCTTCAGCGGTGGCGCTTTCGACTTACCCGTCCTTCGCTACCGAGCGATGGTCCATGAGGTGTTCGCACCCGGGATGCACAACCGGGCTTACTTCCATCGGTACACCGACGACAACGTAGACCTGTGCGATGTGCTGTCGTCGTTCGGCTACGGCGCCAGGGTGAAGCTGGACGAGCTGAGCCGGATCATGGGTCTGCCGGGGAAGCCCGGTGGGATGGACGGTTCTCAGGTCGAAGCGTACTTCAACGCCGGCCGGATCCAAGAGATCTCCGACTACTGCAAGTCCGACGTGGTCAACACGTACCGGCTTTGGCTTCGGCATGAACTGTTTCGGGGAAGGCTGGACCATAAGCAGTTTGAGGCCAGCGAACAAATGATCGTCAGCTTTTCAAGAACAACCTGATTCCACGGATATTCTTAGTGCTGTGCGGACAGGGTTTTCCCGCTTTCGAAGAATATTCTGGGTGTGCCTGCTGCGAAGTTGATGCCGTATTCAAAAGACGCCGTACCTGTCGACTTTCGTCCAGTTGCAGGGTTGGATGCACTGAAGACAACAACGCCACTTACTTGACATTGTTCTTCGTTGCACGAAGTCCGCGTGGCGTCTGTCAGTAACCTGTATGATCGAACTGGCCATCGCGCGACGTACCGTTCCTTTTCCTTGAGGACATCGGCGCGGCTCGTCATTTTTCCGTAAAAGTCGACCTGTTCATCAAAAATCCCTCTCGCATAAGTCAAGAAGCTTGAGGCATCGCTACTCGATCGAATCATGTCCTCAGTTACAAAATCGATAGCGCGTTGTTCGAGCGATCTGGTGAAGCCAGAGATTAAGGTCGCTGCAGAACCGGAACCTTATGCGGCTTCATCGAGCACCGCGCCACGCCTTCGACGCGGCGTGAGCCCTACCGTTCAGCAATCTTGTTTCCGATTCGAGCCTGCATTCCGCGGGGGTGGGACGGCAGCAGATCCGAATGATTGGACTCAACGGGAACAGGCCGAGCAGCCAAATGCAGGGCTAGAGCATCCCGGCCGCTTACCGTTTCAATTGCATCCAGACAGGAAACGCTCTTGCAATCTTCTGATCGCCATCGAGCTGCAGCGCAGTTCTGGCCGCGTCGCTCCATTTCGTTTGGCCAAGATAGACTTCGACGTAATCACGGATATTGCCGCGAAGCGTGAGATCGACAGCAAATCCAGGGTCCTTCATGCACACGTCGACAGACGATCGTCCGAGGATCAGCCACATGATCCGGAATTTCGTGCGGCTCGCCGGCACGCCTGAAAATTCGAAGCGCAAGACGACGCGGCGGTCCGGCAACGCGTTCACATCGACACGCCGGCGCAATCCCCAGACCAGTAGGGCGGGATCGAGGTCGGAGCGTTTGATCCGATCGTGGGTGTAGGTCATTCCCCACTGGCCGAGCGCGGTCGTCACCGCGCGCAAGCCCTCGCCGGCAGGCGTGAGGCAATACTCGTGTCCCTTGCCGTCGGCACGCGGCCGATGTTCGATCACACCGTGGTTCTCTAGCTCACGCAGCCGTGCGACCAGGACGGCTCGCGAGATGAGCGGCACGCCGCGATGGATGTCGTTGAAGGAGTGTGCACCCGCAATCAGTTCGCGCACGATGAGCGGAGTCCAGCGGGTGGCGAAAATCTCCGATGCCTTCGCGACTGGGCAGAACTGACCATAGTTTCCTGACATGTGCTCCATGTAGCCACCAGGAACCGGAACTGCCAGTACGAAAAACAGACTTGGCCGAGCGAGGCGCCCCATCCACATATCAGCGCGACGCCGCGATCTGCGGCATCTTTCTTTCATGATCCGGGCGCCTTGTGTCACGGCGCCGACATCGCAAGGAGTACTCCGCAATGACCGATTACGTTCTAATCCACGGCGCGTGGCATGGTAGCTGGTGCTGGGCACGCGTGCGTCGCCTGCTGGCAGCTGGAGCGCACGGGGTGTTCACGCCGACGCTAACGGGTGTCGGAGAACGCTCCCATCTCTTGAGCCGCGACGTCGGCCTCGACACCCATGTCGCCGATGTGGCCAATCTCATGATTTGGGAGAACCTACGCGACGTCGTCCTGGTCGGACATTCCTACGGCGGTTTTGTCGCACGCCACGTCGCCGACCGGATGCCGGACAGGATTCGCTCGCTCATCTATCTCGACGCCTTTGTTCCCGAGAACGGCAAAACCCTTTTCGACTACCTGCCCGATAACGGTGAGGGCGACCGGAAGCTGGCTGTGGCTCATGGCGATGGCTGGAGAGTTCCGCCGAGACCGGCGTCGTTCTTTGCGGTTAATGCGGCGGACGCCGCCTGGGTGGACCGTCAGTGCACGATGCACCCGCTGTCCAGTTTTGAAGCGCCGGCACAGATCAGCGGCGCCTGCGACGACATCGCAAACATCGGATACATTCTGGCGAGTGGCTTTGAAGGTCCTTTCGGCCAGTTTTACGCCAAGGCAGGAGAGCGTCGCTGGTGGCGGGAGGAGCTTGAATGCGGGCATGATGTGATGCTCGACATGCCCAATGAGCTCACGACCGTGCTGCTGCAGCGGACGTAGAGAGCGGTCGCCGCCATCGTTCGCCCGAGCGCCACATTGCCCGCGTTCGACTGACGGTCTTTTCTAAAAGCGAGCTGGGGCGTTCGGAAAGTGCCGTCGAAGACACCGTCAGAAGTCTCGGCTTTGTTGATCTGGCTGATATACGAACGATTAAAAATCAATGGTTTAGAAAGGAGCGCCAATTGCAATGGGGTGCCGATCATCAACAAAACTATCGGCAATCCTCAATTTTTCCTACGCTATTATCCCTCCGAAGCCCTCCACGGCATCCCACACCCCTCACTCCCATTCGATCGTGCCTGGCGGTTTCGAGGTCACGTCGTAGACGACGCGGTTGATGCCGCGCACTTCGTTGATGATGCGGGTCGCGGTGCGCCCCAAGAATTCGTGCGGGAACGGGAAGTAATCGGCGGTCATCCCGTCGGTCGAAGTCACCGCGCGCAACGCGCAGACGAAATCATAGGAGCGGCTGTCCCCCATCACGCCAACACTCTTGACCGGCAGTAGCACGGCGAAGGCCTGCCAGATCGCATTGTACAGGCCGGCGTGGCGGATCTCCTCCAGGAAGATCGCGTCGGCTTTGCGCAGGATGTCGAGCTTCGAGCGGGTGATCTCGCCGGGGATGCGGATCGCCAGACCGGGGCCGGGGAACGGGTGGCGCTCGACAAATTCGTCGGGCAGGCCCAGCTCACGGCCCAATACGCGCACCTCGTCCTT
>NZ_DATMLW010000066.1:0-13471 GCF_035570375.1 Bradyrhizobium sp. | reverse complement strand
CGCGCTGCTGGTGATCGCGTTTCTCACTTTGCCGCTGTCGATCGCGGGCGGGTGGGGCGAGCCGCCGACGTCAGGCTATGCGTTCTGGCTGTTGGGCCTGTTCGCGGTCTCGATCGGGCTGCCGTTCTTTGCGCTGGCCGCCAACAATCCGCTCCTGCAGGCCTGGTTCGTCCGCACCGGGCATCCCAACGGCCCCGATCCCTACTTCCTCTATGCCTCCTCGAATATCGGCAGTTTCCTGGCGCTGTTGTCCTATCCGGTGCTGCTGGAGCCGATGTTCACGCTGCGCACGCAAAACCTGATCTGGACCGGCGGCTATGGCTTGCTGATCGTCCTGATCGGGACTTGCGGCGTGCTGCTGCTGCGCTCGCCTGCGATGGCCGCGGTCGATGTACTTGCCGAGGATACCGATGCCCCGCCGCCGCCGTGGATCCTGCGCGCGCGCTGGATCTTCCTCGCCGCGGTGCCGTCGGGACTGCTGATCGCGGTGACCGCGCATATCTCCACCGATGTCGCCGCAGCACCGCTGTTGTGGGTGCTGCCGCTATCGCTTTATCTTTTGACCTGGGTGCTGGTGTTCCAGTCGCGCCCGCTGCTGCCGCACAAATGGATGCTGGCGATCCAGCCCGTGGCGATTGCCGGCGTCATCGTGCTGCTCGCGGTTGGCGGCGAGCAGAACCTCTTGTTGACGCTGGGCGGCCATCAGCTTTGTTTCTTCATCATCGCGATGGCCTGCCACGGCGAACTGGCGCGGACCCGGCCGCCTGCGAAATATCTCACCGGCTTCTATGTCGCGCTGTCGTTCGGCGGCATGGTCGGCGGCCTGTTTGCCGGCCTGGTCGCGCCTTACGCGTTCTCGTGGGTCGCCGAGTACCCGATCCTCCTGGTGTGTGCCGCCTTGTGTCGCCCGCCGGCCGACGAACGCTGGCCGCGCTCGAGCCGCTGGTTCTGGCTGATTTTGCTTGCAGCTGCGCTTGCGCTGATCGCGCTGGCGTTTTCCACCGGCAGCGTGTTCGACTGGCTCGAGGAGGAGCGAATCTATGTGGCGGCAAGTGTAGCCGTGGTCGGCATGCTGCTGGCGCTCGTCACCAATGCAAACCGCTGGAAGATCGCGAGTTTTACGGCGCTCGCGGTCGTCCTGATCCGCCTCTATCCCGCCGACGAGGGGCGAGTGGAGACGGTGCGCAGCTTCTTCGGCGTCCACAAGATCGTGGTCACGCCGCGCGGCCAGTATCACGTGCTGATGCACGGCACGACGATTCACGGTGCCGAGAAATTCCAGAACACCGACGGCACGCGGGTCACGGGTCGCCCGGAGCCGATCACCTACTATCACAAGGACGGCGGCATCGGTCGGGCGATCACGGCGATCCGCGAACGCAAGGGAGCGCCGCTTCGCGTGGCTGTGATCGGGCTCGGTGCCGGTACGCTGACCTGCGCCGCCGGTCCGGGCGAGCGCTGGAAATTCTTCGAGATCGACCAGTCGATGGTCGATACCGCGCGCGATCCCCGGTTTTTCACCTATATCCGCAACTGCGAGCCCGATCTCGATCCGGTGATCGGCGATGCTCGGCTGACCTTCGCGCGAGAGCCCGGCGGTAGCTATGATCTGATCATCGTGGATGCCTATTCGTCGGATGCGATTCCGATTCATCTCGCCACCGAAGAGGCGATGAAAATCTACAAGGACAAGCTCGCCCCGCATGGCGCGGTGGTGATGCACGTCTCGAACCGCCATCTGGAATTGTCCAGCGTCGTGGTCGGCATTGCCGACGCCAACGCTCTCAAGAGCTGGGTCTACAGCGAGGATTCCGGGCGCGACGGCGAATACATCTTCGCCACGTCCGTGGTGGTGTCGGCACGCGAGGAAGCCGATGTCGGCAAGCTCGCTTCGTCGGATGTCTGGGAGGAAACCGGGGCCGACGAGAAGCAGCGGGTCTGGACCGACGATTACTCGAACATCTTGGGAGCGGTGTATCGCAGGCTGCGCGACGGTGAACAGTAGCTGAACGCGAATGCGGACATGCACTTGCGGCTCGTTACGAACGTGGAACTTGATGGGGCACTGGGCGTTATGGGGGTAGTCCCAATTGTGCCGCTGATAGAGGTTTACCTTTAGGCGAGGGGCGATTGAGGAGGATGCCGTGTCAAAGCTCAATTTCCTGTCTGTGATCATAATCGCCGTCGCGCTTTCGGGTGCGGCTTACGCCGGCCGAGGCGGAGGCGGTGGACATGGTGGCGGTGGCCACGGCGGTGGCGGTCATTTCGGTGGCGGCCACGGCGGCGGCCATTTCGGTGGCGGTCATTTCGGCGGTGGTCACGCACATTTCGGCGGTGGACGCGCGCATTTCGCCGGAGGAGGCGGAAGACATTTCGGCGGCAGAGCGCTGTCCCGATCGGCCGCCCGCGCCAACTTCGCCGGTGGCCACGCCGATCGATCGTTCGCTGGTCATAACGCGGCGGGCCATATCGGCGGCCGCAACGCCGCCCTTCGATCCGCGGCCATCCGTGGCGCGATGGGTTCGCGCTCATTCGCCCGCGCGCTGCACAATCCGGGTGCCTTGCACAATCCCGGCACCCGCGCGCTTATGACCGCGACCGCGGCCACGGCGGGATGGCGTCACCTGCAGGGCGGCGGGTGGTGGCGGCACGGCAATGGCGGCTTCGGCTGGGTTGGCCCGCTGTTCTGGCCTTTCGCCTTCTACGATATCTACGACTACTCGCTGTGGGGTTGGAATCCGTTCTGGTGGTACGGCTATGGCGACATCTATGCAGGCCTGTTCTACCCCTACGGCTATGACGATCTGCTCGGCTATCTGCCGTCGTATGGCGGCGGATACTACGGTGGCGGCTACCGGCGGTCCTACGCGGCGGCAAGGGCGAACACTGCGCCGGACGAGATCTCGCAAATGTGTGGCGAGGACAACCGTGACATCGCCGGTCTTCCGATCGACCGGATCCAGCAGGCGATCCAGCCGAGCGAAGCGCAGCGCCCCGCGCTCGATGATCTCGCCAACGCAACGGTGAAGGCGTCGCAGGGCATCAGGGCGGCGTGTCCGACCAAGATCGTCTCCACCGCGCCGGCAAGGCTGGCCGCAATGGAACAGCGCCTGGAAGCGATGATCCAGGCCGTCGACATCGTGCAGCCCGCGCTCGATCGGTTCTGGGGGCTTCTCAGCGACGAACAGAAGTCGCGGCTGAGTTCGCTTGGCCAGAGCGAGCGCAATAGTGACCGGCGTGGCGATTCCCCGCTTGCCAGCGCCTGCAGCGGCACGCAGGCGAACGTGCCGGATTGGCCGGCGGCCGAGATCGAGTCGCGCTTGCATCCGACCGAGGCGCAGCGCGCCAGTCTCGCCAATCTGAAGGACGCCACCGTCAAGGCGGCGGACATGCTCAAGTCCACCTGTGCCCCCGACGACGCATTGACGCCGCCGGCGCGTATTGCGGCGGCCGGCAAACGGCTCGACACCATGCTGCAGGCCGTCGAAACCGTGAAGTCCGCGCTCGACGATCTCTACAAGGATCTGACCGACGAGCAGAAGGCGCAGTTTGAAGCCATCGGCCCGGAACGCACCGCTGCACTGTCGCCCGACGACACCGCGCCGTCGTCGGGCGGCGGCCGGCACTACCGCCGGCACCATCATGCCAGTATCGGTGGTTTCGTTCGCAGGCTGATTGGGTTCTAAGACTCTAAAAGGCCCGCATGCGCGGCAACTCGCCGGCCCGCGCGCTGATCACAGCGCGCCGGTCGACGACCGCGTGGTGGAACTGCTCGAGCACAAGGCTATGGGCGGCCAAATCCGCTTCCTCGATCGCACCGTCATCGTAGCTGGCGAGCGTTTCGCGAAGAATGTCGTCAGCTTGGCGCTGCAGCGCATCGAGTTCCTCCAGCGAGTCGGTCTTGCGCACCTGCCCAATCGCGTCCAGCAGCCTGTCGCGATGCTTTGTACCCTGCGTTCGTTGGTCGCGCTTCAGATAATGGCGCAGCCACGCGCTGCCTGAGCCAAGCACCGAGAGCAGCAGCACGCCGCCCCAGATGTAGTCGCTGTACTTGTCGAGGAATGTCCGTTCGGTACCCTCGATATAGGCCGCGGCTCCCGGATGCGGCGGGATCGGAGCGTCCTTGTCGGTATCGGGCTTCTCGATCTTCGCCGCAGCCGGAAACTCCCTGGCAAGCGAGGGCCGCACGCTGAACAGCGCCCGGGTAAAGGCGCCGACCGAACTGTCGGAGAGGGATTTGGGCGCGACGATCAGATGACTGACCCCGACGGTCTCGATCGTGCTTTCGGGCCTCGCAGGGGAGGAAGTGAACGAACTTCCGGCGATCTCCTCCGACTCATAGAGCGGATGCTTGTGGGCGATGGCCTCCGACACGTCGATGGCGAGAAATTTCGGTTCGCCCCTGATGCGGGCGGTGGAGGTGATGGCCTCGATAGTGATGCGGCTGTCGAGCGGCCCGACCGTCATGAACACGTCGATCGAAGCATCGTGCAGCATGTCGGCGATCTGGCTGCCACCGAATTGCGAGGTCACGACCTTGTCGGGGTTGACACCGGACTCGGTGAGGATGACGCGGAGCAGGGAGGCGTTCAGCGGGGAGCGACCGATGATGCCGACGTGATGGCCCTCGAGATCGCCGATCTCCTTTATTTTCGGTTTGGCTTCTTTCTTCGAGCCCTTGCGTGGAGTGCCGGGGGGCGTCCACAGAACCACGACGTTCTTGCGCAGTATAGCGACCGCCTCGGTTCCATTGGGCATTTCCTCGTCGGCCCGCGCGACCGCCAGATCGGTTTCGCCGGTTCTTAGCAACCCGACGCTGTCGGCAGGACCCGCCGTCGAGATCACGGTCAGCCGAACCGGATTGCTTTCATGGGCAAAAGATTGCGCCAGGGCCTGGATCAGTTTCTGGTTGTCGCTCCCGGGTGGACCGACGGCTATCCGTAACGTCGTCGGTCTCAGCAGCAGAAAGACCGCGCCGGCGACGGCGGCGAGCACCAGCACCGCGGCCGCAAGCGGCAGCAGATATGTCCAACTCCGGTTACGGCTCCCGGCAGGCGAGGCGGCGTGCGAACGCTCGGACGTGGACATGTTGCCCCAAGGCAAAGCATGGTCGGGCGCCCCCCGGCTGGATATTTTACTCCCGCGATCCTGTATTGGTGAAACTTCCCCCCGCACACCCGGTTCCCGCCCTCGCATGCGAAAGCCCTCGCCGGGAACCGCAAAAAGGGGTTCAAGCGTCGAGGACTGCCGGGGCTGCATAAAAACGGACGATAACGGGCCGCAAGACAGGCCCGGAGGAGGTGAATTGTGTTCGTTACCGGGCGCCTGGCGTCGCCAATTCTTGCGAATCGCGTCACCATGGACCGGTAAAATTCAGTTATTTTTGTCCAGCTCGCGATGACCGTTTTTCGCCCTCAGTCTCACGCGCTCATTTTTGAACACGATCCGGCATAACGCAGGACTGACCGATGGATGTAAGCCGGGCGGCCTGATGCGGTCCAGGTGCGGCGGGCCGGGCGCGTTCGTGGCGAACCTGTGGAGAGCCTGCCGTGCGATTGCGAAGCCTGTTTTTCTGCACTGTCCCGGCCATCAGCCTTGCGGCTTGCTCGCAGGAAGTGGAGTACAGCAACGAGCAGCGAGCCTGCATCGCCCAGCACTACACGAATTATGACTCCAGCAAGCTCAACCAGTGCGTTGACGTGTGTAAATCTTGTTTGAAGGGCAACACCATTACCTGCAACACCTCATGCAAACTGAGGGGCGCAAGTTAGGCTCGAAAGGCGCGCCGCATGCTTGCCTTCACGATCCCTGAGCGATGCGATCAGAAGGCTGCGGGGCACGAATTGCAAAAGACGCCGGCGCGCGCCATCCATGGATCGATGACGGAAGTCCGCGAGTCCGCGAGCGAGGCAAGAAGGTAGCGCAATGCCGCAGAGCGCATGATGCTGCCGGACTTGACCGGCGATGGCCGAGATTGAATCGTTCAAGCCATTTCAGGTGGATGCGATGTTTGAAATCAGTATTTTTTTTGTGATTGTGCCGGCGATCGGCTATTGGGTGGCCGTGTGGCTGATGCGCCGCCACGATGACGTCCTGCATGGCGATTTCATTCACCAGGAGGTGGCGAGCGAACCTCGGCCGCCGCTTCCGCCATCACGCGCTGACAGCTCCGAGACGCTGCAAGCGCTGCTTGCTTCCATCAAACAGGATTTGAAGGACGCAGCGCAGCTGTAGCGCTGGTGAAATCAGCTCGACCGTCAACCCGGAAAAAGCGAACTCCCTCTCGCTCTGGAGAGGGTCGAACGTCAATTCTGATAGCCATACGTCCCGCGCGGATACGCGCGCGGCTGCTGATAATAACCTTGGGGTGCGTATTGATAGCCGTAGCCGTTGGTGTAACCCGGCTGCTGCTGGTAATAGACCTGCCCGTCATAACCGCGCTGGACGCTGCGTGGTGCAGGATAGCGTGCGTCGGTCGAACTGCCATCGGCCGGATAGATGTAGCCATCATCGGGGCGAGCCTGCGGCACGATCGGGCGCGGCATGCCTGGCGAGGCGAACTGACCTGCATTGGAATCGTCGTATTGTCTTGCATTTTGCTGCGCATCGCCACGCGCGAGCGCATTGCCGCGCGGGTTGCGCGCCAACGCAACCTGGGCGGAGCCGGTCAGTGTAACCGTGGTATTGAGCACGCCCTGCTCTTCGACAAGCGCGTACAGGGTCGCTGCGTTGGCGCGCGACAGGCGGACGCAGCCATGCGATGCCGGCGTGCCGAGGCGGTTCTCGTAAAGGGTGCCGTGGATCGCGTGACCGATCTTGGTGAAGAAGATCGAGTGCGGCATCGGCGCGTCGTCGAATTCCTTGGAGAAGTGATCCGCTTCCATCCGGAAGGTGCGGTAGGTGCCGCTCGGCGTCTCGTATGACGGATTGCCGGTCGAGACCGGCCAGCGATAACGCTCGACGCCGTCGACGGCGACGGTCATCATCTGCGCATTCTTGTCCACAGTGATCGAAACTTTGGCCTGCGCTGCGCCCGCGGCAAACAGCATGAGACCCGCAACAGCAACGAAAAAGGAACGCATTACTCTGGCCTCCGGCCCCGACTGCCGTACCACTCGCCGTCCCCGGCAGCCAATATGCCCGAAACTTCGCTTTGGTTCCAGTGTGCGGTGGCGGCGCGCTCAATCGTATTGCGCAGGCCGGCGCAAGCATGACTGAAAGCTCGCGCGGTTCAATTTTCCGTTTGTCGCGCGACGCGAGTTTGGCACTTCGCAATGAATATGACACAGATCAGGCATGTCTGGCGCACAGGCCCGCTTCCTCGGCTATCGCCTCAATTCTTCAGCCGGTAACCAGTCTTGAAGATCCACCACACCACGATCATGCAGGCGATCAGGAACGTCAGCGTCATGCTGATGCTGAGCGTCGGGCTGACGTCGGCGATTTCGTAAAAACTCCAGCGGAAGCCACTGATGAGATAGACCACCGGGTTGAGCAGCGTGATGGTGCGCCACCCCGAGGGCAGCATGTTCACCGAGTAGAAGCTGCCGCCAAGGAATGTCAGCGGCGTCACCACCAGCATGGGGATCATCTGCAGCTTTTCGAAGCCGTCGGCCCAGATGCCGATGATGAATCCGAACAGGCTGAAGGTGACCGCGGTCAGCACCAGGAAGGTCAGCATCCACACCGGATGATGAATGTGCAGCGGCACGAACAGGCTGGCGGTGGCGAGGATAATCAGGCCGAGCACGATCGACTTGGTCGCGGCCGCGCCGACATAGCCGAGCACGATTTCGAAATAGGAGATCGGCGCCGACAGGATCTCGTAAATGGTACCGACGAATTTCGGAAAATAGATGCCGAAGGAAGCATTGGCGATGCTCTGGGTCAGCACCGACAGCATCACGAGGCCGGGCACGATGAAGGTGCCGTAGCTGATCCCTTCCACCGAAGAGATGCGCGAGCCGATCGCGGCGCCGAACACCACGAAATACAGCGACGTCGACACGACAGGCGAAACGACGCTTTGCAGGATCGTGCGCCAGGTGCGCGCCATTTCAAATCTGTAGATCGCTTGCACGGCCCTGAAGTTCATGGTCTCTCACCCGTGCTGCCGGCAGCCTCCGATCCATTGCGCCGCATCAGTGCTCTCGATTCCGAAGTTCGCCTGAGTTCTCAGCAACCTCCGATGCGAACTTCGGAAATCGAAGGAGCACTGCAAATTCTGGACTCCGGTGCGGCTTTGAAATTGAAGTTCCAATGATCATTTCGGGGCCTGGACTGATAGGAACTTCAATTTCGCCGCACCAGTGCTCCCGATTCCGAAGTTCGCCTGAGTTCTCAGCCACCACCGATGCGAACTTCGGAAATCGAAGGAGCACTGCAAATTCTGGACTCTGGTGCGGCTTTGAAATTGAAGTTCCAATGATCATTTCGGGGCCTGGACTGATAGGAACTTCAATTTCGCCGCACCAGACTCACAAAGATGTCTTCGAGCGAACTCTGCGTGGTCTCGAGGTCCGAGAAGCGGATGCCTGCGTTCCTGAGATCACCGAGCAGGCTGGTGATGCCGGTGCGCTCGACCCTGGTGTCGTAATGGTAGGTCAGTTCGCAGCCTCCGTTCGACAGTTCAAGATGGTAGGGGGCAAGCGCGGGTGGAATCGCATCGATCTGGCATTGCAGATGCAGCTTCAGTTGCTTCTTGCCGAGCTTCTGCATCAGGTTCGCCTTGTCCTCGACCAGGATGATCTCGCCCTTGTTGATGACGCCGACCCGGTCGGCCATTTCCTCGGCCTCGTCGATGTAGTGGGTGGTGAGGATGATGGTGACGCCGGAGGCCTGAAGCGTGCGGACGACTTCCCACATGCCCTTGCGCAACTCGACGTCGACGCCCGCAGTCGGCTCGTCGAGGAACAGGACTTTCGGTTCGTGCGACAGCGCTTTCGCAATCATCACGCGGCGCTTCATGCCGCCGGACAGCGTGACGATCTTGGAGTCTTTCTTGTCCCACAGCGAAAGATCCTTCAGCACCTTTTCGATGTGAGTTGGATTTTTCGGCTTGCCGAACAGGCCGCGGCTGAAGCTCACCGTCCCCCACACCGATTCGAAGGCGTCGGTGTGCAGTTCCTGCGGCACCAGGCCGATCAGCGAGCGTGCGTCGCGGTATTGGCGACTGATGTCGTGACCACCGACGGTGACGTGGCCCTCGCTGGCGTTCGCGATGCCGCAGATGATGCTGATGAGCGTGGTCTTGCCGGCGCCGTTCGGTCCCAGCAAAGCAAAAATCTCGCCGCGCTCGATGTCGAGATTGATGTTGTTGAGCGCCTTGAATCCGGTGCCGTAGGTCTTGGAAAGATTTGATACCGAAATAATGGACGGCATGGGCGGGTTTTGCAGTTCGTTCGGAAATAAAATGGCAGGAGCGAAAGCGGCACGGTGAGCGGACGGCGTCATGTCAGATAGGCAACAAGACGCCCATGCGCAATCGGCTTATATTCGCTTTTTCCGAACTCCCCGACCGGCAATTGCAAAATATCCGCAGAGCGGTCGGCAGTTTCGCGCCGCAGCCGTCACGCTTTTTCAAGGCCGAGAACCACTTGACAGAATCCCCTTAAGAGCCCGGGGGAGGGGCTTGCGATCTGTCGGTGTGATTGTCGCCGTTCGATGCGAGGTAGATTCGGGCGGTCGCCATGCGCTTCGCATTGTCCGCTGCGGCGAGCCGGTAACGTATCCCGCGCGCTGAAGCCTGTTCAGCGGAGGGAGAAGTTCACTTGAAATAGTTGTTGATGATGCGCAGGTCCGAGAGCGCGGGCTGCCGGCCGTTGGTGCTGGCCTCGATCACCCTGCGGCAAACTTCGGCGGTGGCTTCGTCCCTGAAGTCGTTGGCGGCTTCGAGAACGGTCCGGGCGGTGTCGAGCAGCCCATCCTTTCCGCCGCCCGCGCCCCTGTTCTTCTGATCGCGCTTTTGCTCGTCCCCGTCGCCCTTCTTGCCGAAGCCTTCGACCGCGGCCCTGCCGAACGCAGGCACGCCTCTGCCAAATGTGATCGCACTCATATTCGTCGTTCCCCGTTCATGGCGCGGCGAGCGCGGCCTGCAGCGGCGCGGGCGCATCCATGACCTCGCCGTTCTTGCGAGATTGATAAAATGCCAGAACGCTTCGCGACGTCTCGATGTTGAGACGGCTGTATTCGTTTTCCAGATCCTTCAAATCCTGCGCGGTGATGCGATGATCCTTGGCGCCGAGGAAGAGCAGGGCCATCGTCGTGTCCCAGGCGAAGTTGAGCGCCTTGCAAAGGATCAGGAGCGTCTCCCGGTTCCTGTCGAGCACGGCGCGCTCGATCACGTCACTGGGCAGGGCGCAGAGCAGCGAGAGTCCGATTGTGACCTCTTCGAGCCGGTGCGATCGGGCATAGCTCGATATGCTGCCTTCGTTGAGATTGCCGAGCCGATGCTGGGTCGACACCACGCGCTTGGCAACCAAATGGCCGCGCGACAGGGGTCCGAATTTGGACTGCAGTTCGCCTGCGAGCTCGGTCACCGAGGATTGGATATGCTTGGCCATCTCGGGACGTTCGCGCAGCAGCCGCTCTTTGACGTCGCTGGTCGCTTTTGCGATCAGCTGCTGGAACACGTGCCGCGGGATGTCCTTGCGCAGCCCGAGCTGCTCGGCGAGAATCGAATCGCCTTCGGCGCGCTTGACCATGTGCAGGAAGCCGAAATCGGAAAAGCGCGCGCCGTTGTTGGTCGCAACCGAGTTGACGACTTCCTGGTTGCCGCGCGTGACGAGTTCGTCCGTGACGCGCTCCTCGATGTTCTCGCGCTTCGAGATCGAGAGCAAGTGCGCCTGGCTCTTGGTGCAGGCGTTGGCGACCAGCGCATAGGTCTCCAGTTGCCTGGATTCCCGCAGCACCGGCCCTGCGACCTCGATTGAATCGTCGAAGGCGAGCTTGTGGATGATATTGGCGGGCGCGCGATCGAAGCGGGCGAGCTTCTCGGAAAGCTGGGCGCGGGCCGCGACTTCGATTTCCTCGGCAAGCCGCGTGACGACCTCGCCAAAGGTCCAGATTTCGTCGTCGCTGAAGCTGCCGGCGATCATCAGGTCGGTGGTATGCCACAAGGCCTTGGCGCGGCTTTCCGGGCTACCGCGCGAAACGGCCTCGTCGAGATCCCTCAAAAAGGATTTGTTCTCGGCCTTTCTGACAGTCTTAAACTGTAAACTCATCTTGGCAGCCCTGAAGCGGCAAGCAAATCGCCGGCAAACTATCCACTGCCAGCCAACATACCTCTCACGCGCAAGTTTTCGGTAAATGCGCGCGCGAAGTATTGTCGATCAAAATTCGCTCAAATGCGCTGAATCCGGTCAGGGAAGCAAATGCTGCGGCGCAACAGAGGCTTCTGACGGTCGGACCATCGCGAGGCCTAAGGCGCCTTGGTCATAGCTGCCTGCCCAGGAGGGCCGCAAGCAAAGTGTGCGAGCTTCACGCCCGTTCGACAAAACTGTCGACCACCTTCTTCTCGCCGGCCTTTTCGAAGGCGATGGTGAGCTTGTTGCCGTCGATCTTCACCACATTGCCGTAGCCGAATTTCTGGTGAAACACCCGGTCGGAGAGCGCGAATTCCGAGGTGGTGCCGGTGGATTTCGCGATCAGCTCGCCTTCGATCACCATCGGTGCGCGCTTGTTGCGCGAGAAGCTGCCGGCGCCGCGTGCATCGCTGCGCGAACCTGAGGTATCGCTGCGCGAACCGGAAAATGGTGACTGGCTTTCGTTGAAGCCGCCGGCCTGGCCCTGACGGCCGCTTTGGTTGCGGGCGCGGTTGGCTTGCGCGCGCTGCCAGCCCGGCGTGGTATAGCTGGAGCCAAAGGATTCCACATTGTCGAAGCGCGACGGGCCGTAGCCACTGGCCCCGCCCCAGCCCGAGCCGCCCTTGGATTCCGTGATCTCGACATTGTGCGCCGGCAGCTCGTCGAGGAAGCGCGACGGGATCGTGGTCGACCAGGTGCCGTGGATCCGCCGGTTGGTGGCGAAATAGAGTTTGGCGCGGCGGCGGGCGCGCGTCAGCCCGACATGGGCCAGCCGGCGCTCTTCCTCGAGCCCGGCACGGCCCTGTTCGTCGAGCGTGCGCTGGCTCGGAAACAGGCCTTCCTCCCAGCCGGGCAGGAAGACGTTGTCGAACTCAAGTCCCTTGGCCGAATGCAGCGTCATCAATGACACCGCATCGTCCTCGGCGCCGCCGTCGCGGTCCATCACCAGCGAAATGTGTTCGAGGAATCCTTGCAGGTTCTCGAACTCCTCCATCGAGCGCACCAGCTCCTTGAGGTTATCAAGCCTTCCTGCGGCGTCGGCGGAACGATCCTTTTGCCACATTTCGGTGTAGCCGCTCTCGTCGAGCACGATCTCGGCCAGTTCGGTGTGCGAGGTTACCTCGCGTTGCGCGCGCCAGCGATCGAAATTGACGATGAGATCGCGCAGGGAGCCGCGCGCTTTCGGCTTCAGCTCGTCGGTCTCGACCACCGCGCGGGCAGCCTCGAACAGCGGAATGCGGCGCTTGCGGCCGTGGTCGTGCAGCATCTGCACGGTGGCGTCGCCGAGGCCGCGTTTCGGCACGTTGACGATGCGCTCGAAGGCGAGGTCGTCGGCCGGCGAGTTGATGACGCGCAAATAGGCCAGCGCATCGCGGACTTCGGCGCGCTCGTAGAATCGGGGGCCGCCGATCACGCGATAGGGCAGGCCGAGCGTGACAAAACGATCTTCGAATTCGCGCATCTGGAACGAGGCCCGCACCAGGATCGCGATATCGTTGAGCTTGTGGCCGCCGCGCTGCAGTTCCTCAATCTCCTCGCCGATGGCACGGGCTTCCTCTTCGGAGTCCCAGGAGCCGGTCACGGTGACCTTTTCGCCGTCGACGTCCTCGGTGCGCAATGTCTTGCCGAGCCGTCCCTCATTATGCGCAATCAGATGCGAGGCGGCGGCCAGGATGTGGCCGGTGGAGCGGTAGTTGCGCTCCAGCCGGATCACCTTGGCGCCGGGAAAATCGTGTTCGAAGCGCAGGATGTTATCCACTTCGGCGCCGCGCCAGCCATAGATCGACTGGTCGTCGTCGCCGACGCAGCAGATGTTTTTGGGGGGTGTGAGCGGCGAGGGCGGAGCGGCCTGCTCCCTCTCCCCGTTCTTCACGGGGTCGAGACGAGCGGAGCTCGCTCTTAGAGGGTCGGGGTGAGGGGCACTCTCCGCGGACACCGGTTGTGAGTTTGGCTCCCCCTCACCCGGCGCGCTGCGCGCGCCGACCTCTCCCCGCAAGCGGGGCGAGGTTAAGGGAGTCCCGCCCGGCTTCGACGGCGCCTGCGCCAGCAGCCGCAGCCACAGATATTGCGCGACGTTGGTGTCTTGGTACTCGTCGACCAAAATGAATTTGAATCGATGCTGGTACTGACGGAGCACATCCGGGTGCTCGCGGAAGATGCGGATGTTT
>NZ_DATMLW010000065.1:0-2466 GCF_035570375.1 Bradyrhizobium sp. | reverse complement strand
CAGGCGGCACGTCCCAAATACATAATTTTCGATCTGAGAACCTATGTGATGCACATCCATAGATCTCAGGCGATGTAGATTCTCCCGACAGACTACGCTTAGATTTTGACACCATCGTGGCGAAGCACGTCAAAATGGCGGTGTCGAGGATCAGGATTCGTGCAAAATAGGACCCTTTCAACCGTGAAATCGTCGATCGCGCGCTCTTTGAGCCTAAAAGATGGGGAGTCCCTTCCTTTTTTGACACCATCGTGGCGAAGCACGTCAAAATGGCCGGCATGGCCGAGCGCGAGCCTGAGGTGCCGGAGGAGCAGCGGATCAGGTTCCGCATCGGCATCAATCTCGGCGACGTGATCGTCGAGGCGCACGACATCTTCGGGGATGGGGTGAACGTCGCGGCGCGGCTGGAAGGGCTGGCGGAACCGGGCGGGATTTGCGTCAGCCGCGTCGTTCGGGACCAGGTGCGCGACAAGGTGGCCTTTGCCTTTGAGGATCTGGGCGAGCAGCAGGTCAAGAACATTGCCCGCCCAGTCCGGGTTTATCGAGTGCGCGATCTCGTCAGCACCAGTGCGGCGAGCCCATCACCACCAGTCTTAACACTCCCCGACAAGCCCTCGGTTGCTGTGCTGCCGTTCGTGAATATGTCGAGCGACCCCGAGCAAGAATTTCTCGCCGACGGCATAGCTGTGATCAGGCGGTGGCCTTCCTATCCCACTGGAAGGACCCGAACAGTCCGCGGGGGCCGATCATGATCGATCCGGAAACCCGCGACATCGTGCAGAACGTCTACATCCGCCGCGTCGAAAAGCAGGGTGAGGTTCTTGCCAACATCGAAATCGCAACGATCCCGATGGTCAAGGACCGGTGGAAGGAACTGAACCCGTTGAAATAATGGGAGATCGAATGCCATACGGAAGGTCCGTACTAACGCTCGCCTGCGCGGCAACTGCGGTTCTCGTGCTGTCGCCGCCGGCGGCGGCCCAAACGGTGGTAAAGATCGGGAACATCAGCAGCTATTCCGGCTTTGTCGCGCAAGCCGCGGACCAGGCGCAAAAAGCTGTCGACCTATACGTGAAGGAGCACGAGAAGGAGCTGCCGCCGGGGATAAAGCTCGAAATCATGCGGCGCGACGACACGTCCAATCCGGAAGTCGGCAAGCGGCTGGCTCAGGAGCTGATTACGCGCGAGCACGTGCAGCTCTTGACGGGTGTCATCCTGTCCCCGGTGGCCGCGGCGATTGCGCCGCTGACCGCCGAGGCGAAGGTGCCGCTCCTGATCAGCATCGCCGCCGGTGGCTCCGCAATTCCGCGCATCTCACCCTATGTCGCGCGAGTGTCGTTCACGCTCTGGCAGCAGGGCTATCCGATCGGGAAATGGGCGGCAGAGCAGGGCTGGAAGAAGGGCTATACCGCCGTCAGCGACTTCATCCCCGGGCATGATTCGGAAGCTTCTTTCGCCAAGGGCTTCACCGACAGCGGCGGCCAGATCGTCGGTGCCGTCCGCATTCCCCCGAACAATCCCGATTTCGCCCCGTTCGTGCAGCGCATCAAGGACGCCAAGCCCGACGTCGTGTTCTTCTGGATACCGAGCACCCAGGCGACCGCGCTCGTCAATGCGGTCAGGGATCTCGGGCTGCGCGAGGCCGGCATTCAGATCACTTCGGCACAAGACCTGCTGCCCGACGAGCAATTGCCGGCGATGGGCGATATTCCGCTGGGCCTGATTACTTCCGGCAATTATTCGACCGCCGGCAAACGTCCGGCAAACGAGGCCTTCCTTGCTGCCTGGAAGCGTGAATATGCCGACACCGCTATCCCCAACTTCCTGTCCGTCAATGCCTGGGACGGGATGGTCGCGGTTTTCGATCTGGTCAAGGCGACGCAGGGAAAGTTTACGGCGGATGAAGCGATGGCGTTCTTCAAGGGGTGGAAGAACCCGGACAGCCCGCGTGGGCCGATCATGATCGACCCCGAGACCCGGGACATTGTCCAGAATGTGTATATCCGGCGCGTCGAGAAGCAGGACGGCAAGCTCGCCAATGTCGAGATCGCGACGATCCCGATGGTCAAAGATCCGTGGAAGCAGCTGAACCCGCCGAAATAGTGATCGCTACCGGCTCGATGGCATGAGCGATGCCCTGTCGGCCGCCGTAAGCATCGGGTTTCATGGCCTCGCTTTCGCGATAGAAGTACTGGCGGCATAAAGCGCGAGATAAGCGCAAAAGATGACGATGCAGCACCCGGCGAAGTTGCGTTCGCCCAATGGACGAAAATTGATTCAAACAAGGAGTGGCTCCTTAGTGGCATAGGCATTGCCGTGCCACTTGCGATCTTAGGTTGGTGGCTTCAACGCCGTACCTCGTCGGCTTCGCAGTCTCAACGCGGCGGGCGCAACTCCGTGAACGTCCAAGTTGGCGGCAACTTTACGATAGAAGTCGTCCAGAAATTCCCTCAACGTCGGGGCAAA
>NZ_DATMLW010000064.1:0-3678 GCF_035570375.1 Bradyrhizobium sp. | reverse complement strand
TGTTTCGAGACCGAGGCCGGGCACCAGCAGGCCGATCTCATGCGCCTCGCCGAGCTCCGTCAGGTAACTCATCGCGGTCCAGAATTCGTCTGGCTGGACATCGAACTCCTCGATCGTCTTGAACAAATCCGACACGACGCGGTAGACGATGCGCTTGATGCGCGGGTCGCCCTTGTCGTCCCCCAGACCGCTGACCTTGGTCAGCAGGCTCTGCACTTCGCGGGTCTCGAGCAATTCGCTCATCGACTTTTCCTCCTGGGTGGGCGTGAAATTCTCAACCGAGGCAGATCATGCGGTTTCGCGGCTTCGGACATTCCAGTTCTGTTCAAGGTTGGAGATCAGCTCGGAGCTGAAACAGCAATATGCCTGCTCGCGAGCATAAACCGAACAATACTGCCGAAATGTATCGAGCGGCTCGAACCCTATACGCAGCGCACGGCGATTGGCGACGAGAGCAGCCTGTCCGGAGCTCAAGACATCCTCACAAATTCGATCGATGGCCAGATCCATTTCGTCCGCTGCAACGATCTTGTCGCAAACGAGCCGGCCCTCGGCGCTTTCGCAGAAAAGCTCCAGTCCATGTTGGATTGCTTGGCGGGCAATGCGCGCTCCTGTGAAGCGAGGGAGTCGAAGGTTTGCCAGCCCCGGAATAATGCCCTCCTTCCGGGCGGGCAGTGTCAGCTTGGTGCCGGCCGACGCCAGGATATAGTCCATGCAGAGCAAGATCTGACAGTGTCCGCCGATCGCGAACGTATCCACTGCCGCGATCCAGGGCTTTTCACAGCCACCCCCATGCAAGTCATCGGGCACGGTGTCGTCAGACGCGACACCACGCAATAGCTTGTGCACGTAGCCCAATTCGCGCGTGATGTACCACAAGAAAGGGATCTTTCCGTGGTAGAGGCGAGTGAGGTTTATGCCAGCGCCAAAGATCCGCCTGCCCGAGTATTTAGCTTTATGCGCCAAATCACCGCGCATGATGGCAACGCCGCTGGCGCGATCGAGCGTCGCGACATCAACCGCCAGCTCGATGCTGTCGATGGTTGTGTCGTCTTCGGCATTTAGAAAACGCGGGTTGGCCGTGGTGAGAAGAACGGCATTTCCCCTGCGTTCAACGCGGGCCGCTCCAAGATCGAGCTTGCCCGAAGCCTGAAACTTCGCGACGAGATCCGCGCTTTCGGCGCGGGGCAACAGCATCGCATGACACAGGTGGGTGCCCAAGTCTCGCTCGGCGAGGACGTGGGAAAGTAAAATGCCTTGGTCGATCTCGAGCCCATCCTTGTCCCCCTGCTTCAGCTTCGATTCCGCGGCGAGCTGCGCTTCAGAGGGCACAAGGCCAGGAAAAGCCTCAGCCGCGGCCGCCACGAGCCGGTCGGCCCGGACGAAACGGGATCGTTGCGCAGTGAGGCTGTCATATAATTGACGGGTGTAGGCGTTGAGAAACCGCTCATGAGACTCCCGCCCCGCGGTCAAGAGTGTCTGTGCGGCGGCTCTTTCTACATCCGATCGGGAGGACTTGGCCGGAAGCGCCGATAGTAGCCGGTACGTCTGCTGCCAATAAGAAATGTATTGATCGAGGTCACGGCCAAAGTCATCCGTCACATGCGGTTGGACTGCCGTCCAGCTCGATACAGATGCTTCCGGCAGCCCGGAGGCGACGAGGGAACTTAGCGCGGATTCCAAGACTATTCCTTCCGTCGGCGATCGATCACGCGGACGGCTTTTCCTTGCGAGCTCGCAATAGCGCCCCGTGCCATCACCTCTACCGTCGTTGTGACGCCCACTCTCGCCTTGATCGCTTGCTCGGCCCTCCGTTCAACACAATCCCGCTCTTCGGTCGTTAAGGCAGTGCGGGCCTCGACCGTCACTCGGACCGTGTCGAGGCGGTCGGGTCGATCCACTTCGATCAGATAGTTTGGCGCCAGAAGCGGGTCCGCTATCAGCGCTTCCTCGATTTGTGTAGGGAACACATTCACGCCACGGATAATCAAGATGTCGTCGCTTCGGGCTCGAATGCGCTCAATGCGCCGCATGTTGGTGACTGTCCCCGGCAGCAGCCGAGTGAGGTCGCGCGTGCGATACCGGATAACTGGCATGGCTTCCCTGGTCAGGGAGGTCAGGACGAGTTCTCCAAGCTGGCCATCCGGCAACACCGCACCGGTCGCTGGATCGATTACCTCAGGGAGAAAATGGTCCTCCCAAATCGTGGGGCCGTCCCGGGTAGCTGCGAACTCCTGGCCAACTCCGGGCCCCATGAGCTCGGAGAGCCCATAGATATCCAATGCCGCCAAGCCCAACCTGCGCTCGATCTCACTGCGCATTGCCTCACTCCAGGGCTCCGCGCCACATAGGGCAAGACGCAAGCTGCAAGAACGTGCGTCGACACCCTGCCGGTCAAACTCGTCTGCAATGGCCAGCAGATAGGAAGGCGTGACGCTTATGATGTCGGGGCGAAAATCGTTGATCAGCTGAACTTGCCGCTCTGTCATCCCGCCGCCAACCGGCACAACGGCACAGCCGAGAGCCTCGGCCCCATAGTGCATACCGAGACCGCCCGTAAAAAGCCCGTAGCCATAGGCTATGTGCATCTTGTCGCGCCGCGTGCCGCCTGCCGCTCGGATCGAGCGCGCCACCAGGCGAGCCCAGGTCTTGATGTCGCGCCTGGTGTAGCCGACCACTGTCGGCTTGCCTGTTGTTCCGCTAGAGGCATGGATCCGCACGACGTCGTCGAGCGGAACCGCAAACATGTCGTATGGGTAGCGATCTCGGAGGTCCGCCTTTGTCGTAAAAGGAAATTGCGCCAGTCCCTCTAAGGAAACGAGATCGTCCGGATGAACTCCGGCCGCCTGAATGGTTCGACGATAGTGGGGAACGTTATCATAGGCTCGGCGAACCACGTTTTTCAGCCGCTTCAGCTGAAGATCCGTGATTTGGCACCTACTGGCGGTCTCGACTACCGCTTCCGACCAAATGAACGCCATCAGGCTGAAGCCCTTTCTGTCCGTCTGGATCAATGATTTCGGGCTGCTCGATGCACGGCTGCGCTGCGGACGCGTGGCGAATTGCTCAACCGAGGTCTCCGCCCGCCACGGGCAAAGTCACGCCGGTGATGTACGAAGCCTCGTCCGAAGCCAGGAACAGGATCGCCGCCGCCTGCTCCTCGGTCGTGCCGTAGCGTTTCATCAGGCTCGACGAGATCGTCTGGTTCACGACCTGGCGGTACCATTCCCCCTCCTGCGCGCTCGGCGCCGCGGCGTTGCGCGGGATGCGCCGCGGTGGGGCTTCGGTGCCGCCGGGCGCCACACCGCAGACGCGAATGCCGTGCGCCGCGTATTCCATGGCGAGAGATGCGGTGATCGCGTTTACGCCGCCCTTCGCCGCCGCGTAGGGCACGCGGTTGACGCCGCGCGTCGTGACCGAAGACACGTTGATGATGACGCCAGCACCGCGCTCCAGCATTCCCGGCAGCACGGCGCGGCAGCACCAGAGTGTCGGGAATAGCGAGCGGCGGATCTCCGCCTCGATCTGTGCCTCCCTGTACTCGGCATAAGGCTTTGCCCAAATCGTACCGCCGACATTGTTGACCAGGATGTCGATGCGGCCGAAGCGCTCCCGTGCCTCATCTATCGCTTCAGTGGCGCCGGAAAAAGTCTCGAGATCGGCGATGATGGCGATCGC
>NZ_DATMLW010000063.1:0-3021 GCF_035570375.1 Bradyrhizobium sp. | reverse complement strand
CAATCGCCGCATTGCGGACCGCAATGACCAGTGATGATGCCGGGCGGATCAGGCAAGGCACCGAGGCGCTTTCCAGAGCGGCAATGCGGATAGGCGAAGCGGTACAGCGGTCGGCCCAAACGGACAGGGGCTCCGGCGGAAGCGCCGGGCCGGCTGACGAGCGCGTCGTCGACGCCGAATTCGAAGACGTCGATGACCCCAAACGCCGCGCTTCCTGAGCGCGCCCGACGCCAGTATTTATGGAGAAATCGGTATGACGATGGACGACCGAGTGGGCACGACGCCCGGCTGGCCCGCCAGCGACCATGCGATGAGCAACCTGTTGGCGCAAAACTGGTGGGCAATCGCATTGCGTGGAGTGTTCGCTATCATTTTCGGCATCATTGCGCTGCTCATGCCCGGCGCGGCGCTGCTCGCATTCGTGCTGTTGTTTGCTGCTTACATGCTGGTCGACGGCGTATTCGCGATTATTGCCGGGGTCAGGGCGGCACAGCGGCACGAGCGCTGGGGATGGCTGATCTTCGAGGGCATTCTCGACTTCATCGCGGGCGGCATCGCCGTCATCTGGCCGGTGATAACGATCGTCGCGTTTGTTTTCCTGATGGGCGCATGGGCGATTGTCACAGGAGCGCTGCTGTTCGGCGCAAGCTTCCGCCTCAACATACCGCATGGCCGATGGCTTATGGCGCTCGCCGGGGCAGTCTCTCTGATCTGGGGCTTCCTTCTGATCATCTGGCCATTGATCGGGGCCGTGGTGCTGACCTGGTGGATCGCCGCATACGCGCTGATCTTCGGTATAGCGATGTTGGTGCTCGCCTTCCGGCTGCATGGGCGGCGGCATCACGCCCTGGCGCCTTCTGGTGCAGTGCCTCGCGGCGTTTGAGTTTGCGTGATCCATGACCCCATCAGAAAACAGAGCCGATGTCCCGGGCGGGGACACGGCGGAAAAGCCACGCGCACCCGAGGAGTCCGCATCGGCTCAGCCGAGCGACGTCCCAGAGCAAGCCGCGGCCGACTCTTCATCGACACCCGTCACTGGCGAACGCGCTCCGCCAAAAGAGGCGGGAGAGGAGCCTGCCGGCCCTTCCGAGGAGGATCCGGCAGCGCTTAAGGAGCAGCTGCTGCGCGTACTGGCCGAACAACAGAACTTCCGGCGCCGCCTCGAGCGCGAGCGCGACGATGCAGTGCGGTTCGCGGCTACGCAGCTGATAAAGGATCTCCTGCAGACGGCCGACAATTTGTCTCGTGCGCTGCAAAGTGTGCCACCTGGTCTGCCAGATAAAAACGAGGCGCTTCGGAACCTGCTGGCCGGGGTCGCCGCCAGCGAACGAGCCCTGCAAGACACTTTCGAGAAGCATGGCATCAGACGCATCGAGCCTGCGCTCGGCGAGCCGTTCGACCCAAACCAACACCAGGCGATGTTCGAAGTAGAGAACAGCCAGTACGAGCCCGGCACCATCGGCCAAATGGTTCTGCCCGGCTATGCGTACCACGAACGGCTGATCCGTCCGGCTTTCGTCGGGGTTGCCAGGCAGAGGTCCCGGTAACCGGCCTGAGGCGATCCCATCCAACTCGGAGCTAGTACCATGGCCATCAGCGATATCCTGGTCTATGCCGACCCCACAGCAATCTCCGCCGAACGCCTCGATATCGCTTTCCGCCTGGCCCATCGTTTTGAAGCTTATCTGATCGGTGTGGTTCCGGAAGATGCGACTGCGGTCGGCGAAAAATTCCAAAAGATGCTGCTGAACGAGTCCCTTCTGGGCGAGTGGCACATGGCGATCGGGTTGACTGAATCGGTTGTGACCAGATGGGCGCACTGTGCGGATCTCGTGATCCTGGGGCAACGCATTCCGGATCACGACACCGGATTGTACCATCCGGAAGATGTGGTCCTTTCTTGCAGCCGACCGGTGTTGGTCGTGCCCTATGCCGGCCGCCGGCCAGACCGCATCGGCGAGAATGTGTTGATCGCGTGGAACGGCAGCCGCGAAGCCAGCCGGGCAGTGCAGGACGCCCTGCCCTTTATGAGCGCGTCGAGTGCCGTCACTGTCCTCTTAGTCGATCCCGACGATGAACTCGCCGATGTCGAACTCGCGCAAGACTTGGTTGCTCATCTCGGACGGCATGGGCTGAACGCCAAGACCCAGATGATTCGGCACGACCTCGCCACCCTAGCGGTCTCCGATACGATACTTACCCACGTGGCCGAACTCGATGCCGATCTCTTGGTCATGGGTGCTTACAGCCATTCGCGTTTCCGCGAAATCATCCTGGGAGGCGTCACCCGGGACATTTTGCGGGATATGAATGTACCGGTCCTGATGGCCCATTGAATAAGACTTCAATCTTGCAGGACGACGCACTCGACGCGGCAATTGCGCACCCGGTCAAGCCTATAGCGCCGGTCGGCCACGATCTCGCGCTACCTTCGCGTCGGCCTGGCCATGGCCATCTTAATTTATACAAAACTTCAGGAACCTGATGCTGGTCAAGGCGACCGCTCCGGCGGGGATGGATATCGAAGCCGAGGAGAAAGGCTGGATCTTAAAGGGCCAGCAAACAGATCAGGACCCGACGTATATGAAAATCGCACAAGTATGTCCTTTATACGAAAGTTGCCCACCACGACTTTACGGCGGCACTGAGCGTGTCGTGTCGCATTTGACAGAAGAGTTAGTTTGCCAAGGGCACGAGGTCACGCTGTTCGCGAGCGCCGACTCGCAAACCAATGCTGACTTGCAGGCGTGCTGTGAACAGGCGCTGCGCCTCGATCCTAAATGCAAAGATCCCCTCCCACATCACTTGGCACAGCTAAACCGGGTGGCGCAAAGTGCGGATGCATTCGACATTATCCACTTTCATACCGACTTCCTCCATTTTCCACTCTTCGCGCATTGCTGGAACAAGACAGTGACGACGATGCATGGACGTCTCGATCTGCCGCACGTCCCGCCTCTGATACGCGAGTTCGGGATGATGCCGCTTGTGTCAATCTCCAATGCTCAGCGTGCCCCGGTA
>NZ_DATMLW010000062.1:0-6021 GCF_035570375.1 Bradyrhizobium sp. | reverse complement strand
CCCGCCCGCACCATTTGCGCGATGCCGCGCGCATCATTGCGGTCGGTCTTGTTGATTTGCGCCTTCAGCATCGCCTGCATGTGCCGGGTTTCGACACAAACCACCGGTAACTCAGCTTCGGCAAGAGCGCTGAACAGCCATTGCGATAACGGCCCGGCTTCCAGTCCGATCCGCTTGAAGCGGTAGGCCGGCTTACCCAGAACCTTCAGCAGAGCTTCAGGCTCGCTCGCTACCTTCACTTCCTTCACGATCCTGCCCGTATCATCCACAATGCAGATGCTGGTCTCCTTGACCGATACGTCCAATCCCCCAAAATGCTCCATGCTGCGCTTCTTCTTCTGATGCTTGAGGCCGTAACCAAGGACCTCGTTTCACCATCAGCCTGAAGCGCAGCACCCAAAATCTTCAGCTATCCACAAGCTGGGCCGGCCGATTACCCCCATCTTTTGGAGAGAAGCGGACATCAGATGGTAGGCGTTACCTGCTGGCTCAGTCGAGAATGACCCATAAGCGACATCAGCGCCTCATAGCTGACCGCTCGGCGACTATTTCTCGATGTGCCACGACCTGTCCCAGTTTTGAGACAGTGGATTTGCTTTGAGGCCTTCGACGCGCGTGAGCAGCGCCGTTGACGGCCCATCACCGGGCAATGCCTCGAGCGCTTCGTTAAACGCGTGAAGTGCATCGTCCCACCGTCGTTCGCGATAGGCCGCCAGCCCTTCCAGGTAACTCGTACGCAACGTCAATTGTTGTTGCGTGGGCTCGCCTTTGCGTCCAAGGATCTCAAAGATGACTTCGGAATGGGTGTGGCCCGCGACCACGACCCGATCGATCTCGCGAACCTCGATGGCGGCGCCCGCCGCCTCGATGGTTCTTTGGGAGAAGAGATTGCGGGTGCCGTATAGTTTGTTCGCCCCTTCCAGACGCGAGGCGAGATTCACCACGTCGCCCATGACCGTATAGCTCATCATGACATCGGAGCCGATGCTGCCGACCAGCGCTTCGCCAGTCGCCACGCCGATCCGCAAATCGCACGTCTCCATCGGAGTGCCGCGTACACCAGCAACTCGGGAATTTCCCGGCGCAGGGTCGCGATACGTTCGATCATCTCGAGGGCAGCTAGGCAAGCAAAGCGAGCATGGTCCGCCTCGTCAACGAACGGGGGCCCCCAATAGGCCATGATGCCATCACCGATATACTTGTCGATGATCCCTCTGTTGGCCCGAATCGGTTCAGACATGATGGAAAGGTAGCGGTTCATGACCTTGACCAGACCTTGCGGGGTCATGCCTTCGCTCAAGCTCGTGAATCCTTTGAGATCGCAGAACAAAACCGTCATCACCCGGCGCTGACCCTCCGCTGCTGTCAGGTTCGGGCGATCGATCAGCCCTTCGACGACGCGGGGATCGATATATTTGCCGAATGTTTCACGGACGCGCTGGTTGTCGCGCAGTTGTACGACCATCCGGTTGAACGCGCCGGCCAGTTGCCCAATCTCGTCGCTCGTCGTCACATCGATCGATTGATCGAGCTGGCCTGCCTCGACGGCCCGCGTCCCTTCAAGCAATTGCCGGACCGAGCGAATGATGCCACCGCTGACAAGGTTGGCGAAAATTAACCCGACGATCGCGACAAGCAGCGTCACGGCCGCCGAGGTCAGAACCGCCTTGGTCTGTTCCGACCTGATGGTGGCGACGGCCCCATAGCTCACCTTCATCATTTCATTGCGAACGGTCTCGATTTTTTCATTGAGTTCGTCGCGGAGCGCGTCTACGCGCTCAAGGCCGTGTCTCACCGCGGCGAGGTCTCGCGCATCAAGGGCCAGAAGCAGGTCTTTGGATTCCTGCTTCAGGTGATGGCGGAATTCGTTCGTCAGGCTATCGATCCGGCTCTCGACTCGCGCCAACCCCGCATTGTCTGAGGGCGTGCTGGTGTCGTCAATGATCGCATTGATGAGCTTTCGCGCGGCCAGCGCCTCGCTGTCGACATCGGCATCCTTGGCATCGTAAAGCTGCTTGCGGGTCTGGTACCCGATCTCGTCGGGCGGTTCCTCCATCTTCGCGATCACCATGCGGCGGAGCGCAAGAGCCCGTTCAAGCGACAGGAGATTGATCCGCGTCAGATGCGTATTGGCGGGTATGTACCTTGCCGTTAGCTCATCGAGCAGATGGCCTACCCGCCCGACCATTACCATCGACAGGACCGACGTCGCCACCATGAGGATGATCAATCCGACGGCGATCGCGACGATACGCCGTCTGATCGATTGCTTGACCACCGATCCGGAGAATTTCTTCAGGTTCTGAAAAGTAAGAGTGCTGGACATCGCATTATCCTCCGTGGAGAGGTCAGATGATTTCGTCCAGAACTCTCATCTTATCTAGTGGGAAAGGTCGCTTGCTTTTGATCCAGGTCAACCAAAACCCTTCAATCTCCCTACGGCCGCTATTGGCACGAAACGGACATCCCGGCGTAGCATCGCGATGTCCGCTATCAGGGGATGAACTGACCTAGCTCAGATGCGATCCGACTTCCGTTTATGACCCCAAACCGTCATTTCTTTTCGGATTTGAGGATTTACTGTTCGTGACCGACGGTGCGGGACAAATGCTGCTCAAGAGCGGTGACGGTGCTCAAGCTCCAGCGTGACGAGGCGCGCCAGCAGTGTTGCTGGATAGAGTTGGCCGATGATCGATTCGATATTGGCGAGACTGCGTGCAACTGGATGCAGTGGAATGATGTCGCCATAGCCGACCGAGGTCAGAGTGACGAAACTGAAGTAGATTAGGTTCGCGGCTATGGCAAGATTGTCCGAGGGGCGGAAGGCCGGTAAACGCACTGGGGTCGAGCAATGCTGCGAAGCAGAATAGCGCCACGAAAATTAGTCCAATAGTGAGGTAGAGCAGAATTGCACCAACGATGCGATGAAAATTGACCTTCCCCGGTGCGAACACGGCGCGGGCGACAACGATAGCAAGCGTCAGGCCGGCAATCAGCCAAGCTGAGGCGTCGAGGTAGATATCGATCGCCGATGGGTGCCGCAGCCGAAGTATGGTTGCGACCACGACCAGCACGACGGCAAACAATGTTGCCGTCAGCGCCGCTACGCTCCCAGATACGACGAACACGGCGACCACCAGCACGAGTCCGAATGCAAGCCCGAAATGGTGCGCTCCGAAAACGCCGACAGCCTGCAGCGGCCCAATCACAAACATCAGTACCGCCAGCATGACGGTCAGCGCTGTCAGCAGCGGATCGGTCAGGCGTTCCCGTAGCCGATCGAATTCTTTTTGGTTCATGCTGCGCCTTCGACTTACTATGGATCGCCTACGCATATAGCGGAAGAAAAAGATACGGCCTATTGGAAACCGGTCGGATCGATAAGGCTAGTCAGAAAAATTCTGGGTGCTGATGGCGCACATGCTTGCCATGGAATGTCGGGTCGTGGCCCATCGCGTCATCTCGCGCGCGCGAAACAATCAGGTCGCTTTCGGAGAGAAGCGGACATCAACTGGCAGGCGGGGCCGGCTGGCAAAGTCGCGAATGACCCAAAGCGGCGACTACCCGGCATGGATCAGGCTTCCGGTCCTGCCCGTGGCTGACATCCGATTGCACCGCTCAGGATTTGACGACTTAGCCAAGTCGCTGGCCTTATGGTAATAGAACCCGTTGGTGCGCAATGGCTGAGACGCGCAAAATTTCAGCGATCCTGGCTGCCGATGTCGTCGGCTACAGCAGGCTTGCCGGCGCCGACGAGGATCGGACCTTGGCGCGGCTTCGGGCGTTGAGGAGCGATCTGATCGATCCGACCATTGCCGTTTATCACGGGCGCGTGGTCAAGCGGACCGGCGACGGGGCCCTGGTCGAATTCCGCAGCGTCGTCGAGGCGGTGCGCTGCGCGATCGAGGTGCAGAACGGCATGGTCGAGCGAAATGCCGGCCTGCCTGTCGATCGACGCCTCGAATTTCGCATCGGAATTCATCTAGGTGATATTGTCGAGGAGAGCGACGGAGACTTGATGGGCGACGGCGTCAATATCGCCGCACGTCTAGAGGGTATCGCCACGCCTGGGGCCATCTGCCTGTCGGAGGATGCGTACCGGCAGGTGAAGACGCGGCTCGATCTTTCCGTCAACGATCTCGGGGCGGTTTCGCTCAAGAATATCGTCGAACCGATCCGGGTCTACTCGCTCGAGGTCGGTGCTACCCCTGCGGCGAGCAGGGTGTCGCAAGACACGGCGAACTCTCCGGGCCGGGCGCCGGAACGGCCGGATAAACCGTCCATCGCCGTTCTGCCCTTCCAGAACATGAGCGGCGATCCCGAACAGGAGTATTTCGCCGATGGCATGGTCGAGGACATCATCACCGCGCTATCGCGGTTCAAGTCATTGTTCGTGATCGCACGAAATTCCTCGTTCACCTACAAGGGACGCGCCGTCGACAGCGTCTTAGTCCGCTCGATCCGCTTGGGCACTTGACGAAGTTTGGTTTCGCTCTCGCGCACCTGCAGTCGGGACGCTACGAGCAGGCAATAGAGTGGGCCGACGAAGCGCTCATCCAGAAACCCGGTTTTATCAATGCAATGATCGTCCGAACGGCGGCCTG
This sequence comes from Bradyrhizobium sp., assembly GCF_035570375.1. GTDB lineage: Bacteria > Pseudomonadota > Alphaproteobacteria > Rhizobiales > Xanthobacteraceae > Bradyrhizobium. The sequence goes on along the minus strand of NZ_DATMLW010000062.1, from coordinate 1,417 downwards.
CGGCCATCTCGGTCTGCGCGAGCAAGGGCGTGTATGGATCGAGCGGATCCATCAGGCCGCGCCGACACTGACCATAAACGCGATCAAAGACTTCCTTTCGGTATTTTTCGTACCCGAGGCGCTTGCCTGCCAAGTCGACGGCCTCGCCAAGGCCGGGATGTCGCCCCAATGACCCATGCATTGCCTTCTTTCGACCCCCGGTAAGCCGGTAGCCGGCCTTTAACAGCGGAGCAATCACATCATGAGCACTGTTCTTCGTCCGGGCACGCCGACCGATGCCGCGGCCTGTGGCGCTATTTGCTATGATGCCTTCAGAGCCATCGGTACCGCCCACAATTTTCCGCCGGACTTTCCCTCGCCGGACGTCGCGATTGGAGTGCTCGCGATGCTGCTGGCTCATCCCGGCTTCTACTCGGTCGTGGCGGAGAGCGACGGCCGGATCATTGGCAGCAATTTTCTCGACGAACGATCGACCATCGCCGGTGTAGGACCGATCACGGTGGACCCGCAGAAACAGAATCGTGGCCTGGGCGGACACCTGATGAAGAACGTTCTGGATCGCGCCGCAGGGCAGAACGCAGCCGGCGTACGCCTCCTCCAAGCCGGCTACCACAACCGTTCGCTCTGTCTCTATACCAAGCTTGGTTTCCGGACCCGTGAACCGATATCGGTCTTTCGGGGGATTCCGCCGCGGCAATCTCTCGACGGCTACGAAGTCCGTCGGGCTACGGCCGCTGATCTGTCCGCTTGCAACCAAATCTGCCGTCAAGTCCATGGATTTGGTCGCGCGGGCGAACTGCGTGACGCGATTGCGCAAAATGGCGCATCGGTCGTCGAGCACCTCGGCCGCATCACGGGCTACACGACCGGCATCGCATTCTTCGGCCACAGCGTCGCAGAGACCAACCGTGAACTAATGGCCCTGATTGGCGCTGCGACCGATTTCGGCGGACCCGGATTTTTGCTGCCGACGCGCAATCACGAGGTGTTCAACTGGTGCCTGAAGGCCGGCCTGAAGCTCATGTTCCAGATGACGCTGATGACGGTCGGCCTCTACAGCGAGCCGGCAGCTCCATATATGCCTTCCGTCCTATTGAGCGATCGTGCATGATGCAACAGCGCGGGCTGGGGTTCGGCATCGTCCGCAGTGACCCGAAATGCGACGTCCGCACCGGAACGGGAAAGGTCGCTTCGCCGCGAAACTTTCGCTCCGCATGTCCCTGCTTATTGTCAAGAACGGCACGGTGTGTGATCGCTGCCGCTATTAGCGAAGTAGGACGCCAGTCACCGCGCCGATGGAGAAATCAATGACTAAAGTAAAAGTTGCCGGGTTCGGTGTCTCGCTTGATGGCTTCGCTGCGGGAACCGCTCAGAGTTTAGATCATCCGCTTGGTTTGCGTGGCGAGGAGGTCTTTCA
>NZ_DATMLW010000061.1:0-58405 GCF_035570375.1 Bradyrhizobium sp. | reverse complement strand
CTCATGGATTGCCTCTCGCAGTCGCCGAAGCCTATCACTGACGGCTCTGTCTTGCATCACAGCAAAACCGACCATCAATGACCGCTACGGGTCATCCGCGACCGAACCGGTCGAACCTGCCAGACAATCGATGTCCGCTTCTCTCCGAAAGCGACCGAAGCGCTGCTTTGCAGCGAAATGACGCGAAGGGCCATAACCGGAAACGTTAATCATTCGGTGGCCTTTTCACGAGAGTTCGTCGAGCAGCGCCTTTGCTTCCTTCAGGTCACGAGTGTCGAAGCCCTCGGTGAACCAACCGTAGACCGGCGCGAGCAGAGCGCGGGCTTCCGCGTGCTTGCCCTGGTCGCGCCGGAGTCGGGCGAGACTGATCGAGGCCCGTAGCTCGAATGACTTGGCGCTCTGCCCGCGCGCCGTTGCCAGCGCCTGCTCAAAACAGGACTCGACGTCGGCCGGGGATGCACCCTGCGCAGACCGCAACTCACCCTCAAGCCGGCGGAGTTCCGCCTCCCACATATGATCGTTGTTTCGCGCAACGAGGTTCGCCGCTTGAGCGATGACGCCCAATCCTTCTTCGGCGGTGCCTGCTTGCAGGTGAGTTGCCGCCAGCATGCACAGATATCGGATCTGATACCAGCCAACGCCCAAGGCGAGCCGTTCAGCGGCACTCTGGCGCATCAGCGCCAGCCCCTCCTCGGTGGCTCCTTCCTGAGCTATCACCCAGCCTCTCAGGATCAGGCCGCTCAGCCGGAAGTAATGCAAGCGGTGCTGATCGGCGAGACTGATGATCGCATCGGCATGCCCCCGCACCGCCGCCGTATCGCGAAGAAGCTCGGCAAGCCCTGCGCCACCGTAGACTCGCACATGAGCGGTGAGGTTCGCCTGGTTCAATACCTCGGCGTACTGCAACGCCGCCACGCTCCAGCATCGCGCCTGCTCCGGATAGCCCAGGATCCAGAGGATGACCGCGAGATACGGGAGCGCCGAAATCTTCGGATCGTGGACGAAATGGACCGGTGGCGGGCGATGTCGGCTCGGGTCATAGAGGCGCAAGATCGTCTCGAATTCGGAGCGCGCTTCGACAAACGCTCCGACCTGCAGGGCTGTGAGCCCGGACAGGCGGTGCGCCGCCAGCCGAAGAGCCGCATCCGCGGTGCGCTCCGACGTGCGCCGCGCTTCTTCGGTCAGCTGCCGCATCATGCCATAGTCACCGCGCACGAAATGATACGTGAACTCACCGCTGAGCGTGGCGAACAGGGCGCCCGTGTCTCCGAGCCGCTCGCACAGAAGGCGCGCCCGACTGTAGGCCGCACCGGTTTGCGGTGCGGCGTAGCCGTGGACAGCGATCAGCGGCGTGCCGATCGCTGTCTGCAATGTGAGTTCCTGCCGGTCCCGCTCCGGACAAGCCGGCAGCCTGTTCAGCGCCTCCAGCCCTTTCGACAGGTGGCTGATCGCTTCGAGATTGGCGGAGCGCTCGGCGGCGCTTCTGCCAGCCCGCAGCCAATAGCCGACGGCCCGGCCGGCCAGCCCGGCCTCGGTGAGATGCTGCGCCAGCATCTCGGGCTCGGTCTCGGCGACCGTCGGAAAGCGCTCCTCGAGAACGGCGGCGATCCGCGCGTGGATCTGCTGCCGCCGACTTTTGAGCAGGCTCTCATGGGCAACATCTTGAACCAGGGCGTGCTTGAAGCTGTAGCCGACCTTGGGTGGCGCGCCGCGCCGGAAGATCAGCTCCGCGGTGAGCAGCTGGGCGAGCGCATCCCCGAGCGCATTCTCACCGAGCGATGCCACCGCGGCCAGAAGCTCGTGGGAGAACTCGCGTCCGATACAAGCGGCCATCTGAGCCACCTCCTTGACCGACGCCAGTCGATCGAGCCGGGCCATTAACGAGTCCTGCAGCGTCGCCGGGATTGCCAACGGCGGTAGCGGGCCAGTCAGCTCGTAGCAGTCGCCCGTGTCCTCGAGGAGGCCGGACTCAAGTACTGTCTTAGTCAGCTCCTCCACGAACAAGGGTACGCCGTCGGTCTTAGCCAGGATCTGCTCGAGCACCTCATCTGGAAGCCGCTTGCCCCCGGTCACCCGCCCGACGACGGCAGCGCCTTGCCGCCGCGCCAGCCGGCTCAGCGAGAGCGTGGTGACGTGCCCGTGCCCGGTCCACGGCGGGGCGAACTCTGGCCGGAAAGTAATCACGGCCAGCACCCGCAGGCGCTGTACCCGATCGACAACCCGGCCCAGCAGCTCGAGCGTGGTTGGGTCGATCCAGTGTACGTCCTCGTAGAGCGCTAGCACAGGTTGGCGCGATGCCAAGCCCGCCACCTGATCGAGGAGCGCTTGGAATATCCTCTCCTTCCTGTGCTGCGGGCTCAGGTCCAATGGCCGATAGCGCCCACCGGTTGGGATTGCGAGCAAATCCGCGAAGAGCGGAGCGCTCTCTTGGACGTTCTCCACCGCGAGGGCCAGCATCGCCTCGAGCGTGTCGAGCTGACGCTCCGGTGGCTCCCCTCGCTGTAGCCCCGCCGCTCGCTCGAGAAGGCCGATAACCGGGTAGAATGCGCTGTTGGTGTGATAAGGCGAGCAATAGTGCCTCAGTGGCGTACGCGGTTCGCTGCCAAGCCGCTCCCGCAGGGCGTGGACGAGCCGGGACTTGCCAATGCCCGGCTCGCCGGCGAGCAGGACCACTTGCCCTTCGCTGTCCTTAGCCCGCTCCCACCGGTCCAGCAGCAGCGCTAGTTCCTGGTCGCGCCCCACTAACGCGGTGGTGGACGCGTGTCGGGCGTCGAACCGGCTCTCGGCAGCCCCCTCGCCGAGGATGCTCCAAACCCGAACCGGCTCGGCGAAGCCTTTCAGGCGCAGCGCGCCCAGATCGCGGTAGGCGAACAGATCACCGAGTAGGCGGCGTGTCGCCTCGGCAACGACCACACGCCCCGGCTCCGCCACCTCCTGCAGCCGCGCCGCCAGGTTCGGGGTCTCACCGACCACCGCCCGCTCGCGCGCCTCTTCCTCGCCGACTAGGTGACCGACGACGACCAGCCCCGTAGCGATGCCTACCCGCGCCGCGAGCGCACCGTCCCCAGGTGCGGCGAGCGCGGCGACTGCCGCGGTGAGGCTAAGGCCCGCCCGGGCCGCGCGCTCGGCCTCATCCTCGTGCGCCCGGGGCCAGCCGAAGTAGGCGAGCACGCCATCGCCGAGAAACTTGGCGATGTGTCCCTCGAAGCGCGTGATCTCGCCGGCCACCGTGTTCTGGTAATTCCGGATCAGGTCGCCCATCTCTTCGGGATCGAGCCGGGTCGAGAGCGCCGTCGAGCCCACCAAGTCGACGAACATCACTGTCAGTTGCCGCCGCCCCGCCTCAACCGAGATCGCAACCGTCTTCGACCCAACTTCCTCTCGCGCCTCCTCCGGCAGCAGGTCTGTCGTCGGCGGGTCGGCCAGGGCCTCGATCGCCTTGAGCACGATCTTGCGTGGCCCGAGCGGGAGTCCCAGCTCCCGCAGGTCAGCTTCGGTCAGCTCTGCCAGGACCTCAGTCGTGACTTCGGCATCCTGGAAGGCCTGTGTGTAGCGCTCCAGCCCAAGACCACGAAGCCATTCCGCGATATCCACGCAATTCTCCTCGGGCGGCGTCAGGCGAACGTACGGCCAGCCTAGTTGAAGGTATGTAACCTTAGCTTCAGCGAACCATCCGCCTGACGCTCGAACACGTGGGTGGCAATGCCAGAGAAATTCGCAGGCTTGCCATCCTTGTCCTTGCCCTTGGCGCTCCAGTTTGCCGTGCCATAGACGACCTTGTCATCGCCCCCCGCGTCGATCACCTCAAGCTTGTGGTCCGCTACGCCGTTGGTGTGCAGTCCGGCAAAAAACTTCTCGATCGCAGCCGGACCCGACGCCACCTCGTGGGTTGGCGGTAGCACCTTCGCGTTCGGCAGATATAAGGCGGCAACGGCCTTCGAGTCGCCCTTGTTGAACGCTCCATCAAATGCGGCGTAAGCCGCCGAGACGTCGCTTTTGGGGTCACCGGCGAAGGACGCCACTGGAGCAACTGTGAGCACACAAAGAGCGAATGCCGCTGCGTGGATCAAACGCATGAAACCCTCCCTTTTAGATTTGCTTTTGATAAGCGGCGGTCACCCACCTCGTCACAGATCGGTCGGGCGGTCTTATGATCGATGTGTTCGGATATTCGGTCAGGGCGTTCCATTTCGACGATATCTCGAGTGGGACCGACGATTAACGTTAAGCAACAACGCGGGAAAATGTTTCGCATCCTTGAACGTTGTCTGCGTTCTTTTGAGGATGTCGGATTGTTCCACCTATTGGAACGCACGCTCGCCTTAGCAGAGGATTAGCGACAACTCTCCGGGCGCGAAGAGTTCGCCGCAATGTTTACACCGGCCTTACTCTCAAGACTGAAGGGCATTGTCATTGCTGCTGTCCATTTCGTGCGCCCCTGAAATCAAAACAGCCGTCCGCTCGGGGTCATTCGCGATGGCCGGCTTTGCCTACCAGTTGATGTCCGCTTCCCTCCGAAAGCGACCGAAGCGCTGCCTTGCAGCGAAATGACGCGATGGGCCATTTGCAGACTCATGCACTGCAACCAACAATATCCTTATTCGAGCACCTCGTCGGCACGTGCGAGCAGCAAGGACGGGATGGTGAGACCCAGTGCCTTCGCTGCTATCAGATTTATGACGAGCTCAAACTTGGTCGGTTGATCGACAGGAAGATCAGCGGGCTTCGCCCCGCGCAACGCTACGCGGGCTTAGGGGCTCTGGTCAGCATTGTGATGCCGGGAAGCATGACTTCGGTTCCTTCCACCTTGAAGCCCACCCTTTTCAGGGCGCCCTCGGTGTATTCCGGCGTCAGACACACGGCGTTCGGGTTGTCCAACACGCTTCCGAGGAGATACCAAGCGGCAAACGGCGGCTGCTCGCGCGTGTTGTCGACCATGAAATCGTGCACAAGGACCAGACCGCCTGGAGGAAGCGCATCAAAGGCTCGGCGCGCAAGGACAGCGATATCGTCTTCCCCAACCGCGCTCCATACATAGGACATGAGGACAACATCGTGATTTTTTGGCCAATCCGTTGTGATGGCGTTTCCAGCTAGATGCGCAACACGGTCGGTCAATCCCGATTGCTGAACATACTTCCTCGCCGTCTCTTCCGTCTGCGGGAAATCGAGAATGGTCGCCTTGAGCTGCGGGTTTGCTGTGCAGAAGGCCAGAGTGTAAGCCCCGCTGCCTCCGCCCACGTCGAGCAATCGCTTCCGACCTCCCAGATCGACGCGTTTTGCCATCAGATGCGCAGGGCCGAGCGATCCGGAATGCTGGGCCGAGCTGAACTGCTGCCCACCAATTCCCGCCGAATAGAACAGGCCCTCATAGAAACCCTTGTCAGGGAAGACACGTTCGCCTCGAAGTGCGCCGGAAAGGTGCCGGAAGGTCTCGTAGCCGAGCGCTCCGTTGACCAGCCGAACGTAGTCCCGGAAGTCCCCCGGCGCTCCAGCCACCAGGAATTTGGACGTGGCCGGCGCATTGATCAATCGACCTCCGCGTTCAGCGATCAGGCCTACCGACTTGAGGGCTGCAAGCAGCGTGACAAGCCGGTTCTCGGAAATCCCGGTCGCCCTCGCCAGCGCCGGCACCTGCGCGATCCCGCCCTCGATGCGCGTGAACAGATCGAAATCGAGCGCAGCAAAGAGCGCCTTCGACGCCATGAAGCCATAGGTGATGGCGGAAATATCGCGCACGTCCTCGATCGGCTTGATCGGCTCCGATGACGTCGCCATGGGATCACCTCACCTTAAGTACAATTCGGCCTGCGACCGATCGATTTTCGATCGCACTCATCGCCTCGGCCGCCCGCTCCAAGGGCAACACGCGATCAACGTGGGGACGCAGCCTTCCTTCACTGACCCATTGCAAGACCTTGTCTGCAGCGCGTGAATTCTGATCCGGAAAGCGGTCCGCCCAGGCGCCGGTGAAGACGCCAACGATGGAATAGTTCTTCAGCAGGGGAAGATTCATGGGGAGAGACGGCACCTCTCCACCGGCAAAGCCGACCGGCAATAGCCTTCCATTCCACCGCATGAGTCGAGCCAGAGTCCCGAACAGCCCGCCACCCACGTTGTCGACGCAGACGTCAATTTAAAGATGGGGACCGGCCACGTCGTCTCGAAGAGACGCGTGCTCATGTCGATCTTCGTTGTGTCGACCAGGCGGCGCGCGCGTATCTGGAAACGGGTAAACCCGTTGCGGTTCGCCTGCACCGTGGCGTCCCCCTCAACCCCGGTATTGAGATATGCAGCGTGAGCAATTGGGAGGTCCTTCATCGCCGCGCGCTCAAAGTCGAAGACATCGAGGGCTTGCGATGCACTTGTGATATCGGCCATCGTGGTCACATCTGCCGCCCAGGCGGTCGCATTACGCATGCGACTTAGGGGGCCCGGCAAGTCGGTGTACGCAAACAATGGACTCGCGGCGACGAACTGCAGAAAACGGCGCCGGCAGAACATCGACTTGCGGTCTGCTAGCATGCTCCCTCCCTGCCGTCGTGGGGATGATCTGAGAGCAAAATCTGCTCGTGCGGAGCAGGAAATGCAAATGAAAAGGCTCACGGCCGCACTGACAGTCGTCATGCCCGCATTGGGTCATTCGCGACAAAGGTCGAGCCAGCCACAGGCGCGACCATGTCCGCAGTGCCCCGATAGCGACCGAATTTCGCAGCGCAGGGAAATGTCGCGATGGGCCAGAAGGCAACGCATCAGCTTTGGCAAAGTGCCGCTAGGGCGTGGCGGCTTAGGCGTCAACTTCTGGAACTGCCGGAAACCTGTCTTCACTCATTTCGTCTGAGACGTCTGGGACGATGGAGAGACCGTGTTGAGAGCCGTTGTGAAGAACTTAGTGATCGTTCTTCCAAATGAAGAACGCAGTGCATGCAATCCCTTCGGAGGTCTCCGCGAAACATATCTGCGTAGGGAGCTCGGCATTTTCGACCGAGATCGGCACGCTGAAATCGTGATTTTTCCCTTCACTGTCCTGGCGAGCAACGTGGAGAATGCCTTCTCCGTCAATCCAGTAGGTGCCTTGCATTGAGACCTGCAAAGTCGCCCGGGGTCCTGTTGCAGAGCTGTAGCTGCCCTCGCGATGTTGGACTTTGACTTTGAGGCAGCCAAGCGTCATCCATTCGTCGCGTTCCCAGTCATGCCAGGCCCCTGCAAATCTACAGTCAGGTTCGGAATGCCGTTCGAAGTAGGCTGCTGCCCTTGCGTCGGGCAAGACTTGGACGATCCCTTTCCGAGCACTGTGGAAAGTCGCCGCCGTTAGTACGGCAAGCCCGACTATCACCATCGTGGTGATGTAACGGATGCTGCTGCCTTGTGCATTCATCCCCCACCGTTCCTTGCGTCAGCGCGGTGCTTGGTCCCATTTCGCCAGAAAGGGCCCCTCCTTTATGCCCGAGTTCACGGATGAACGGTGTGAACTGTGTCACAAATGGCCTCTCATTTGCAGACCCAGGCGCGCCGCCGAGCCTCTGCCTGGACTCCCCAGGAGGCGGACATCACGACTATCGAACACAAAGTCAGCTTCGGGTCAAACGCGACTGGTCCCGGCAATCTCGCCCGCCATTTGAAATCCCGTCTGCTCCGAAAGCGGTCGAATTGCTGCGCGGCAACAAACTGTCGCGAAGGGCCAATAGCCGACATTCAGGAGGGTTACAGGGCCGGTCTTGACGCCTTGAAGCCGTACCTATTGCTGCTGAAAAAATATCGGCCGGCTTCGTTCAAACGCTCGAACTCGTTAAGCCATCCGTTGAGTTCGCCGGCCGAAAGGTCTCCACGTCCCCCGACAAACTTTTCTATGATTGTTGATAGTCCTTTGCTGTAACTATCGTCGTCGTAACTCAGGTTGAGGAGCGGGTATACGAAAGCGTGATCAAGCCGAAAGCCAGCGTTTTTGAGCCTGTGTGGCATCGCTCTCGGCAGACGCGGGTGGGCGCAATGCGCCTCCCACGATTTCAAAACAGCCGCCATCCGTTTCGCGTCGTCGGAAAACCACACGAGGGCGTCCCAATCGGTCGCGATGAAGATTGTTCGTCCGCCCGGCTTTAGAACGCGAAAAGCCTCCGACAAGACCGCGTCAACATCGGGGATATACTCAGCAACTTGTGTGCACACCACGACGTCAAAAGACGCATCGGGTTGATTGAGTTTGGTGGCATCGCCGACTTCGTATGACAGCCATGTAGGATGCTTCCGTCGATCGCAAAGCCCTACGAGGTCACGCGAGATATCGATGCCGACCACGGCCCCGTCGCGGCCAACAATTTCGCTCATTCCTTCGCAAAGAAAACCCGGACCACATCCGATATCCAGGACTTTTTCACCGGCAGATAAGTTGAGGTGCCGAATTGTCTCGAGCCGCTGCGCAACAATGTCCTTGGTGCGATATGTCTTTTCGAGATGCCGCGCAGCTTCATCCGTGAATGTTAGTCCACCACTCATGTCTTGTTCCCTCCAAACGGTAAGCCGGATGGGAAGTGATCCAAAGACCCACACGCACGGAGACGCGTCAAATGGTAACTGGTCTTCGAACTGGCCGACAGGTCTGAAATGGGTCATTCGCGACCAAACCAACTGGCTCTGCCTGCCCGTTAATGTCCGCTTCTATCCAAGAGCGACCTGATTGTTGCGCGCGCGCGAAATGACGGCCACGAGCCGGCGGCACACGCGGCCCACCACAAATCCGACGACTACGGAAGTTCGGATATCAGCTTGGTCCATTCAGCCTCTGGCCAGGCGCGGGAGGTGCTGGTGCGCACGTTTCCCAGCGAGGCGACCGCAAGCGCGAATTTGGTGATGTGATCGCCGAGCGGCGCTTCGGCGAGGACAAGAATGTCATGCGCGCCGCTGGTGAGATAGATCTCCTTGATTTCGACCCCGACTTTCTTGGCGAGGGCTTTCGCCGCTTCGCTGCGCTTGGGCGCCTCTTTGACATTGCGAATGCCCTGGTCGGTCCAGTCGATCGTCAATACGAATGTCGCCATGTCTTTCTCCTTGGATGAACAGAAGCAAGGCTCGCCGCTCGCGCAGCAAGTTGATTTGGCATGTGTTGGAGTTCTCGAGAACGCCCCAAAAGGTCGGCGCTGCTATCAGACTGCGATGCCTGCCGATGGCCTGATCGCGGCCCATTCCATGCAAGGGGAAACGTCGGCACGTTCCCGGTCAAAGGGCAGCTTGTCGAAGTTTAAGCCTTTTCATACAAACGAGCCAGTCTGAACTTCCGGTTTGGGTCATAAGCACCGATTTGCAGTGCCGTCGCCCATTTCGGGTTTCCGGTCAACAGCAGACTTGCAAAATGACGTCACTCTGTTCTGGTCAGTACTTTTCGGCGATCAGCCTACCTTGCGTTCCTGGCCTTGCCAGAACCTTGCCCGCAGTACCTTTTTGTCGACTTTGCCGACGGGGGTCATGGGCAGTGAGTTGACAAACTCGATACGCTTTGGTGCGTGGGCCGAGCCCTTCTTCGCCTTTACCAGCTGAATCAACTCCTCCGGGCTCGGATTACAGCCCGGCCTGCGGACGATCAACGCGACCACGGCCTCACCCCATTTCGGGTCGGGTGCGCCGATCACACTAGCAATCGCCACTCCGGCATGGCTGGAAAGGGCATCCTCGACGTCACGCGGATAGATGTTGAACCCGCCGGACACGATCATATCTTTCTTGCGGTCGAGGATGAACATGTAGCCGCGCTCATCCATGCGCGCGATATCGCCGGTGTGCAGCCAGCCGCTCCGGAATAGCTCCGCTGTCTGCTCCGGCCGTTTCCAGTAAGTGCCCACCGCATGTGCTGCCCGCACACAGATCTCCCCCGGCTCCCCAGTAGGAACTGGTTGGTCTTTGTCATCTAGCATCGAAACGGCGACGCTGGAGATCGGGAAACCGCACGAAGCGAATAGCTCGGGCCGAGCGAGGTCGTGATCCGCCTTGCGCAGCAGGGAGATCGGATAGCATTCAGTCTGGCCGTAAAGCTGCGAAAACACTGGGCCGACACGCTTCAGCGCCTCCTGCAGCCTCGTCGGCGACATTGGCGAGGCGCCGTAGAGCAGCAATTCGAGCGAGGACAAGTCCGTACGGTCGAGATCAGGATGGTCGAGCAACATATAGATCATCGTCGGTACGAGCAGCGTAAAATTGATTTTTTCGCGCGCGATAACGTCGAGGACGGTTTTCGGATCGAAACCCTTCATCATATGAACGGTCCCGCCAAGCATTAGGGTAGGCAGGATTTTCGTGCCGCCGACATGGCTCATCGGTGCTATCAAGAGATAGCGTGGCGCCGATGGAATTTCGAAATCAGCCAGAATTGCTGTAGCATAACTGGCAATCTGCGCATGATTGCGCAACGCACCCTTCGACTTCCCGGTCGTGCCGCCAGTGTAACTCAGAATTGCAACGTCCTCAGGCCGCGCGAGGTCACGCGCGCTAACTGCGCCCACGCAGTTGGCGAGTGCTAACAGGTCAAGCCCATAGTCCGTTGGGCTCAGCGCAAAAACGGCTCGGAGCCGATCCTTGGTCTGCGCCGCGATCTCGCCGCCACGAATGAGGAAATTGCCGGAATCAACAAGCAGCACCGTGCATTCACCGTCGATCACTTGGTCGACCTGGTCATCGAGCGAGCCCAGCGGATGCAACCACGTTGTGCTGATGGCCAAGGATTGCGCGGCGACACTAGCGCACCAGGATTCCGCGCGGTTGGCCGTAATGATCGCGAACCGATCACCCCGACCCAGCCCCTGTGCGGCAAAGACGCCCTGCATGCGCCCGATCAGGTCGAGCGTGGCGCGGTAGCTGACATGCTTTCCATCGCTGACGAAGGCAATGCGCTCCGGATACCGCGCGAGCGCCCGAAGTGCCTGAGCTCCAACGGTCGGTCCGTGGTGGACGATTTCCAGCATCTCTTTCCTCCCATTGCGCACCATGTAGCGCGTTCCGATGCTTCTGCTGATGCTATCGCGTTTAAGACGGATCGCAAACGAAGGAGAGGAGCTCGGACACGAATGCTGCATTTGGTTCAGCTGGCGACGAGTGCGAAATGGGAAGCCAGTTTTACACTCCGCGAACCCTGGCACGTTGCTCGTTCTTGTCGATCACACCAGAGAACTCTCGCGACGGTAGCACCGCTGCAAGCCCCTGTCCGAGGAATGTCGACTCACTCGCCCAGTTGGTCCAGCAATGCCCTGGCGTCTTTCAGGTCTGACAAGTCGTGGCCCTCGGTGAACCAGGCGTAGACCGGTGCAAGAACGCCACGTGCGGCGACTGGGTCGCACCGCGTTTGCAGCAATCGAGCCAGGGCTGTTGCCGCACGCAACTCAAATGCCTTCGCACCCATCGCCTGCGCCAGCCTCATTGCCTCTCTAAAATCCGCTTCGGCCGCAGCGCCTTCACCCAACTGATCTTTCAGTGTCCCACGAATCGTGAGGCTTTGGGGTCGATAGATGCGTTCCTGGGGGTTGGCGGTAAGCGCTTCTTCGATCGTTGTAAGCGCTTTAGATGTTTCGCTTAGCGCCTCCACTTCCGCGAGCCTGTTGAGCGAGAGGCAGATACTAACGCGCGCCCCTGAAGCGACCTGGTCCGCGAGTGCTTGGCGCATCATTTCGGCACTTTCGCGGCCGGCGCCCTTTTGCGCCCGTGCCCAACCCAGCGGCCCAAGCGCCAGACTAGCGGCATAGGAGAAGCCATTTTTTTTGGATAGATCCAGCATTTGCGCCGCCGTCTCCTCTGTTCGATCCGGGTCTCTTTCGGCGCTGGCGTGGAGGTTTGCCAGAAAATGGAGCGCCATCGCCAGGTCATACGGGTTCTTACTCTCCTGCGCGAAGGCGAGAGCGCGCGCTATGCGCTGGCGCGCCCTGTCGGACCGACCGAGGACCCACGCCGTGAAAGACGCGACGCCAATGGCCACGATGTTGTTACCTGGCGCCTGCTTTTCCCCGAGGTTGTCGATCAAGGGGCTCAGGCGTTCGTAATGCTCCTCGACTGCCTGCAAGTCGCCTGTGTAGAATCGAGTTTGCATCTGGGCGTTCAGTGCAAACACGAGGCGCGCTGGATGGTCGCCATCGCCATGACTAAGGTCGAGGATGCGGTCGGCTAGCGCGATTGCGCCGGCGTAGTCGCCTGCAGTGATGACACCTCTCCAGATCTTAGCTTCTTCGCGAATGAGCTGAGAAAGGTTTCCAGATTTCTCGGCGAGAGATCGCGCCCGCGCCGCGGCTTCGACCGTCTCCGGTGCGGCGTAGCCTTGGGTCAGCTGCAGCACGCGATTGAGACCACTGCAGAGATCAAGTTCCTTAGTATCCCTCTTCGGCGAAACCGGTAGAGTCCTGAGCATTCCCAAGGCCTGCCTGTAAGCCGTCTCCGCCTCTTTGAACGCGCTGCGCGCATAGGCAATGTTCGCGGCATTCTTCCACGCTGCAGCGGCGAGCTCTGCCTCACCTGCCTGCGTCCAATGTAGCGCAATGACTTCTGGCTGCGCCTCGGCGAGAGCAAAAACTTTCTCGGTGATAGTGCGTGCCACGGCTGCGTGAAGTTCGCGTCGCTTGCTCTTCAAAAGTGCTTCGTATGCCGCATCTTGGATCAAGGCGTGTTTGAAACGGTAATTCGCCTGCGGCGGAAGACCGCGGGCATAGATCAACTCGGCGTCGGCTAGCCTGGCGAGACCTGATCGCAACTCCTCGTCGGACAGGGCCGACACGGCCCGAAGCAATTCGTAGGAGAATTCGCGTCCGATGACTGAGGCGAGCTGGGCTATTTCCTTTGCGCGGCCGAGCTGATCGAGCCGCGCCCTCAACGAGTCCTGCAGCGTTGCAGGTATCTCCCGCGTCTGCGATCGGCCCTCCGTCTCCAGAAGCAGTCTGGCCAATTCCTCAGCAAACAACGGCACTCCGTCCGCCCTTTTTACGACGGCATCGACAACGTGACTTAGTAGCGCGCCGCCGGTAAGCGTCTCGCTTGTCGCCGGCACCATGATCAAACTGACCAAGATTGCCGCCGGTGCTCCCAGCAGTCGTCCGCGCGTAGCGACGCCGGCGACCATCTCGCGAGTTTGGTGGTCATTGAAGCGGTTTAGCGTAATCCTCGCATGATGAGCCCGCATCGGCCATGGCGCGTTAAACTCCGGCCGCGATGTCCCTATCAGCATTAGCGGCGCGGTTGCTGCTTGCTCGACAAGCAACTGCATCAACTCGATTGTCGACGGATCGACCCAATGTAGGTCCTCGATCGCAATCACCAGCGGCTGCAATCGGGCGGCACTTAACGCCCAATTACCAAGGACGGTAAGCAACCGCGCTCGCCGCTGATCGGCCGAGAATATCAGCGGCGGATATTTCTGCGGTACCGGGAGATCGAACATCCCGGCGATAAGTGGAAGTGCTTCCTCAAGTTTCAGTCCTACGAGCTGCAGCACCCGCTCCAGTTGAGTGACGCGTTCTTCCTTGCTTTCGTCGCCGCGCCAGCCAAAGCCTCGTTCCAGCATGTCAGTGACCACATGGAAAGGCGTACTTTCGAAGAAACGCTTGCCCGCGCAATCAATCCAGAGGTGGTTTTCGTCCTTGATCCGGAAGCGAAATTCCTCGACCAAACGCGACTTGCCGATTCCAGGCTCACCCGTCACGAGCACAAATTGCCCTGCGCCCTTGCATACGTTGATCCAGCTGCTGCTTAATAAATTGAGTTCGGCCTCGCGCCCGATGAAAGGCGTTGGCCGCTGACCTGCGCCGTGGCGCCAGCTGCGACGGATGCCACTAGGTCGGACGGCACGATAGAGCTGGACTGGACGCTCGATACCCGCGAACCGATGCAGCCCACAATCCTCAACTTTGAACCGACCCGCGACGAGATCATGTGCGGCGCTGGTCATCAAAACGGCGTTGGGCGGGCTCACGGATTGAACGCGTGAGGCAATATTGGGCGCATCGCCAAAGACATCGACTTCACCGGTGCCGCATTCGCCGATGACCACTGAACCGCTGTCGATTCCGACGCGAACGAGTAACTCGACGCCCTTCTCGCCAACGAGGCGTGGGTTCAACGCCTCCATAGCTTCGACTATCGCGAGCCCGGCAAGTACCGCGCGCTCTGCATCATCCTCATTCGCAGTCGGCCAACCAAAGTAGACGAGAAGGCCATCGCCTAAATATCTCGCGACATACCCCCCCAAACGCAAAATGGCCCGCCCAGCCGCCCGCCGATACTCTGCGACTATCTCTTGCCATTCTTCCGGATCCCGCTCAGCCGCAAGGCCGGTCGAATTGACAAGGTCACAGAAGAGGATGGTCAAATGGCGCCGTTCGCCCTTGAGGAGTCTTGTCGACTCCGAGACGAACGTTTTGCCTAGGGGAATGCCACCGGAAGCAGCGGGGGCGAGCGCTGCGCCGCAATCTGCGCAAAAGCGTTTACCCTCTTGGCTTTCCGTTCCGCAATTCGCGCAGCGCATTGAGTCTACCTAAAGTAGGCAAGATTCGCCATTTTGCGCCGTCCTTATTCGTTTCCACGAAGACCCTCGACTAAGCAGAGTGTATCACATTTGGGATGTGTCCATATTGGGCGTCGCATCAAAAAGCGATCAATGTCGCCTTTGGGTCATTCGCGACCGGGGCTACGAGAGCGCCTCGGCAATTAATCGCCAACTCTACTTCGCGAGGACAATGTGCGTGGCTCGGTCCGTCGGAACATGCTCGACTGTCCGATATCCCAGAGCGCGAAGATCCAAGCCGCTAAAGAGCGATTCCCCCTGGCCAAGCGCAATTGGAGCAAAAGCGAGGTGAATTTCATCCACGTAGCCGGCCTGAACGTATTGCCTCACAGTCTCGACACCGCCGCCAATCTTAACGTCCTTTGCGCCTGCCGCTTCGCGCGCCTTTTGCAGCGCATCTTCAATACTGTCAGAGACAAAATAAAATGTCGTTCCGCCCAGCATCTCGATTGGCGGTCGTGGATAATGTGCCAGTACGAAAGTTGGCGCATGATAAGGCGGATTGTTACCCCACCAGCCTTTCCATTGATCGTCTGGCCATTCCCCACGAACAGGTCCGAACATGTTGCGACCCAGGATGAAGGCACCGAAACCTTCCATTGCGCGTCGGGCGAACCTGTCATCAAGGCCAGTTTCACCACCCTCTTTCCCCAGCATCTGGCGAAAAGTCCGCGTTGGGAAAAACCACTGAAAGACCTCCTCGCCACGCAAACCAAGCGGGTGATCTAAACTCTGAGCGGTTCCAGCAGCGAAGCCATCAAGCGAGACACTGAACCCGGCAACTTTTACTTTAGCTTTTACTTTAGTCATTAATTTCTCCGTCCGCACTGCGACCCCCGAGTCTTGGCATCGGCTAACGAGATAGGCGCTTCTTAGCACGGCGATCACATTTGCTGAACGGGTCATGGCGTTTCAGGTGCGCTCGACTTATGCCGCGGCAATTTCCTAGGTCGGGCACCAACCGTGCCTGACGGCGTTCTCATTCCTCTTTGAGGCGCTCCAATTTCGTCGTGATTCAGTATCTCGCCCGCGCGCTGCGCGTATTGCGCCGGAACTCATCTGATCGGCGCACGTTCGCCGAGATTGAGCTTAGTGATGTCGCCACCGGCCCAGGCCAGCGCCTTCGGGTCCATCACGCGGAACCAGAGCGGCGGAATGGCCGCCAGTGCAAACATGCCAGTATAGCCGTTCGGCAGCCGCGGGAGGTCGTTGAAATCGCGCAGCGACTGGTAGGGCCGCATCGGATTGGCGTGGTGGTCGGAATGCCGCTGCAGGTGGAACGTCATCAGGTTCGACACGATGTGGTTGGTATTCCAGGAGTGGCGCGGCTCGACCGACTGATAGCGCCCGTTCGGCGACTTCTCACGCAGCAGTCCGTAATGCTCGACATAGTTGGCTTGGGTCAGCGCGTACCAGCCGAGGAAATGATGGGCAACGATGAAGGGCGCCACCTTCCAACCGAACAGCGCGATCAACCCCGCCGCCACAACGATCGTCAGCGAGAAGCCCTGCAGGATCTCGTTGTCGATCGACCACACGCTCTTGCCGCGCTTTTCCAGCCGCTCGGCCTCGTTGCGCCAGCCACGCTTGAACGCGCCGGGTAGTTCACGCCCGGCGAAGGCATAGATCGATTCGCCGAAGCGCGCGCTGGCCGGATCCTCCGGCGTCGCCACCCAGGTGTGATGGCCGCGGTTGTGCTCGATGCGAAAATGGGCGTAGCCCACCGCGTTGTTGGCGAGCATGCCGAAGATGCGGTTGAGCCGGTCCGCCTTATGGCCGAGTTCATGGCCGATCAGAAGGGCGCCGCCGTCGATGGTGCCGACGCCGAGCAGCAGCATGACGTAGGACCACCACGGCAGGTCCTGGGTGCCGATGAAGGCGATCAGGGCAATGTAGTTCAGCCACGGCAGCACAACGGAGATCCGCGCCAGCCGCAGGTAGTAGGGATCGGCCTCCATCGCGGCGACCACCTCGGCCGGGGGGTTGTGCGTGTCCTCGCCGATCACGGCGTCGAGAAGCGGAATCAGGCCGAAAATGAAGACGAACGGGATGAGGGTCGCAGCCGCGTTTTCCGTCCGCAAATAGAGCCAATAGGACAACAACGGGATCAGCCCCGGAATGAAGGAGAGCATCCACAAATAGCGCTTGCCGTCCCGATAGACGATCGTCTCGCCGGCAACGGTCCTGCCCGTGAATATCATCGTTTCCTCCTTGAGGCGTGTTGCCAGTTGGATGCTCCGGCGCCGGCCTGCGCCGCCAATTCCAGCAGGTTATGGCATTTTGCGCCATTGGCCAATAACGCTATTTCCGAAGAGCAGGCACCTCGCTAGCGGGAGTTATTCGGGCTCGATGTCTCAGTTGGGTCATTCGCGACTTTGTCAGCCGGCCCCGCCTGCCATTTAATGTCCGCTCCTATCCGATTGTGTTGCAAAACCTGGCACCACCGGCAGCATCGGGTGCGGGTAGAAGCGAGTAAGATACGCGCCTCATCTGTCGACGTTGAGCAGGATTTCGCAGTCGCAGTAGCCGCCGTGCTCTTCGAAGAAGGCAATGGTTGCATCGATATCGATGTTGCCCATTGCTAACAGGATTGTTCTTGCGTGACGGTGTGGCAGGTCAGTGGCGTTTATGTCGCCGTCGCAGCCCCACTCGTCCATCGACTCCATCAATTCATCCATGAACAGATCCCATAGCGGATTTTTGGGGGTCATGATCTGCTGGATAGTTTCATTGGTGTAGTGAACCCGTCCCATCTTCCCTCTCCAGTGAATGCCGGCATCCGGCGTGGTTGGAATAACCCCTCAGCATATTTCGAAGCCGCCGCAGCCGCGCAGGAATGTGACAAAGCTCTGCACGTTCTCGACATTGAACGGACATTTGGTTTCGGAGGGCTCCACATGCCCCTCACCGCGGCAATAGTTGCACTTGATGCCATCGGTCTTCAGATCGCCGGCGCCGACATGCGGGGCCGGTTTGCGCGTGCCGGTGCCTTCGCACAGGAAGCAGCGCTCATTCGGCATCATGTCGATTTTGGACTGCCGCAGGCGGGCATAGGTCGCGGTGCGCCCGTGATTGATCTCCTGCTGCAAGATATCGGCGAGACGGACGGCGTCGCTGTTGTTGAGCCCCTTGCCATCGTTCGAATGCCAATAGGCGCACCTGTCGGCGATCTGTGGCGCGACCTCACAGACATAGCTGGCTAGTGGGTGCCAGGACGACGCACTGTTGTGAAAATATTTGCCTTCTTCCGTGGTCGGCTTCTTGCCGTAAACGTCCATACCCATTGTTGCCCCTCAGTTCAATTGCTTCGATCGCTCTTGATCACGGCGCTGACTTTGAAAAAGAGCCTGCAAGGCGAAATGGGTCGGATCCTCAATTCTCAGTGACAACTTCTTGCTCCTCTTATCTCGACCTTGCGTGACCGCCGGACAACGTTCCGGAGGTTATCGGTCCGTCAAACCTGGAATTTCGCGTTGTCACTGGATCGGGCGAGCCGTACCGGCCAAAGGCCGCCGTGGGCGTCACCGGCATGGTCATCAACTCGGTCAGTGCCCACACCAGCGCGTCAGCGCGATCGGGAGAGCCCTCGCCGGAATAGCCGTCGCGCGTCATCGCGCAGAGCTGATCCTCAAGTTCCGAGAAGTTGCCGGCGTGGCGAACCTTATTCTGCTCGTATAAGGCCGCGATCGGCTCTGCCCTGGCGATCTTGCCTCGAGATGCCGTCACGTCGCGGTAAGGAACGCCATCGTCCACCGTGCGGATAACATGCTGCACCATGGCGCCGCCGAAGTTACGTTCGGCAATGATGCGGTCAGCCCGGAATTCTCGATACGCCGCCACCGCTCGTGCGCCCCACTCACCAGGAGAGGCTTTAATGGTCCGGTCAGCCAGTACGTAACCTAAGCCGTCCATCCCAAGGCCAGCCACGACAATACCAATAGAGTCGCCGCCATCGTTTCCGCTTGTGCCGGATGGATCGATGGCAACAACGATGCGTTTGCAATCAGGAACCGTTCCAGTGAAGCGAGCGCAGTCCAGCATGTCGCGACTCCAAAGGGCGCCTTCGAGATTTTCCAGAATTTCAGCATTTAACTCCTGCCTTCCGAGCCGGGTGCCTTCGTACCGAGTCCGGACGCTTTCCAAAAATGACGGCGCCAGGTTGCCGGCGTTGTCGAAGGTCGTAGCCCGTGAGATCACCACGTCGTCGCGAGCCATCAACTTCTTCAAAAGCGGGATGGGCCTCGGTGTAGTCGTGGCCAGCCAGCGCGGATGCCGGCCGAGACGCAAGCCAAACATCAGCATGTCCCAGCACGCTTGCGGATCGTTCCATGCTGCCAGTTCGTCGCCCCACGCCAGATCGAACTGCGGCCCACGAAGGCGATCAGCTTCTTCTGATGAAAACGTGAATGCCTCGGCGCCGTTCTTCCATGACACCCGGCGCCGACTCGGTTCGTAGTCCGGACGATTCCACGGCGGAGCAATCGTCAAAATCCCGGACTCGCCTTCTAGCATGACGTGGCGAGCGTCGTGAGCTGTCGGAGCTACCAGCGCAATTCGCCTCGCTCTGCGGCTCTCAACCTCTTCGCAGACAAATTCAGAACCGGTTCGGGTTTTGCCTGCACCGCGTCCTCCGACGAACAGCCAACCGTTCCAATGATCACCTTGGGGCGCCAACTGCTCGGGCCGCGCTTTCGATCGCCAGCCGCCGTCGGCAAGCGTGTCGGCAAGTTTCGAGGCAAGTCTATCCGACATGTTCGATTACCTTGGCAGGGAGACTCGCCTCTGCGTTTTCTTCGTCCATCTCGCGCAATGCAGCCACCACCGAGGCTCGCGCATCAGGGAACGCCGCAAGCGCCCTGAGCATGGTTGCCTGAACCTTCAGAAAGGCGGGACTCTCGGACAGGATCGCCACGTTGTTCGTGATGTTGACCGACTGCGCCATCGCGCCCAGCTCGCCAGTGACGCGGGCGATGGTTTCCAGCACTTGCGTCAAGCGGCCTGCAACATATGCCGTGCCACGGCCGTCGCCGGCTTCAGTCATTGCCGCAAGCTGTCCGGTCAGAACGGCACGGATCATCTTCAGATAATCCAGAATGGAGTCGCCTTCGACAGCGGCTTTCTCGGCAAGCTCGGAAAGCTGCGCCGGGCCGCATAAATAGTTGGCTTTGAGCTCGTCAGAGACGTGGTTGGTCCAGTGCCGCCAGATCGCATCACGATCGAGGCTGAACTTCTCGGCCAAGCTATCGAGGCTTGCGCCACCGGCGCGCAACAGCTCCACGCGCCATCGCTCTGGATGGCGGCAGACCTGGCAACGAGATGAAAGTTTGGTTCGGCTCATCAATGATAATCTCTACGCGATAAAGCATCGCGTTTCCAAGCACCGCGATTACAAACGGCTACAACGACGCAACACGGACGCAACACGCCTTGCAAAGCATTGAGATGACTCACCGATTTCGAGACACACGGATACGATATCCGTTACTCAGGGAAAACGCGGCTTTGCAATGAGTGCAGGATTGCGTCGCGCGCAAGCACCGAAAATGTCTGTCGCCATGGCGCCTTATCGTATCGGTCCATCCCCTAAGAAACAGACCGATGCGATACGGTCCCCTACAGGCATGGAGTGAACTCCCATGCCGTAGGGCGATACGTATCAGGGGTGATACGGTTCATGGCAAAGCCTCTATTTCGTCGGCGGCCTTGATTGCCTTCTTGCCGGCGGCTGTCAGGTTGAGCCCGCGGCCATCGTCGCCCTTCTCAATGAGCTTGGCCTTCTTGAGGCTTTGCACGAACCGCTGCGCGCGAGGCTTGTTCGGTTCGCCGCCGTGCAGCTTCCAGCCCATGTCCCGCGCGATCTTGGTGAGCGAAATGGTTGGGTTGGCGTCAATCAGCTTTAGAACCTCGTCCTCAGTCATGCGCGTGACTGCGGCCATTTCCGCGGCGGCCTCTTCCGGGACATATTCGCAAACCACGGTCGGCAACAAGCGGCCATCGCTGTCCTTCAAATCGAGGTTTGTCACCGTCTGGATTTGGAAGTTCATGGGACCGAATTCGGGGCCGCGAAACTTGCCGTGCCAATGAAGCTCGGTAAGCGATTCCCTCTTGGCGCACGTCAGGTTGCCGTCTACTTCATTGATGAACGTGCCGCCGCCGGCCGGCAACAGGTTGTCAGCCGTGGCGTTCTTCACCGGATGCACGTTGACCATGACCGTGGGGCCGCCAGGTATCACGTCAATCAGGCCGCGCATCATGCGGGCATGCGCCAGCATTTGTGTGCGGCTGCTCTCATCATCACCTTCAAAGAAGGTTGGCCCGGTGTCGATTATCGCAAAACCGAATTCGCCGCCGAGCGCTATCGCTTCCTCGCGCAGCTTCGCCGCCGTCTCCGAAATCTTGAACGTGCCGGCGGTGAAATAGACTTCAATCGTGCCAGTGTCGAAACCCATCTGCGCGGCGAGTGCAATCCAGCGCATTCGCACGTCATCCGGATTTTCTGCAGCGGCGTACAGCACGCGGCATTTCTTTGTGAGCCTGCCAGCAAACGGCACGCCCAGCGCAACGCTCGCGGCCAGGCGCAGCGTGACACAAGTCTTGCCGCTGCCCGTCATGCCGGTGAGCGAATAGACGAAGCGGCGAATGAGAACACCGACTAGCACATAATCCGGCGGCGTGAAGTTGGCGGCAAACTGCGCGCTACTCACGATAAGGCACACGGTTTTCTTCTCATCCTCGCCCTTTGGCGTCCACATTTGGCGCGTCGAGGCAAACATCGGCGAGCCGTTTTGCGTTACGCTCGTCCGCATCGAGCCAATCGGACACGTCACCTTTATCCGGCAAGTCGGGTAGCCGTACTATCCGAATTGACTTGGCCGTGCCGTGCAGTGCCAGGGCTGTCGATGCTGCTTTCTCGCGGCCGGCGGCGTCGTTGTCTTCCATGATAAAGACATCGCGGCCGGCGAGCGCCTGCACGATTTCGGGCGTCCACTTGCCGCTGGCCGCTGTTGTCGCGCAATGGCCGAGTTCCGCGACACGGTCGGCGTCCTTTTCACCCTCGCAGATTAATACAGTCGCGTCGGGAAACTTGAGTAGCTCGCCTAGCCGATATGGCACCCGCTTGTCGCCAACGTCCCAGATCCAGCCACTGCCGTTCGGTCGGCGCTGGCGAAAACTTTTCGGTTCAAGCCGGCAGACTTGGTACATGAGCTTGCCGTCGGCATCACAGTAATCGTATGTGTTAATGATGCGCGTCCTGGTAGGCGCTGCTGCGTCTTGCCGTTGCGACGCCAGCGCGGCCATCAAGCTCGCTTGAATATCCAACGCGCCGCGCGGAATTTTCTGCTTCGGTTCGAATGCCGGCTGTCCCGTCTTTTGTCGGACATAGTCCCGACATTTAATCGGGTCGTCGCCCGCGAAACTGTGCACCCTGAAGTCGCCGTCAGGCATAGGCCAGACAATCATGCTTCTGTCGGCTGCCGAATGCCCAGGACCAGGCGCCTTAACTTTGTCGCCGTCCACCTCACCGCCCAGCGCCGCGGCTAGACGCGCGATGTCAAATCGCGTATTCATGTCTCAAGTCCAAAAGCAAAAATGTAAAAGAATGGCGGCTCGGGGATCAGCCGGCCGCCATTTGTTTTGTCAGAACGGCGCGTCCTCGAGCGGCGACACATCCTCGAAGTGGTCCGAGATGTGGTCTCTTTCCTCGAACATGCCCGTCCAACTCTTCAGCGAGAATTCCGGCACCTCAACGCGGCCGTACTGTTTGTGCTTGTAGAAGTCGGTCGCCAGCGTAACGATGGGCAGTCCCCGGCGCGCGTTCCGCAGGAACAGGTTGGTCAACTTCCCGATCGCGGAATTGCCGCCCTGGCTACCCGTGACAAAGGTGAACAGTTCGCCTGTCCGGGCATCCTCCAAGGGCAGGTAGTACTGCTTGCTCCAAGGATCGCGCGGCGCACCTGATGGCTCCCGCTCCCATTGGCCTCGATCGGTGTCGCCGAGTTCGCTGCGGTCGGTGACAACGAAGCCGTTTGCGACGATGCCGACGCGCTGATCGGCTACCTTGCCGTCGATGAACTTCACCCAGCCGTGCGCAAGTTGATGCACGTGGGCAATGAACAAGCGATCAGCAGACAGCTCATCGTCGCCAATAAGCCAGTTACCTTTCGAAAACTTCAGCAAACGCATTTCCTGCGCTTGCGCGGCAACGGCGGCCAGATGTGTCAGTGCCGTTTCGTTTTTTATTAATGCTAGTTCGTTCGCCATTTCATATTTCCTATGTTTACCCGCGTCGCGGGCCTGATTAAGCAGGTGCCGCATGGCATCTGCATTCCCGCTGTCGCGGAAATTTTTGAAGCAGCGCTGCCCAGATACGCCACGGCAACACGACCATTGGTGGTGAGTTATTTCTGCGTAGGAACAGCGCGTCGTTTTCGCCGAGCCATTTCTCTAGCGTGAGAAAGCCGGCGCCGTTGCGCCGCGCTTTGACTTCGGAAACCAGTGGCGCTTCGTCCTTGCCGAAAACGTAAACGTCCACGTCGGCGCCGTTGTTCTGGTAGCGGCTGGCGCCGCTTAGTGGCACGCGCTCAGCATGGACACCCAGATCAAGGTGCAACCGCTTGATCTCGCGCTCGATGTCCGCGCCTCGGCGGCGCTGCGATGCGCCCATCACAGGGCTTCCGTTTTGCGGCAGATCCGCGCGTAGTGCTCACGCAGTGCGGACTTGGAAGCAATCCATTGGTTGCCCTCTTTTCCGCCAGGTAGCTTGCCAGTTGAGAGCTTGTTGTAGGTCGAGCGCGTGTCCTCGTTGATAAATGCCGATATCCGTTTCACACCGCGCAAAATATCGTCGGCTAATTCAAACTCCATTCTTTTACCTCCAATTACGTTAGGAGCGATTCGTCCAAGTAGTAAGTCCTTGTACCTCCCCTTTGAAGTCGTTGACAAGTGTGTACTTACTGCTTACACACAATCCTGTGGATTAGGGGAGCTAGCGGGAAATGCAGACATTCACGGTTGGTGAAATGGCAGAGCGCATAAAACGCCCTAGCGAGGCCACGGAAGCCGCGATCTATCGCCTTCAAAACTGGACAAAGGAAAAGATCATTCAGCCGATCGATGAGACTCGGCCGGGTACGGGCAAGCGCCGCCTCTATTCACGCCGAAGCCTGGTTGACGCTCTTATTGTCCAACTTCTGACTGACGCAACGGGAATGCCGGCGCTCAAGGTGGCACGTGAACTGGAGCGACTCCGAAGATACATCCCCGAAGAGCACGAATCCGGAGTCTCGGTCATAGTAATCGGGACTTCTTCGGGTAGCGATCAATGGAAGTTCGGCAGGGCAAAGTTTTCGGGCCTGGGCAGATACATCGCCGATTCGGAAAGTGAAATTCACGTCATTGTCGATTTGCACAAATTCTACGCTCGTTTAGAGGGGATTTAAGATGGCTACAGTCAGAAAACGCAAGCTTCCGTCCGGTCTGATTCGTTGGCAGGCGGGCTATGTCGATGGCGCCGGGGAGCGGCGTTTCAAGATGTTTGACCGGAAGGCCGACGCCGAGGCGTGGCTTGTCGAAACGGGATATGCCCTGGCGCGTGGTTTACACACGCCCGATAGCGTCTCGCCAACGGTGAAGGCAGCAGCCGAATTATGGCTTAGGCGCTGCCATGACAACGGGTTGGAGCAAATGACCCAGCGCGGTTATCGCCAGCACTGCGACCTTCACATTCTCCCGCTCATCGGCGCAAAGAAGCTTAGCGAACTTATATTCCGGCCGTGAACGCATTCGCCGATCAACTCCGCGCCAAGGGCTGTTCACCTGATATGGTCAGGCGCGTTGTTAAATCGCTTGGCTCGATCTTCCGCGATGCCCAGCGTCGAGGTCACTCCAATGCAGACCCGACTGCCGGACTAAAGCTCGACCTGCCGGAGCGGGACGATCCCCGCGCCGTCATTCCCAGCAAGGCAGAACTTCAGGCACTTGTCGCTGGAGCATCCGGGCGCCTGCGTCCGCTTGTCCTAGTCGGGACGTTCTGCGGTCTGCGCGCCTCAGAGCTTCGCGGTCTGCGCTGGAGCGATGTTGACTTCGAAGCGAGGGTCGTCAGTATCAATCAGCGGGCCGATGCCGCACACACAATCGGGCGCCTCAAATCAAAGAGCGCCTATCGCTCGATCCCGATGCCTCCGATCGTGCTCAATGCCTTACGTGAGTGGAAGCTCGCTTGCCCCAAGGGCGAACTCGATCTTGTCTTTCCAAATGCCATCGGTCGCGTTGAGTCCTATGCCAACATCGTTACGAGAGACTTCAAACCGCTTCAGAAGGCCCTAGGCGTAGCCTCCGAAACCGGAGAGGCGAAGTTCGGTCTACACGCGCTGCGCCATGCCTGCGCAAGTTTGTGGATTGAGCAGGGCATGAACCCGAAGCGGATTCAAAAGCTGATGGGTCATTCCTCGATCACGCTGACTTTCGATCGCTATGGCCACCTGTTTTCCGATGCTGGCGCCGATCAACGCGCTGCTGAGGAAATCCAGCGTCAGCTGCTCGGCTGCTAGGCGCAACGCCAGAGCAACATGAGGCGCCTAAGCTATTGATTACACTAACAGTGTAGTGGACTCTATATCTGCGGCTCGACATCGCTTTATGCGGTCTACACCAGCGCGCAGGGCGCCCTGAAGCCGTGAGTGCTTCATGTCGTTGCGAGCCAACGGGTCGCGCGAACGCGCGCCCGATGGCAGGCTCCGCGAAGCAATCTAGCATTTCGTCATTCCGGGGCGCGAGTGAAACGAGCGAGCTTTGATGTGCAATTGCACATCAGAGAATCCATGGTGCCGCAGGGATATTGGGAGAAATGGATTCCGGGCCTGCGCCTGACGGCGCATCCCGGAATGACGGCCTGGGTCATCGCATTGCTCCTCGCAATGCCGGTGACAGCTATCCGCTATTTCTCAATCCCGCCGAAATGCCGTTGATCGTGATCTGGATTCCGCGCAGCACCTGTTCGTCGGGGTTCTGCGCGCGGTGCTCCTTGAGCAGTTCCACCTGAACATGATTGAGCGGGTCGAGATAGGGAAAGCGATTGCGGATCGAGCGCTCGAGAAGCGGGTTGCCTTGCAGCAAGCGCTGCTGCCCCGTGATATCGAGAAGCATGTGGATCGAGCTTTGCCATTCGCGCCGGATGCGTCCAAAAATGCCCTCGCGTAAGGCGACGTCCGGCACGAGTTCGGCATAGCGCGAGGCGATCGCGATCGAGCTCTTGGCCAGCACCATGTCCATGTTCGATAACAGCGTCCGGAAAAACGGCCACTCGCGATAGAGCTCTCTAAGGAACGGCATCCCCTTGTCCGGATGCTCCTTGATCCACGCCTCCACCGCGCTGCCGAAGCCGTACCATCCCGGCAGCATCAGGCGGCATTGCGCCCAGCTGAACACCCACGGGATCGCGCGAAGATCCTCGATCTCTTTTGTCTTCTTGCGCGACGCCGGCCGGCTGCCAATGTTGAGGCTTGCGATCTCGTTGATGACGGTTGAGGCCCAGAAATAATCGGCGAAACCTTCGGTTTCGTAGACCAGCCCGCGATAGGCCTTGAAGGCCAGCGCCGACAATTCCCCCATCGCGTTGAGATATTCCGGATTTGGAGCGCTGTGCTTGGGCTGCAACAGGCTTGCTTCAAGGGTGGCCGCGGCAAGCACCTCGAGATTATTGAGGCCCACCTCGCTGTTTGAATATTTGCTGGAGATGATCTCGCCCTGTTCGGTGATCCGGATCTGGCCGTTCACCGCGCCACCGGGCTGCGCAACGATCGCGTCATAACTCGGGCCGCCGCCGCGACCGACCGAGCCGCCGCGACCGTGAAACAGCCGCAGGCGGACGTGGTGATGCTCGAACACCGAGACGAGGCCGATCTCGGCCTTGTACAGCTCCCAACCGGAGGTGACGAAGCCGCCATCCTTGTTGCTGTCGGAATAGCCGAGCATCACCTCCTGAACCGAGCCGCGGCTGTCCACCAGCTTGCGGTAATCATGCATCGACAACAGCCGATCCATGATGCGGCTGGAAGCCTGCAAATCCTCGATGGTCTCGAACAGCGGCACGATATTGATCGCGCTGCGGCCGGAGGGATCGACAAGGCCCGCCTCTTTCAGGAGCAGCGCGACCTCGAGCATGTCGGACACCCCCTTGCACATGGAAATGATGCATTGGGGGATCGCCTCGGCGCCGAATTTGGCATGGGCTTCGGCAGCCGCATGGAAAACGGCGAGTTCACCCACCGTTTCCTCGCTGTATTTCACGAATGACGAGGTCAGCGGCCGCGAGTTGCGCAATTCGCTCGCCAAGAGCGATATTCTCGCTTCTTCGTTGAGCGCCATGTACGACATGCCGGGCGTTGCCGCATCGATCAGCTCCGCCACCGTGCGCTCGTGCACCGCCGAATTCTGCCTGATATCCAGACGAGCCAGATGAAAGCCGAAACAATCCACCGCGCGCCGCAGGTGGCGCAGCCGCCCGCGCGCGATCACGCGCGAATTGTTCGAAATCAGCGAGCGATAGATGACGTCGAGATCGGCCTTGAACTCGCTAGCATGCGCATAAGGCGCGGCTTCGCCGACCGGCGCCCTCGTGGTTTCGACATCGAGCCGGGCAGCGGTCGCGGCAAGCCGCGCATAGATGCCGGACACGGCCAACCGATAAGGCTCGCCCTTTCGATGCGGCGAGGTGTCGGGCGACCGCTCGGCAAGCATCCGCAAATCCTTCGAGACATCGGCAAGATGCGCGGCCAGCGACAGTTCGGAGCCGAGCACGTGCAGTTCATCGAGATAAAACCGCAGGACGCGGCTCGACTGCATTTTCAGCGTGTTGCGCATCACCTCCGCAGTCACGAACGGGTTGCCGTCACGATCGCCGCCGATCCAGCTTCCCATTCTCAAGAATGATGCCAATTCGCCTTGCGCGGCGCCCTCGCCCTCGTTGAGCCGGTCTTCCAGCGCGCAATGCAGCCGGGGTACTTCGTGCAGGAAGGTGTAATCGTAGAACGACAGGCCGTTGGCGACCTCGTCGAGTACCGTGAGCTTGGTGCGGCGCAGGATATTGGTCTGCCACAAGGTCAGCACGGCACGGCGCAACTGCTCGTCGCTTGCCGCCAGTTCCTCCGGTGTGAGCTGCACCCGCTCGCGCCGGTCGAGCAGTGCGGCAATCTCCATCTCCCGGTCGATCGTGCTTTTGCGCCTGACTTCCGTCGGATGCGCCGTCAGCACCGGACTGACCTGGGCGGTCGCAAAGAACTTGCGCAAATCGACGGCAGAGGTGCCGGCCGCACGGGCATGCGACAAGGCCAGCGCCAGCGTCCCGGGGATTGGCGCACCCCCGGCCTTCGAGCGCATCCGCATCTGCCGAATGTTGTTCTGGTCTTCGGCAACGTTGGCAAGATGCGAAAAATAGCTGAAGGCGCGCACGATGCGCACGGTCTGGCTGATCGACATACCGTCGAGAATGAGCTCAAGCTCCCGCCGCGCCGGCTTGTCGTTGTCACGGTGAAAGCGGATCGAGGTCTGGCGGATGCGTTCGACCAGATCGAACACGTCGGCGCCTTCCTGGTCGCGCACGGTATCGCCGAGGATGCGCCCGAGCAACCGGATGTCGTTCCGCAGCCTTCTGTCTTCTTCGAGCGCCGAGGCTTCCTCGGCTCGGCTGGATTTGAGCTCGGTCTCGGAAGGCATGACCTGGGGTGACATCCCAAAAACGCTCCAGAAACGCCCTAGTGCGGCGAATTTGAAGTTCCTATCGGTATCGCGGCAAGTTTCATCATAGGAGCTTCAAATTCAAAGCCGCACTGGAATCAACAAGTTGCTAGAGCTCCTTTGATTCCGAAGTTCGCATCAGAGGTCGCCACAACAGCTTGTGAACTTCGGAATCGGAGCTCTAGTAGTCCGATTCTAACATTCGCATCCCATTGCCGCGTACACCTGCAGCAGCCTTGAGTCGCAATTTTTTGGCTTTGGCGCAAGACCAAGAAACGGGCGGGTGAACACCAATAATAGTCAGTGTGCGCTCGACATGCGCCCGGCGAGACAGCGAAGGAGGTCAAACGTCCGCGAAATGCGGGGGGCGCTTCTCGATATTGGCGCGCACCGCCTCGAGCTGGTTCGGGCTCCCCATCAGCTTCATCTGCTCCATGGATTCGGCGAGCAGCGCGGCGGCCGGATCGACGGAGAGATTATTGAGAAGCCGTTTGGCGGCGCGGATCGCGCCTGGACTGCGGCCTGCGATCTCTCTTGCGAGTTCGAAGGCGGCAGCGCGTGGATCATCGCAGACCCTGGTCGCCAGGCCATAGCCTGCGGCCTCCTGCGCCGAAAAGATCCGCCCGGTGTAGGTCAGCTCGCGCAGGATGTCGTCGCGCACCAGACTGGCCAGAATCGGCGTTCCGGCCATGTCGGGCACCAGGCCCCACTTGATCTCCATGATCGACATTCGTGCATCCACGCTGAGGAAACGCATGTCGGCGCCAAGCGCGAGCTGAAAGCCGCCGCCGAACGCGACGCCGTGAACCGCCGCGATCACCGGAACCGGAAGCTGCCGCCATCCCCAGACCGCGGCCTGCGGAAAGTTGGCAAGCCCATGGCTGCGTGCCGCAAGGTCGCGCTCCTTGCCGCCCGCAATCCCGCTGCCGCCGCTTTCCTTCATGGCGGCGAAGCGACCCATATCGAGGCCGGCACAAAACGCAGGGCCCTCGCCGGATAATACTACCGCCCGCAAGCCCTTCTGTCCGGCGAGCCGCTCGGTGGTCGCAACCAGCGCCTCGAACATCGGGATATCGAGCGCATTCATCTTGTCCGCGCGCACAAGGCGAACGTCGGCAGCACCTTCCGAGATCGAAACGGAGACGCGATCATCCATGGCAATCCTCCCTTGCGGCTGTTCGCCATGACCGCTTTACACGAAAGCATTGTCCGGTTTTAGTCGGTTGAAGCGTAAAGATTTTGCAGAGGGGAGACTCGCCATGTTCCGTGAAAAGCTTCTTGCAGGCCGGCGTATCCTGGTGACCGGTGGCGGTACCGGGCTCGGCAAATCGATGGCAGGGCGCTTTCTCGAGCTCGGGGCGGAGATCCATATCTGCGGCCGTCGCAAGAGCGTTTGCGATGAGACCGCGACCGAGTTGATGGACCTCCATGGCGGCCGCGTGACGAGCCACGGCCTCGATATCCGCGATGCGCCCGCGGTCGACCAGATGGTCGATACGATCTTCAAGGACGGGCCGCTCACCGATCTTGTCAACAACGCCGCCGGCAATTTCATCTCGCGCAGCGAAGACCTCTCGCCTCGCGGCTTCGACGCGGTCGCCAACATCGTCATGCACGGCACATTCTACGTGACCCACGCCGTGGGGCGCCGCTGGATCGCGGGCAACCACCCCGGCAATGTGGTGTCGATCACTGTCACCTGGGTTCGCAACGGCAGCCCTTATGTCGTGCCGTCGGCGATGAGCAAATCCGCGGTACACGCCATGACAATGTCGCTCGCAACCGAATGGGGACGCTACGGCATCCGCCTCAACACCATCGCGCCCGGCGAGATTCCGACCGAAGGCATGAGCAAGCGGATCAAGCCCGGCGATGAGGCCGGCGCGCGCACCAGGGCGATGAATCCGATGGGCCGGGTCGGCAAAATGGAGGAGCTGCAAAATCTCGCGGTATTTTTGATTTCCGGCGGCTGCGACTGGATCAACGGCGAGACCATCGCGATGGACGGCGGCCAGGCGCTGGCGATGGGCGGCAACTTCTATCAATTGCGCGAATGGTCGGATGCCGATTGGAAGCAGGCCCGCGAGCAGATCCAGGCGCAGAATGAAAAGGATCGCGCCGCAAGAAGCTAGCACAGTGGATTTGACATTCGCACCCGACCTGGCCACGGGTTCGTTGGCGAATGTCAAATCCCTAACTCCACCAGAAACCTATATTTTCCAGTGTGGGGTTCAGAAGTTCTCTTCGGTTCTGCCGCGAGTTCGTCAAGAGAACTTCTGAACCACCACACTGGATTCATGGTTTCTGGTGTCCTGTTTAATCCGAAGTTCGCAAGATTGGGGCCGCTCGCGTGTGCGAACTTCGGATTCAGGACACCCGTGGTCCTTTGATTCCAACATTCGCAAAAGTGCCTGCCGGGAAGGGATGCGAATGATCGGATCCCTGGCATCTCTCCATATTGTCTTTGCCGCGCAACGACGCCAATATTGCGCCAAACAAGAGCAAGACATCGGGAGGAGGACATGTCCGTTTCGTCGGCACCGGCAAACCTTGCCGAAATGGTGCGCACGCTTGCGAAGTCGCGCGGCGCTGAAATCGTCCTTGAATTCGAGGGACGGCAGACCACCTTCGCCGAATTCGACAAATTGACCAATCGCGTCGCCAACGGATTGAAGGCGCTTGGCGTCAAGCCACAGGAACGCATCGCCTATCTCGGCAAGAACAGCGACGTCTATTTCGAATTGCTGCTGGGCGCGATGAAAGCCAATGTGGTGATGACGCCCGTGAACTGGCGGCTTGCCGCGCCCGAAATCGCCTTCATCGTTGCCGATTGCAAGGCGCCCGTGCTGTTCGTCGGGCCGGAATGCGTGGCGCAGGCGCGCGCGATCCGACCGCAACTGCCGGAACTGCGCACGGTCATGGCCACCGAAGGCGGCGCGCCGGAATGGCAGGACTATGCCGCCTGGCGCGACGCGCAAAGCGCCGACGACCCGAAGGCCGAGATCAGGCGGCAGGACATCGCGATCCAGCTCTACACCTCCGGCACGACCGGCAGGCCGAAAGGCGCGATGCTGTCGCGCCAACCTTATCAACCTCATGGAGACCGGCGAGGGCGAAAAGCCGGAATGGAAACAGGTGGACCGCGGAAGACGTCTCGCTAGTGGCGATGCCGGTCTTCCATATCGGCGGCACTGGTTGGGCATTGCTAGGCCTCTATTCCGGCGCCAAAGGCGTGGTCGCGCGGGAATTCGATCCCACCAAGGTGCTCGACTTCATCGAGCACTCCAGGATCACGAAATTGTTCATGGTGCCGGCCGCGATGCAGTTCGTGGTGCGGCAACCGCGAGCGCGGCAGGTCGACTTCTCGCGCCTGAAATACATGCTCTATGGCGCCTCGCCTATTCCCGCCGCACTCCTGAAAGAATGCATCGAGGTGTTCGGCTGCGGCTTTGTGCAGCTCTATGGCTTGACGGAAACCACCGGCGCCATCGTGGCGCTGCCGCCTGAAGACCATGTCGAGGGGTCGGATCGGATGCGCTCGGCGGGCAAGGCACTGCTGGGTGTCGAGCTTGCGATCCTCGATCCTGACGGCAAACGATTGCCGCCGGGAGAGGTTGGCGAGATCGCAACATATTCCGGCTCCAACATGGTGGGTTACTGGAACCAACCTGAAGCTACCGCGAGGACAATTGACCGCGACGGCTGGCTGCGCACCGGAGATGCCGGCTACATGGACAAGGATGGCTATGTCTACATCCACGATCGCATCAAGGACATGATCATCTCGGGCGGCGAGAACATCTACCCGGCCGAGGTCGAAAGCGCGATCGGCGTGCCAGACGACACATGGGGCGAAGCGGTCAAGGCGATCGTGGTATTGAGGAAGGGCCAGCAGGCAACGGCTTCGGAGATCATCAATTTCACCCGCGAGCGCATCGCCGGTTTCAAGACCCCGAAATCGGTCGACTTCATTGAAGCCCTGCCGCGCAATGCTTCCGGCAAGATCCTCCGCCGAAATCTGCGCGATCCCCATTGGGCTGGCAAGGATCGTCAGGTGAAATGAGGGCGTTTTGGCCCTCGGGCTTGACCTCATTTCCCGCTGAACTTTGCCGGCGCTTTTCGAAGAACGCGGTGACGCCTTCCCGGAAATCTTCCGTCGCGCCCGCACCGCGTTGTGATTCGAATTCAAGGTTGAGCTGGTCTTCGAACGAATTGTCCGGGCTCTCCCAGTAAAGCTTCCGGATCAGCGCCAGCCAGCGTCGGACCATTTGCGAGTTCACGGGCAAGCTTGATGGTCTCTTGCCAAAGAACCGCGTCATCATAAACCCGGTTGACCAGCCCCCACTCCAGCGCCTTCTCCGCGGGCAACCGTTCGCCCATCAGCGAGAGTTCGATCGCACGCGCCCGTCCGATCAGCCGCGGCAGCAGCCAGGTCGAGCCGCAATCCGGCACGAGGCCGATGCGGCGGAAGGCCTGGAGAAAATATGCCGAGCGCGCGCAAAGGATCATGTCGCCCATCAACGCAAAGCTCATGCCGGCACCTGCCGCCGGCCCATTGACCGAGGTCACAAGCGGGCAATGCAGGTTGCGCAAGCGCCGCAGGAACGGATGAAACGCGGTCTCAAGCGCCGCACCCGCGCCGCTCTTGCCCGGCTTCTGGACGTTGCGGCCCTGCAAATTGGCGCCGGTGCAAAACGCCCGCCCGGCGCCGGTCATCACCAGGCAACGCACCTCCGCCTTTTTATCCTCGACCGCCTCAAGCGCCTCGACGAGGCCTGCCAGCATGTCGAGGGAGACCGCATTCATGACCTCCTGGTGGTCGAGCCTGAGAATGG
Source organism: Bradyrhizobium sp. (assembly GCF_035570375.1). GTDB lineage: Bacteria > Pseudomonadota > Alphaproteobacteria > Rhizobiales > Xanthobacteraceae > Bradyrhizobium. Next base: position 25,312 of record NZ_DATMLW010000061.1, on the reverse strand, counting down.
CGACCGCTGCGTCGAAATCGAGCGTGGCGTGGTGAATTGCATTGGTTCCTCGCGAATTGTGTGCCGGGGCGCGGGGCTAAGACATACGGCATCCTATCACAGGGCGCGCGCCGGGTGAGGAACGGTAAATATCGGGGCGTCATGGACGCGTCCGGCCCCCAGCCGCCAGTGCATGTCGCAAGCAGAGCCCGAGGCAAGCCTTGCAAATCACCAAGCCCTGCAGATCACAAGGCCTGGTCAGGGGGACTTCGCGCCATGACCGTTACTGCATGTACCAGCGGGCGGCCTGCGCAGTTTCGGTGCCGGGCGACTTAAGGCAACGTCGCGCCGCCTCGATCTCGGCATCGCTCGCCCCATGGCCGCGTGCCCACATCTCGGCGGCGGAAGCCGAGTATTTGGCGACATAATATCGAACGACCGCACAGGACGCGCGGCGAATCACGCCGGAGCGCCCGCTCGCTTCCGCCTGCGAAACCATGCTTGCGCAAATGGCTGCGGCCCACACCCAACGTGACAACAACATTCTCCAAGTCCCCCGATCGCGATCAAGAGCTTCCATGCCAGTTCCATGCCAGGAACAAGCTCTTGAAAGCTCGCGCCAAAGCACCCCATGCTGAGCTAGCCCGCGCAACGAGTTGGGGACAAGTTACAGATCAACGGCGCTGGACTTCTCCACTATCTTTCGCGATTCGACGTGTTGTTCCCTCCATTTTTGACCACACGCCTTTCCGGTGTACGATCGCTCCTAAAGAAAAAGACGTTCGCGTGGAGGAAGCCAATGATCGGGTCATTGAAGGTGCTGCGGCTTGCGCTTGTCGTTGCAGGTCTCGCCGGCCCTGCGGCTGCCCAGCAACCCCCTCCGCCGATGGGACAACCGGCAATTGCACCCGGGGTCCCGAAATTCCAGCCTGAACCGTTCTGGCCGAAGCCGTTGCCGGGCAATTGGATCCTGGGCCAGGTCTCCGGCATCGCGGCCGACCGCAACGATCACATCTGGATCGTCCATCGGCCCGCAACGCTCGCCGACGACGAAAAGGGCGCGACCAAAAATCCGCCCGAGACCAAGTGCTGTACTGCGGCACCGCCGGTTCTGGAATTCGATTCCGACGGCAATTTGCTGCGATATTGGGGCGGCCCCGGAGAGGGTTATGACTGGCCAAAGTCGGAGCACGGCATTCACGTCGACAGCCAGGGCAATGTCTGGCTTGCCGGCAACGACAATTCCGATCACCAGATTCTCAAGTTTACCGGCGACGGCAAATTCCTGCAGCAGATCGGCAAAGCCAATGCGACCGGCGATTCCAACAGTCAGGACAAGCTTGGTCGGCCAGCGCATGTGATGCTCGACGAGCCGGCGAACGAACTCTACGTGGCCGACGGCTACAAGAACCGCCGGGTCATCGTGTTCGACGCCCAATCCGGTGCCTTCAAGCGTCTTTGGGGCGCCTACGGGCATAAACCGAGCGATGAAAAGATGGCCGCCTACCGGCCCGACGCGCCGCCTTCGGAACAGTTCTCCAACCCGGTGCATTGCGTCCGCATATCCAATGACGGCCTCGTCTACGTCTGTGATCGCGCCAACGACCGCATCCAGGTTTTTCGGAAAGACGGCAACTTCGTGAAGGAGTTCCGGATCGAGCCGGAGACGATGCAGAACGGTTCGGTCTGGGATCTCGTGCTTTCGGAGGATCCGGCGCAAAAATACATCTTCATTGCCGACGGCGCGAACGGTCAGATCATCACGATCAACCGCGGGGACGGCAAGGTGCTCACGCAATGGGGACGCCACGGCCGTCAGGTGGGCCAGTTCAAATGGGTGCACAACATCGCCATCGATTCGAAGGGAAACATCTATACGGCCGAAGTCGGCTTTGGCCGCCGCGCGCAGAAATTCCGCAGGGTGGAGTGATCGAGCGCGCACATCGTCCCCTCTCGTTTCAGCTACCGGGCAAGTTTGTCGATTTCGCCGCGCTCGATCGTCATTGTCACACCGGCGAAGGTGTCGAGAAGTTTCGCGTTGGATTCCGTGATCAGAAGCGTGGTCTCCTTGTCCTGTGACCGGAGCCGCTGGAGTGCTTCGGCATAGCGCTGCGCCAGCACAGGCGCGAGCCCCTGGAACGGCTCGTCGAGAATGACAATCCTCGTTCCGAGCATCAGAGCGCGGCCCAGGGCCACCATCTTGCCCTGCCCTCCCGAAACCGATCCCGCCGATCGTCCGGCGAGTTCCTTCAGCTCGGGCAGCACGGAATAGGCGCGATCGAGCCTGCGCCGGCTTTCCCGCGGATCGAGCCTGGCAACGCGTCCGGGGAGAAGGATGTTTTCCTCCACCGTGAAAGCGGAAAACAGGCGGCGATCTTCCGGCGCATAGCCGATCCCGAGCGAGGGGCGGCGATGAGGAGGAACGCGCCCAAGGTCCTCCCCACCCAAACGCATCGCACCGGTTGCTTCGGTGAAGCCCATGATGGTGCGCACCGTCGTCGTTTTGCCGGCGCCGTTGCGTCCGATCAGCGCCGCGCTTTCACCCGCCTTCAGGGAGAAGCTGACATTGCGCAAAACCGGTGTACCTTCGATCGTAACGTTGATGTTTTCCAGGCTCAGCATCCATCATATTCCGATCACGTGCTCGCGGACTTTCGGGTCGGCCAGAACTTGCACAGGCGTACCGATCTTTTGGATTTTTCCCATGCTCCAGACAGCGACCCGATTGGCATAGCGCTCCACCACGTCCATGTCGTGCTCGACAAAAACCGAGGTCACCTTCTCCCGCGCAAGCGCCCTGGTAAGGATGTCCATGATGCCGAATTTCTCGGACGAGGCGACACCCGAGGTCGGCTCGTCCATGAGCAAAAGTCTGGGTTTGAGCGCAAGCGCAAGCGCGATATCGACGAGCTTGCGCTGTCCTTCGGGCAATTCGCGCGCTTTACGGCCGGCAAATTGCCCGACCCCCACGAGATCGAGCAGCCGCGTCATCTCCGACACCTGCGGCAGGCCGGAGAGAGCCCTGAAGCCCGAGGGGTGTCCGTTCAGCGAAGCGGCCGCGATCAGCATGTTCTCCATCACGGTCTGATCGAGAAAGAGTTGCGGGATTTGAAAGGCGCGCGCGATGCCGAGCCTGGTGACGGTGCGTGGCAGTTGCGCGGTAATATCGCGGCCAAGAAAACTCACGCTGCCCGCCTGCGGCCTGAGGTAGCCGGTCGAGACGTTGAGAAACGTGGTTTTGCCGGCGCCGTTGGGGCCGATGATGGCGAGATTTTCGCCCTCATAAACATCAAGATCGATTCCGTCTGCGGCGATCACCCCGCCGAAGCGAATTTCGATCCCCTTCGCCGAGAGCAGAACCTTCGCCATCATTGCGCCCCTTGCTTCGCGCGTTTGCCGCGCTGCCTCAACCCGATCAGGCCGCCTGGCGCGTAGAGAATGATGACGATCAGCACCACGCCGAGAATGAGCTGCCAGGCGTTCGCCAGATGAGCGGCCGCATAGAAGCGAACGGCCTCGAACATCGCAGCTCCTGCGAAGGCGCCGAAGGCATGCGCGCCGCCACCGAGGATGGCGATGAATACGAACTCGCCCGACTTGGTCCAGAAGCCGAATTCAGGGGTCGCGATCTGCTGGATGATCGCCACCAGCGCGCCGCCGATACCGCCGAGAAAGGCAGAGAAGACATAGCCGACAAGGAGCACGCGGCGCGCCGAAGTTCCCAGATATTCCAGCCGCGTCTCGTTCGACTTGATGGCCCGCAACATGTGCCCGAGCGGACTGTCGAGGTGGCGCTGAACGCCGAGGAATGCCACGATCGCGATCAACAAGCTCACGTAAAGGACGACATACTGGAAGGTCTCCGGCGTGAAGGCCATTCCCAGAAGGTGCGGACGCGCCACGCGAATGCCGTCGGCGCCGTTGGTGTAGGAGAACATCTTTTCCAGGAGCGACCACAACACCATCGAGAAAGCGAGGTTGAGCATGCCGAAGAAGATTTCGCGGCAGCGCACCACGAAGAGGCCGACGATCAGTCCGAAGACGGTCGACGATACGGCACCAAGCAGAAGATAGAGCAGGATGTCGCCGCCACCGACATACTTGCCCCAAAACGCCGCGGCGTAGGCGCCACACGCAAAGAACATCGCGTGTCCGAACGACACCTGTCCGGCCTGCAACAGCAGGATGATTCCGAGCACCACGATACTCTTGGCAAGGATCAGCGCGACCAACGTGGCCCAGCTCGGTATAAACAGCGGCGCAATGGCGGCCGCCAGGAAGAACAGGACGGCGGCTAGCGTAATCGGCTTGGGACGGCGCCCCATCAGATTTTCCTCAACTGGGTGGCGCCGAACAGACCGTACGGCCGCACCAGCAGCACCAGCACCATGATCAGATAAGGCACCAGAACCTCGAACTCGGGCTGGATGTAGATGATGAAGGCGCGTGCCAGCCCGATCATGAGCGCGGTGACGGCCGCGCCCTCGATCTGGCCGAGGCCGGCTGTGGCGGCGACGGCGAAAGAAAGCACGATCATGTCCGTTCCCATGCCGGGCACAAGCGAGGTGGTCGGCAACGCAAGGGCCCCGCCAAGCGCGGCCAGGCTGGCCCCGATCATGAACGTGACGAGGTAAACGCGCCTGGCGTCGATTCCGATTGCCGTTGCAGCTTCACGATCTTCCGTGACGGCCAGGATCACGGCGCCGGCGAGGCTGTGACGGAGAAAATAGCGCAAGCCGATCAGGGTCAGCACGGCCACGCACGGCAGCAGCACGACCTGGTAGGAGGTGTAGGTGACGCCGAATACGGAGATATTGGGAAGAAGCTTCAATGGCTCGGCCGCGAAGATCGGCTGAACGCCCCAGATCAGGCGCTGCAGATTGTCCATGATCATGAAAACCGCAAATGTGATCAGAAGCTGCAGCACATCGTCACGCCCATACACCGGGCGCAGCAGGAAGCGCTCGATCAGCCCGCCGCACACAACGCCGATCACGATCGCTGCCGCCAGCAGCGCGGGATAGGTGAGCCATGGCGACAGCGGCGCGACGGCAAAGCTGAAGGTGGCGGCAAGATAAGCTCCGAAGGCGTAGAAGGAGCCATGCGCCACGTTCACGATCCGCAGCACGCCAAAAATCAGGCTGAGCCCGACCGAGACCAAAAACACCAGCGCGGCGTAGCTGATCCCGTCGAGGACGGCCAAAATGGCCAGGGTCGAATTCATCGGGAAGCCTTGTCCGTCCCCCGGAAAGGAATCCGGAGGACGGTGATAGCTAGTGCGGTGGAACCTTCAAATCGGCAGCACTCGTGCCGGATGAAGTTTGGTTGAATCGCTTCGTCAACTGGTTCGGTTCACCTCTCCCCGCCGGGGAGAGGTCGGATTGCAGAGCAATCCGGGTGAGGGGCCATGGTCTCACGCGAGATCTTACCCCCTCACCCCACCCCTCTCCCCTTGGGAGAGGGAGCACACTTTTGTTGCGGCCAGAGCTCGAACCTAACTTCATCGCGCTTTAGATCACTGCTTGTACGTCGGCACGTCCATCTTGACGAATTCGGGCTTGAGCGTCTTGAGCCACTCGACCGAGCGCATGCCCGGCGGGGTCGTGATGGTCCTGGGATCGAAAACCATCATGTCGTCGAGCACCTTGAAGTCATAACCGGGCATCGACTTGGTCACGCCGACAAGTTGGGCTTCCAGACCCTGGTTGTCATCTCGCCGCAGCGTAACCGGCCTGCCAAAGCCGGTTGCGAACTCGTCGCCGGCAGCCGCGTCCACCACCTGCTCATGCGTCGGCCAGTTGCCGCCGTTGGCCTTGATGGCCTTGTCGTAGGCCGTCTGCAGCGCCGCGAATGCCTGGGCCATGTGATAGACCGGATAAATCGGCCATGAGCCGGTCTTTGCCTTGAACGCCTCGTTGAAGGCCTTGAAGGCCGGATCGTTCTTCTTCTCCGGATGCAGGAACCAGTGATCGCCGCGCGCGCCGATGATCAGGCCTTCCGGCAGATCCTTGCCCAGCCGCTGGATCGATGATTCTCCGATGGCGAGGACGAAAGCGGATTGTTGCAAAAGACCGCGCTGGCCGGCCTGCCGGACCAGCGTGTCGAGATCGCCGCCCCAGCTCGTGGTCAGCACCACATCGGGACGAAGCGCCATCAGGCGCGAAATCTCGGTCGAGTAATCGGGAGAGCCGAATTTGGGGAAGAGTTCGGCCACCACCTGCACGTCGGGTTTCATCACCTTCAGCGCGGTTGAAAAGATCTCCCAGCTCTCGCGGCCCCAGGCATAGTCCTGATTGACGACGGCAATGGTCTTGAAATCCGGTGTTGTCTTGAGGAGATAGATGAGAACCGCGAGCATCTCGGGCGTAGCGTTGGCCTGGGTGCGGAAATTGTAACGGTACTTCTTCGCTTCGAGGATCGAAGCGGCACCGCAATCCCACATGAAGTTCATCACCTTGAGGTCTTCGGCGACCGGCACGAGCTGGTTGCAGCTGCCCGAGGAGATGGAGGCAAAGGTCACGTCGACCTTTTCGTCCTGCACCAGGCGACGGTAGTTCGAAACGAGCGCCTCGCCGCCTGCACCTTCGTCCACGAAGGACAGTTTTACCGGCACGCCGCCAATCCCACCCTTCTTGTTGATGTCCTCCGCAATCATCTCGGCTGCGGCTTTTCCGGGCACGCCAAAGACAGAGGCCGGTCCCGACAGGAAGGTGGTGATCCCGATCTTGATTTCGCCCGGCTTGCCCTGTGCATGTGCGGGCCCCGCCAGTATGGCCGTCGTGGCTCCGATCACGAGCACGGTCTTTAGAAATTGCATGGAAATTCTCCCTGGTTTTCGGACTCTGCACGCGGCCTTTGCCGGCTGTCTGGTGACGGAACCGGGTAAACCGGTCCGCCTTGCAGGCTGTCATGTTCTGACGTCATTATGAGGCGCGCCGTGACGAAGTAAATGGACAGCTTGGCCGCGCCTGCGTCGGGTATTTTCAAGCAACCCGTTGACCGGCCCTCGGCTTGCCGCAAGACCTGGAACACCGGGAGGTGATGACAGCGTTTGCATGGAAGAAGCTGGATTGCTTCCGCCCACGAGCAAGGGCGCTTCGGCGGACTCCAAGCGCGTGGGGAATGCCGGGTGCCAGCCGCACCCGCAGGTGTCCCGGTTCTGACATTCGTATGTTATCTCGGCCGGCACTTCTACGAATGTCAGAACCAAAGGGACACCTGCAAATATTGATTCCAGTGTGGTTTTGGATTTGACATTCGCATGGAAGGCTCGCGGCGATACTGACGCGAATGTCAAATCCGCCACACTGGCCTCGTGTGTGAAATGAAAAAACACACGAGTGTAGTCACGCGAGGACCGCTGGATCACCCGGCATTCCCGCACGCGAATGGTTTTAACGGGTTCCTTCGTGCTCTTCCCGGCGATCGGGCTTTTTTGTCATTAGCTTCTTAAGAACCTTCACCGTCCGCGCCTGCGCCGCTAAGGCGGCTATTGCCCGACGCCCCTTAGTTCGTGCGGTGCGGCGGCTTCTTCTTTCGATGCTGTGTCGGCTGCGTTGCCTTCGGAGGCTGCGGAGGTTGCGGCCAGTAGGCGCAGCCGAAGCTACAGCCACAGCCGGCACCGCCTCCGGCGGCCAGCCCTGGTTTTTGGTAGAGCGGTGGTGCTCCAGCATTTTCCTTGTCGAAGACATAGAACGTCGCCAAACTGACGTCGGAGATTTCCTCCTCACCAAGTAAGATTTCCTGCTTCTGCGAGGGCAGTGATGTATTCGCCGACGCTTCGCTGGTTGAGGCGCACGCACCGCTTGCCATCGAGAGAGACATGCCGGCAAACCCCAAGGCGGGTAAGGCTTTGCTCCGACGCTTGCCTATGGAAGAGCGTTTCGGCATGGCACAATTCCTACTTGCTTGGGCATACTGAACTAGACTGGCGTGATGAAATCCGACTGAACTATGCCGACGCCGGCGGCGGTCAACCCTCTGGCCAAGCGGGAAGCCGACTTCAGCGACGATAGATGACGGCCTTGATCCGATCCAGCCAGGAATACCAAGCTACTCGATCACCTCGTCCGCGCGGGCGAGGAGTGTGTCCGGCACCTCGAGGCCAAGCGCCTTGGCCGTCTTGAGGTTGATCATCAACTCGTATTTCGTGGGCGCCTGCACCGGCAGGTCGGCAGGTTTCTCGCCCTTGAGGATGCGGTCAACATAACCGGCCGCGCGCCGGTGCATGTCGATCGTATTGGCCCCGTAGGACATCAGGCCGCCGGCGGTGACGAAGTAGCGGAAAGGATAGATCGCCGGCAATCGGTGCCGAGCCGCGAGCATAGTGATCAAATCGCGATGAATCATCGCCCATGTGCTGGCCGTTACGATCAGGCCTGCATTCGCGGCGCGAGCGAATGCGGCGACGGTGCGCTCAATCTCGTCGGCGTCGCGCGCGCCAACCACGCTCAACTCCACGCCGAATGACGGCGCCACGGCCTGGATCGCGCTCAGCTGGGCGGGCCCTATGGTAAGATCCCGAACCACCGCCACCCGCGTCACGCGAGGCGCGATCTCTTTGAGCAGCCCCAGCCATTTCGCGCCGAAGCCGAATTCGTTAGGGGTAAAACCGGTGATGTTCCCGCCCGGGCGCGCCAGGCTCTCGACCAAGCCCATGCCGACCGGGTCGCCGACGTTCGCGAACACGATGGGCACCGTGCGGGTCGCCTGCTGCAGTGCCTGGACGCTTGGGGTGGCCGAGGCCAAAATGACGTCCGGCGCGAGCGCTAGAAGCTCCTCGGCATATCGGTGAAAGCGACCGGGGTCGCCCGCTGCCCAACGATAATCGATCCGTACGTTGCGGTCGGCAATCCAGCCCAGCTGCGCCAGCTCCTGCACGAACGCCGTCATGCGGGACTGTGCCTCCGGATCGTCGGCGGTGATGTTCATCAGCACGCCGATGCGCCGCAGCCGCTCGCCCTGCTGCGCGCGGGCCGCGAGCGGCCACGTCGCCGCCGCGCCGCCGAGCAGCGTGATGAAGTCCCGTCGCTTATGAAGAAGACGATTGGTCACGGCACCACCCCCTGGGCAGCCTTCCGTGCGTTTTCGACCGAAACTATAGCACACCCCGATGAGAGGAAACTGCTGCGCCGCGGGATTCCAATCCCGTCTATGTCGGCTCGGGGTCATTTTGACCGACTAAGCGGGGATTCTCAGCTTCCTGATGTACGCTTTGCCCCAATAGCGCCGGTGCCGAGGCCGTTGGGAGGGCATTAAGCTTGGCGGGATACCCGTGATTCGATGTCGATGCGATGGTGACTCGACTCGGAACCGAAGATTAAAGCGATCTTTGACCCATGACGCCGGGTTGCTGTCGTGCCCGGTCGCTCAGATGTTTTGGATTGCTTCGCGGAGCCTGTCATCGGGCGCGCATTTGCGCGACCCGTTGGCTCGCAATGACGACGCTTATGACGACGCCGCCATCCTCTGCGGGCGTTCTGCCGTTGTCATCGCAAATCCCTCATATCCCTTGGCGGCGACGTCGTCGCAGATCCGGCGATAGACGCCGACGCCGCCGATATAGGGCATGAAGATCCGCGGCTTGCCCGGAATATTGGCGCCCATGTACCAGGAATTGGCCTGCGGATAGAGCGTCATGTGCGCGACTTGATTGACGTGGGCGACCCAACCCTCTTCGGCAGCCTTCGTCGCCTCCACAAGGTCGAGGCCGCGCTGGCGCATCCAGACCATGCAGTCGGCGATCCAGTCGACGTGCTGCTCGATCGAGACGATCATGTTGGAGAGCACCGAAGGGCTGCCCGGCCCCGTGATGATGAAGAGATTGGGGAAGCCCGCACACATCAACCCGAGATAGGTTTTGGGTCCCTCGGCCCATTTCTGCTTCAGCGTCTGCCCGCCACGGCCGCGAATGTCGATCCTCGCCACCGAACCGGTCATCGCATCGAACCCGGTCGCCAGCACCAGCGCATCGACCTCGTAATCCTTGGCCCCCACGCGCACGGCATTCGGCAGGATCTCCTCGATGCCGCTGTCGCGAATATCGACCAGCGTCACGTTGGGGCGATTGAAGGTTGCGTAATAATCGGTGTCCACACAGATGCGCTTGGAGCCGATCGGGTGATTGACCGGCTGCAGGAGTTTTGCGGTCTGCGGGTCCTTGACGATTTCCGCGATCTTGGCGCGGACAAAATCCGCAGCCGTATCGTTGGCGGCCTGATCGAGAATCAGGTTGTTATAGGCGAGCATGAACGTCAGGCCGCCATTGACCCAGCGCTGCTCATATCTGGCGCGCCGCGCATTGTCCCCATCGTCGAGCGCGCCACGGTCGGGCATCTCGGCATAGAGGCCATTGCGCGCCTCCTCGCGCGCAAAGCGCCTCACTTCGGGATAAATTCTACGAAACGCCTCGCGCTCTTCCGCCGTCAGCGCGGCGTTGTGGGCGGGAATCGAGAAATTCGGCGTGCGCTGGAACACGTAGAGGTGTCGCGCCTGCCTGGCGATCTCCGGTATCGACTGGATAGCCGAAGAACCGGTGCCGACGACGGCGACGCGCTGGTCCGTGAAATTAACCGCCTCATGCGGCCAATGGCCGGTGTGATAGACCTTGCCGGCAAAATCCGAAAGGCCCTTGATATCGGGCAGGCGCGCATTCGACAGGCAGCCGGTGGCGAGCACCACGAACCTTGCGCTGACGGTTTTGCCGTCGGATGTCGAGACCTGCCATTCGCCCGCGCTCTCGTCGAACACAACGCGATCGACGCTGGTATTGAATTGAATATCGCGCCGTAAATCGAAGCGCTCGGCGACGTGCCGGGCATATTTGAGAATTTCGGCCTGCGGCGCGTAGCGTTCGCTCCAGTCCCATTCCTGCTGCAATTCGTCGGAAAAGGAATAGGAGTACTGCATGCTCTCGACGTCGCAACGCGCGCCGGGATAGCGGTTCCAGTACCAGGTGCCGCCGACATCCCCGCCCTGCTCGTAGACGCGCACCCTAAGTCCAAGCCCACGCAGCCGGTGGAGCAAATACATTCCGGCAAATCCCGCGCCGACCACGACGACGTCGCAGGTAGTGTCGCCGGCAAGGTGATCGCTGCCTGACATGGTTGGCAAGGCCGACATGCTGGTCGCGCTCCCTCAAGTTTCTTCGTTTTGCTCCGCACCAGCATTCCCTCTCCCGCACCAAAGCGCAAGAGACAAAACGATGTGGCTTGGCATCACTATTGCCGATGCGCTAGCGTTCGTTAGGAAAATTCGAACGAGCCGCGATCGGCGGCTGACATAGGGAATGGAAACACGATGAAATCGCCGGTTTGCGACATGCTGGGCGTCGAATTTCCGCTGTTTGCCTTCAGCCACTGCCGCGACGTGGTCGCAGCCGTGAGCCGCGCCGGCGGTTTCGGGGTGTTGGGGGCCACCACCCATACCCCTGAGACCATCGAGCAGGAGCTGAAATGGATCGACGATCATGTCGACGGCAAGCCTTACGGGCTCGACGTGCTGATCCCGGAAAACATTTCAACCTCAGGCGAGAAGAATGTCACCTGGAACGGCCTCGAGACGCGGATTTCAGCCCAACACCGCGCTTTCACCCGCAATCTTCTCAATAAGCATGGCATTGAACTCACGACAACGCGCGTTCCCGACAACCAGCCGCAGCCATTTGACGCCGGTCTGGCGCTAGAAGTTCTCGAAGCCTCGTTCCGTCACCCGATCCGCCTGATTGCGAACGCGCTCGGCGTACCACCGAAAGCGATGATCGAGATGGGAAGAAAGCACGACGTTCCCGTCGCGGCGCTGGTCGGCGCCAAAGAGCATGCGTTGCGCCAGGTCGCCGCCGGCGTCGACATACTGGTGGTGCAGGGAACCGAAGCCGGCGGCCATTGCGGCGAAGTCTCGACCATGGTGCTGGTGCCCGAGGTGATCAAGGCGATCAGGGAGATCCGCGACGTGCCGGTGCTGGCCGCGGGCGGCATCATGACCGGGCGGCAAATGGCGGCGTGCATGGCGATGGGCGCCGCCGGGGTGTGGACCGGTTCGGTGTGGCTTGCGACGGTTGAATCTGAGACCAGCGAAATCTTCCGCGAAAAGATGATCGCTGCGTCCTCGCGCGAGGCGGTGCGCTCCAAGAGCCGCACCGGCAAGCCGGCGCGGCAGTTGCGCTCGGTGTGGACCGATGCATGGGACCGCGATCCGGCAAGCCCCGGCGCGCTGCCGATGCCGCTGCAAAGCATCATCAGCCGCGATGCATTCGATTCGATCGATCGGTCCGCTCTTGCGGGCAACACGAAGGCGCGCGAACTCGTCAGCTATTTCGTCGGACAGGGCGTTGGCCTGATCGACAGCGTCAAGTCGGCCGGCACGGTGGTGCAGGAATTCAAGCAAGATTTCGCGGAAGCCGTGGAGCGGATGAACGCGCTGGTTTCGGATTAACAAGCCAAATTCGTCATTGCGAGGAGCGACAGCGACGAAGCAATCCATGTTTCGACGCTAAAGGTCTGGATTGCTTCGCTCCGCTCGCAATGACATCCGGTTTAACATTTGGAGACGACCAAGAAAAATGTCCAATGGCCAATCCTCCCTGCCGAGCGCATTCCCGTCATCGTCGGCGTCGGTGAAATCGTCGATCGCCCGAAGGAAATTGCGCAAGGCCTCGAACCACTCGCGCTCCTGGTCGAAGCCCTGCGGCGCGCGGAAGCCGACAGCGGCGCTACGCTGCTCGGCGAGATCCAGTCGCTCGACATCGTCAGTTTCCTGAGCTGGCGTTACCGCGATCCGGAAAAGCAGCTCGCCGCGCGTCTTTCCATCAAGCCGAAGCACAATTATTACGGCCCCGTGGGCGGCGAAAGTCCGGTCCGCTACCTTCATGAAGCAGCAAAGCGCATCGCGCGCGGCGAATGCAGCGTCGCGGCGGTCTGCGGCGCCGAAGCGCAGAGCAGTGCGACCAAGGCCGAACGCGCCGGCCTCACCTTGCCGTGGACGCCGTTCGCCCACGATGTCGAGGAGCCCAAGCGCAATGCCGCGTTCGAGAAGCCGCTGGCCGTGAAACTCGGCGTGTTTCGCCCGGTGAGCGTCTATCCGTTTTACGAAGCGGCCACCTCGGCGCATTGGGGCCAGACGCCGCGCGAGGCGATGGGGGAATCGGGCGCACTGTGGTCGGCCTATTCCCTGGTCGCCTCGCAGAATCCCAATTCGTGGCTGAAGCGGAATTTCACTCCGCACGAAATCACGACGCCGACGTCAGACAACCGGCTGATCGCGTGGCCTTACACCAAGCTCATGGTCGCCAACCCGATGGTCAACATGGGCGGCGCGGTGCTGATGACGAGCCTTGCGAAAGCGCGCGAGGTGGGCTTGCGGGACGACCATCTCGTCCATATCCGGGGCGGCGCTTCGGCGGAAGAGCCGCGTGATTATCTTGAACGCGACCAGTTCGTCGAGAGCCACGCACAAAACGCCGTGCTTGAGGCGGCAAAGGAGCTCGCTGGCGGCGATGGCCGAGCTTTTGATGCGATCGAGCTCTACAGCTGCTTTCCCTGCGTGCCGAAAATGGCGCGGCGAACGCTGGGATTGGGAGCCGACGTGCAGCCGACCGTGACCGGCGGGCTGACTTTCTTCGGCGCGCCGCTCAACACTTATATGACGCATGCGGCCTGCGCGATGGCGCGGAAACTTCGCGCCGGCGCCACACTCGGTCTCCTCTACGGCCAGGGCGGTTTTGTCACCAAGCATCATGCGCTGGTGCTGTCGCGAACGCCGCCGGAAGAACCGCTCGCGCAGGAAACGAGCGTGCAAGCCGAGGCGGAGCGCCGTCGCGGCGGGGTGCCGGAATTCGTGACCGAGGCCAGCGGCAAGGGAAAAGTCGAAAGTTTTACCGTGCTCTATGGCCGCAACAACGAGGTCGGGCACGGCGTGTCATGCTGCGCACGCCGGAGAACCGGCGGGCGCTGGCGCGCGTGCCGGCCGGTGACCGCAGCACACTCGCGCATTTATTGAACCTCGACCGGACGCCGGTTGGGTCATCGGGCGAGATCGCAATGGCTCAAGACGGCATTCTGGAGTGGCGAGTCGATTAGAACCTGATGGGACCAAGTCAACTATAGCCTCGACAAAGGTGCGCTCCCTCTCCCTCCGGGAGAGGGCTGGGTGAGGGCTTACGGTCTATCGTGCAGGCAACCGCCCTCACCCGGATCGCTTCGCGATCCGGCCTCTCCCCAGCGTGGGAGAGGTGAATCGAGCGCGGCTAGCACCCCTACCCCTTGTCGCCCTGCTTGGCCGAAACCGTGGCCGGGCGACGCTTGGTGCTGACAATGCGGACCTGATCGCCGTCGACGATTCCGTCCGGCGGCGCGTTGATGATGCGGTCGTCCAGCGTAATCCCTGACGCGAGCTCGATGTCGCGCCCGAGATCGCGCGCGATCGTCACCGCCTTGAACAGGACGCGATCGTCCGCTCCCACCGTCGCAACCCGCAGGCCGTTCTGGTTGAAGACCAGCGCGCTCGAGGGGATGTGCAGCGGACCACCATCCCGCTGCAACGTCAGCCGCACCGTGGCAAAGCCGCCCGGCATCAATTCACCGGCGGCATTTTCGAGCCCAAGCTGCATCTGCGTCGTGCCGGAACTGACATCGACGGCTTGTGCGGACGCTTCGACGGTAGCGTCAAACGTCCGTGCCGGATATTCGGGCACGGAGATCACCGACTTCGCACCGATCCGCACCGAAGGCACGTAAGTCTGCGGTACATTGACATAGACGCGCAGCTTCCTGATGTCGGATATCACGAACATCGGTGGACCGCTGCCGCCGCCGGCATTGATCAGAGCGCCGACGTCGGTCGCGCGTGCGGTGACGATGCCGTCGAACGGCACGGTGATCTTCTTGTAGCCGGCGAGCGCTTCGAGCCGCTCGACATTGGCCTGGCTGGAGTTGACCGCGGCGATCTTGTTGGAGAGATCGGCGGTGCGCTCGTCGATCTCCTGCATCGAGACGAAATTCGAGGCGATCAGCGTCTTGCGGCGCGCTAGCGTGACCTCGGACAGCTTCGCGCTCGCCTGCTGATTGGTCAGGTCGGCACGGGCCTGCAGCAGTTGTTGATCGAGATCGGGCGCATCGATTTCGGCGATGACTTCGCCGGCCTTGACCCGCGCGCCGATGTCGGCGCTCCAGCTCCTCAGGTAGCCGTTGACGCGCGCAAAGATCGGCGCGCGATAATAGGCCTCCAGCCGGCCCGGCAGATCGATCGTTGCCGTCAGCGCGCCGGCCTCGGCGAATATCACCGCCACCGGCGGAATCGCCTGGCTGTCGGTCCATTCGCGCAACTTCGCGCTCGAATCCTCGCGCGCGCGGATGCCGCTGATCACCAGCATCAGCGCGGCGATGACGGCTATTCCGCCAAACATGCCCAACTTCCGGCGCGAGACCGGCGAGCGAGGTTCAGTGGGCATTCTGGCTCTCCGTTACGACGGCCCCTTTGGGGTCCTGTTTCCTGTGCACCAAGCTGAAAACCACCGGAACGAACATCAGCGTGGCAATGGTTGCGAAGGTCAGGCCGCCGATCACTGCCCGCCCGAGCGGCGCATTGGCTTCGCCGCCCTCCCCGAGCCCCAGCGCCATCGGCAGCATGCCGATCACCATGGCGAGCGCCGTCATCAGGACGGGGCGCAAGCGCACGAAACCGGCCTCGACGGCGGCCAGAATCGGATCGCCGGTTTCCTCATAGCGCTCGCGGGCAAAGCTGATCACCAGCACGCTGTTGGCGGTCGCGACGCCCATGCACATGATGGCGCCGGTCAGCGCCGGAACCGACATCGTGGTGTTGGTCGAAAACAGCATCCAGACGATCCCGGCCAGTGCCGCCGGCAGCGCCGTAATGATCACGAACGGGTCGGACCAGGATTGGAAATTTACCACGATCAGGAAATAGACGAGGATGATGGCCGCGGCGAGCCCGAACAGCAGTCCGGCGAACGAGTTGTTCATGGTCTGCACCTGGCCGACGAGAGCAACCGAGGAGCCCTTCGGCACGTCCTTCGCCGTATCCGCGATCGCTCTCCGGACATCGGCCGCAACGCCACCGAGGTCACGCCCCTGCGGCGTGGCGAAGATCTGCACCATCGGCTGGATGTCGTATTGTGAGACGACCGCGCTCGAAACCGAGCGGGTGATGTTGGCGATGCCGCCGAGAATCGGCGCGGTGGGGCCGCCCGCCGTGATCGGCAACGTCTCCAGCGCGCTCAGCGAGTCGATCTGGTATTGCGGGGTCTGCATCACGATCGAATAGGACACGCCGTTATCGGGATTGAGGAAATAGGTCGGCGCCACCTGCCCGCTGCCCGAGAGATTGACGGTGAGGCTGTTGACGACGTCGCGCTCGGACAAACCGACATATTGCGCGCGGGTGCGATCCACGTCGATGTTGAAGGTGGGATTGCTCGGCGACTGCTGGATGCGCGCATCCGCAATGCCGGGAATCCGGCGGATACGGGCCATCAGCTTGTTGGCGTAGGCGAAATTGGCGTTCAGATTGCCGCCCCGGACCTGCAGGTCGATCGGCGCCGGCGCGCCGAAATTGAGAATCTGGTTGACAATATCGGCTGGCAGGAAAGCAAACGTCATTCCGGGAAACTGGCGCGGAAGCTGCTCGCGCAGAGCTTTCACGAAGATTTCAGTCGGAGGATGATCCTCCTTCAGCTTGATCTGGATATCGCCGTCCTGCG
The DNA here is from genome assembly GCF_035570375.1 of Bradyrhizobium sp. Classification (GTDB taxonomy): domain Bacteria; phylum Pseudomonadota; class Alphaproteobacteria; order Rhizobiales; family Xanthobacteraceae; genus Bradyrhizobium. Next base: position 8,616 of record NZ_DATMLW010000061.1, on the reverse strand, counting down.
GGCCGATCACACCGGTATTGTTGTAGGTCATGTTGATGCCGCTAATGGGCATGCCGATGTTGTCGGCCATGGTCTCGATCTGATCCGGCGGGATGATCTTGCGGATCGCCTTCTGCACGTCGGCGAATTGATTGGCGCTCTCCTCCAGCCGCGTGCCCACCTGCGTGCGCACATGCATCAGGATCTGGCCGGCATCGACGGAGGGAAAGAAATTCTGCCCGAGATAGGGAACGAGCAGGAAGGAGGCGCCGACAAGCCCAAGGAAGCCGATCACGAAGGTCGGCCGGTGCTTCAGCGCCACGGTCAGCAACTCGCGATAGCCGGCGCGAAATCGCTCGAAGCCGGCCTCGAAACCGCGCTGCAAGCGCACCAGGGGATTGCGCGAGCGCACGGGCTCTTCACCATCGGCATGATGTCGATGCGGCTGCAACAGATACATCGCCATAGTTGGAACGAGCGTCCGCGACAGGATGAACGACCAGATCATCGCGAAGATCACGGCTTCCGCCATCGGGACGAACAGGAAGCGCGGAATGCCCTGCAGGAAGAACATCGGCACGAACACGATGCAGATGCAGAGCAGCGAGACGAAGGCCGGCACCACGATCTGATGAGCGCCGTCCATGATCGCGGTGCGGACGTCCTTGCCATGCTCCAGATGCCAATTGATGTTCTCGATCGTCACCGTGGCTTCGTCGACCAGGATACCGACCGCGAGCGCAAGACCGCCGAGCGTCATGATGTTGAGGGTTTCGCCGATCGCCGACAGCATCACGATCGAGCCGAACACGGCGAGCGGAATCGACGTCGCAATGATGATGGTTGAACGCCAGCTTCCCAGAAACAGCAGAATCATGATGCTGGTGAGCAATGCCGCGATGACGCCTTCGCGCACCACACCTGCGATAGCGCCGGCGACGAACACTCCCTGGTCGCCGACGAAGCCGACCTTGAGCGTATCCGGAAGCGAGTCCTTGAATGCGACGACCTTGTTCTTGATGCCATCAATGATTTCGAGCGTCGAAATGTAACCCGACTTCAAAACCATCATCAGCACGGAGCGGTTGCCGTTGACATGCACGATGTTGGTCTGCGGCGGGTTGCCGTCGCGCACGGTGGCGACATCCCGCACGTAAACCATGGCGCCATTGACGGCCTTGATCGGCAGATCGCCGAGCTCCTCGATTTTCAGCGGAGAGTTGTTGAGCTGAATGACGTATTCAAAGCCGCCGATCTTCGATGTGCCGGCCGGCTGAATCAGGTTCTGCGCTGCGAGCGCATTGGCGACGTCCTGGCCGGATAGACCAAGCGACTGCAGCGCCGTCGCATTGACGTCGATCTGGATCTGTCGCTGCTTGCCTCCGTAAGGATAAGGAATCGCCGCGCCGGGCACCGTGACCAGGGGCGTGCGCAGCTGATTGATGGCGATGTCGGCGAGGTTTTGCTCGGTAAGGCCTTCGCCGGACAGCGCAAGCTGGATGATCGGAACCGTCGAAGCGCTGTAGTTGAGGATGAGCGGCGGCGTTGCGCCCGGCGGCATCTGCTTGATGATGGTCTGCGAGACCGCGGTGACCTGCGCGTTGGCGGTGCGGATGTCCGCGTTCGGCTGGAAGAAGATCTTGACGATGCCGACGCCGTTATAGGAGTTCGCTGTGATGTGCTCGATATCGTTGACGGTTGTCGTCAGCGATCGCTCGTAAGGGGTTACGATGCGCCCGGACATCTGATCCGGCGGTAGCCCGGTATACTGCCAGATGACCCCGATCACCGGAATGCGGATATCCGGAAAGATATCGACCGGCGTGCGCATCGCGGACAACGGCCCGATGATCAGCAGGAGCAGCGCAAGCACGACGAATGTGTACGGCCGGTTGAGGGCAATACGGACCAGTTCAGTCATGGCACAGGCATTCCTGGGTCGAGCAATATACGATGAGCATGATGCAGTGCGGCATTTACCTGAAATACCGCCAAATGGCTAACGTCAGCCCCCTCAAATCCCTTCACTTCCGCGAGAACGTTAAGATTTCCTGCAAAACCTGCCGGCGTCAGAGTGCAAGTTTTCCGTTAACGCATCAGATCAAGTGCGTCGGAAAAAAAACGGGGGCCGCCGAAATTGCCCGATTTGAGGGCAAGAACCATTTCGCCTTCCTTCGCGCCGACCGCCCGCAGCACAGGCACGCCGGCCGCAATTTCCGCGCCGACAAGAAAACCCGGAATGCCTAAACGATCGACTACGGCGCCTGAAGTTTCACCACCAGCAATCACAAGACGCCTCACGCCCGATTGCACCAGACCTTCGGCGACATCGGCCATGGCCTGCTCGATGGCATGTCCGGCTGCATCGCGGCCATGACGGGATTGCAGGGCTGCGACTTGGTCCGGCGTCGAACTGGAGGCGATGAGGATCGGCCCCTCCGTGATTCTCTGCGCGGCCCAACCGAGCGCGCGCCGGACTTCGCCCTTGCCTGCAACAATCTGCTCGGGATCGAGGTGAAGGACCGCCATGTCGGTTTCGGCATTGGCAATTTGTTGCAGCGTGGCCTGCGAGCAGCTGCCGGCAAGGCAGGCCGCCGGTCCGCCCACCGGCGACTCGGACAAGGCGCTCGAGGCGCCCGCTTTGGCTTTACCCGCCGCTACCAAAGCACGCGCCAGGCCAAGCCCGATGCCGGAGGCGCCAACCGACAAGCGTTGGTCGAGTGCAACCTCACCAATCGTCTCCAGATCGCGGTCGAACACCGCATCGACGATGGCCGCGCCAACGCCCTTGTCCGACAGATCGGCCAAGCGCGCCCGCACCGCCTCCGGTCCGCGAACGACCGTGGCAAGGCCGACAAGCCCGACCTCGGTCTTGCTCTGGCGCGCCAGCACCCGCACCAGGTTTGAATCGTGCATCGGGTTGAGCGGATGATCCTTGAGCGGACTTTCGTTCAGCGGCACGGAACCGACGAACAGATTGCCTTGATAGACGGTACGCCCAGTCTCGGGAAAAGCGGGCGTCACCAGAACGATGGTGTCGCCTGAATCGGCGCGCAACGCATCCATTACCGGACCGATATTGCCGGCATCGGTGGAATCGAAGGTCGAGCAAATCTTGAACAGGACATGGTCTGCGCCGCGGCCGCGCAGCCATTTGTCGGCCGCCCGCGAACGCGACACCGCGAGACCAGCCTCGATCGAACGGCTCTTCAGCGATACGACGACGGCGTCGACGTCAGGCAGATCGAGTTCCTCGGAGGGAACACCGATCGTCTGCACCGTGCGCAGGCCGGCGCGCGTCAGCGTGTTGGCGAGATCGGACGCGCCGGTGTAGTCATCCGCGATGCAGCCGAGTGCAAGTTTCACGATTTTTTCCCCGCGTACGGCTTGAACCAGGCGAGCCCATCGGTGGTCTTGCCGCGCGGGTTATATTCGCAGCCGACAAAACCCTTGTAGCCGAGACGATCGAGTTCAGTGAACAGGAACGGATAATTCAGCTCTTCGTCGTCCGGCTCGTGGCGCGAAGGAACGCTCGCGATCTGGATGTGACCGATGATAGGCATCATTTCACGCAGCCGCATGGTGACGTCCCCATGCAGGATCTGGCAGTGATAGATATCGAATTGCAGCTTCAGGTTCGGAATGTTCAATTCGTTGATCTGGTCACGCGCAAACCCGAAGTCGTTGAGAAAATAATTCGGCGTGTTGCGCGCATTGAGCGGCTCGAGCACGATGTCGATGCCGTGGGGCGCGAAGAATTCCGTCGCCCATCTCAACGACTTCTGGAACGCCGCTATCGCCTTTGGATCCTTGCGATCGGCCAGCCCCGCCATCAGATGCAGGCGCTTGACGCCGGTCGCTTGCGCATAAGGCAACGCGGTGCGCAGGCTTTCCTGTAAATCGGAAAACCGCTCAGGCAGCGCCGCAAAACCCTTTTCGCCCGCGTCCCAATTGCCGGGCGGCAAATTGAAGAGCGCCTGCGTCAGGCCATTACCATGCAGCCGCTTGCCGATCTCTTCGACCGGGTGTGCATAAGGAAACAGGAACTCGACCGCCGTGAAGCCAGCCTTCGCCGCCGCTTCGAAACGATCGAGGAACGGCACCTCGTTGAACATCAAGGTGAGATTGGCGGCAAAACGGGGCATCCGACGTCCTCTTGTTATTGACTGGTTACTTCGGCTCGCCGGGCAAATGCGTGCCGGTCACGCGCGCATACATTCGCGCCACCGACGCATCGTCGTCGCGGCCCATGCCGGAAGCCGCCGTCATCAGGAACATTTGCAGGGCGGCAGCCGACACCGGCACCGGGAATTTCGCCGATCGCGCCATGTCCTGGATGATCCCCAAATCCTTGACGAAAATCTCGACCGCGCTGCGTGGCGTATAATCACCGTCGAGCACGTGAGGAATGCGGTTTTCAAACATCCAGGAATTGCCGGCGGAGGCCGTGATCACCTCATAGACCTTGCGGATATCGAGGCCCTGCTTGGCGGCAAAGGCAATCGCTTCCGAGGCCGCCGCGATATGAACGCCGGCGAGCAACTGGTTGATCATCTTGAACGCGGCGCCTTGGCCGGCGGCATCGCCAAGTTCATAGAGTTTGGCCGCCATCGCATCGAGCGCCGGCCGCGCCTTGGCAAAGGCAGCCGCGCTCCCCGAGGCGAGAATCGTGAGCTCGCCCTGCGCTGCGCGCTGCGCGCCGCCGGAAATCGGCGCGTCGAGATAGTGCCGTCCGGTTGCTTCCAGTTGTTTGGCGAGCCGTCTTGCGACGTCGGGATCCATGGTCGCGGAGGAAACAAATACGGCGTCCCTGGCGAGCGTCTCAGCGACGCCGTCCTTGCCGAACAGAATAGTTTCGGTCTGGGCAGCGTTGACGACCACGCTGACGACGATGTCTGCCTCTCTGGCCGCCTCCGCCGGGGTCCTGGCGCCCTTTCCGCCTTCGGACGCGAATCTTTGAACCGTCTCCGGCGCCACGTCGCAGCCGGTGACCTCAAATCCGGCGCGCTTGAGCGCGCTGGCCATGCCGTAGCCCATCGAGCCCAGCCCGATCACGGCAATGCGAGGTTTGGCGGATGAAGACATGCGACGTTTCCTTATGGCGCTTCTTGAAATTTATCCCTGCCTATCACGGCTTGGCCGCGCTGCCAAAGCGTGAGACAAGATACCGCCCAAGGACAGGACCATGAGCGAAACAAAAATCCGCGAGGAGATCTGCCGCCTCGGCCGCTCGCTGTTCGAACGCAGCCTGACGCCGGGTTCCTCGGGCAATATTTCAGCCAAGCTCGACGACGGTGGCTGGCTGGTGACACCGACCAACGCCTCGCTCGGTTTCCTCGACCCGGCGCGGCTGTCCCGGCTCGATGCGGCCGGCCGTCTTCTCTCCGGCGACGCTCCGACCAAGGAAGTGCCACTACACAGCGCACTATACGAGACCCGCACGCCGGCGCGCGCGATCGTGCATCTGCATTCCACCCATTCGGTCGCGCTGTCTATGTTGCCCGAGATCGATCCGCGCGCGGCGCTGCCGCCGATGACGGCCTATTACCTGATGAAATGCGGCGCGACCGCGCTTGTGCCCTATTACCGCCCGGGCGATCCGGCGGTTGCGGACGCCATCAAGGGGCTTGCCGGAAAATACTCTTCCGTGCTGCTCGCCAATCACGGCCCGGTGGTTTCGGGCGACACACTGGAGGCCGCGGTGTTTGCGGTCGAGGAACTGGAAGAAACCGCAAAGCTCTATCTGCTGCTGCGCGGACTGAACCCGCGTTACCTCACGCCGGCGCAGGTGGAAGATTTGGTGAAGGTGTTTGGATTGGCGTTGCCCGAACATTCGACACATACACCGTCCTCATCCTGAGAAGCCGTGCGCAGCATGGCGTCTCGAAGGATGATCGCCTTCATAGTACCATCCCTCGAGACGCCGCTTCGCGGCTCCTCGGGATGAGGATCACAATCCCAGATACGCCTTGCGTACATCCGGATTGCTTTTGATCTCGCTTGAGGTCCCCTGCATCTGCAAGCGGCCGGTTTGCAGGATGTAGGCGCGGTCGGCGATTTCAAGGCATTCGGCAATGCGCTGCTCGACGATCAGCACGGTCACGCCGATATCGCGGATGCGTTTGACGGCCTGAAAGATCTCATCGACCAGTTTCGGCATGATGCCTTGCGAGGGCTCGTCCAGCATCAAAAGCCGCGGCCGGGTCATTAGCGCCCGTCCGATCGCGAGCATCTGCTGCTCGCCGCCGGAAAGAGTCTCGGCGCGCTGATCGAGCCGTTCGGAAAGCCGTGGAAACAGCTTGAACACCAGCTCAAGCGGTTGTTCGCGATCCGATTTGCCGCGGTAGAGATAGCTGCCGAGTCGCAAATTGTCGCGCACCGAAAGCCGCGGAAACAGCCGGCGATTTTCCGGAACATAGGCGATGCCGCGCGCGGTGATCATGTGCTGCGCCATGCCGTCGATCCGGTCGCCGTCGAAGGTGACGCTGCCGGAACGCGGTCGCTCGGCGCCCGCAATGGTCTTTAACAACGTCGATTTGCCGGCGCCATTGGCGCCCGCCACGCAGACGACTTCACCCTTCTCGACCTCGATCGAGACCTGTGAGATCGCGACCAGCCCCTGATAGGCGGTGGTGATTTCACGCACCGACAGCATGACGATCCCCAAGGTAGGCGCTGATCACTTTCGGATCGCGAACGACGTCGGTGGGTTTGCCCTCGACCAGAACCTTGCCGAGATCGAGCACGATCGCGCGATCGACCAGCGGCATCACGATTTCCATGACATGCTCGACCATCAGCACCGTGACGCCGGTGGCGCGAACCTTTCGAACCAGCTCAACGCCGGTCTGGGCCTCGATCGGCGTCAGCCCGGTGAGGACTTCGTCGAGCAATAGCAGCTTCGGCTCGGTCGCGAGCGCACGTGCGACTTCGAGGCGACGTTTTTCCGACGGGATCAACTGGCTCGCCAGCGTATCGGCCCGTGCCGCCAGCCCGCAGAATTCCAGCACCTCATGGGCTTTACGGCGGGCCTCACGCATCACGGTGGTGCGGATCAGCGCACCGACAATGACATTGTCGATCACCGTCATGGTCTCGAAGCTTTTGACCACTTGAAAGGTGCGTCCGACACCGCGTTCGCAGCGTTCGGCGGCCGACAGGCGGGTGACATCCTCGCCGTCAAAAATGATCGAGCCTTGGGTGGGCGTGTACACACCGGCGATCAGATTGAACAAGGTCGACTTGCCGGCGCCGTTGGGGCCGATCAGCCCGACAATCTCGCCGCGCCCGACCGAGATCGAGACGTCGCTGTTGGCAACGAGGCCACCGAAGCGCTGCCAGATGCCTCGGGTTTCAAGGAGCGGGATTTCGAGCAGCGCCGTCATCGGGCGGCTTCCTTGCGCCGGGGCGAAAACAATCCGACCAGCCCCTCGGGTCGCGCCAGCGAGATCAAAACGATCAGCGTGCCGTAGACGATCAGATCGACGCCGCGGCCGGAGCCGCCGATATAAGAGCGTGTCAATTCGGTGAGCGGAATCAGGATGACGGCGCCCAGCACCGGGCCCCACAAGGTGCCGATGCCGCCCAGCACCGCCGGCAACGCCATCAAAAGCGAGAACTGAAACCCCATGACGCTTTCGGGGTCGATATAGGAGACGAATTGCGCGTAAAAGCTGCCGCCGATCGCAGTGAGAAAGGCCGAGACCGCGGCCGCGCCCATCTTGGAATTGAACACCACCACGCCCAGGCTTTCGGCGGCATCCGGATTATCCTTCACCGCGCGCCACCAGTAGCCCCACTTCGAGTCTTCCAGCCACCAGGTTACGAGCCAAGCGACACAAGCAAGCGCGAGCGCGAAATAGAAGTAAGGCAGCTTGCTGCGGACAAATTGGAACTTGAGCCAACTGTCGCCGCGCACGGGAATGTCGATACCAAGCGCGGCACCGGCCCAATCCCAGTTCTGAAACAACAGGAGCGCGGTCTCGGCGATCACGATGGTGGCGATGACGAAATAATGCCCGCGCAAACGGAAGCAGGGATAGCCCAGCGCCATCGCGATGGCCGCCGAGATCAGGCCGCCACCGAGCATGCCGAACCACGGCAGAACGCCGAATTTGGTGAAGAGAAGTGCGGTGGTATAGGCGCCGAGCCCGAAATAGAGCGCGTGCCCCAGCGAAATCTGCCCGCAATAGCCGGAGAGGATGTTCCAGCTCTGCGACAGCGCCGCATACATCAAGGTCAGCACCATGATGTTCTGGACGTAGACGTCCTTCACGAACAGGGGAACGATTGCCGCGATCGCGGCAAAGATCGCGGCGACGATGAGATCGCGGCGGCGGCGCTTGGCGAAGGCCGTATCCATCACATCGATCCGAACAGGCCGCGCGGCCGGATAAAGACCACGAGCAGGTAGACAGCGTAAATCCCGACCGATTTCAGCGACGGCGGCAGGATCAAGGCGGTAGTCGCCTCGACAAGGCCGACCACCAGACCGCCGGCGAAGGCGCCGAATACGCTGCCGAAACCACCGAGCGCCACCGTGACATAGGCGATCAGCGCAAACGAAGCGCCGACGTCAGGATAAACGTAGAAGAAAATCGCCATGATCGCGCCGGCGAGCCCGACCAGCGCCGCACC
>NZ_DATMLW010000060.1:0-15463 GCF_035570375.1 Bradyrhizobium sp. | reverse complement strand
AGACCGTTGGCCGATGACCCCTCAGCGCATTGTTCACGACGTCAGAGAGGTTATTCCAGAGGATGGAATCATCGCACTTGATAACGGCATGTATAAGATCTGGTTCGCGCGGAACTATCGGACCTACGTTGCCAACACGGTGTTGCTCGACAACGCACTGGCGACGATGGGTGCCGGTCTGCCGTCCGCGATGATGGCGTCGATCCTTTGCCCGGAACGGCGGGTAATGGCCGTCTGCGGCGACGGCGGCTTCATGATGAATTCGCAGGAGATGGAGACGGCGGTTCGCCTCAAGCTCGATCTGGTCATTCTCATTCTTGAGGACTACGCCTACGGCATGATCCGGTGGAAGCAAGCCGTCGACGGTTTCCCGGATTTTGGCTTGACCTTTGGTAATCCCGATTTCGTGAAATATGCAGAGAGCTATGGAGCCAAGGGATCTCGGGTCACCAAGTGCGGCGACCTCGCTCCGACGCTCGAAGCCGCCTTCAAAGGCGGCGGCGTCCATCTCGTCGTCGTGCCAATCGATTACTCGGAAAACAAGCGGGTTCTGGTCGACGAGCTCCGCACCAAAGTGAAACCTGTAGAGGAGGCTGCGGAATCGCGCTGAATGGAGGGTTCACGAACACAGCAGTTCCGAGGCGACGGCTTATCGTTTCAGCAACTCCGCTGTCCAAGACTTCGAGATAGGGGCGAACAAGATGAAAATCGGCTCGACTTTGCAGCGCCTACGCGACTCAGTCGTCAACTCAGCCGGCACGATCGTTTTCGGCATGGAAGACGGGACTGTTTCCATCTTCGGCTTGATCTTTGGCGTGGCGGCTACGACCACCAGCACAAAAACAGTGCTGATCGCTGGAGCCTCGGGTGCCGCAGCGGCAGCCGTCTCCATGATGGCGGGCGCGTATCTTGACGCGGAGACGACGCGAGACGAGACCAACGCAACCCTGTTGGCTGCAGATAATTCCGATATCTCCCTTTCGAGCCGTCTCGTCAACGCGGGCCTCACACCGCAGCAATCCAACGCGCTCGCCGCAGCCGTGCGAAACGACCGCAATGCTGCCGATGGGCTGCTGCTTGCTCTAAAAGGCGTGGCGAAGCAGCAACTCAATCCTCTCGAACAGGCGTTGTGGATGCTGTTTGCTGATTTCTTCGCGGCCGTGGTCCCGATCCTGCCATTCGTGTTCCTACCAATCGGTCGGGCAAGAATCGTTTCCGGGGTCGTCACAGTGGCCTTGCTCACAGCGCTTGGCATCGGGCGAGCGCTATTGGGAAGCCGCAACGCCATTCGCACAGTCGCCGAGACGGTTTCAATGGGCATCGGCGCCGCGATCGCGGGCGTCGCAATCGGCGTGTTGATCGATCATTCGTTCTCCTAACGCGCGACTCGTTCGGTGTCAGCGCACCTGAAGCCCGCACATCTCGCCGGCCTCGCGCCAAGCCTTCATCAGCGCGAAGAAGGCGTCCGACCCGGGGCCGTATAGGTTATCGAACAGGCCTTGGCCTTCCCCGGCGCGCCCTTCGCCATTGTAGTAGCCCGGGGTGCAGGCCTGTCGGAAAGCGAGGGTGTTGATTGCATTAGCGCGAATAGTTTCCAGCCAGCCAGATTCGGCCTCGACAGTAGGCTCCACCATCTGCACCTGCCGCTCCGACGCGGCCTTCACGATATGGGCAACGTGGCGCGCCTGTTCGTCCAGCATGTGCGGAAAGTTCGGCGTGAAAGTGTTTTGGGTAACTCCGAGGTAGAAACAGTTCGGGAAGCCATGGCTGTAAAAGCCGTGCAGCGTACGCGGGCCCGAGTGTGAACATGGCGTTGAAGTTGTCCATCCGCCGCTTCTGCCAGCCGGGCGTCAGTGTTTTTACCCATTCTGGGTCGGTGGGCTTATTGCCACGCACGTCGACCGAGGAGGGCGTCCTCTGGAAAACGTAAAGGTGCTTAGCATGGCGGCCCAAATGCGGGACACACTGGATGGCCGTTGCGCCGGTGCCAATGATCGCCACCTGTTTGTCGGCAAGCTTTGTTAGTTCGCCCTCGGTCGAGCCGCCAGTGTAACCGTAGTCCCAGCGACTGGTGTGGAAGCTATGGCCCTTGAAGGTCTTGATACCCGGGATGCCCGGCAGCTTCGGCCGGTTCAGTGGACCGCTGGAGATGACCACGAAGCGGGAGTGCATGGCGTCGCCGCGGTTGGTGGTGATCAGCCACCGGTTCTCATCCTGCAGCCAGCGCATCTCGCTGATCTCGGTCTGGAAGCAGGCCAGGCGATGGAGATCGAATTGCTCGCCAATCCGACGCGCATGCGCACGAATCTCGTCACCGAAACTGTATTTTTCCTTGGGGATGAAGCCGGTCTCTTCCAGCAGCGGCAGGTAGAGTAGCTTTCGATATCGCACTGTGCGCCTGGAAATCGATTCCAGTACCAGGTGCCGCCGAAGTCGCCGCCTTTCTCGATTGTGCGAATATCCTTGACCCCGGACTCGTGCAGGCGCGCCGCGGCCAACAGGCCGCCGAAGCCGCCGCCCACGATCACCACGTCGACCGCGTCGGTTAGCGGCTTGCGGGCAAAGCCGGGGTCGACGTGTGGATCGTCAATATAGTGCCGAAAGTCGGCGGCGACCTCGACGTACTGGTCGTTGCCGTCGGGCCGCAGCCGCCGGTCGCGCTCGTGACGGTACTTCTCGCGCAGCGCATTGGGATCAAAGTCGAGTGTCTCGCCCATATTCGCTCCCCTTAGCCGACAGCCACCAAGCTGCGCCTTCTTTGCGAAAGAATACGTCCACCGAGAGCCAGGCTCAAGCAAAGGGACTGGTACACACGGGCCCCCAAAGTGACCTGGCGGTTTAGCGTGTGCAAAATGTCGCGAAGGGCCGCGAACAGACATTCGCCGGTCCACGCTGGCAAGGCAGGCCCAGCGCAGCGGCGCTCAAACTGTCTTGCTGACCCCCCAGAAGAAGGGCAACGGTCCTTGGGTCACGCCAGCAAGATCCTTCGTCCAGGCAAAGTAGCGGAGATACCAGCCGAGTGGAGTGCACACCACCTCGCTTAGCGCCGCCTCGTTCAGCCGCTGAGCGGCCGACCTTTCTTCTTCAAGCGTCTTTGCATCGAACCATGCAGCGATCTCCGCTTCGACCGAGGGACTCTTCGCCCAGCCGTTGCTCACTACGGTGCCATTCGCCTGGACGAGCGTACTGGTCGGAAAGACCTCGTATATGCTCGTGTGATATATGTGCCAGCCGCCCCAGGAACCCAGTCACTGCGCACGAAGCGCATAGGTCCGCTGCCGATGTACTCACTGTTCTGCTTGAAAGGATCGGTCGCGGCGATCCGAGCCGGCATTACGAAGCAGCAGGGCGGCGTGATCTTGCCGAGAGCCAGCAGCAACTCTGGATACGGCTTCTTGAGCACCCAGCGGAACGTGCGAATTTTGGTTGGTCAAAGGGGAGGTCAGATTCGTTCTACAGGAACGGCGAACACATACCCCACGCCGCGTTCGGTCCGGATGACGCTCGGCGCGCTGGGGTCGCGTTCGAGCTTGCGTCGGAGGCGGAGAATCTGCACATCGATGCTGCGGTCGAAGACATCCTCGTGAACACGGGTTGCCTGCAACAAGTGCTCGCGGCTAAGCGGACGCTGCGGTGCCTCGAGGAAGGCTAGCAACATCGCATACTCGCCCTTGGTCAATGCTACTGGAGCGCCGGCAGGGTCAGTGAGCTGCCGGATCCTGCGGTCAAGCTGCCAGCCGGAAAATCGAAAGCGGCCGCGCTCGGGATCACGTGTCGGCGCGGCGCGTCCGACATCGAATCGCCGCAAAACTGCGCGGACACGAGCTAGCAATTCGCGCAGATTGAATGGCTTCGTCAGATAATCGTCAGCACCGAGCTCGAGACCAACCACCCGATCGATGTCATCGCGGCGGTGACCAGTAATGATGATCACGGGCACATCAGAGCTCAACCGCACCTCTCGCAGCAGATCCAAACCATCCTCCGAACACAGCCGGAGATCGAGGATGACCAAATTCACCTCGGCATTACCAAGTTGATCGACCATTTCCTGACGATTATTCGCCACCAGCGTGCGGATGCTGTTCTCTCCGAAATAGTTTAAGATCATGCGCTGTAAGGCAGGATCATCCTCCACGACGAGTACGCACACTTGGCGATCAGTGCTTCCGCGAACTCCCGGGTCATTCAGTGATGAACCGCTCATTTCACCCAACCCCTTCGATGAAGCTGCTGGCTATAGCTACGGCCGTACGCAGATGCAGCACTGTGCACCTCTTACTGGCTGTCGTTTGCCTCAACGCGGCCGCGCCGGTGGCCGCTCAAACGCCAACCCGTGAGACCAGCGACGGCCGGGAGCCGATCACGCCGGTTCCTGCGCCGCGCGCCCAAGACCCGCAGCGCCTGTCGCTCGGGGAGCGATTGTTCAGCGATCGTCGCCTGTCTCACGGAAATACACACAGTTGTCTTTCTTGCCACGATATAGGATCCAACGGCGCCAGTGCCAACGCCCACGACACGCCTGAGGGGCGACCCGCGGCGCTCAACACGCCAACGGTCTTCAATGTAAGCCTGAATTTTCGCCTGAATTGGGAAGGGAGCATCCGTTCGCTGGAGGAGGGAATCGAGCGCAGCCTTAACAATCCTGCGATCATGGCGTCGAGTCTTGACGAAGCCGTGAAGAAACTGCGCGCCGACCCCGAAATGGTAAACCAGTTCCGCGCAGCCTATGGACAGCAGCCCAACGCCGCCGCCATCCTGGATGCGATTGCGACATTTGAACGATCCCTGGTTACGCCGGGCAGCCGCTTCGACCGATGGCTAATGGGCGAGGCCTACGCGATCACGCCGGAAGAGCTGTCCGGTTATCAGGTTTTCAAGTCGCTCGGCTGCATCACTTGCCATCAAGGCGTTAATGTCGGCGGCAATATGTTTCAGCGGCATGGCATTTTCCATCCACTGGGCTCACGGGAGCCAGTGGTGCTTCGCGTCCCCAGCTTGCGAAATGTGGCAACCACTGCGCCCTATTTCCACGACGGTAGCGCGGCGACGCTCTCGGAGGCAGTGAAGAGTATGGGCGTCGCCCAGCTCGATCGCGTGCTAACCGACCAGCAAATCTCCGCCATCGTTGCCTTCCTCAATACGCTGACCGGCACCTACAGGGATCAACCAGTGAAGCCAGCGGTACCGCGCGCAGGCCTTGGGCGCCCATGAGGAATTTGCCGATTGTTCTCGGTGTTTCATTGCTGCTTGCGCTGCTGACTTGGCTGTTGCTGCGCGGGATCGATACCAACGCGCCCGCCTATGCGCTGGTGCTCCGGGCCTTCGACAATTACTCGCTCGCCGAGGCTTCTCTGCATCGCGACGTCCTGCAGGCGCGGACCGGTCTGCTGCGGGAGTACGACTCATTCAGCGCAACTGCCCGGGCGATGGAGGACGCAGTGATTCGGCTCCGTTCCTACGCTCAGGCCGAAGGCCTCGATCTAAGGCCGGTAGACAGGCTCGCAGCCTCGGTCGTCGAGCAGGAAGAGCTGATGGAGCGTTTCAAGACCGGCAACGCGCTCTTGCAGAACTCGCTGTCCTACGTTGGTCTCTTGAGTACAGGTGCGGCGTTCCGCGTCCAGGACCCGCAACTTGCGTCGGCAACGAGTGCGTTGGCGGCGGCGGTTCTCTATCTCGCGCGCGATAGGTCATCCGAATCTCTCAAGGAGCTCCGGGAGCGGATCAGCCAGTTTGCGGAACAGGCGCCCACGGTGGGGCCGGACGCGGAAGTAGCGCGGGCAATGCTGGCGCATACGCGGCTGCTGTATGACCAGCTGCCGGCGGTAGACGAAACGCTAAAAGCCTTCATCGCCATGCCCAGCGAGCAACCGCTCGAAGAGACTCGCGCGGTGTTCGCTCACCACCGGTCCTTGGTGGAAGCCGGGGAACAGCGCTATCGACTTTTGCTATATTTGGTTTCGCTGCTGTTGGTTATCATGCTCGTGTATCTCGGCCTCAGGCTGCGTGCCCGAGCCATTGCGCTAAGGCGGCGGGCGGCGTTTGAACATGTCATAGCCGAGAATTCGACACGTCTGATCAATTGCCCGCCGGCCGAAACCGAGGCGCGGCTTCAGGAAGTGCTGGGCGGACTAAGCCAAACGATCGGCGCTGACCGCGCGTATGTGGTGCTGGATGAGAAACCCATCCGAATCTACACGTGGTCCAGAGGCGGAAAGGCGTTCCCGCCGGGCTGGCCCAATCAGGCGCTGGCATTGTCGGAACAACTTGGCGTGGCTGGACCGGACAACGTCACCATTCCGGATGCGATCGCTTTGCCGCCTGGCCCGGTCAAGGACGCGCTGATAGCCGCCGGCATACGCGCCTGGGCCTGCGTGCCGTTGGTCCGACCGGGGCGGGTTCGGAGTATCATGGGTTTTGACCGTTTCCGGCCGATACGGAACAAAATTCAGCCTATCCCGATCGTGCGGCTTGCCGGGGATGCCGTCGCTAACGCCATCGAGCGTGAATTTCTTGAGCGGGAGAGGGCGAAACTCACGATGCGGCTGGAACGGGCGCGCCGCATGCAAATGGTCGGATCGCTGGCGAGCGGGATTGCGCATAACTTCAACAACATCATCGGCGCCATTCTTGGCTACTCGGAAATGATTGAACCGCAACTCGCGCGCGGAACCAAACCGGCACAGCATATCGACGAGATACGCCGGGCTGCGGAACGAGGCCGGGATCTGGTCGACAATATCCTCACATTCGGGCGGCGGACCGACGCGCGTGTCCGTATTGTGCAGGTACGAACTCTGCTTCAGGAGGCAGCCGCATTACTCAGCGCCTCCCTGCCTCCCGGTGTGGAGCTCGTCATTGAGGACGTTTCGAATGACGTCGTCGTGTCGGGCGAACCGGCGCAGCTCCAACAGGTCATTCTCAACCTTTGCACCAATGCCGCGCAAGCGATGGAGGGCAATGGCCATATCCGTGTGGCCGCGAGGTTGGAAGAGGTGATCGATTTCCGCCAAATCAGCGACGGCCAACTCTCGCCCGCTCGGTACGTCTGCATTGCCGTCACTGACGATGGGCGGGGCTTCGATGAGCGAGTTGCGCAACGACTGTTCGAGCCGTTTTTCACCACGCGCCTTGCCGGAACCGGCCTCGGTCTGGCAACCGTTCGCGAAATCGTCCGTGATCACGATGGAGCCATAAGCTCGCAAAGCAAGCCGGGGCAGGGAAGCCGTTTTGAGGTGTGGCTGCCGGCTACTGCTGGCGACGGCACCGCGACGGCAGAGCCGGCGTTGTTTTCTCTTGGGCGCGGCGAGACGGTGCTGCTCGTCGAAAGTGAGCGAGAACATCTGCTGCCTGACGAGGAAAAATTGGCGGCGCTTGGATACGAGCCCGTTGGTTTCGAACGCGCCAGCGATGCGCTTGCAGCGTGGCGTTCCGAACCCGATCGATTCGATATCGTTCTGGTTAGTTGCGGCTCGCACGTTCAAAACGGCCTGGATTTGGCGCGCGCTTTTCATGAGTTGGCTCCGTTGAAGCCGGTACTGCTCGCCGCGGCGTCCTCCATCGAGGTCAATGTCAATGCGTTGGCGGAAGCCGGAATTTCCGAAGTGCTGCGCTGGCCATTGACCAGCGACGAACTCGCCGCAGCGCTGGCGCGCTGCCGGCTCGCGCCCGGTTTGTTACGACCGTAACACGATTCCCGATAGCTGAAATGCTTCCGTAGCACGGGACCGCCATTTCTGGTGGCCCCGCAACCGCGCCTGTGCGCATCGGAACGACTGAGCAGCAGACCATGACGAGATTCTCCGGAACGACACTGTAACGAAATCATCGCTCCACATTTCGACCCACGCATATGAGCCGACCATCAAACTTCGAAAGGGCAACCACAATGGCTACCAACGCAACATTTTCCCCAAGCGCCGGCTTGCTGTCGGAGTTTGGCGACAATCAAGACAACACGATCATCACCAGCCGCGACGCAGCCGGGAATATTCTAATCAACGGCGGCGTCGTGCCTGTTACGGGCGGCCAGCCGACCCTCGCCAACACCGGGACGATCCAGGTATTCGGTGAGGACGGCAATGACTCGATCTCGCTCGACGAGACAAATGGTGCGCTTCCCGGCGCCCAGCTATTTGGCGGTGCGGGCAACGACACGCTGACCGGTGGGGCCGGCAACGATCAGCTGTTCGGCGGCGCGGGCAATGACACGCTGCTGGGTAAGGGCGGCAACGACACGTTGTTCGGCGGCGACGGCAACGACACGCTGATCGGCGGCGCCGGCAACGACCAGATGTTCGGCGGGGCCGGCAATGACCGCATGATCTGGAATCCGGGCGATGGCACCGACCTGATGGAAGGCGGCGACGGCATCGACACCGCCGAGGTCAATGGCGGCAACGGAGCCGAAATTTTCACGATTACTGCTAATGGCACCCGCGTGCGATTCGATCGGACCAGCCCCGCACCGTTCTCGCTCGATATCGGCACCACCGAGAACTTTGTACTTAACATGAACGACGGCTACGACGTCTTCATCGCCGGAAATGGTCTCGCTTCTCTCATCAATCTCACGATCGACGGTGGCGATGGCAACGACAGGATCACTGGCGGCGACGGAAATGACACGCTGATTGGCGGGAGCGGCAACGACGTCATCACTGGCGGCCGCGGCGCCGACACGCTGATTGGCGGAACCGGCGACGACACCTTCATCTGGAATCCCGGTGACGGCAGCGACACGGTCGACGGCGGCGACGGCACCGACACGCTGGTCTTCAACGGTTCCGACGCCAGCGAAAACATCAGCATCACCAACAACCACGGGCGGGTAAGCCTCACTCGCGACGTCGGCAATGTGACCATGGATCTGAACGGCATCGAGCGCATCGATTTCAACGCGTTCGGCGGCGCCGACAACATCAATGTCGGCGACCTTACCGGAACCGGCGTCACCCAGGTCGCGATCGATCTTGAGTCGGCGCCAGGCAGTGGCGTCGGCGACGGCGCGGCCGATAGCGTGACCGTCAACGGCACCGCCGGCAACGACACCGTTCAGGTGAGCGGCGTGGGAGGCTCGGTCACAGTCGCCGGCCTGCCGGCGACGGTGACCCTTGCCGGTGCCGAGGGCGCCAACGACCAACTCCTCGTCAACGGCGGTGCTGGCAACGACGTCATCAATGCGGCCGGCCTTACGGCCGGAAACGTGCAGCTGACCATCGACGGCGGTGCCGGCAACGACACCATCACCGGCAGCCAGGGCGACGACGTCCTGATCGGCGGCGACGGCAATGACACCGTCATCGGCGGTCGTGGCAACGACCAAGCCTTTCTCGGCAACGGCAACGACACCTTCACCTGGAATCCGGGTGACGGCAGCGACACGGTCGACGGCGGCGACGGCACCGATACGCTGGTCTTTAACGGCTCCAACGCCAACGAGAACATCGACATCTCCTCCAATGGCTCGCGGGTGAGGATGTCCCGTGACGTCGGCAACGTCGTCATGGACCTCAGTGGCATCGAGCACATCCAGCTCGCCGCGCTCGGCGGCGCCGACACTATCACGGTCAACGACCTCACTGGGACCGGCGTGAGCCAGGTCGCCATCGACCTGGCGGGGGCGCTGGGCGGCACCGTCGGCGACGGCGCGCCGGACACTGTGGTGGTCAACGGCACCGCCGGCGACGACCGCATCAGCGTCGCCAGCAGCGGCTCGTCGATTACCGTCAACGGACTGGCCACGCAAGTGTCGATCAACGACGCGGAGCCCGCCAACGACTCGCTTGTGATTAACGGAGGCACCGGCAACGATACTATCGACGCTTCCAGGTTGCATGCCGGCCAGGTCAACCTCACCATCAACGGCGGTGACGGGAATGACACCATTACCGGCAGCGCCGGCAATGACACTGTTATTGGCGGACGCGGCAATGATGTGGCCTCGCTCGGTGCAGGCAACGATACCTTCGTCTGGAGCCCCGGCGACGGCAGCGACACAGTCGACGGCGGTGCGGGCAACGACACGCTCGTGTTCAACGGCTCGAATCTCGACGAGAACATCGAGATCTCGGCCAACGGCAAGGGGGTGACGCTTACCCGCGACGTCGGCGTCGTCACGATGAACCTCGCCAACATCGAGAACATCGATGTCAACGCCTTGGGCGGCGCGGACACCATCACGGTGAACGACTTGTCCAAGACCAGCGTCAAGGACGTCGCCATCGACCTGGAATCGGCGCCGGGCAGCGGCGTCGGCGACGGCAAGGTGGATACAATCGTCATCAACGCGACCAACGGTAACGACACGATCAACGTCACTAACAATAACGGCGTAGTCACGGTGTCGGGTCTTTCCACGGACGTGACGATCACCGGCTTCGAGGCGGACGATCGTATCGTCATCAATGGTCTTGGCGGCGACGATGTCATCAATTCGTTCGGGCTTGGCGGAGCGATGCTATTCACCGCCAATGGGGGTGATGGCAATGACATCCTGATCGGCAGCCGCGGCAACGACACTCTGAGCGGCGGCGCAGGCGATGACATCCTGATCGGCAATGGCGGGCAGGACACCCTCGACGGCGGAACCGGCAGCAACTTCGTCAGCAACGCGCCCGTGGTCGCTGCCAATGTCGCGACGCCGGCCAGCGGCTCGCAAGCCGGGGGTGCGGCGCTGCTGGGCCAGTTCATGGCGTCGAGTTTTGTCTCGGCCGGCGAGGGGCACGGTGCGGTGCCGCTTGCCGATCCCTCGGCAAACCAGCATCCGCAACTTGCGCAGCCTCACTCTGCCTGACGCTAACAACCTCGCCCCGGAGAGTATCCATGAGGATCGAAACCAACGGCGCGAGACCGATCGATCCAGGTCTCGAGGTTCTCGTGACGCTGCTGCATTTGCAGGGCGTTGCGGCCGATGGCGCACAGATCGCGCATCGGCTGGGAACGGACAAGATCGGCGCACCGGAGATGCTCCGGTGCGCCAAGGATCTCGGGCTCAAGGCACGTGCCTGCCGAACCGATTGGTCACGGCTTGGCAGCACACCCTTGCCCGCCATCGCGTCCCTGCGCGACAGCGGGTTCCTGTTGGTGGCCAGGGCCGACGAGGAGAAAGTTTTGATTCAGTCACCTCTGGCGCCCAGGCCCGCTTTGATGACGCGGGAAGAGTTCGTCGCAGCTTGGGACGGCCGGCTGATCCTGATGACCCGCCGTGCCGGATTGTCAGACATCACGCGGCGGTTCGACATCACCTGGTTCATGGCGGCGATCCACAAATATCGCTATCTCCTGAGCGAGGTGCTGCTTGCGTCGTTCTTCCTGCAGCTGTTCGGCCTCGTTTCGCCGCTGTTCTTCCAGGTGGTGATCGACAAGGTGCTGGTGCACCGGTCGTTAAGCACCCTCGATGTTCTCGTTCTCGGACTGCTAACAATTTCGGTTTTTGAGACCGTACTGGGAATTCTCCGGACCTATCTGTTTGCGCACACCACCAACCGGATCGATGTCGAGCTTGGGGCGCGCCTGTTTCATCACCTGCTGGCTTTGCCTATGGCCTATTTCCAGGCGCGGCGCGTCGGCGACTCGGTGGCGCGGGTTAGGGAGCTGGAGAACATCCGCAATTTCCTCACCAGCTCTGCCCTGACGCTGCTCATCGACTTGCTCTTCACCTTCGTCTTCCTGGGCGTGATGTTCTTCTACTCGCCGCCCTTGAGCTGGATCGTGCTTGGCTCCTTCCCATTCTATATCGCGATATCGGCCGGGGTGACCCCCTTGTTCCGGCAGCGGCTGGACGAGAAATTCCGCCGCGGCGCCGAGAACCAGGCTTTTTTGGTCGAGAGTGTGACGGGGATCGAGACGCTGAAGGCCATGGCGGTCGAACCGCAGATGCAGCGCCGGTGGGAAGAGCAGCTTGCCGGCTATGTGGCCGCGAGCTTCCGCGTCCTGAGTCTTGGCAACAGCGCGAGCCAGACGGTGCAACTCGTCAGCAAGATAGTCACGGCAAGCGTCCTCTACTGCGGCGCCAGGCTCGTGATCGACGGCAGCCTGTCGGTCGGCGAGCTCGTTGCCTTCAATATCCTGGCCGGCAGGGTGAGCACCCCGGTGCTGCGCCTCGCGCAGATCTGGCAGGACTTTCACCAGGCGCGTCTGTCGATCGCGCGGCTCGGCGATATCCTCAACACCACCGCCGAGTCGACCTACTCGGCCGGCCGAGCGCGGCTGCCGGCAATCCGCGGCGATATCAAATTCGACCACGTCTCGTTTCGCTACCGTATCGACGGACAGGAAGTCCTGCACGATGTGAGCTTCGAGGTGCCGGCCGGCCAGACCGTGGGCATCGTCGGGCCCTCCGGGTCGGGCAAAAGCACGTTCGCCAAACTCGTCCAGCGCCTCTACGTCCCCGAGCGCGGCCGTGTGCTGGTGGATGGAATGGACATCGCCATGGCCGATCCCGCCTGGCTGCGCCGCCAGATCGGTGTCGTCATGCAGGAGAACATACTGTTCAATCGTTCAGTGCGCGACAATATCGCGCTCGCCGATCCGGCGATGCCGATGGAGCGCGTTATCGCGGCGGCCCGCCTTGCGGGAGCTCACGAGTTCATCCTCGAGCTTGCCGAAGGTTACGACACCTTGGTCGGCGAGCGCGGCTCGACGCTTTCCGGTGGCCAGCGGCAGCGCTTAGCCATTGCCCGCGCGCTCGTCACTAACCCGCGCATTCTGATCTTCGATGAAGCGACGAGTGCACTCGACTATGAGAGCGAACGCATCATCCAGCAGAACATGAAGGATATCGCCAGGGGTCGGACGGTACTGGTGATCGCGCACCGGCTCTCAACCGTGCGGACTGCGGATCGCATTGTCACGCTCGAGCGTGGCTGCATGGTCGAGGATGGCACGCATGACGCGCTGATCAAGACCGACGGCCGCTACGCCGCGTTGCACCGCATCCAGGGAGGGATCCATGTCAACTAAAGCCGCCATGTCCAAGAGGCAGGCCCGGGCTGTCGTCCCGTTCCGCCGTTCACCAGAGAGGCGCGGTGAAGAACTGGCGTTCCTCCCCGCGGCGCTGGAGATCGTGGAAACGCCGCCCTCGCCAGCCGGCCGCAGGATCGTGGCCACGATCATCGTGCTGTTCTGTGCGGCGCTGGTGTGGGCCTGGTGGGGCACGATCGACATCGTGGCATCGGCAACCGGCAAGATCGTGCCAAGCGGACGCACCAAGGTGATCCAGCCGTTCGAGACCGGGGTAGTTCGCTCTATCAGGGTGCAGGACGGGCAGGCCGTCAAGGCCGGCGACATCCTGATCGAACTTGATCCGACCGTTAACGCTGCAGAGCGTGATCATCTGCACAACGACGTTCTCGCCGAGCGGCTCAACATCGCCCGCTTGCGCGCAGCGCTTGCTGGCGGGGACGATCGTGTAGCCGGGTTCACGCCACCCAATGATGCCGACCCGATACTCATCGCCACCCAGCGTCAGCTCTTACTCAACCAGGTGGCCGAGCACCGGGCCAAGATCGCTGCACTTACCCGCCAGCAGGCACAGAAGGAAGCCGAGCGGGCCACGATCGCGGCCACTATCCATAAGCTTGAGGAATTGATCCCCGTGGTGCAACAGCGCGTCGACATCCGAAAGACACTGATGGAAAGGGAGCTTAGCTCAAAGCTCGGATATTTCGAGATCCTCCAGCAACTTGTCGAGCAACAGGAGGAGCTCAGTGTTCAGAAAAGCCATCTGCAGGAAGCGGAGGCGGCCGTGGCAGCGATTCGCGAGACGCGCGGACAAGCGATCGCCGAATACAGCCATGCAATTTCCGACGAACTTGCTAAATCCGAGCAAAAGGCCAGCGGGTTAGCCCAGGACCTGATTAAGGCCGAGCAGAGGACCAGGCTTCAGCAGCTAAGCGCGCCAGTGGACGGCGTAGTGCAACAGCTTGCGATCCATACGGTCGGCGGCGTCGTCACGCCTGCGCAGTCCCTGCTGGTCATCGTGCCGAGCGAAAGCCGGCTGGAAATCGAGGCCATGGTATCGAACCGCGACATCGGCTTTGT
The DNA here is from genome assembly GCF_035570375.1 of Bradyrhizobium sp. GTDB lineage: Bacteria > Pseudomonadota > Alphaproteobacteria > Rhizobiales > Xanthobacteraceae > Bradyrhizobium. The sequence goes on along the minus strand of NZ_DATMLW010000060.1, from coordinate 1,420 downwards.
CCATCCCGGTCAGGAGGCCGAGATCAAGATCGACACTTTTAACTTCACCCGCTACGGACTGCTGCACGGCCAGGTACTCAGCGTCTCGCAGGACGCTATCATACGCGACCAGCAACAAGAGCGCGCAAACGACCGACGATTGGGACTGCAGAACGAAAGCAGCGAACCCAGGAGCCAGGAGCTGAACTACAGCGCGCGGGTTTCGCTCGACCGCACTCAAATGCGAATTGACGATCGGATGGTCAACCTGTCGCCGGGCATGGCGGTGACGGCAGAAATCAAGACCGGATCGCGGAAGATCATGAGTTATCTCCTGTCGCCGTTGCTGCGCTACCGGCAAGAGATGTTGCGCGAGCGATAGATAAATCGTCGCTCCAAACTCCAACGAGCCTCTTAAAGATTGAACCCACGAAGTCGCGAGGACCAATGAAATTCTTTTCGAAAGTTCTGCTCAACGTTGCCGTGCGCACGACCATCTTGTTGACCACTCAGGCAACAGCGCAAATGCCGCTGGCCATTGCGGGGAGTAACGGGACTCCAATCGCCACACTCCACGCTGAGGGCGCGCAGGTCTACGAGTGCAAACCTGATTCTGGCAAATCTCAATCAGAGGTGAGCGCGCTGACCTGGCAATTTCGGGAGCCGATTGCGACGCTCATGTTAGACGGAAAGTCCATCGGACGGCATTACGCTGGCCCAAATTGGGAGCACATCGACGGTAGTGCAGCGAAGGGTAAGGTAATCGCCAGCGCGCCCGGCGCTACTTCAGGCGATATTCCCTGGCTCGAACTGGAATTGGTAGAGCGTCGCAACGGCGGCATCTTCTCTACTGCAACAATCGTCCGGCGCATCAACACGAAGGGTGGGGTTGCGCAAGGACCCTGCGAAAGGGCGGGCGACTACCTCAGTGTCCCGTATTCCGCGGATTACGTGTTTCTGAACAGGGGCACGTGATGAGCCCTTTGGAGGAGCGATGACGAGAGCGGATGACGCAATCGTCAGCGTCAGAATAGCCGGCTATACCGAGCGGCGGTCGATCGAGAATTCTCTTGCAATTGCGCTTCCTCTCGAGACCAATAATTCGCCGCTGCGCCCTTGATTTCATCCCGACCAAGAGCGGCAAGGGCGTTGGTGTTCGCCTGCGAAAGGGGTAATATTTACCTTTTTTGGAGTGTAGCGGCAATTGCGTCATCGGGAGCAGGACATCGCTAACCTACCTTCCGTCTAGTCTATTGCACCATGCGTGCCGGCACGCTCGAAAACAATGAGCTCAGTCCTTCAGCCATCGTCGGGTGCGCAAAATCTCCATCAGCAAGGTGTGAATAGGGAAGGCCTGCCAACATCGCAGTTTGGACCGCAGCCATAACTTCGCCGGCCGCGGCACCAATCATCGTGAAGCCAAGTATGCGATCGTCGCGGT
>NZ_DATMLW010000059.1:0-2708 GCF_035570375.1 Bradyrhizobium sp. | reverse complement strand
TCCCGCAGGAGCTTTTAAACCTGTTCGATGGATACGTGCACGGCGGGATCAGCCGGCGCCAATTCCTCGATGGCGCGCAAAAATTCGCCGTCGGCGGGGTGACCGCGGCGGCGCTGTTGCAGATGCTGAAGCCGAATTATGCCTGGGCGATCCAGGTTCCGCCCGACGATAAACGGATCAGGGCAGGTGATGGTCGTCGTGCTCGCGCCCGGCGATGCGCCGGGCACCCTCGACCACAACAAGCTGTTCATCGAACCGCCTCACATCCGCGGCAGCGTCGGGCCCATGCGCTGCTCGCACACCCGGTCGCGAGGCGCGCGCCGGCGTAGCAGCATGCCGGCCAATGGCAGGCTCACACGCAGTGTGCCGCGGGGCGCCTCGTGCGTCTGCGACAGTTCGAGCTCGGCCGCTTCGATTTCAGAAAAGATGCGACGGCAGCGTTCGAGGAATAAGGTACCCTCCGCGGTTAGTGTGACGCTGCGCGTGCTGCGATGAAAGAGGCGCACGCCGAGCCGTTCCTCCATCCGCCCCACCGCCTTGCCGATCGCCGACGACGACACGCCAAGTTGCCGGCCCGCAACCGTGAAACTTCGCGCTTCCGCCGCCTGAACGAAGGCATTCAGCGATCCCAGACTGTCCATCCGCAAAGCTCCATTTCGGACAATCAAGTCCGATATGTTTGGAACTGCGGCCCATTTTCAAAACCTTCGGGAAGGTTCATCTAGGGTCCAACGCCATACCATGAAGGACGGGATCCGTGGGCAACCCTGTTGTCTTGATCACGGGTGCGTTGACCGGCATCGGCCGAGCGGCGGCTCTGGCTTTCGCGAGGGAAGGTAGCCGGCTCATCGTTTCTGGCCGGCACGAGGAGGCCGGGCAGGCATTAGCCATTGAGTTGCGCGCTCTCGGCGCCGAAGCCGAGTTCGTCCATGCCGACGTGCGCCGCGAAGACGATGCGCGCGACCTCGTGGATCAGACCGTCGCGCGCTTCGGTCGTCTGGATGCGGCCGTCAACAGCGCCGGCACCGAAGGCAAGCCCGGCCCGGTGACGCAGCAGACCGCCGACAGCTACGCCTCGACGTTCGATACCAATGTGCTCGGCACGCTCCTCAGCATGAAGCATGAGCTGCGGGTGATGCTCGCTCAGTGCAGCGGCGCCATCGTCAATATCTCCTCGACCAACGGCCATGCTGGCGCCGGTGGCGCCTCGGTCTATGCCGCCAGCAAGCACGCCGTCGAGGGTCTCACCAAATCCGCGGCGCTCGAAGTCGCGCGGTCGGGCGTTAGCATTAATGCGGTAGCACCGGGGCCGACCGAGACAGGCATGCTCAATCGCTTTGCCGGGAGCGCGGAAAGGAAGGCCGGCCTCGTCTCGACCGTGCCGCTCGGCCGCGTCGCACAGCCAGACGAAATCGCCAACGCCATCCTGTTTCTTTGCTCCGAGGCGTCCTTTACCACCGGGCAGGTGCTTCCGGTCGATGGCGGGAAGTCGGCGGTGTGAGAAATGAACCAAAACCCAGACACAACGAGGTGAAGCCATGGAATCGAACGTCGCAAGCGCAGTAAAGCCGGTCAAAATTCCCGGGCCCGATCATCCGATCACGATCGAACACAATCCCGCTCGCATCATCGTCTCGATCGCGGGCCGGATCGTCGCCGACACGCGGGAAGCGCTGACATTGCGCGAAGCAGCGTATCCCGCAGTGCAGTACATTCCGCGCAAGGATGTCGATATGGCGCTCCTGGAGCGCACCGATCACACCACTTACTGCCCGTACAAAGGCGATTGCAGCTATTACAGCATCCCGCTGGGGGGCGAGCGCTCGGTCAACGCGGTGTGGAGTTATGAGGCGCCCTACGCCGCCGTCACGCCGATCAAGGATTATCTCGCCTTTTACCCCAATCGCGTCGACGCGATCGAGGAACGGCCAGAGGCCTAAACGCTCTTTCCGTTGAGCTTTCCGGGACGTCGCCGCTCCCCGGCGGCTCCTGGAACTCGTCGTCGACCCTGCGGCCGCGTCGACTTGGCGTAATGCAGACGGAGTGGGCTTGCGGGCCCCACCCTTTCGAAGCCGCGTTCCAAACCAACAAGGAGCCAGTCATGTCCCGTATCGTCGAGTTTGCGTCCTTTGGCGCCCCCGAGTTCCTCAAGTTCAAGGAGGTTTCCGATCCGCAGCCCGCCGCCGGCGAGGTCCGCATTAGCGTCAAGGCGATCGGCCTCAACCGCGCGGAAAGCATGTGGCGTCACGACGAATATATCGAGACGGCGAAGCTGCCCGCGCGGCTCGGCTATGAGGCCGCGGGGACGGTCGATGCGCTCGGCAAAGGGGTCGAGGGCTTCGAGATCGGTGAGCCGGTCAATGTCATCCCCAATTTTTCAATGAACGACTACGCGACCTATGGCGAGCTGATCGTCATGCCCGTGGGCTCGATCGTTAAGCAGCCGGCGTCGCTCTCCTTCGTTGAGGGCGCATCCATCTGGATGATGTTCGTGACGGCGTATAGCGCACTGGTCGAAGACGCCAAGGTGAGCAAGGGCGACTTCGTTATCATTCCCGCGGCGTCCAGCAGTGTTGGCCTGGCGGCCGTTCAGATCGTCAACTACGCCGGCGCGACTTCCATCGCGCTGACGCGCACTTCAAACAAAAGGAAGCAGCTGCTCGAAGCCGGCGCAGCGCAGGTGATTGCCACGGCAGAGGTCGATTTCG
>NZ_DATMLW010000058.1:0-57858 GCF_035570375.1 Bradyrhizobium sp. | reverse complement strand
CGCGGTCACGCTGGAGGAGTTCACAGCCAAGCTCGAGACGCCGCGCACCGCCTGGGTGATGCTCCCTGCGGGACAGATCACGGAAGCGACGATCGAGACGCTGGCGGGGCTGATGCAGGCGGACGATGTCATCATCGACGGCGGCAATGCGTTCTGGCAGGACGACGTGCGGCGCGGCAAGGCGCTGAAGGCGCGCGGCCTCCATTATCTCGACGTCGGCACCTCAGGCGGCGTCTGGGGCCTCGAGCGCGGCTACTGCATGATGATCGGCGGCGAGGAGGCGGTGGTCGACCGCCTCGATCCGATCTTCGCGGCGCTCTCGCCCGGCCGCGGCGACATTCCGCGCACCGAAGCGCGCGAGGGGCGCGATCCCCGCGTTGAGCAAGGTTACATCCATGCCGGCCCCGTTGGCGCAGGGCATTTCGTCAAGATGATCCACAATGGCATCGAGTATGGCCTGATGCAGGCCTATGCCGAAGGTTTTGACATCCTGAAGCATGCGAATAGCGACACCCTGCCGGCTGACCATCGCTTCGACTTCGACCTTGCCGATATCGCCGAGGTGTGGCGGCGCGGCAGCGTGATCCCGTCCTGGCTGCTCGACCTGACCGCCTCGGCGCTGGCCAAACAACCAACGCTCGAAACCTATTCCGGCTTTGTCGAGGATTCCGGCGAGGGCCGCTGGACCGTCAATGCCGCGATCGACGAGGCGGTGCCGGCCGAAGTGCTGACCGCCGCGCTGTTTGCGCGTTTCCGCTCGCGCCAGGACCACACGTTTGCCGAAAAAATTCTCTCCGCGATGCGCGAGGGTTTTGGCGGCCACAAGGAACCGCCGCATGATGCGGCAGCCAGCACCAGGAAGGCCTGAGGTCGATGCCGGACGGTCAGCCAGCACAACGCAAGCCGGAGCCTTGTGCCTTCGTCATCTTCGGCGCCACCGGCGACCTTACGCACCGCCTGGTCATCCCCTCGCTCTATAATCTCGCCGCAAACGGCCTCCTGCCGGAGCCGTTCTGCGTGGTCGGCGTGGCCCGCCGGCCGATGCAAAGCAGCGCGCTGCGCGACAGCCTGATGAAGGGCTTGCGTGAGTTCGCGACCCGCCGCGTGGACGATCGCATCGCCGAGCGGCTGTTCTCCTGCGTTACTTCCGTCGCAGCCGATCCCGCTGAGCCGGACTCGTTCGATCAGCTCAAGCAGCAGCTGGAGAAGCTCGAAGCCGCGCGGGCCACCGGCGGCAACCGCCTGTTCTATCTCGCCACGCCGCCCAATGCGTTTGCGCCGACCGCGCGCGAGCTCGGCCGCACCGGCCTCGTCAAGGAAGATGGCGGTGCGTGGCGCCGGCTGGTGATCGAAAAGCCGTTCGGGACCGACCTTGCATCCGCGAAAGCGCTGAACGCCAAGCTGCTGCAGATTCTGGACGAGCACCAGATCTACCGGATCGACCATTATCTCGGCAAGGAGACGGTGCAGAACATTTTGGTGCTGCGCTTTGCCAACGGCATGTTCGAGCCGATCTGGAACCGGCATCACATCGATCACGTGCAGATCATGGTGGACGAGAATCTCGGCGTCGGCCATCGCGGCAACTTCTACGACCAGACCGGCGCGCTGCGCGACATGGTGCCGAACCATCTGTTTCAGCTCATGTCGCTGGTCGCGATGGAGCCGCCGGCGCGGTTCGACGCCCACACCGTGCGGACGGAAAAGGCCGAAGTGCTCGCGGCAATCCAGGTCCCGAGCGAGACCGAGGCGCTGAAGAACTCCGTGCGCGGCCAGTATATCGCCGGCGGGGTCAATGGCAGCGAGATCGTCGACTACCGCCGGATCAACGATGTCGGGCCGGACAGCTTCACGGAAACCTTTGCCGCGCTAAAACTGACCATCGACAATTGGCGCTGGGCCGGCGTTCCCTTCTATTTGCGGACCGGCAAGGCGCTCGGGCGCAAGCGCACCGAGGTGGCGATCAAGTTCCGCCAGGCGCCGCTGTCGATGTTTGCCTGTACGCCGGTAGAGAAGCTCGCGGAAAACTATCTCGTCGTCGGCATCGCGCCCACCGAGGGCATCGAGCTGCAGTTCAACACAAAAGTCCCCGGCCCGGCCGTGATGGCCAGCGGGGTCGAGATGAAGTTTCGCTACAAGGACTACTTCAAGGCTGAGCCCTCGACCGGCTATGAGACGCTGATCTATGACTGCATGATCGGCGACAATATCCTGTTCCAGCGCGCCGACGGCGTCGAAGCCGGCTGGCGGGCGGTGCAGCCCTTCCTCGATGCCTGGAAAAAGGCCGGCGCCGATGGCCTCCAGTTCTATCCGGCGGGCAGCGAGGGACCCGAAGGGGCGTTCGACCTGATGAAACGAGATGGCCGCAAATGGCGGACGCCTGAGCCATGACGCCCTGCGCGCTGATCGTGATGGGCGTGTCAGGTTCGGGCAAGAGCACGATCGGGCAAGCATTGGCCCAGCGCCTCGGCTGGCGGTTCGAGGACGGCGACAAATTCCATCCCGCAAGCAATGTCGCCAAGATGCACGCGGGCATCCCCTTGACCGATGACGATCGCTGGCCGTGGCTTAAAGCCATTGCGGACGAGATCGACCGCGGCTGCGAGGCGAGCTCACCCGCTGTCATCGCCTGCTCCGCGCTCAAGCGCGCGTATCGCGAGGTCCTCGTCCACGCGCGACATGACGTCCGAATCGTCTATCTCAGGGGCGACCAACCCTTGATCGCGCACCGGCTCGCGCTGCGGAAACACCATTTCATGCCGCCCGAACTCCTGGCCAGCCAGTTCCAGACCCTTGAGCCGCCCGGCGACGACGAAGGTGCCGTAGCCGTGTCGATCGATGCGCCGATCGACGGCATCGTGGACGAGATCGTGCGTCAATTGCAGTCTGCGCCTGCCGACAGGGCCTCTCCAAACGGAAATCCCGCATGACCCGCATCGCGCTCGTCATCTCCGATGTCGACGGCACACTTCTGACCAAGGACAAGACCCTCACCGACGCGGCAAAGCGCGCGGCGGGCCGGCTCCGCGAGGCCGGCATCGGTTTCACCATCACCTCGAGCCGCCCGACCATCGGCATGCGCTTCCTGATCGAGCCTCTGGCGATCGCCTTGCCGATCGGCGCGTTCAACGGCAGCGCGATCGTCGATCCGCAGATGAATCCGATCGAGCAGCATTTGATTCCGGTCACCGCCGCCGAGCGCAGCATCGACCTGCTGGACCGGTTCGGCGTCGACATCTGGCTGTTCACGCACGACACCTGGTTCACGCGCAATGGCCATGGCGAATATGTGCCGCACGAGGTGCGGGCGATCCGGACCGAGCCGACCATCCTGGACGACTTCGCGCCGCATGTGGCGCGGGCCTGCAAGATCGTCGGCGCCAGTTCGGATTTCGAGCTGCTGAAACGTTGCGAGGCCGAATTGCGGCACGTTCTGGGGGCGCAGGCCACCGCCGTGCGCTCGCAGAACTACTATCTCGATATCACCCCCCCGGGCTGCGACAAGGGCACCTTCGTCGCCGCGATGGCGCGGCGGCTTGGCATTTCCACCGATGCGGTCGCCACGATCGGGGACATGGAAAACGACGTCGCGATGTTCGCGATGAGCGGCCTGTCGATCGCGATGGGCAACGCCCATGACGGGATCAAGGCACAGGCCAAGCTGGTCACGGCCTCGAACGAGGCGGACGGATTTGCCAAGGCCATCGACATGATCCTGCAGCACAACGCGGCGGGTTAGTGAGCGGCCGCAGCATCGGCAGTCGGCTTCCTCTCCCCGCTTGCGGGGCCGCGCGAGCAAAGCTCGCGCTGTGAGGGTTGGGGTGAGGGGGAGTCTCAAGTGAGTGAGCTTGTTTTGAGCCCCCTCACCCGGATCGCATCTGAAGATGCGATCCGATCTCTCCCCGCAAGCGGGGAGAGGTGAATAGCCTCGCTCTGGGCAAGTCCCTTTCTGTTCTTTCCGAAGCTGATTTATTGGCGAAACGGCTGGGATTGATGCATTCTCCCGACATGCAGTCTCCCGCAACCATACGCTTCCGGCCCATGCACTGGATGTTCCGTCCATCGATCAGGCGAAAGATCGTCGGCATCGCCGTCGGGCTGATCGTGCTGATGGTGCTCACCTCAGCTATCTCGGCATTCATGGCGGGCACGGTCGGCCACCTCCTCGACGAACTCAACGATAAATACTTCCCGGCTTACGACCATTTGGCGCGAGCCAACATCAAGTCGCTCGAGCGCGCAATCGCGATCCGCCGGATGATGATCGCGAAAATGCAGGACCCGCCCGATGAGGCGGGTTATGCCGCACGCCTGAAGGCCTACCAGGACGCGGACGCCGACGTCGATCAGGAAGCGCAAGCGGCGCGCAAGCTCATCAATTCCATCATCGACGACGTGACGACGCCATCCGACAACGCCGCGCTGGCGAGAATCGATGACCGGATCGAGAACGCCACCCAGGAAACCCGCAAGCAGTTGGGCGAGGAATCTCAACTGTTGCTTCGCCGGCTGGACGCAAAGGATTATGCCGCAGCCAGGTCGTCGATGGAGCGCGTGGATGCGCTGCGTGACGAGTTTACCCAGAAGATCGACGCGATCCGCGCCGACATGCTCAAGCAGGTCTATGCCTCGAGCTCCGTCGTGATCCGCAATCAGCGCCAGGCCATGCTGATCTCGATCATCGTGACCGCGCTCGCCGCGACGTTCGGCTTGGGCTTCGCCCTGATCGTGTCGAGCGGAATCACCCGGCCGGTGCGGCAGCTTCTGGAAGGCACGCGTCATATCGAAGCGGGCAACCTCGACCGGCCGATCAGCGTCTCGACCGGGGACGAGATCGGCCAGCTGTCGCTCGCCTTCAACCGGATGGTCGAGCGGCTGCGGCGCAACGAGCGCATCAGGGAAACGTTTGGCCGTTATTTCGATCCGAAAATCGTCGAGGGCATGATCGACAATCCAGCCTTGTCCGCAACCCAAGGACAACGCTGCGTGATGACGGTGTTGTTCTGCGACCTCAGGGGATTTTCCGCACTCAGCGAGGGCGTCACGCCGCAGGGCCTGGTCAAGATCATCAATCATTACCTGACCACGATGTCCTCGCCGATCCGGGTTCATCGGGGCATCCTCGACAAATATATCGGCGACGCCATCATGGCCTATTGGGGCCCGCCCTTCGTCGAGCCTGGCGAACAGGCCGAGCTCGCCTGTCGCGCCGCGGCCGACATGATCGATGCGGTCGCAACCCTGCGCAGGGACCTGCCCGAGCTGCTCGACGTCCGTTCGATCCCGATGGAATGCGACGTCCGGATCGGGGTCGCCACCGGCGACGTCCTGGCCGGCAGCATCGGGTCGGAATTCATGATGAGCTACACGGTGATGGGCGATGCAGTGAATCTCGCGTCGCGACTGGAGGCCGCGAACAAGGAGTACGGCACCCGCTCGCTGGTCTCGGCAAGTGCGATCACCGCGGCAGGCACCGCCGTCGAGGTGCGCGAGATCGATCGCCTGATCGTGTTCGGCCAGACCCATCCGCAGGCCGTGTTCGAAATTCTGGGACGACCGGGCGCGCTGACGCCGGCACAGATGGCGCTGCGCGAGCGCTATGCCCAGGGGTTGGCGGCCTATCGGTCGCAGCGCTGGGAGGATGCGCGCAAGGCTTTCGAAGCTGCGCTCGAGGTCGCAGCAGACGATGGCCCATCGCTCACGCTGCTCAAGCGCATCGGCGGCTTCGAACGCAAGCCTCCGCCCGCCGACTGGGACGGCGCATGGGCGATGGAGCACAAGTAGCGGTCACGCGTTGTGGTCGAGCAAGTTGTCGCCGCGTGCGAGGTGTGCTCCCCCTCCCCGCTTGCGGGGAAAGGTGAAATAGCGTGCGTGGCAAGACTGATCAGCGCAAAACTCATCGAACGCTATGTCGAGCGCTGCACCGCCGGCTTCTCGCTCGCCCGCTTGGCGTCGCTCAGATTGTGCGCCGTATTGATCAGCGCGATATGCGTCAGCGCCTGAGGAAAATTTCCGGTCTGGCGCCGCGCGCCGGGATCGTACTCCTCCGCGACCAGGCCGAGTTCATTGGCGATGGCGACCACGCGGTCGAACAGCGCCTGCGCTTTTTCGGTATCTCCGCCCAGCACATAGGCGTCGGCGAGCCAGAGGCTGCAGGCCAGAAACGCGCCCTCGATCGGCGGGACCTCCCTGGTCACCTCGCGCGGATCATGGCGCAGCACGAAACCGTCGCGCATCAGGTGCTGCTCGATCGCCGCAACAGTGCCGCGCATGCGAGGGTCGCGGGCCGGCAGGAAGCCGACGGCCGGCAACAGCAGCACGCTGGCGTCGAGCACCTTCGAGCCATAGGACTCGACGAAAGCGTTCTGCGCGGGATCAAAGCCCTTCTCGCAGACATCGCGATGGATGGTGTCGCACAACACCTGCCAGCGCTCGCGTGGCGCCTTGAAGCCGAACATGTCGGCGCTCTTTAGCGCGCGGTCGAATGCCACCCAGGCCATGACCTTGGAGAACACGTAGTGCCTTCCCGCGCCCCGCCTTTCCCAGATGCCGTGATCCGCCTCCTGCCAGACTTCGGCCAGGTGATCGAGCACCGTGCATTCGAGGTCCCAGGTCCCATCATCGAGCTTCAGCTTGGTCATTCGTGACTGGTGGAACACGTCGAGCAGCTCGCCATAGACGTCGAGTTGCACCTGCGCGTGTGCGGCGTTGCCGACCCGGACCGGCTTTGCGCCTTCGTAGCCAGGGAGCCAGTTTGCTTCCCATTCGAGCAGGCGACGCTGCCCCATGATGCCGTACATGATCTGCATGTTCGCGGGCGATCCCGCGACCGACCGCAACAGCCAGTTGTGCCAGGCCGAGGCCTCCTCGGTGTAGCCCGAGTTCATCAGGGCAAGCAGCGTGAAGGTGGCGTCGCGCAGCCAGCAGAAGCGATAATCCCAGTTGCGCGCGCCGCCGAGCTTTTCCGGCAGTGACGTCGTTGGAGCCGCGACGATGCCGCCGGTCGGCGCATAGGTCAGCGCCTTCAGGGTAATCAGCGAGCGCATCACCAGGTCGCGATACTCGCCCTCGTAATTGCAACGGCTGCTCCAGTCCGTCCAGAACTGCACGGTCTCCTCGAGCGCACGCTCGGGATTGATCGGCGTCGGCACCGGCAGATGCGACGGGCCGTAGGTCAACACGAACGGGATGGTCTCGCCGGCACCGACCTCGAACGCGGCGACCGTGGTCATGTTTTCCCCCCGGGTCTCGATAGGGGTGCGCAGCACCGTCATGTCCTGCCCGCAGATCGCGAGCAGTGCGCAGCGATCTTCGGTTTTCTTGACCCAGGGGACATCGCAGCCGAAGCCGAATCGGATCACGAGTTCCATCCGCATCGCCACCCGTCCTTCCACGCCGCGCACCAGGCGAACGACGTCGGAAGCCTCGCCGCGCGGCGGCATGAAGTCGATCAATGCGACCGTGCCTTCAGCGGACTCGAAGCGGGTTTCCAGGATCAGCGTGTCGTCCCAATAGCGGCGCGAAACCCTGGCGGTTTCGTCCGTCGGGGCAATCAGCCAGCGGCCATTCCGGCTGCTGCCGAGGATCGCGGCAAAACAGGCCTCGGAGTCGAAAGCCGGCCAGCACAGCCAGTCGACCGACCCGTCACGCCCGACCAGGGCCGCGGTCTCGCAGTCGCCGATCAGGCCATAATCTTCGATCCGTAACGGCATGCTCTTGCCCCCTTGCTGGGACAGGTCGCGATCATCCCTCGGCTCGCGCGGCCGTCGCAGCCCGCAACGCGGCGACATCGACGGCGGAGCCGATGTTCTCGCGCGCGACCGGCAGACGCTGCCGCCAGTTCGGGTGTTCGTCGACGGTGCCGGGAATGTTGGGCTGGTCGATCACGCCAAGCAAGTCCTCCAGCGAGACCGCAAGCAGACGCGATGGCGTGCGCGCGAGGAAGCCGACGACCGAATAGAGATCGTGCTGGTCGATGCCGTGATGGCGCAAAACCTCGTCCAGCATGCCAAGCGCACGCCAGCGCGCCTCGTCGCTTTCGCCGGGATCGATGCCGAGCGAGCGCTTCAGCTTCAGATCGGCGAAGGAGCGCCAGCCGGCATAGGTCGACAGGTCGTGGGTGTTGAAGGTGATCAGCGCGTTGGATGCATAGTGGTCGAGGCCGAAAAACCGGCCATCGTCGTCGCGCTCGAACATCATCACCTTGTAGGACCAGATGTTCCAATCGGCCATGTCATCGCGAAAGCCCGGCGGCACGGTGCCGAGATCCTCGCCGATGACGACGCAATCATGCGCCACACTCTCCTGCGCGATGACCGCCAGAAGCGCCTCCTGGGGCATCTGCACATAGGCGCCCTTCCGGGCCGGGAAGCCGTGGGGAATGAGATAGAGCCGCTTCAAGCCCAGCACGTGGTCGAGACGGATCGCGCCGGCGTAACGCATCGACGCCTGCAGCATGTCGCGGAACGGTTTGAACGCGCGGAGTTCGAGACCGGCGGCATTGAAGCCGGCAAGGCCCCAGTTCTGGCCCAGCGTGTTCAGCGGATCCGGCGGCGCGCCGACGGCGAGCAAGCGCGAGATCGCCGCCTGCTCGTTCCAGGCATCAAAACCGTCGGACTGCACGCCGACGGCCACGTCGAGGTAAAGACCGACCTTCATGCCGAGCCGGTCCGCGAGCGCCTTGCACGACCGCAACTGGCGGTCGGCCGTCCACTGCACATATTCGACGAACTCGATCTGGTTCGCCTCCGGCCCCGCGCGCAAGCGATCGCACGCCGCCTGGTCGAGCCGCCGCCACTCTTCCGGCCACTCCCACCAGGGCGTGTTGAAGCGGTGCCGCAGCACCTCGAAACAGGCAAAGCGCTGCAGCAGTGTCCCGCTCTCGATGCGAAAATGAGCGAAATCCCGCTGACGCGCCGGGTCGCGCTCGGCACGGAACACCTCGAATGCTGCGCGCAGCGCACGCCATTTGAGCGCGGCGACGCCGGCATAATCCACCACCGTGCCGCTCCTCAGCCGCGCGAGATCATCCGTGGCCGGACCTGGCCGGTACTCGGCGATCTGCTCGACATCGATGTAGAGCGGGTTCAGAAACAGCCGGCTGTTGGGCGCATAGGGACTGCAATCGGTCGGGCGGTCGTCGAACAATGCGTGCAACGGATTGAGGCCGACGCCCTCGGCACCGAGCTCGCCTGCGAACTCGATCAGCGCCGCAAGGTCGGTGAAATCGCCGATGCCCCAATTGCGCGCCGAGCGAACGCCGTAGAGCTGCACCGCCAGCAGCCAGCCGCGGTCGAAGTCGCCGCCGAAGGCACGCGCCGGCGCGACCAGCAGCGGCACCTCTTCATCGACGGAGGTTGCGTCCGTGAATTTCAGACGATAGGACCCGACCGGAAGATCCTGCGGCCAGACGATGATGTTCTGGTCCGACTCGCCCCGGGCAGCGACCTTGGGACCGCTGCTGATCTCCCAGCGCAACGGCAGCCTGACCGCTTCGCTCAGCCGCGTGCGGGTCGCACGACCCGACCGGATGACGACAGGGCCTTCGACAAACCGGTAAGGAATCCTGACGGGAAAGGCATCGACGATGATTTTCAGCGCGATTTCGTCGGTCACGTGACGGTGACCCTGGCCGTCGAAGAATTCGGTGAGGATTCCGAGATCGCGGGCTTGGGCGGAAAGATTCATTCGGCACACGGTTTGCAGGTAACGGCGTCAGGATGCCGCCAGATTCCTGAGGTTGCGTCGGGCGATAGCCATACCTAACTCTCTGATGGCAGCGCCGGTTCCCGGCGGGAACCAATCGCAACCAAACGGCATTGTAGAGAGTTCTGCAATCTCTGTCTTCGCGCTCGTGATCCTCCAGCATTCGCGTCTCGTTGAGCCGGGCACCGAATGTTGGACCATCCGCTCCACGCGCGAAGCGGGGGGCATTCTTTTTTCTAAGTGATGGCACTATCGTGAATGATATGGCTGAAACCGTCGCGCGCGCAGCCGCCGCCAGCGTCGCCTTGCCCCGTGATCCCCGGCCCGCGAAAGCAGGTTCCGGCAACATTATCGATGGCGCCTTGCGTTGCGGATTGCGAGGTGCATCATGAACCTGATGTCCTCGATCGACGCCAAAGACCTGCCGGTCGCCGCCCTCGACAGGGACGAGCTCTGGTACAAGGACGCCATTATCTACCAGCTTCACGTCAAGGCGTTCGCTGACAGCAACAATGACGGCATCGGCGATTTCGCCGGCCTGACCGAGAAGCTCGACTATTTGCAGGAACTCGGCGTCACGGCGTTGTGGCTCTTGCCGTTCTATCCCTCGCCCGGCCGCGACGACGGCTATGACATTTCCGACTACGGCACCATCAATCCCGATTTCGGGACCATGAAGGACTTCCTGCGCTTCATCCAGGAGGCGAAGAAGCGCGGCTTGCGCGTCATCACCGAGCTCGTGATCAACCACACCTCCGACCAGCACGACTGGTTCAAGCGCGCCAGGCGGAGCGCCAAGAACTCGAACATGCGCGGCTGGTATGTCTGGAGCGATACCGACCAGAAATACCAGGGCACGCGGATCATCTTCACGGATACGGAGAAATCCAACTGGACCTGGGATCACGAAGCCGGCCAGTTCTACTGGCACCGCTTCTTCTCGCACCAGCCGGACCTGAATTTCGACAATCCGCGCGTCGTCAGCGCCCTCATCAAGGTGATGAAGCGCTGGCTCGACACCGGGGTCGACGGCTTCCGGCTCGATGCGATCCCTTATCTCTGCGAGCGCGACGGCACCAACAACGAGAACCTGCCCGAGACCCACGCCATCATCAAAAAGCTGCGCGTTGAGCTCGACAGCTACGCCAAGGGCAAGGTCCTGCTGGCCGAGGCCAATCAATGGCCGGAAGACGTGCAGTATTATTTCGGCGACAGCGACGAATGCCACATGGCCTACCACTTCCCGCTGATGCCGCGCATCTACATGGCGATCGCCCAGGAAGACCGCTTTCCGATCACCGACATCCTGCGCCAGACGCCGGATATACCGTCGACCTGCCAGTGGGCGCTGTTCCTGCGCAACCATGACGAGCTGACGCTCGAGATGGTCACCGACGTCGAGCGCGACTATCTGTGGTCGACCTATGCCCATGATCCGCGCGCCCGCATCAATCTCGGCATCCGCCGGCGGCTTGCGCCGCTGATGGACAACGACCGGCGCAAGATCGAGCTGATGAACTCGCTGCTGCTGTCGTTCCCGGGGACGCCGATCATCTATTACGGCGACGAGATCGGCATGGGCGACAACATCTATCTCGGCGACCGCAACGGCGTGCGCACGCCGATGCAATGGACCCCGGACCGCAACGGCGGATTCTCCCGCGCCGACCCTGCGCGGCTCTACGCGCCGATGATCATGGACCCGGTCTATGGCTATGAGGCCGTCAACGTCGAGGCGCAGTCGCGCAGCCTGTCGTCGCTGTTGAACGCCACCAAGCGGCTGATCGCGGTGCGCAAGTCGACGCTGGCGTTCGGCCGCGGCAGCATGACCTTCATCCGCCCCGTCAATCGCGCGGTGTTGGCTTATGTCAGGCAGCTTGGCGACGAGGTCATTCTTTGCGTCGCCAACCTGTCGCGATCGGCGCAGGCGACCGAACTCGATCTGTCGGCCTTCAAGGATCGCGTTCCCCTGGAAATGCTGGGCCGCACGCATTTCCCCGCGATCGGCGAACGCCCCTACATGATCACGCTCGCGCCGTATGGCTTCTACTGGTTCCAGCTGCAGGAGCACGCCAATTCGGAATTCGTCACGCGATCCGTGGTGCCCGAATTCGAAACTCTCGTCGTGCCCGTGGGCGCGACCTGGGTGTCGCTCGCCCGCACGCGCGGGGTATTCGAGCGCGACGTCATGCCAGGACATCTGGCGCGAAGCCGCTGGTACCCCGAACACGATCCTTCACAGATTCGTCCGACGCTCACCTCGGCGATCCCGTTCTGCGACATCGGCGACAACCGGCCGTGGCTCACCTTCTTCGAGCCGAAGCAGAACGAGGGGAGCGTGCGCTACACGATGCCCTTGCAGATCGAATGGGTCCGGTTCGATCGCGAGCGATTCAATCCCCATGCGCTCGCCGCGGTGCGCCAGGGTGCGCGCGAAGGAACGCTGCTGGATGTCGCTTTTGACCCGATCTTCCACGGCCTTCTGCTTCGCAACCTTCGCCAGTCGCTGACCATCGAAGAAAATGGCATGGGCCTCGAATTCCGGCCGACAAGCAGATTTTCGCCAAGACCGATCAAACAGCCGGAACGAGTGACCGTGGTCGATGTCGGTCCACTGAGCAGCATGGCCCTGCTCGACGACAATTACTGCGTCAAGCTCTACCGAAAGCTCGAGCCGGGCATCAATCCGGAGATGGAGATCGGCCGGTTCCTGACCGAGGTCGTCGGCTTCGCCAACACGCCTGCCATGCTCGGCGGCGTCGAACTCGCCGATGGCGAGACCAGATCCGCGGTCGCCATCGTTCACGCCTTCGTTGGAAATCAGGGCGATGCCTGGACGGTGGCGGCGGCCCATCTCGACCGTTTTGTCGAGGAACAGCGGCTGTTGACGACGCGCGGAATTCCCGGCGAGAGCGATGAGCGCTTGCCCCTCTTGCGTCACATGTCGCAGATCGGAAGGCGGACTGCCGAAATGCATCTCGCCTTTGCGACCGCGAGCGGCTTGACCGACTTTGTGCCGGAGCCGATCCGGCCCTCCGAAGTGAAGCGCTGGACCGATAAGATCGCTATGCGCGCCGAGCGCGTTTTCGAGAATTTGAGGCAGCGTCGGGATTCCTTCAGCGAGGCCGATCGCCCGCTGGTCGATCGGATGCTGACGCAGCAGGCGGTTCTGTGTGAACGCCTCGAAGCTCTCCTGCCGCAGCATCCCGACAGCCTGAACATCCGGCATCACGGTGACTTCAATCTCGCCCGCTCGCTGATCGTGAAGGACGATATCTTCATTACCGGTTTCAAGGGCGACCTTCGTTTGGGAATCGAGGAAAGGCGGCGCAAGGCGCCGGCGGCGCGCGACGTCGCCAGCTTGATCAGATCGATCGAACATTCGGCAAATGCCGCGCTCGAGCGCGCACTCAACTTTGCACCTGATGAACACGGCAGGCTTGCCGCGGCACTCGCCGAATGGGTCAACCGCGCCAGCGAGGCCTTCCTTGCCACCTATCGCGAATTCATGACAAACTTGTCTCTCTGGCCGGAGGATCATGCGGCCGCGGCACGGATGCTCGACTTCTTCCTGCTCGAAAAGATTTTTGACGAGCTCGAATCCGATTTGGCGCAGCGGCCCGAGCGGGTACGAACCTCATTGGCGGGAGCGCTTCGTATCTTGTCATCGCGTATCTACGAGGCCACATGAGCGAGCTTTCCGCCGAGGCCTATGCCATCCTGGAAGGCCGCCACTCCGATCCGTTTCACTATCTCGGACCGCATCAAGAGGGCGGCAAGACCGTCGTGCGCGCATTCCTGCCGGAGGCCTCCAGAGTCGACGCCGTGGTCGACGATGGCGAAGCGGCGGCGCTGACGCGCATTCATGAGGACGGATTGTTTGCAGGCGTGCTGCCGAACCACTCAAAATCCTATCAGTTGCGCGCGCGCTTCGGCGACACCGTCGTCGATCTCGATGACCCCTACCGCTTCCCCCCGGTGCTGACGGACTACGATCTGTATCTGCTCGGCGAGGGCAACCATCTGCGACTTTACGACAAGCTGGGGGCACACCCGCTGGTGCTGGAAGGCGTCGAAGGGGTGGCGTTCGTCGTGCTGGCGCCAAATGCGCAGAGAGTGAGCGTCGTCGGCGATTTCAACTACTGGAATCCGAGGCGGCATCCGATGCGCGTGCGCGGCCTCGGTTATTGGGAGCTGTTCATTCCCCATGCGATCCCCGGCGATCGCTACAAGTTCGATATCGTCAGCCGGCAGGGCCAGCACTTGCCGTTGAAATCGGACCCGCTGGCCTTCGCCACCGAAATGCGCCCGAGCACCGCATCGATCGTATTCGACGAAGAGCATCTGCCGCGGTCCTGCCCCGCTCCGCCGCACGTCAACGCGCGTGACGCCCCGATTTCGATCTATGAGGTGCACCTGGGCTCATGGCGGCGAAAGGGCAACAACGAATGGCTGACCTACCGCGAGCTCGCCGAGCAGCTGCCGCGTTACGCCCGCGATCTCGGCTTCACCCATGTCGAATTTCTCCCCGTGAGCGAACACCCCTTCGATGGCTCCTGGGGCTACCAGCCGACCGGCCTGTTCGCGCCGACCAGCCGCTTCGGTCCACCACAGGATTTTGCCGCCCTCGTCGATGCCTGTCATCGCGAAGGGCTCGGCGTCGTGCTTGACTGGGTGCCCGGGCATTTTCCCGACGACCCGCATGGCCTCGGCAATTTCGACGGCACCGCGCTCTACGAGCATGCCAACCCGCTGCAGGGCCGGCATCTCGACTGGGGCACGCTGATCTACAACTTCGGCCGCACGGAGATCGTCAATTTCCTGGTCTCGAACGCGCTGTTCTGGCTGGAGCGTTACGGCATCGACGGCTTGCGCGTCGACGCGGTGGCCTCCATGCTCTATCTCGACTACAGCCGGCCCGCCGGCGAATGGGTGCCGAACCGGTTCGGCGGCCGGGAAAATCTCGACGCCATCGCATTCCTGCGCCGCTTCAATACCGAGGTGTTCGCCCGTTTTCCGGAAGCAACGACCGCGGCGGAAGAATCGACCGCCTGGCCGCAGGTGTCGCAGCCAATCGAACATGGGGGGCTCGGCTTCGGCTACAAGTGGAACATGGGATGGATGCACGATACGCTGCAATATATCGGCAAGGATCCGATCCACCGCCAGTATCACCACGGCGACATCCTGTTCGGCCTGCATTACGCGTTCTCGGAAAATTTCATCCTGCCGCTCTCCCATGACGAGGTCGTTCACGGCAAGCGATCGATCCTGGGGCGGATGCCCGGCGACGACTGGCAGCGATTTGCGAATTTGCGCGCCTACTACGGCTTCATGTTCGGTCATCCCGGCAAGAAGCTGATGTTCATGGGCTGCGAATTTGCGCAAGCGCGCGAATGGAATCACGATCATTCGCTCGACTGGGATCTGCTCGAACAGCAAAGCCACGCCGGCGTCCAATCCCTGATCCGCGACCTCAACGGCGTCTATCGCAGATATCCCGCGCTGCATGAACTGGATTGTGATCATTCCGGTTTTGAATGGCTCGTGACCGACGACGCCGGCAACAACGTGTTCGCCTGGATGCGCAAAGGCAGGAATTGGCGGGCGCGCTGCCTCGTCGTGGTGAATTTTTCACCCAACGTGTATTACGACTATCGCATCGGCGTGCCATTTTCCGGTGCGTGGCGCGAGGTTTTCAATTCGGATTCCGCCCATTATGGCGGCAGCAACGTCGGCAATATCGGCGAAGTCCGCACCGTCGACGCCGCGCGGCCGGAACTCAAGCTCAGCATCCCACCTCTTGCCACCATCTTTCTCGTACCCGAAGGCTAGTGCCGCCGATTTGAAGTTCCTGCATCATCCGCGGCAAACTCCGACAGGCACTTCAAATCGAAAAGCGGCACTAGTGGTCCGATTCTAACATTCGCATCCCATCTCGGCAGGCACCGTTGCGAATGTTAGAATCAAAGGACCACTAGCAATTATAAGATTTTAGTGGAGTCTTGGATTTGACATTCGCATTACGAAGTTGCGGCTGGACGGTCGCGAATGTCAAATCCACTCCACCGGCATCATAGACCTGCCAGTACCCTTTGCTTTCCGAAGTTCGTTTGCGAAGATGCGGAGCCGGACCACGAACTTCGGAAAGCGGGTACTGGTGAAGCGGATTTGTCGTTCGGTTCCTGATCGGCAACCGGAAGCGAACGTTAAAATCAGACCACTGGAACGAAAGATTTGCGAGTGCCCATTGCCTTCCGAAGTTCGCGCAACAGGGTGCTCCGGGGGTTCACGAACTTCGGAAAGAGGGCACTCGTCATGCGACTTTCCGCCGGCTCGTCCTCTCGCCTTGGTGCAAGCTGGGACGGCCGGGGCACCAATTTCGCGCTGTTCTCCGCCAACGCTCAAAAGGTCGAGCTCTGCCTGTTCGACTCCCAGGGCCGGCGCGAACTCGAACGCATCGAATTGCCGGAGCGCAGCGAGGACGTCTGGCACGGCTATCTGAACGACGTTTCGCCCGGCCAGCTTTACGGCTATCGCGTGCACGGTCCTTACGCGCCCGAGCAGGGCCATCGCTTCAACCCCAACAAGCTGTTGCTCGATCCCTATGCGCGACGGCTTGCCGGGCGGCTGGTATGGAGCGACGCGCATTTCGGCTATCGCACCGGGAGCGCGCGCGAAGATCTCTCATTCGACCGGCGCGACAATGCCCGCGGCATGCCGAAAGCGGTGGTGGTCGACGAGGCCTTCAACTGGGGCCGACGCGAAATGCGTCCCAATATTTCCTGGGAAGACACCATCATCTACGAGGCTCATGTCAAGGGTCTGACGCAGACGCGTGAGGACGTCGCTCCCAATCTGCGAGGCACCTATGGCGGCCTTTCCTCGCCGGCAATGATCGAACACCTCAGGCGGCTCGGCGTCACGACGATCGAATTGCTGCCGATGCATGGCCTCATCGACGACCGCACGCTGGTCGAACGAAAACTGTCGAACTACTGGGGTTACAATACGATCTCGTTTTTCGCGCCCGAAGCACGCTACGCCCAGGACAATCCGCTCGACTCGTTCCGCACCACCGTGGCGCGGCTTCATGATGCCGGGATAGAGGTGCTACTCGATGTCGTCTACAACCACACCGCCGAGGGCAATCATCTGGGCCCGACGCTGTCGTTCCGCGGCATCGACAACGCCTCCTATTATTGGCTGAAGCCCGAAAACCCACGCTATTATGACGATTTCACCGGCTGCGGCAGCTCGGTCAATCTCACCCATCCGCGCGTCCTGCAGATGGTGATGGACTCGCTGCGATACTGGGTCGAGGTCTGTCACGTCGACGGTTTCCGGTTCGACCTGGCAACCACGCTGTCGCGCGCGGGAAACGGTTTTGACCGCAAAAGCGGCTTTCTCACCGCAATCCGGCAGGACCCGGTACTCGCCTCGGCGAAGCTCGTGGCCGAGCCATGGGACCTCGGCATGGGCGGATACCAGGTCGGCGCCTTTCCATCGCAATGGTCGGAATGGAACGACCGTTATCGAACCGCGATGCGCCGTTACTGGAGCGGCGAAGGCAGCCTGATCGGCGAGATCTCCAGCCGCATGACCGGCTCCTCCGACCTGTTCAACCATGAGGGCCGAATCCCACGCGCCAGTATCAACCATATCACCGTGCATGACGGTTTCACGCTGAAGGATCTGTTCAGCTACAACACCAAACACAACGAGGCCAATGGCGAAGAAAACCGCGATGGCGCCAACGACAACCACAGCAACAATTGCGGCCATGAAGGACCGACCGACGATCCGGCGATCAACGCGCTGCGCAATCAGTTGCGCAGGAACCAGATCGCCTGCCTTCTGCTCGCGCAAGGCGTGCCGCTGCTTCTCGCCGGTGACGAAGTCGGCAATACCCAGAACGGCAACAACAATGCCTATTGTCAGGACAACGAGACCGGATGGGTCGGCTGGGACGGCATCGGCCGAGAAGGTGACGACCTCATCGATTTCGTCGGCCACATGACCGAGATCCGCCGGCGTTTCCCTCAGCTGCGCACGCGCCGCTGGCTCGAGGGACGGCGGGTGGACGGAACCTTCGGCGTGCTCTGGCTGACGCCGGCCGCGGAGGAGATGAAGGAAGCGGATTGGAAATTTCCGGAAGGCCGCTTCCTCGCCTATGTGCTGGGTCCTTCCGAAAAAGGAGCGGCGGCGATCTTCATCGTGCTCAACGCGGCGCCCGAGGCGATACCCTTCAAGCTGCCGAAGCTACCGGAATACAGTCGCTGGCAGCAACTATTGAACACCGCCGACGTTAAACAGACCGTCGCAGATTTCGCATCGGCAGCTGAGGCCACCGCGCCTCCACGCTCGGTGCTGGCGTTCTCGGGTTCGGCATGAGTGGACGGCATTTCGGCGCGAAGCTGACGGCGCAAGGCACCCTGTTTCGCCTGTGGGCGCCCGCGGCCAGGCGCGTCGATGTCTTGCTCGACCAACCCTGCCCGCTCAGGTGCGGCGAAGACGGCTGGTTTGCCGCCGACATTCCTGGTGCGAAAGCGGGCACGCGCTACAAATTCCGCATCGACGACGAGATCGACGTGCCCGATCCCGCGTCGGCGTTTCAGCCCGACGACGTGTCCGGACCGAGCGAGGTGATCGATCACGCGGCCTATCGCTGGCGCGCTTCGCACTGGCGCGGGCGTCCCTGGCACGAGACCGTGCTGCTGGAAGCACATGTCGGTGCCTTCACGCGGGAAGGCACCTACCGCGCCATGATCGACAGGCTCGACCATCTGGTTGCGACAGGAATAACAGCGCTGGAATTGCTGCCGCTGGCGGATTTCGCCGGCTCGCGCAATTGGGGCTATGACGGCGTTCTCTGGTACGCGCCCGACAGCGCCTATGGCCGGCCAGACGATCTTAAGGAGCTGATCGACCAGGCGCATCTGCGCGGGCTGATGGTCTTTCTCGATGTGGTCTACAATCATCTCGGGCCAGAGGGAAATTACCTTGCCCGCTATGCGCCGAATTTCTTCGCCGACGCTCAGACGCCGTGGGGCAGCGCGATCGATTATCGCCTGCCGCAGGTTCGCGCCTTCGCCATCGAGAATGCGCTTTACTGGCTCGATGAATACCGTTTCGACGGGCTGCGCCTTGATGCCGTGCACAGCATCGTGGAGCCCGGCGAAATCTCCATGCTCGGCGACCTCAGCGTCGCGGTCGGTGAATTTGCCGCTCGCAGCGGACGCCACATCCATCTGGTGCTCGAAAACGATGCCAACTGCGTCAACATGCTCGACCCCGGACAGGACCCGCCAGGCGGCAATTATCGAGCGCAGTGGAACGACGATTATCACCACGCCTGGCACGTATGGCTGACCGGCGAAACGCAAGGCTACTACCGCGACTATCAACGCTCCCCGCTTCGTAACATCGCCCGCGCCCTTGGCTCGGGCTTTGTCTATCAGGGCGAGCCTTCCGAACACCGCGGCGGCAAACCGCGCGGCCAGCCGAGCTTTGGTCTTGCCCCGACCGCCTTCGTCAATTTTCTCCAAAACCACGACCAGATCGGCAATCGCGCTTTCGGCGAGCGGCTCGAAGGCCTCGTCGGTGCGGATGCGATCGAGGCGGCGCTGGCGATCACCCTGCTCGCGCCGGGGATTCCCATGCTGTTCATGGGCGAAGAGTGGGGATCGAAGCAGCCGTTTCCCTTCTTCTGCGATTTCAGGGGCGACCTCGCTGACGCGGTCCGCCAGGGACGGCGAAGGGAATATGGCTGGGCTTACGAAAAATACGGCGACGAAGTGCCAGACCCTCTGGACATCTCCACCTTTCAATCCGCGATACTGGATTGGGACGCCGCAAACGAAGGGGCCGCGCATCACCGTCTTGCGTTGGTCCGCGATCTTCTCGCGGTGCGCCGGCGGGAAGTCGTGCCCCGGCTCGCCAATGCCGCCTTTGACGAGGCGCACGCCGCTGACAATGGATTGCTGACCGCGCGCTGGCGCCTGGGCGACGGCACCAGGCTCGTGTTGCGCGCCAACCTGTCGACCAGCGAGATCACCGATCAGGCGTGCGATGCAACCGGGGTCGGCATATGCGGCAACCCGCCGGGCGAGGTGTTGCGGCCATGGTCGGTGTACTGGTGCCTGGAACCACGCTGATGCGAGCCACCGTTCCGATCGCTACCTATCGCCTGCAATTGACGGCGAAGTTCGGCTTCGACGCGGCCGCGGCGATCGTTCCCTATCTTGGGGCGCTCGGCGTCTCGCATGTGTATGCCTCACCTTTCATGAAGGCGCGCAAGGGCTCGACCCATGGCTACGACGTCGTCGACCATACCGCCATCAATCCGGAGCTCGGCGGCGAGGCCGGTTTTGAGCGATTGAGCGAAGCGCTGCGAAAGCACGGCCTTGGCCTCATTCTCGATTTCGTACCCAATCACGTCGGCGTGCATTTTGCGGATAATCCCTGGTGGCTCGACGTACTCGAATGGGGCGAGGCTTCGCCGCACGCGGCATCTTTCGACATCGACTGGGAACTATTGCCGTACCGTGCGCGTGGCGGCGTTCTGCTGCCGATCCTCGGCGCACCTTACGGCGAAGCACTCGAGAAAGGCGAGATCGAGCTGCGTTACGACGCCGACGAAGGCAGCTTCTCGGCCTGGTATTTCGAACACCGCCTGCCGATCGCGCCTGAGCGTTACGGCGAAATCCTAAACACGGTCGTCACGGAGGCCGCCGCAGAGAACAGCGCAGCCGGAAAGCGCATCGTCGAGCTTGCCTCACAATACGCCGGGCTGCGTCACCCGAACCGTAACGAGGCGCCCACCTTCAAGGCGAAACTAAGGGATATCGAAGGCGCCGCCGGTCTCGTGGCCCGTGGGCTTAAAGCCTATCGCGCAGATCCCGATCATCCCTCGCAGACGCTTGCGCTGCATCGCCTTCTCGAGCGCCAGCACTACAAACTCGGCCACTGGCGGCTCGCCTCGAGCGACATCAACTATCGCCGCTTCTTCGACGTCAATTCGCTGGCGGGACTGCGGGTGGAAGACGCGACCACGTTCAGGGCCGTCCATCTCCTGGTCGGAAAGCTGATCGCGGAGGGAAAGCTCCAGGGCTTGCGGCTCGATCATATCGACGGCCTGCGCGACCCCATGCAATATTTCCAGCGCCTGCACCGCCTGATCCGGGAAGCCCAGGGAAGGGGCAAGGCGGGCAAATCGCTCTATATCGTGGTCGAGAAGATTCTCGGCGAACACGAGACCTTGCGTCCTTTCATCGGCGTGCAGGGCACCACCGGTTACGACGCGCTGAACGTGATCACGCGCGTGCTGATCGATGGCCGCGGCCTCGAGCCGCTCGACGAGACCCTGCGGCAAGCCACCAACATCTCGCCGGCGCTGGCGCCCGTTCTCAAGCAGGCCAAGCGGCGGGTGCTCGAGACCTTGCTGACCAGCGAATTCACGGTGCTCGCCCGGCTTCTGGCGCGGATCGCCGCCGGCCACTACTCGACACGCGATTTCTCCGCCGACAGTCTGCGGCAAGCGCTTGAACTTTACGTGCTGCATTTTCCGATCTACCGAACCTATCTGACGCCGGCCGGCGCAGCGAATAGCGACCGCGCCTTGATCTGTCGCACGATCGAACAGGCGCGCGGCCAATGGTTTGCTGCCGATGACGGTATTTTCGATTTCCTGCGCGACGCCCTCACCATGGATCTGATCAGGCCCGGCCGCGCATTGCACAGCAAGCCGCGCGTGCGCCGCTTTGGCCTGAAGGTGCAGCAGTTCACCGGACCGCTGATGGCAAAATCGCTCGAAGACACGGCGTTCTATCGCATGCCCCGCCTGCTGGCGCTCAACGAGGTCGGCGGCGAGCCGACTGCCGCGGCGCTCTCACTCGACGAATTTCATGAAGCCATGAAGCTTCGCTCGCGCGATTGGCCACAGGCCATGACGGCGACCGCAACGCACGATACCAAGCGCGGTGAGGATGCGCGCGCGCGTCTGATCGCGTTGAGCGAAATTCCCGGCGAATGGACCAGTGCGGTCGCGCGGTGGAAACTGCTCAATGCCTCGCTCGTCGTCACCGAGGGCTCCATGCGCGCGCCATCGACGGCGTTCGAATACATGCTTTATCAGGCCCTGCTCGGCGCCTGGCCACTCGACCCAATCGACGACACCTTCACCGAACGCATTCAGGCCTACGCGCTGAAGGCCGCGCGCGAGGGCAAGCAGGAAACGAGCTGGCTCAATCCGAACGGACCTTACGAGCAGGGCGTGAATAACTTCGTCGCAAAAATCCTGGATCGATCGGTCGCCGGCGAATTTCTCGAGTCGCTGGAAAATCTTGCGCGGCGCGTGGCGCTATCGGGAGCGCTGAATTCGCTCAGCCAGATCACGTTGAAGGCCACGATGCCCGGCCTGCCCGACTTCTATCAGGGGAGCGAGTTCTGGGATTTGTCCCTGGTTGATCCCGACAACCGCAGGCAGGTAAACTTCGCCGCGCGGGCTTCGATTCTGGAGACGCTCGGGCAGCCCGACTGGCAGGCTCTCGCGCGGCACTGGCAGGACGGGCATATCAAGCTCGCCTGGACCCGGCATCTCCTGAAACTCCGCAACGAAATCCCCGACGTGTTTGCACAGGGCAGTTACGAACCGATCGAGGTGAGCGGTCCGCACCGCGACCATGTCATCGCCTTTGCGCGCCGCCACGATCATCACGCCGTGGTCGCCGCCGTGGGCAGGCATTTCGCGCCGTTTTCGGATGGCGGCCGCCACTGGCCCGGCTTTGCGGCCTTTGAGGGCACGCTTCGTGTCAACGGCTATTCGGTGGAGGGTTTTGCCGACATGGACGGCGTCACCGAGATCCCCCTCCCGGCCTTGTTCCAGCATGTTCCGGCGGCGGTGCTGAAGGCAAGGTTCACCGGCTCGGCGAGGCCGGCGACCAGGAGAAGCAAGCAGTTCGCCTAGGGCCACGTGAAACGAGCTCGACCCTCGCAGGACCCGTCACGACCGGGCAAAAGCGCCAACGGGTCCGCGCAGGGCGCGACCCGATGACAGGCTCAGCGCGTCTTCGCGGGCATGGCGTAGTGGTTCAGCGCTTGGTCAGGAGCAGATTTCCCCGTTTCTTGATCGCGGCCTGCGCCACTTCGGCAAAGCGCTGCAACAACCACGGCAACGTCACTTCCAGGCGCACGTGATCGTCGGCGACATCGAGATGGCCTGAGGCCACCTGTCCGAGCGCGCGGACGCGGAAGATCATGCGATTGTCCTCCCATCGCTCTTCGTCGACCGCAAGCACAGGAACGCTCGCAGCCGCCCGCGTCAAACCGTTTTTGAGGCGGCGGGTTGCTTCTTCGCGGCCGAGACTATGCGGAATCGAAACGATGAGAGGCGCAGCCATCGGAAACCTCTTTCAACGTTATGGCATGTAGTTCCGCTTGATCGATAAAAAAGAGCCCATCGCCAAAATGGAACGCCGGAACTTTCCAGGTCCGGGTTTGTTGCTCGCCTGAGAGTCGGGGAGTGTCAGCAACTGAACACAGGCTGGAGGAAATCTAGATGACTATCGGAACGATCCTTCTGATCATTTTGATTATCGCGCTTCTCGGCGGTTTTAGCGGCATCGGCGGCGGGCCGTTTTACGGAACGGGGTATTACGGCGGCGGCGGCCTAGGGCTTATCGTCGTCATCCTATTGATATTGGTTTTGCTCGGGCGGATTTGATCCCGCCACTCCCTTGATTCCGGGTTGCGCTGGAGGCGCCGACCCGGAATCCCTATTCGCAACCCATCACCGGTTCGCGCTTCTCTCGTGCAGGCTTACAATCTCCCCGCCAGTTTCTTCATTGCACCTTTGATCGACGATTGCGTCTCATCGTACCCTTCCCACGCCTTGCTTTTAGCAAGCAGCGCCGGAACGGTGCGGATCGTGTAGCGCTTCGGGTCGAGGTCACCGCGCACCTGCGCCCAGGTCAACGGCATCGAGACCGTCGCGCCTTCGCGTGCGCGCGGTGAAAGCACCGCTACCGCGGTCGCCATCCGATCGTTGCGAAGGTAGTCGAGAAAGATCTTTCCACGGCGCAGCTTCTTCGACATGTTGAGCAGGTACTGATCGGGACTTTCCTGCGCCATCCATTGGCAGACGCCCTGGGCGAATGCCTTGGCTTCCTTCCAGCTCACCTTTTCCTTGGCGCCATGCGCCAGGGGAACCACCACGTGAAGACCTTTGCCGCCGGTGGTCTTGCAGAAGTTTTCGAGGCCGAGTTCGTCGAGGCGCTGCTTCATTTCCAACGTCGCTTCGACCACTTCCGAAAATTCGACCTCAGGGGCGGGATCGAGATCGAACACCAGTCGTCCGGGCGTGTCCGTCGCATAGGGCGCGCAATTCCAGGGATGCAATTCGAGACCGCCAGACTGGGCCACGGCCGCAAGACCCTCGACACGGTCGATCTGCAAATAGGGCTTGCGGTCGCCGGAAACCTTGACGAGTTCCAGAAGGCTGGACGTGCTCGGCATCGCGTGGCGCTGGAAGAATCTCTCACCCTTGATGCCGTCGGGTGCGCGCACGACCGAACACGGCCGGCCCTTCAGATATCCGATCATCCATTCGCCGATCGCCTCGAAATAGCGGGCGAGATCGAGCTTGGTCACGCCCTCGCCGTCACCCCCATCCGGCCACAGTTCCTTCTCCGGCTTTGAAATGACGACACCCATCACCTCGGCGGAGCGATTCCCCGCAACTGTCGCAACAGGCTTTTCCGGTTTCGACTTTCCGGATTTCGCGGCGGCTTTTGCGGCGGGCTTCTTGACTTCGGTTCTGGCGGGCTTTTCCGCGACGATTTCGGAAGCCGGTTTGTCCTGGCGCAATCCCTTGAACGACGCCTGACGGATATTGCCGGCGTCGGTAAAGCCCGCGAATTCGATTTCGGCGACAAGTTCGGGCCTCAACCAATGCACATCCCGGGTCTTGCGGGGCGCGTCCTTTCCGCCGAACGGATTGTCGTCCGTCTCCGCCGCCTTCAGCGCAGGCATGATGCGCCTGACCGTGTCCTGTCCAAAGCCGGTGCCGACCATTCCGACAAAGACCAGATGGTCGCCGCGATAGACGCCGGCCATCAGCGAGCGGAACTTGCCGTTGGTGGTCTTCCATCCGCCCAGCACGACCTCCTGCCCGGCGCGGCATTTGGCCTTGGTCCAGTTCTCGGAACGGCCGGAGCGGTAAGGGGAGGTGAGCTTCTTGGAGACGATGCCCTCGAGCGACAGCTTGCATGCCGAGCGCAGGATCGCATCGCCCCCGCTTTCGAAATGCTCGACATAGCGGATCGATTTCGCTTTGGACTTTGACCTGGATTTGGGCCGCGTTTCGAGCAACTGCTTCAGGCGCGCTTTTCGCTCGCGCAGCGGCAGGTGGCGAAGGTCCTCACCGTCGGCAAACAGCAAATCGAAGGCATAAAAGATCAGATCGCCGGTCTTGCCGTCGGAAATGGCCGCCTGCAGCGTCGAGAAGTCCGGCGCGCCGTCCTGGTCAAGGGCTACGATTTCACCGTCGATGAGCCCATCGGGAAGTTCGCTTCCCTCCCCGGCGATTGCGGCAAACTTGTCCGTCCAATCCAGGCCCTTGCGCGTCTTCAACCTGGCCTCGCCGTCCTCTACGCGCAACTGCACACGATAGCCGTCGAACTTGATCTCATGGCCCCAGCCTTCCGCGTCCGGCGGCCGATCGACCGGCGTGCAGAGTTCGGGGGCGACGAAATCCGGCATCTTCGCGACCTTGCGAGGATGGAGAGCCTTCGCAGGTGTCGCCCGTGCTGCCGCCTGCTTGCGCCCGGCCCGCGCCTCAACGGCCTCGCCGCGGTTCGAATGCCATACCGCATCGGCCTTCCCGCGACCGGACCTTGCCGTCATGAACGGTTTTGGCGCCTTGCCCTTGCCGCCGGCGATCTGCTCCATCGACCGGCCCGAGGCGACGGAGCGATCTTCCTCCAGGATGTTATTGGCCTCGCCTTCGCGCGCATATTCATCCCGGTGCTTGATCAGGAGCCAGTTGGTGCGCTTGTCGCCGTCGCGGTTGTGGCGCATGCGCACCAGCACCCAGCTGCCATGCAGCTTGTCGCCATGCAGCGTGAACTTCAGGTCGCCCTTTCTGAATCCCTTTTCGGGATCGTCCGATTCCCAATAGCCGCGATCCCAGAGTTGCACGGTGCCGCCGCCATATTGGTCTTTCGGGATGGTGCCTTCGAAATCGCCATAGTCGAGCGGATGGTCCTCGACTTCCACCGCCAGCCGCTTGTCATGCGGATCGAGCGAGGGCCCCTTGGTCACCGCCCAGGATTTGAAGACGCCATCAAGCTCCAGCCTGAGATCGTAGTGCAAGCGCGTGGCGGCGTGCTTTTGAATCACGAAGCGGCGCTGCTTCGACGGCCTGACCGGGGTGTCGCCGCTCGGCTCAGCGGTCTTTTCGAAATCCCGCTTTTTCCGGTAGGTGGTGAGTTCTCTCAGCGACACGGCAAAATCCTGGAATACAAAAAGCCCGCAGAAACACGTCTTTCGGAACCGAAACCTGCGACGGCCGTTGAAGTTCCGCCAATTTCCGAACCAATCGCGAATAGGGGGATTGTAATGGCCGCGCGCGCCTATTGGAAACCATGAAAGCAGCTTTGCATCGGCCAAAGCGTCGTGGCCGGACATAGCGGAAAGGTGGCTATGCCCGGCGATGACGGCATGACGGGAAAAGCGTTCCTTACCTCTTCGACTTCCGTTTTTGGCTGGCCCTGCGTTTCCTGCCCGCGGTTTTTTTCGGGACCTTCGCCCCTGCGGCCCTCGCTTCTGAAAGGCCGATCGCGATCGCCTGCTTGCGGCTTGTAACCTTCCGCCCGGAGCGGCCGCTCCTCAAGGTCCCGGCGTTGCGTTCCTTCATCGCGCGTTCGACCTTGGCGGATGCCTTTTTCGAATATTTTCGTGCCATGATTTTTCTCCCTCTGGCGCAGAACCAATCGGCGCGGACGGAGATGGTTCCCATTTTGGACCGTCGCCATCGCAGGCTCCTTGTATGGCCCCGCATTCTCGCGGCGCGATGCATGAACCATCCGCCCTCAGAGGGCGTGGGGAATGCCGGGTGCCTGCCGCACCCGCAACCTCGCGTGGGAAAGATGGTAACGACACGAGCATAGTCACCACGGTCACAGCCGGATTCACCCGGCATTCCCGCACGCGAATGGTTTTAACGGTTTCCTTCGCGCTCTTCCCGGCGATCGGGCTTTCTTGTCACCGTCGTCGGCGCGATGCGAAGCATCGTCGCCAACTTGACGCCAGCGTCGAGCCGGCTGGTGCTCGCTTTCCGAAGTTCGTGCACCCTTGCGGCTCCTCCTGACAAGCTCGAATTTGGAAGACCCGTCGGGCGCGGACCCGCCCTCTTCCGATACCGGAAGAGGATGACGCGGCCGGTCCTGATTCTAATGCCCTGCGACTCTCGGGAAGACGAGGGACTGATCCTCGAATTCCTCTACAGAAAGCTTTTTCAGGTCAGTTTTTTCGTGCACCTCCTGGATGGACATCGCGGACTGCTTTGCTCCGTAAGTCTGGACCGCATGAGACCTCATCACAATTATCGCCACAGCCACTACGGCGAGTGCTGGAAATACAATGCGTTTCATGAATGTCGGAAATGCGATGCGCTTCATGGGATTTCTCCCTCGTTCAGCGTTTAATGCGCCGGTTGAAGCTCCGGCGAGCACGTGTCTACACCCAGTGTGAGATTGCGAGTGTGACCTGCTTCACGCGTGGTGGGAGATTCGCGCAGCATTGCCGGTTCGCTCGGCCAGCAAGTCGCGGTAGTCGAGAACGTCCTATTGGACGGCTTTCGGTTTGGCGTCAATTGCCGCTAATGAGGCCGTGGAGCGTCTCACTCAATCAACAGCAGCCCTCGCTTCTTATTCCCATCCAGCGTGTTGACCGCAGAGTAGAGTCGTGAGCGCTCGACCAGCCAAGGCTGGAAGTGGTCGTTCACATCCAAGACAAAAACCAGATCCAAGTCTTCGAGATATCCGGCAATCGGTGAGAAGTGACCGCCGCCAGCGTCGAAGATCTCCTTGCGTCGAAAATTCACGACGTAGCGCCGACTCGGATCGTTCGACCGCCGAATATGGTTCAGAAATTGTTCGGGAGTTAGGTCGCGCAGTACCGTGACCTTAGGACTTGTATTTGCGATGGCCACGCCGGCAAGTTCGTCCAAGGTCAGCCCCGGGATGCAATAGCCCGACCAGCACATCCCGGTTCCCGCGAGAACGGCATCTTCAGTCACCGGGCGCTCCGCAAGCGATCTGAAGACGTTGGCAAGACTGGAAGGGCCGCATTTGGATAAGTTTGACTGTCCGGCTACGTGTTGACCGAAAGTCGCTGCCACGGGCAGATGCCAGGCGCGTTCGATAAGGTTCGGTGTGCGCACTACCGACGAGTCGATCTTCTCAATCGGAACCTCACCAGGGAGAAGCAGATAGGCTGTCAGCCCCAGTGCAATAAGAATTCCAACCGAAGCAATACCTGCGAACTTGAGAATGCGCATGGCGCACTCATGCTCGGTTTCAGTCAGGCACCAATCTATCCATCATCTGCCGTCGCGCCAATGTTGGTAAAGAGGCCTTGAAGCTTCGCACACGTCGGCTCCGGGTCAAAAGCGTCGTTTCGATATGACGCCGACGACTTCCGGTCCGCCCCAACGTCGTTTGCGGAACTAGTATCTGCCTCCAACTGGTGCGCCCCAGTTGAACAGGTAGTTGAACCCGACTTTGATCTCCTGGACATTGCGGTTGTTGGAGTGGAACGTATCGCCGGCGAGGAACGGGGACGTGACCGGAATGACGAAGGTCCGGCTGCCCACCCCGAGAAAGTCGTACTCGAGCTTCACCGTCCAGTTGTTCGTGACCGCGTATTCGAGGCCAGCGCCTAACAGCCAGCCGCCATTGTTGTTGTTGCCGCAGTTGGTGGTGAGGTTACCGCAGGTGCTGACCGACACGCCCGTCGTGGTGTTAGTAACGGTCGTGTTGTTACCGACCCAACCGCCGCCGGCCTTGCCGTACCACAGCCAGCGTTCAAATGCCCAACCGAAGCGGGCAGCCACTGTCGTGATCCAGCGATTGTTGTTGGTGACAACGATATTTCCGGCCGGAATGACGACCCCGTTGGTGTGATTGTTGTTGGCGGCCCAGTCGAAGTCCCATTCGCCGCCGATGACGAAGCTGCCGATCTGGTAATTGCCACCGATCTGCCCGCCGCCAATGAACACGCCGTTGCCGCTGTTGTTGTTGTTGAAATTCGTCAATGTGAGCGTGTCGGTCCAGCTGCTGTTGGTCCAGGCTGCGCCAATGTTTGCGCCGGCGTAGAATCCAGTCCAACTGAACATGGGGACCAGTAGCGGTGGTGGACCGGCGATATCAGCCGAGTGCGCAGTCAACGGGCTAAGCAGCACTACGGCACTCGCCAGATATTTGAGAAGCCGTTTCATGAGAAAATGCCCTATTTCGCTGCACAATACGCTCGCGCCACAACAACAGCGGGAATTTGACGTTCAATTTACGGACACGGCAATTACCGAAAAAAACTGGCCGTGTTGCAACAAAGCAACGGCCTCTCCAAGGTCGCCCGAGGGTCATTCGCGACCGAACCGGCCGATCTTGCCTGCCAATTGATGTCGGCTTCGCTCCAAAAGCGACCGAGGCGCTGCTTGCAGCGAAATGACGCGATGGGCCGAACGGCGACATTGTTCGCCCAGCTCCAGCGAGCAAAACGATGCTACTGGTTACTTCTTTCAGGCTTTCGTAGTCTGCGCGAATAGTAGCCGTCTCTCTGTATGGCCATCTTGATTTCGTCGCTTACTGTGACCGCCGCTTTCTTCCTTCGCCACCGCCCTAATCTCCCGCAGATGGGGATCGATTGCCCCTTCGCAACTACCAATAGTTGAGCTCGGTTATCATTCAAATAAACATCGAACATCCGCCCCTCCAAAGCCCCGCACGAGCATACCTCGGCGCGCGAGAATGGGAGTCACCGAAATGCAACAGCCGAGCTGATCCGTCGCAGCAATCAAGAAGGGCAATGGAACGCATTGCATCACTTGACGGTCTGCGCTAGTGCAGCGGCAGCTTAAGAGGTGGACACATGTCATATGCCTACAAGGTGAATGAAGACGTTCGCCACCGGCCCCAAGGCCCACAAGGGCGTGCCGCAATTGATCCACCAACGATTTACACCATCGTTCAACTTATGCCGATCGAGGCAGATGGACGTCTCAGATACCGCATCAGGAGCAAGTCTGAAAATATCGAGCGAGTCGTTACGGAAGATCAGCTTTCGTATTCTCAGTGATTTATCACACTTGATGACGATAGGATTCCAGTATTGCTGAATGATCGAGAAAATATCCTGAGTGCGCTCCGCGAGAAACCGCTAAAAGTGCGCGAGGTCATGAAACGCGCCAATGTCGTGAATGAAGAAGCTTGCCAATCCCTCCTGTTGAAAATGCGAGACGAAGGCTTGGTGAAGTTCGATATCCACAGTGGGCGATGGCTCATGGGATAATTCGTGAAATTGCTGCGACCGTCCAGCGCTGATCCCAGAAGAAGACTCTTGCGGCGCTTGGGAACAAGCTCAGACTTGAAGGATTGAGCTTTTTTTATAGCACCCGATCGACCTTGAGCGCCGAGCGGCCGCCAGTCGCCTAAGGAGTCATAAGCGGAAATGCTGGCGCTTCAAGATGTCTGCTTTGCCCCTGTGAACGGACATCGTTCGTCACGGACGCCATGTCTGAAAAGTGCCAATTGCGGCTATGCAACGCAGCGGATTATTTCCCGGATTGCTGGTCGCCTCGGCTAGCCGTGGAACCGTTGGCTCCGAGCACCTCTGCCGTCGCGCCGCAAGTGGCGGCAAGGCCTTACGCAAGCAGAATGATCTCGCAGGTGAGCCCTTGGTCGCGCCAATCAACGCACCTCGCCCTTGAGTTGGCCTGCGAGTATGTTCTCCATAATGCGCGTGCCGAATCCGCGGTGCGTGGGCGGCGTGACTGTCGGCCCGCCCAACTCGATCCAGCGCAAACTCAGCCGTCCGTCTGCCGTGTGCGACCAGGCGATTTCAACACGACCTGCCGCCGCCGACAGCGATCCGTATTTTGCCGCGTTGGTCGCGAGCTCATGCAACGTGATTGCAATTGCCTGAGCCGAATACGGTTCCAGCATTACGGCTGGGCCGTCAATTCGTACACGCGCCTCCGTCTCGTCGCTGTAAGCTGAAAGCTCCTGCGAGACCAGATTGCGAAGCTCGGCTCCCGCCCAGCGCGATTGCACGAACAGCGCATGCACCTTTGCGAGGGCATCGATGCGCCCTTCGATCAGTTGCTTGAGATCATCAACCGTATCGGAATGAGAAAGACGCACCGTCGCAAGCACAGTGGACAAGATGTTCTTTGTCCGATGCTCTGCCTCGCGCGCGAGGTTGACGATTTGCGCTTCGATCCGTTTGCGTTCCGTTATATCCTGGAAGCAGTTGACCGCGCCGACAATGTTCCCATCGCCATCCTTGACTGCTTCGATGTCGACGAGCGCGATGCCACACGAGCCGTCCGGTCGCTCAATGTGGACTTCCTGTTCGCGCACGGAAACACCGGTGCGCAGCACGTCGGCCATGGGGCATTCATGGGGCAGGAGCCGACTGCCGTCGGGACGGAACATTCGATACGATCCGCAAAACCGTTCATCAGGATCGCCGAGTTTAGGCGACCGGCCCCATAGGTTCGGCAGCCCGCTGGTTGTATCGAAGAACGAGACCGTCCCGGTCGCAAACATAAACGGCAAATGGCACTTGTTCGAACAGCCGCGCGGGCAGCTCGAAGGCCTGTTCCTCGTCACGCAAACCCAAGGCGACAGCGACCACCTTGAGGGAGGTTCCCAGAGATTTGCGCCGGAAGGTTCGTGGCTCGTCGGACGGTACGCTGGTCGCTTCGCCATCAAGCAGAATACCAACCTGTCGAAGGGCATCGTGTGCATCAACCAACTGCTTAATCTCCCATGCGTCTGTCATGAGCTGATTTTGGGGGCTTAAGCTCTCCATTGAGCCATCGCAGCGCGGCGCCGGTCATCATCGGGTCGCGGGGTGCCAGTCGTGACGAAAAACGGCTACACTTGGCGCATTCGAATATGCGCAGATCGTAACCCGATGGAGCAGGTGAAATGGTCGTCAGCGTCATTCGGGCCTGGCAGCGCGGACAGCGCGGGCACTCAATGGAGCTGAGCGGATCACCAGATTTTGAAGCTTGAATCTCCGGCATGGCACGCCTTACCGCCTCAGGCGGGTGGTGCACTGCACACTCCGGGAACAGCCACCGCCGACCGAAAAAAATCACTCTTCCACAATAAAATTGCGGGTGCTGTTCCCTATTGAACACACCGATCAATTTTTTATTTCACAATTTCCGTCGGACCGAAGGAGGGGTCTTATGGGAAAAGCAGCCAAGAACGGGTTCAATCCCAAAGTGTTTCTCGGCAAGGTAGGGACCGGGAAAAACATATCGAAATTCCGCAAGGATCAAATCATTTTCGCCCAAGGCGATAGCGCGGATACGATCTTCTACCTTCAAGAAGGCAAGGTCAAAATCGTCGTCACCTCCGATCAGGGCAAGGAAGCGGTTGTCGGAGTTATCGGACCCGATCAGTTTTTCGGCGAAGGTTGTCTCAACGGCCAATCGGTGCGCATCGCGACGGCTTCGACGATGGAAGAATGCCTGATCACTTCGATAACGAAAAAAGCCATGCTGGCGGTCCTTCACAGTGAGCCGAAGTTTTCCGAGATGTTCGTGGCGCATCTATTAACTCGGAACAACCGGGTTGAAGCGGATTTGATCGATCAGCTGTTCAATTCCAGCGAGAAGCGACTTGCGCGCTTGCTTCTACTGCTCGCCAATTTCGGCAAGGAGGGCAGCCCGGAACCCATCGATGCGAGTTTCGATCAGGGTACGCTGGCGGAAATGATCGGCACGACGCGATCTCGCGTCAGTTCCTTCATGAACAAATTCCGGAAATTGGGCTTCATCAGTTACAACGGCAACATAGAGGTCCACCGTTCGCTGTTGAATGCGGTCTTGCAGGAGAGGTCGCAAATTGACCGGGATGAGAAGCAAAATTAAGCGCGCGGCGCGAGCCACCACGGACTTGAGATTGATGGCTGGAAACAACGCGCGGGATTTCACGCCTGAACGGTGATTTCGCAAACAAGCCCTTCCAGGCGCCAGTCAAAGTGTGTTTTGCCGCCTAGTGCTCTGATCGTTCCCTCGATGAGACGACTACCAAAGCCCAGGCGTTCCGGCGCTTTTACCTTCGGCCCACCCAATTCGGTCCAGCGAAGCGCCAGCTGTCCATCCTCGTTGCACGACCACGTCAGTCTAATCTGACCTTTCGCATCAGACAGCGCTCCATACTTGGAAGCGTTGGTTGCTAACTCATGCAGGCTCACGGCAACCGCCTGTGCAGCGCTCGGCTTCAACACGGTTTCCGGACCCTCCATGCGAACCCGCACGTCGTGCTCGTCGAGATACGGAGCAAGTTCATGCTTGGCGATCGCCGAGACTTCCGCGCCTATCCACCGCGTTTCAACAAACAGCGAGTGAACATTTGCCATCGCCTGGATCCGCCCGCTGATCACGTCCTTTAGGCCATCGGAAGTGTCAGACCGAGAAAGATTG
The DNA here is from genome assembly GCF_035570375.1 of Bradyrhizobium sp. GTDB lineage: Bacteria > Pseudomonadota > Alphaproteobacteria > Rhizobiales > Xanthobacteraceae > Bradyrhizobium. Next base: position 24,431 of record NZ_DATMLW010000058.1, on the reverse strand, counting down.
ATGATTGCCTGTACGTTCGAGAGGATGTTCTTGCTTCGATGCTCCGCTTCGTGAGCCAGAACGCTGATGTGCTCCTGATTTCGTTTCTGCTCGGTAATATCTCTTGCAATCTTTGATGCGCCAACAATTTTTCCATCAGCATCTTTCACGGGAGAAACGGACAACGAAATGCTGACAAGGTCGCCATGCTTGCGCTGCCGAATTGTCTCATAATGATCGATCCGCTCTCCTCGCCTGATACGAGTCAGAATCAAGCGTTCTTCGTCAAGTCGGTCTTGTGGAATAATCAAGGTGATGGGCTGGCCAATCGCTTCTTCCGCCGTGTAGTCGAAGAGGCGTTCCGCACCCCTATTCCAGCTGGTGATGATGCCGTCCAGGTTCTTGCTTACAATCGCATCATCACTCGACTCCACGACGGAGCCGATCCAACGCAATCGTTGTTCACCTTCGCGAAGCGCCGTGTCGGCTTGCTTGCGTTCGGTGATGTCGATTCCGGACGGATGCAGGAACATCACCGACCCCGACTGATCGCGAATGGGGTGCATGGCAAAATCCACGATCCGCTCGCGGCCATCGCCCAACCAGTATGCAAGCTCTTCGCGAAAGACGAGGCCAGCTGCCGCCTGATCCGTGGCAAAGCGAATCCTCGCTTTAACCCCCTCCGAGCCCCTCCACCATGGCGTTTCCCAGAAAGGCTTGTCCAGAACTTGCTCTCGCGTGTAACCGCACCATTCGAGCGACAAATTGTTCGCTTCACGCAAGTAACCCTGCAAGTCCATGATCCCGGCAAAAATGCCCGATTGGTTGAATAGCGCCTCGAATTTGGCTGCGGCGGCCGAAAGCTCCCGCATTAGTGTGGCTTGTCGGGCCGCCAGCGCCTTGATCTCTGTAGCGTCGCGATTGACCTCAAGCACGGCGCCATCGTCCAGCAATTGCATCCGGCTGTCGACGACGACTTCGCGACCATCTTTGCAAGTGTGACGCAGCTCGCCCGACCAGTAACGGCCATTCACAAGCTGGGAAATCAGGTCTGCGAGTTCTATTGGAAACTTGGTTTGTAGAAGCGCGTGGCTGACGCGACCCAACGCCTCTTCTGGACTAAATCCATAAAGTCGTTCAGCTCCCGCGTTCCAGCTCTCGATGCCTCCGTCAAGCCGCCACGTCAGGATTGGCTCGTAGGACAGTGCAAGCAAATCTGTCATGGGCTCCGGGCGTGCCGAAGTCGCGTTTGACCGGACCGATTGCTCTTTCATCTTTGACTGCTTCGTCCACCAGCGAGCATCACGACCAAAAGTCGTCTATGTTCAATCGCTTAAGTGATTTGGAAGCGGGAGCCGGAGCCTCCCGTATACGCCGTCCCCGAAGCGGACCAGACATCCTACAGCTCTTGAGCGCGGGGTGTCGAGATCGCGGTAATAGCTGATCCGTGGCAAACGACCGGCTGCGAGCTTCCTCGAAGGTCAGCACCGTCCCGTGAGCGAATAAAGCTGATCCTTGAGCTCCAACGGTGAATACGGTTTGGAAATAAACCCCGCTCCCGTCGGCACGTCAGCCGTTGGATGGTCTAGCTTACCGGAGGTGATCAGGAGGCCAATCGGCGGCCAACGGTCTCTCACGACAGCGGCAAGCAAGAGGCCGTCCATTGATCCGGGCATCTGAACGTCTGTGAACAAAACCGTTATCCCCGGAACCGATTCGAGAAGAGAAACCGCGTGATCGGCATCTTCCGCCTCATAACATCGAAGCCCAGATTGCGGATCACGTCGGCCGAATTCATGCGGACCAGGGCTTCGTCCTCAACTACCAAGACCAGATCCCTGGGTTTTGCAAATTGGGCCACTTTTGCTCCGGCATAACAGTGGGTAACTTATCGGCAGCCCATTCGTTCCAAGAACATTCGTTGTTCCTATGCGTTGACGTGAAGGCCCAGGGGCAGTGCGATTTATGATGGCGATTGACATTGAAGCGGAAGTAGACGCCGTCCAGCAAATTGGCGCTGTTCCGAAAATCCTCGACGTTGTCGGCAGGATGACAGGCATGGGCTTCGTTGCCATCGCCCGCGTAACTTCCCGGCAATGGGTGTGCTGCGCCGTTCGTGACAAGATAAACTTTGGCTTGAGAGAAGGCGGCGAACTGCAAGTCGAAACTACGATCTGCAATGAAATACAACAGCATGGCAAGACCGTCGTCATAAATGACGCACAGACCGACGGCGCCTTCTGCAATCACCCAACGCCGGCTAGGTATGGCTTTAGAAGCTATATTTCTGCCCCAATCATTCTCAGCGACGGAACGATATGGGGGACGCTCTGTGCCATTGACCCGAAGCCGCGAGAACTCGGCAAGCCCGAAATTCTCGGCCCGTTTCAGTTATTGAGCGAACTCATTGCGGCGCAACTGGAGCTCAACCAACGCTTGGAGCAAAGTCAGGCCGACCTGCGGATGAGTCAAGCCGACTTACTCGATGAAAGAAGGACATCCGAGCTTCGAGAACAATTCATTGGCGTTCTAGGGCACGATCTTCGCAACCCCCTTGCATCCGTCGAGGCCGGAATGCGTGTCCTACTCAAGAATCCAGACACTCAGAAAGCACAAGAGATCATTTTAGCGATTCGGAAGTCCGTCCTGCGCATGGCAGGCCTTGTCGATAACATCATGGACTTTGCCAGGGGACGCCTGGGCGGCGGCCTGACCGTCAAGCGCGAAGCCAAGGAGCCCTTGGCGCCCGTTCTTGAGCAAGTGATTGCTGAGCTCAAATCCGCGTGGCCCGGCGTCACAGTTGAAGCCGAAATCGACATCCAAGAACCGGTCAACTGCGATCGAGGCAAGATAGGGCAACTGTTCTCCAATCTCCTGGGCAATGCCATCATGTATGGTGATCAAGGCAGGCCCGTTCGCGTCTCCGCGAGAACGATCAATGGAGTGTTCGAATTAGCGGTCACAAACTATGGCGTTCCAATATCTGACAAGGCAATGGACAATCTGTTCAAGCCATACACGCGCGGCGACCGCCCTTCCCAGCAAGGCCTGGGGCTTGGCCTCTATATCGCGTCACAGATTGCTCAAGCGCATGGTGGCACGCTGAAGGCGTCTTCGAACCTCGAAGAGACGAGATTCGTTTTCGAGATGCGCCAGGGTCATTAGCTCTCGACAACGAAGATCCGGTCCCCAGACATGAGCAGCAATCGAGATAGGCGCCGAGCAATGTCGGGCCTGCCCAGAGGTGCTGACGGCAGGAACCGCGGTTCAATTGGTGAAGGGAATCCAGGTTTGTGCCACGCCAGTGTGGCGGTTCAGAAGTCCGCATCATTGCTACTGCGAGTTTCTTTCGATTCCGAAGTTCGCAAACAAGATCACCGCAAAATGATGCGAGCTTCGGAATCAGGACACTAGACAGTAACAACAGCGGCAGCGGCTGGCAGTTCGTGAGAGCTTGAAGTCGTGGCCTCCTTGGTGATGGCCGAAATCGAATTCCCGGACTTCCGAACTACGCTGGCGAACTGTTCCTCCGATAGCTTGAGGCGCTTGCGCAGGACCTTGACCTGCACTTTATCCCTCAAATCCAGCGAATTACGAAAATAGTTGGGCTTGCGCTTGTTCATTGTGTTTCGCTCGCGATGGAGGATGAGACTGAACCGCGACTAGGCGGGCGTTACGCCGCCTTGGTCGCGATGGTGACTGTCCCGCTCCTCGCGAAGATTCCGTCGCCGTCAAGGCAACATACGGCGTGGACCGACGTTCCGCCGCATTTGGAAATATTCTGAAACTCAAGCATGGATTGGTTAAAGGTGGCCGGAGAATTGCAGCGCTTATTCCGCCAGGCCGCCAATGCGTCCCGGTTGTTGGATCGGGACTTATAAACCGAGTTTGATCGGCGCGGTTTGATGATGTCCGCTATGCCCCGATTGCGACCAAATTCCGCACCGCACCGAAGTGACGCGAAGGGCCAAATGCCGACTAGTTTCCCTTCCACGAAACGGCACACGTTCGCTGAAAAATTTCAAATCGGGCCAAGCGCAAAGCAGAGCTTTTTCTGATCTATTCTCGCGCTGATCTAACATGATAGAGGAAACCAAGGATCGTCCATGGGCGCCTTCAATGCGGGCAGGAGACAGACTATGAGCAACTGGCTTCACAATCTTCCATTGATATGGATGGCAATCGTTGTCTTCAGCGCCACCTATCTCTTTGCGATCCTGGTACAAACTGTTATCGGGATGCTCGCGACCGGCGAACGTGTACGCGCGTTCAAGGCTGTCTCGCCGGGAATGCTCTCGCCGCTGGGCATCATTTTCGGCCTCTTTGTGGCGTTTACAGCTGCGCAGGTCTGGAGTGACAACGATCATGCAAGTGCTGCAGTGAATCGCGAGGCCAGCGCCCTGAAATCGGTTTTGATTCTTGCCGCTGCCTTTCCAGGAGAGCCAGAGGCGCAACTGCGAAGCCTCGTTCGGCGTTACATTGAAGACACCGCCAACACGGAGTGGCCGATGATGGTTCGGCATGCGGCTACACTGAGCATCAGCCCTGCACCACTCACCGAAGCCCTCCAGCAAACCCTTGCCTTATCGCCCAACAATCCAGGTCAGCAAATTGCACAGCGCGAGATCGCCACGTCGCTTGAAAATGCATTGGAAGCGCGCCGCCAGCGCATTCTGGTTAGCCGATCTCACGTTAATCTGACGAAATGGGCTTGTCTTCTCCTGCAGGCCGCTTGCGCGCTGCTCGCGATCGCGGTCGTTCACAGCGACAACCGGCTTGCTTCGACAATCAGCATGGGAGCCTTTGCGACCGGCATCGCCGCATCTATCCTACTGATACTGGCTCATGACGAACCGTTTATAGGGCAGGTCTCGGTCGGGCCTCAGCCGCTGCTGCAGGTTATGGCGGGCCTAGCGAGTGGTTGATGGGGCGCGCCGCAATCGCGTGCCTTCGGATTGCGAAACAGAGGTCCGCTTCGGGTCAAGCGGAAGTAAGTTCAAAGCATTTAGCTGGCCTTGCGGGTTGATGTTGCCGCCGACGCAATTAAGGCTTCACCGGTCTGACGGGATCAAACTCTAATCCTGCGCCTTGAGCCGATATCCGATCCCGGTTTCGGTCAATACGAATTGCGGGCGCTCCGGATCGGTCTCGATCTTCTGCCTGAGCTGCCGCACATAAACCCGCAAATATTGTGCGTCGGTCATTTCGTCCCACAGCTCCCTGAGCAGAAACCGGTGGGTCAGCACCTTGCCGGCGTGCTGCACCAGCACGCGCAGCAGATCGTACTCCTTGGGCGAAAGCTTCACCTCGCGCTCTCCGACCTTGACGATGCGGCGTACCAGGTCGACAGACAGGTCGCCGGAGCGAAACACCGGCCGCTCGCCATGCGCCTGTAGTTGGTGGCGCAGCGCCGCGCGCATGCGGGCGAGCAGTTCGTCCATGCCGAAGGGTTTTGTCAGGTAGTCATCGGCGCCGAGATCGAGCGCTTGAACCTTGCCTGCCTCGTCGCCGCGGCTTGACAGCACCACGATCGGAACGCTGTCGTTGCGGCCGCGGATCATGCGCAGCAACTCGTGGCCCCGAATGTCCGGCAGTCCGAGGTCGAGGATGATCAGCGCCGGGCCTTCATTCATCAATTCGAGCGCCACCTTGCCATTTTGAGCTTCCAGTATCTCGTAGCCCTGCGTGGTCAGCCCCATGCGCAGCAACTTTCGGATCGGCGGCTCATCGTCGATGACGAGGACCTTGATGGGCGCGGCGCTCATGCGGCCGTATCCAGTGCATTTGACGCCGCCGGGATGGGCAGTCGGATCGTCAGCGCCGCGCCACTGCGGTCAGCGCGGTTGCCGGCGGAAATCGTGCCGTGCATCGCCTCGATGAAGCCGCGGGAAATCGCCAGTCCAAGGCCGGTGCCAGGGCGAACGTGGTCGCCCTTCTGCGCGCGGTAGAACTTGTCGAACACATTCTCCAGTTCGGCGCGGGGAATACCCTCGCCTTCGTCGACGATCTGCAGCGTGACGAAGTTCTTGTCCTGCCATCCCCTGATCGAGATCATGGTGTCGGGCGGCGCATATTTGGCGGCGTTGTCGAGCAGGTTGAACAGCGCCTGTTCGAACAGCACCGCGTCGAGTTGAAGCATCGGCAAATCGGCGTCGAGCTCGAGCGATACCTTGTGGTGCACGAGAATCTTGCTGGCGCGGTGCAACGCGCTGCCAATGATTTCACCAACGTCGTGAGGCGCGGTCTTTGGCATGACGGCGCCGGATTCGAGCCTGGTCATATCGAGCAGATTGGCGATGAAACGGTTGAGCCGCTCGGATTCGTCGATCACGGTCGCGAGCAGGTCGCGTTTTTGGGTATCGCTCAGCCCGCTTGAAAGATCGCGCATCGTGGAGGCCGCGCCCAGCACCGACGCCAGCGGGGTCTTGAGGTCGTGCGAGATCGAGGTCAGAAGCGCCGAGCGCAGGCGGTCGGACTCGATCGTGCGCTTGACACGATCCATGTCTTCCACGAGCAGCACGCGTTCGATCGCCAGCGCGCCCTGATCGACCAGCGCATCGAGCAGGCGGCGCTGGTCCGGCGTCAGCAGCGGGCCGGTCTTGTCGTTGTCGATCCCGATGACGCCGATTAACCCCCGTCCCGTCCGCATCGGCAGGAACAGGCGCTTGGCGCCCGGCAGCGTATCGGAGCCGCGCCCGGCGGAGCGATCGTTGTCCCAGGCCCAGTTGGCGGCGGCAAGGTCCGCCTTGTCGAGCTGGTCCTCCGGCGGATAGCCGGCCTTCACGGTCAGGACACCGTCTTCCGGCAAGAGCAGGACCACGCGAACTTTCAGCATCAAGGCGGTCTGATAGGCGGTCGCCCACAACACGTCGTCGAGAGTCGCGGTGCCTGCGAGCTTGCGGCTGAAAGCGTAAAGCAGTTCCGTCGTCCGCACCCGGCCGATCGCGGTGTCGGCCTGCGCTCGTACCCTTGCCGCGACGTTGGAGACCAGAACCGCGATCAGCATGAAGAAGAAAAATGCCGCGACATTGGTCGGTTCGGTGATCGTGAAGGTGTAGATCGGCGGCAGGAAGAAGAAATTATAGGAAAGTGAAGCCGCGACGCTCGCCAGTAGCGACGGCCACAGGCCGTAGCGAACCGCGACCGCTACCACGGCGGTGAGGAATACCAGGTCGACATTCTCGATTCCGAACAGCGGCTGGATCAGTTCGGCTGCGCCAAGCCCGATGGCGACGATCAGGAGCGCCATCAGGTGCGGCCAGGGATGAAACGGCTCATGGCGTTCCGCGGTGCGCACGGTCTTCTTCGGAACCGGGTCTGCGGCAAGCTCCTCGCCGGCAATCACATTGACGCTGATATTGCCTGCGCGGCGGACCAGATCATGGACCACCGAGCCGCGCGTGAGCTCGAACCAAAAGCTTCGCGTCGACTTGCCGATGATGATCTGGGTCACATTGTTGGCTTGCGCGAAACCGACAATGTCGTCGGCGATACGCCGTCCGACGGCCGGAATGGTCAGCGCCTCCCCGCCGAGCGCCTCGGCGAGACGCAAAGTGTCGACCAGCCGGTCAGTTTCTTCGTCGCTTAAACGCAAGGAGCGCCGCGTCTCGATGCTGAGCGCGGTCCACGGCGCGTGCAGCCGGTCCGCAAGCCGCTTGGTGTAACGCACGAGTCCCGCGGCGCGCGGGTCCTCGCTGATGCAAACCAGAATGCGCTCGCCGGCGGCCCAGGGCCCGGCGATCGCATTGGCCTGCATATGGGTGAGCAGCTGCTCGTCGACCCGCTCGGCGGTCCGCCGCAGCGCGAGTTCGCGCAGCGCCGTCAGATTGCCCGGCGAGAAGTAATGCTCGAGCGCGCGCTCGGCCTGTTTCGGGACGTAGACCTTGCCTTCCTTCAGCCGCTGAATGAGGTCGTCAGGGGTAAGATCGATCAGTTCGATGGCGTCGGCGCGATCGAAAACCGAATCCGGCACGGTCTCACGCACCCGCACATGCGTGATCTGCGCCACCACATCGTTGAGGCTCTCGATGTGCTGGATATTGACCGCGGTATAGACGTCGATGCCGCGGGAAAGCAGCTCCTCGACGTCGAGATAGCGCTTCGGATGCCGGCCGCCGGGGGCGTTGGTGTGGGCGAGTTCATCGACCAGCGCAAGCCGCGGATGCCGCGCGATCAGCGCATCGAGGTCCATCTCCTCGAGCATCTGGTCGCGATAAAGGATGCGTTTGCGGGGGATGACTTCGAGCCCTTGCAGCAACGCGTCCGTCTCGGCCCGTCCGTGGGTCTCGACCATGCCAACCACGACGTCGACACCGGCTTTGCGCCGGGCGTGCGCGCTCTGAAGCATCTCGTAGGTCTTGCCGACGCCGGGCGCGGCGCCGACGAAGATCTTCAGACGCCCGGCGGAGCTGCTCTCGCGCCGTGCCGCTTCCAGCAAGGCTTCCGGCGAAGGGCGTTGTTCGAAATCGCGGCGCTGCTGCTGGGCCATCGGGGCAATATATTCCTTAGGCTCAGTCGGGCATAGACGGCCCTAAGACCATCCTATCATTTGGCGGCGGCATCCAGCGCCAGATTGAGCGCCAACACGTTAACCCTGGGCTCGCCGAACAGCCCCACAAGGCGTCCGGAGGTATTCTCCGTCACCAATTGGCGCACGCGGTCGTCTGGCATGTTGCGCGCCTTGGCGACCCGCGGCACCTGAAACAGCGCGGCATCCGGCGAGATGTCCGGGTCGAGCCCGCTTGCCGAGGTGGTGACGAGATCGACGGGAATACGCGCGGAAGGATTTTCCGCTCTTAGTTTCTCGACGTCTTCCTTCATCCGGTCGTTGAGCGCCTTGCTGGTCGGGCCGAGGTTGGACCCGCCGGAATTCGCCGCATTGTAGGGCGCAGGTACCGTCTTGGTGGAATCGGCGGGGTCCGGCGCCGTGGTCGCCGAAGGGCGGCCATGGAAATATTTGTCGTCCTTGAATTGCTGGCCGATCAGGGCCGAGCCGATCACCTTGCCGTCGCGTTCGACCAGGCTTCCCTGCGCCTGTTTCGGAAAGATCGCGCCGGCGACCTCCGTCATGGCGAGCGGATAGGCAAGGCCCGTGATCAGCGTCAGCATGACCAGAATGATGATGGCGGGGCGGATTTCTCTGAGCATTTTCAGTCTCCGTAAACTCCGTCATTGCGAGGAGCAAAGCGACGAAGCAATCCAGTTTGTGATTGCCGGGGCATGAATTGCTTCGCTCCGCTCGCAATGACAGCTAGGCCAGATGCAAGGCGGCGACGACGAGGTCGATCGCCTTGATGCCGATAAAGGGAATGATGATGCCGCCCACGCCGTAGACCATGAGGTTACGCCGCAGCAGCGCACCGGCGCCGACGGCGCGATAGGCCACGCCCTTCAGGGCCAGCGGAATCAGCGCGACGATGATCAGCGCGTTGAAGATGATCGCCGACAGGATGGCGCTTTGCGGGCTTGCCAGATGCATGACGTTGAGCACGGCAAGCTGCGGATAGAAGGCCAGGAACATCGCCGGAATGATCGCGAAATATTTGGCGACGTCGTTGGCAATCGAGAACGTCGTCAGCGCGCCTCGGGTCATCAGCAGCTGCTTGCCGATTTCGACCACCTCGATCAGCTTGGTCGGATTGGAGTCGAGATCGACCATGTTGCCGGCTTCGCGCGCGGCTTGCGTGCCGGTATTCATGGCAACGCCGACATCGGCTTGCGCAAGCGCCGGCGCGTCATTGGTGCCGTCGCCGCACATCGCAACCAACTTGCCCTTGGCCTGCTCGTCTCGGATGAGTTTCAACTTGTCTTCGGGGGTAGCCTGGGCCAAAAAATCATCGACGCCCGCTTCCGCGGCGATCGCGGCCGCCGTCATCGGGTTGTCGCCGGTGATCATGATGGTACGAATGCCCATGCGGCGCAGCTCGGCGAAGCGGTCGCGGATGCCTCCCTTGACGATGTCCTTGAGCTGCACGATGCCGAGCAGACGGTTATCCTTGGCAACCGCCAGCGGCGTTCCGCCCGTCTTGGCGATCTCGTCGGCGATCGATCGAATCTCGCGTTCGGCTTCCTGGCTGACGGCCGGATGAAGTGCCCGCACCGTCCCGCCCGAGGCCGCCGCCAGTGCCACGCTGCCGCCGCTGACGTAGTTGAGGATGGCGTCGACCGCACCCTTGCGCACCGAGGAGGATCCGGCATCGACGCCGCTCATGCGCGTCTGTGCGGTGAAGGGAACAAACGTCGCCTTCAATTCCGCCATATCGCGGCCCCGGATGCCGTATTTTTCCTTGGCAAGCACCACGATCGAACGCCCCTCGGGTGTTTCGTCGGCGAGCGAAGCGAGCTGGGCTGCATCCGCCAGGTCCTGTTCAGTGACGCCGCGGATCGGGCGGAACGCCGTCGCCTGGCGGTTGCCGAGCGTGATGGTGCCAGTCTTGTCGAGCAAGAGCGTATCGACGTCGCCGGCGGCCTCCACCGCGCGGCCCGACATCGCAAGCACGTTGAAGCGCACCAGACGGTCCATGCCGGCGATACCGATCGCCGACAACAGCGCGCCGATGGTGGTCGGAATCAGCGTGACGAACAGCGCGACCAGGATGACGACCGAGATCCGGCCGCCGGCGTAAGCCGCATAGCTCGGGATAGTCACGGTCGCAAACACGAAAATGATGGTGAGGCCCGCGAGCAGGATATTGAGCGCGATCTCGTTCGGGGTCTTCTGGCGTTCGGCGCCTTCGACCAGCTTGATCATGCGGTCGATGAAGGTCGATCCCTGCGAAGCGGTGATGCGAACGCGAATCCAGTCCGACAATACCTGCGTGCCGCCGGTCACGGCCGAGCGGTCGCCGCCGGACTCCCGGATCACGGGTGCCGATTCGCCGGTGATCGCGGCTTCGTTCACCGACGCGATGCCCTCGATCACTTCACCGTCGGATGGGATGTTATCACCGGCCTCGACCAGCACGATGTCGCCGACCTTCAGGCTCGCGCCAGGCACCAGGCGGTAAGTCGTGTCCGATCCGGCCAACAGCTTGGCCTGGCTTTCGGTACGGGTTTTTCGCAACGATTCGGCTTGCGCCTTGCCGCGGCCTTCGGCGACGGCCTCCGCGAAATTGGCGAACAATACGGTGAACCACAGCCAGAGGATGATCTGGAAGGTGAAGCCGGAATTTGCGCCGCCGGTCGCGAGGTCGCGAATGAAGATGACGGTCGTCAGCGCGGCAACGACCTCCACCACGAACATCACCGGACTTTTGACCATGATCCGCGGATCGAGCTTGCGGAAGGCCGACCCGATCGCGGGCATCACGATCTTCGGATCGAGCATCGTGGCGGCCGGTGTCCGCTTGTTCATTTTTTGGACGGTTTCCATGGTGAAACTCCAAATGACCGATCAGAACAGGGTGTTGGCGTTCATCGCCAGATGCTCGACGATCGGGCCAAGTGCGAGCGCCGGGAAGAAGGTGAGACCGCCGATGATGAGGATCACACCGACGACGAGGCCGACGAACAGGCCACCCGTGGTCGGGAAAGTGCCGGCTGACGGCGGAATCGACTTCTTGCCGGCCAGCGAGCCGGCGATCGCCATGGCCGGAATGATCATGAAGAAGCGGCCGACGAACATCGAGCTTGCGAGCGTCAGATTGTAGAAGAAAGAGTTGCCGGACAGGCCTGCGAAGGCCGATCCATTATTGCCGGTCGCGGAAGTGTAAGCATAGAGCACCTCGGTGAAGCCGTGCGGTCCGGCATTGCCCATCGCGGCGGCGGCCGGCGGCAATACCACGGCAACCGCTGTCCAGCCCAGATACATCAAAGGCAGCACGAGAATGGCGAGCATCGCCATCTTGACCTCGCGCGCTTCGATCTTCTTGCCGACGTATTCCGGCGTGCGGCCGACCATCAGGCCCGCCACAAAGATGGACAACACGACGAACAAGAGCATGCCGTAGAGGCCAGCGCCGACGCCACCGACGATGATTTCGCCGAGCTGCATGTTGATCAGCGGGATCATGCCGCCAAGCGCGGTGAAGCTGTCATGCATGGCATTGACGGCACCGCAAGACGCCGCCGTTGTGATGACCGCAAAAAGGCTCGACGCAGCGATGCCGAAGCGGACTTCCTTGCCTTCCATATTGCCACCGGTCAGCCCGAGCGCTTCGAACGCGGTGGTGCCGTTGGCCTCGGCCCAATAGGTAACCGCAACACCGGAAATGAACAGCACGCCCATGACGGCAAGGATCGCCCAGCCCTGACGCTGATTGCCGACCATGCGGCCGAACACATTGGTCAGCGCCGCGCCGATGGCGAAGATCGAGAGCATCTGGACGAAATTGGAAAGCGCGGTCGGATTCTCGAAGGGATGGGCGGCGTTGGCGTTGAAGAAGCCGCCGCCATTGGTGCCGAGCATCTTGATGGCGACCTGGGACGCCACCGGACCAACCGCGATCGTCTGTTTCGCGCCTTCCAGCGTCGTGGCCTCGACGTAGGCGCCAAGCGTCTGCGGCATGCCCTGCCAGACCAGAAACAGCGTGTAGAGGATGCAGATCGGCAGCAGGACATAAAGCGTACAGCGTGTCACATCGACCCAGAAATTGCCGATGGTGCGCATCGAGGAACGGGCAAAGCCGCGAATCAGCGCCACCGCAAGCGCAATGCCGGTGGCGGCGGAAAGGAAGTTCTGGTGCGTCAGGCCCAGCATCTGCACGAGGTATGACATCGTGCTTTCACCGCCGTAGTTCTGCCAATTGGTGTTGGTGATGAAGCTGATCGCGGTGTTGAAGGACAGGTCTTCGGCCACCGCCGACTGCTCCGCCGGATTGAACGGGAGCACGGCCTGCAGGCGCATCACCGCATAAAGGATCAAAAAGCCGCCGATATGAAAGAACAGCATAGCAACGGCATAGGTCACCCAATGCTGCTCGCGCTTCTCGTCGACCCCGCCCATCCAGTAAAGCGCGGCCTCGACCGGCCTCAAGGCCGGCCAGAGCAACGTGCGCTCGCCGTTGAACACGCGCGTCATGTACCAGCCCAGCGGCTTGACCAGCGCAACGATGATCGCGCAGTAGACGAAAATTTGAATCCAGCCGATTGAGGTCATGTTGGTATGCCCTGAATTTGCAATGAGGGGCGATTGTTGACGAGGTGCGGCCTCAGAACCGCTCCGGCCGCAGCAGCGCGTAGGTGAGGTAAATCAGCAGACCCACCGAGACGAGGCCGGCAAGTGAATAGTCGAAGATCATGGCTGGTGCTCCTTCACGCTTTCGAGCGATCGCGGCTTGGGAAAACCCGTTCGAAATCAGAGTCGCTCGCACGCATAGGTGTAGCCGACGGCGGCCACGAAGAAGCCCAAGCCGAGGGCCAGCATGACGATGTCCAGCATGGAATTCTCCCAGTCGCACCTGCCTGACGCGCACGGTGGGCGCAGGGCGGAGAGCGCCGTCGCTCGGTGGTTCAATTCCGGCCGTCAGCAGTGGCCCTGAAGTGCCACCGTGGCCATATGTTTTCGAGGCGACCGCAGAGGCGAAGTTATAGGAATCTCATAAATACGACGCCACGCGCGCCTTCCAGGGAAGGATTTTCAGGCGCGGACCCGAAACGCCAGGATGATCAGTCCGACGCCCTGAATCAGCAACAGCACGCCGAACACGATCGGCACCGCCAACGCCGCCGCTACTGGCGAGCTGATCAGCAATATGCCGACCACGACATTGATCGCACCGAGAATGAACGGCCCCACGCCTCCGCCCGAGAAGGCGGCGATGATTTCGAGCACGCCCATGGCCAAGCCCTGAATGCCAAGGATCAGGACAATCAGTGTGGGGACCGTTATTGCCGCGAGCAGCGGATGTCTTAAGACCAGCACGCCGGCCAGAATGCCGACCAGGCCGCTGAGCAGCGACCAGAACCAGGGAGTGTCGCGATCGACAAAGACCTGCACCAGCGCCAACATGCCGAGAATGAGCCAGTAGAAGCCGAGAAATGTCGTGAGCGTGAGGACGGTCGCGGCGGGCTCCGTCACCAGCATCAGACCGAGAATAATTCCCGCAAAACCTTGCAGGAGAAAGATCCACCACACGCTCGACCTCTGAGGCAGAAAGGCAGTGTTGGTCATGGCGTTGTTCCCCCGGAGATCAAATCAGGCGCAACGGAGCGCATTTAGAGTCGATTACTTTGGTTTTGTGCAGCACTTCCGGCTTGATCCAGATCAATCGAAGGGGAGAAGAACGGGCTTGTGTGACTGCCATGAGACCCGTCACCGCTTCTACTTTGGCGGCTCCCGAAGGCGTACACCGGGTCCGCTACCGTTCTCGTCGATGAACTCGACGCCCCTCGCGAAATCCCGTCCAAACAAGGCATTGTAATAGCGACAAAAAATTGGGTTCGTTTGGCGAAAAGGCGGGCGTCAACATCTAAAGATTGATTTTCTTCGATATTCTACTTTTGATAATTTGCCGAACCGCCTTGTCGCGCCGCGCGGCAGCCCGGGATTCATATCGATCAAGTTTGACTAGTTCGGGTAGCGCACGCCGGATGGCCTCGGCGGTTCGTTCGACCTCCTCAGTTGGCATCGTCGCAGAGGGATCGACTGGGTTAGGCATGGCTGGTGTTTTACCCTGGACGACTGAGTTCAAGAACCGAATAGCCTCCTGCGCTGAGTTGAACAGGCGTGGAGTTCCCAGCGCTGCGAGCGCGGCAGCGCGTTCAATCAGGGCGACCTTGACCCGCCTCACCCGCGCAAGCTCAATCTCAGCGTATGCAGCATCCCTGGCGAGTTCGAGGACGATTTCATCCCTGGCATTGCCGGCGATCTTACGCGCGAGTTTCTCGACCTGACGGGCAAGCGTGGCACCTGGCATGATGGCAGTGGTCAGGCCATGTCGGTAGGCGTTGCTGCGCGCGCGCCTTTTTCCGGCGCGCGAACGGGGACCGGCGCTTTTGCCAGCGTTGCGCCGATTCGCCGCGATCTGCCGTTCGGTCGCCATGGGTCAGGCCGATGCTCCGCCTGCCGGCTGCCGAATCCGAAGGAGTGGTTCCGCGTTGATAATCCGGTCTGAAACTTGTTGCACTTTTTCCGCAAAGCTCGCCCGATAGTCCGCGATGCTGCGTAGCGCTCGGTTGCGGCGAGCTTCCAGTGACATCAACATTCGGTCGAGCAACTCGAGATCCGCAGCGACACTCCTGATGGCTTCGGCCTCTATGGCCGTTTCGTCGAGATGAAATTTGTTGAGAATTTCTGCGACGCGCTGCTTGGCATTCGGATCGGTAAACCATTCAAAAGCGAGAACTTCAGACTCTTGGTATGGAGCCGGCTCGTCAGGGTTCTTCCAGAACTGAACAAGCAGATTCTTCAATGCGGCGCGGAAGGCCATATTGATGATCGCCGCCGCACAGCGACGCAGACGCAAACTCTCCCAAACGATTGCACTCATGTCAGCAACATACATGTGCTCGATAAAGCCGCGTGGGCTGATCTCCTGCTGAAGTGACTTAACCAGACTATCGTAGTCGCCTGCGGATTCGGTGATGGTTAAGCCTGGCCTGGAGATCAGTTCCAGTGCTCTACCTGCCGATGACTGAGACATTAGCTTTCTCCTTCGGGTGTGTGGGGGATGCCGGCGGCTTCCAAGTCGGCGTCGTCGAGATCATCTATCGACCAATGCCCTGTCACTCGAGACCGCCGATAAGCCGCAGCCCACCGCTCTCGCTCTTCTTGGCTGGGTGGCGGCGCGGGTTTGACACGGTCCTTGACCGCAATATCAAGAGACTCAGGCGCTTTGCCCAAACCGCGATCAAACAAAATGCTGATCGCTGCCAGACGAGCCCCGTCGCTCTTGGTGTTTTCGATGATCCTGACGAGCTCGGCAACTGCCGCGGGAGCATGCTGCCGTGCCTGCGCCGGCAAAGAGGGTTTGTCGCTGTTCAAACATTTATTGCGCTTGTCGCCCGATGTTTTGGAATTTCGTTTCATGATGTTGCTCCAAGATTTGGTCCAAAGTGACCGACCACAGGGCTAGGCTCGACGCGTTTCTATGCGCGCATGATCGGACCGAATAGCCCACACCAAAAAAAATAGCGTTCCGGTTTTTGACTCGATTAATTTTGTTTTACTCCAGGGAGCGGCCGTGCGAGCCTGAGCACGATTTTGCAGTGTGTTTTCGGGCCAGATTTCCAACGGCAAGGAAGCCGTTCAACAATTCAGCTGAGGTTTTAGTCAGATGATCGATCCCGTGGAACTAGTAACGCTGCCAGAAGCGCTAAGGCTGGTTGTCGCTGCTATCGCCGACATCGACCTTGCGCGAGGCCGCCAGTCATTGCGTGACAAATACGAAGCCATGGGCTTTTTCTTGCCTGAGCCGAGCGAGAACAGTCGTGATCCGTTCGCAAAATCCAATAAGCAGGGCAGCGCCAGCTGGTCGCAGCGGGAGTTGGCCGTCTTTGGATTTCAGTCGGCGATAGTCAAAGGCGATGTCGAAACTTACGCTCAAGACCCCGCATCCGGCGCGCTCTTCAGACTCGATTCGGGGGATTGGCGTGGCGCAGCGTTTCGTGAAGAAACGATTCGTGGTGGCATCATCCGGGCCTCTGCCTGTGAAAGCATCGAGAAACACCGCGGCCGGATCCCATTGGCAAGAACTGATTCAATTCGGCGATGGCTGGCCGCCGAGAAAAGTCGCCGACCCGCTGCTGACGAAGCCAAGTGCCGGGCCTGGCTTTTGGAGGCCATGCTCGCCAATCCAACCCGGCGTATTAAAGCGAAGCTCGAATGGCAGAAGGAAGCGAAGCAACTATTCGGGGTGACTGTCCGCGCCTTCAACAGGGCTTGGCGTTCCGCTATCGAGGCAAGCGGATCAACGTGGGACCGACCGGGAGCACCTCACAAATCATCGCACTAATCGGCGCTTCGAATTTATCGAGAGCATCTTGAGTCATCGCGAACTTCTTATAGTTTGGACCTGATGCTTGGCTTGGATACGACGCAGAGGCGGTCACATGACCGGGGCCTCGGAAAAGGTCGACCATGAACGAAGGAAGGGCGGCAGAAGACCCGGAAGTCGAAGAAGCGGCATTGTCTTCATTGGTACGGCAGCACGGCGCGGTTGCTATCTCTGGACTGGTTAGGATCATACACAGCTGCAAAAGCGACAGGCTGCGCGTGTCGGCGATCAACATGCTGCTAAATCTCGGTTATGGCAAACCGCCGCGAGCTCGCGACATTGCGGACCGAGACCCGCCTCCCCTTCCCGAGATCAGGGACGATATGACACCGGAGGAATGCGAAGCGGCTTATCGACAATTGTTGAAAATGCCGGCCCGTTTCTGAGATTAATCGACAGGTTCATCTCACCAGAGGTGAGCTGCTCGCCGGAAGGAAATCTCTACCCCGCATTGGACAAGCCAGGCCGTTGCCGACCGGTTTCGAATTCTTCGAGAGATCGATCCATTAGGATCGCGCAAAAGATCTCGAAGATTGGCGCATTTGCAATTTGCGCGGCTTCATCGATCACAAGAGTGGCTTCAACAAAGTTGGAGACGCCCTCTTCGAGCGGCCTTAGGCTGCGCGTTCATCCATGATGCGCTTGATGTCTTTTGCGCATCAAGATTTCGTCTTGCAATCTTCAAGTCGTAGTGGGTTTGTAAGTTCATCCAGAACTCCGGACTGTTACCAAAATACAAACTCAATCGAAGTGCGGTATTAGCAGTAACGCGCCGCAGGGGCGAACGCCTCCCAACAAGCTGTTAGGCTGGATTCACGGATCCGCGCTCGATTCGAAAGGCGCGCGACAGCAAATCGACTACATGCACCTCGTTGGATTCCGCGATGAGGATGGAAACCCCCTCGGTCTTTAGGTTGGCCAGCAGTTCACCCAGCCGCCGCGCTAGCGCGGGAGCCAATCCCTCGAATGGCTCGTCGAGGAGGAGCATTCGGGTTCCCGCCATAAGTGCTCGCGCTAGTGCGACCATCTTCTGCTGGCCGCCCGACAATTCAAGCGACGGTCGGGCCCGGAAATGGGCAACCTCCGGTATAAGCCCGAAAATCCAGTTGAGACGCCGATCGGCGCCACTCATCTTGAGCGACAATGCGGGCAGGCGGACATTTTCCTCGACCGTAAATTCGGGCACCAGTCGGCGATCTTCCGGCATATAGCCGACGCCGTGCGCGACGCGCAGATGCGGCGGCAACGTCAACAGGTTGATTGGACCGAGTTCGGCTATGCCGCTCGCCGGAATGGCGCCCATGATGGCGCGGAACAACGTGGTTTTTCCCGAACCGTTGCGGCCGATAAGCCCGCACATTTCGCCTTCTTCGAGCGCGAATGAGGCGTCGCGGATGACCGGGATGGACCCGATCGACACCTTGAGGTTGGATACCCTAAACATGAGTAACGGCGCCTTTCACCTTGGGACCGCTAATCAACGCCTGAACGCGGGCATCAGCCAGCGTTGCGGCCGGCGTGCCGTCGGCTATCACAGTGCCGTCGTAAAATGCCAGCACACGCTCGGCGAAGCGCTCGACGATCTCCATGTCGTGCTCCACGAAAAGCACGGTGATCTTCCGGTTACGCAATGCCGACATGACGACTTGCATCAGTTTGAATTTCTCCTCGATCGAGACGCCGCTGGTCGGCTCGTCGAGTAGTAGCAAGCGCGGGGAGCCCGCGACAGCCATGCCGATATCAAGCAGCTTGCGCACGCCCTGCGGCAATGTGGCCGCGAGCCTATTGCGGTAACGCGCGATCTCGAACAGTTCGAGCAATGTTTCAGCCTCTTCGATTGACTCCCGCGAACGCAGGGGTGTGAGCACATGGCCCATAAAATTGTTCGGAGCGCGGCCGATCGCAGCCGCCGCGCACGTGTTCTCGAATACCGTGAGCGAGGGAAATATCTGCGCCACCTGGAACGACCGCGAGATTCCCATTGCCGTGATCCTGCGAGAGGGCAGGCCTGTGATGTCGCGCTCCTCAAAGTGAACCGTCCCCGTGGTCGGCCGCAGATGACCGGTTATCATATTGATGAAGGTGGTCTTGCCGGCGCCGTTGGAGCCGATCACGCCGACGGTCTGCTGCGCCGGCACGCTGACGGTGATATCGCGCGCGGCGATCATCGAGCCGAAACGCTTGCCGAGATCCCGGACGGAGAGGATAGGCGCGCTCATGGCGCCTCCACATTGCGGCGCCAGCGCAGCCGCGTGATCAATGAGCCCAATCCCTGTGGCAGGAAAAGAATTGTGAGCAGCAGTACCGAGCCGAGCAGCATTTGCCAAAGCTGCGGAAGCACGGCGAACGCGAACGAGCGCACCGACTCGAATACCAGCGATCCGACAAACGCCGGGGCGACCGATCCGGCGCCCGCCAGGATGGTGATGAATACGAACTCGCCTGAGGTCGTCCAATAGGACATGTTGGGATCGACATGGCCGACCGCGAGCGCGGCGAGCGCACCACCCATGCCGCCGAGCAGGCCGCTGATCACCAGCTTGGTATGTATCAGCCGCGACACCGCCATGCCAAGAAATTCCACGCGTATTTCATTGTCGCGCACCGGTATCGCCAGCGCGCCAGCCAGCGAGCGGAAATAAATATCGACTAGGACAGCGGCGCTCGCGCAGACGGCGAGCACCAGCCAGTAAAGCGCGACCAGGAGCTTTTCCCGGTGCGGTGCGTAGCCTAAAAAGGTCGGCACGATCACGCTGAAGCCGTCGGTCGAACCGAGCGACTCGGTTTTCACAAGCACCCCGTACAGGATCATGGAAAATGCCAGGCTGAGCATCGCGAAGAATATCTCGCGGTAACGCGCCAGCAGGAAACCGACCACGAAGGATACCAGTCCGGCGCAAGCGCCGCCAATCAGCACCAGAGCGACGGCATCGGTCACGCCGGTCCAGCGGCCGATGAGCGCCACGGCATAGGCGCCGATGCAGTAATACATTGCTTGTCCAAACGAGACGAGCCCAGCGCGCCACATCACGATCAAGCCCAGTACTACTAAGCCGTTTGCAAAGGCGATGGTGGCGAGCGAGATGATCCAGTCCGGCAGCACGAAGGCTGCGGCGGTGGCCGCCAGCAGGGCCGAAATCGCTGCGATCCGGCCGCCATGTGCCATCTCAAATTTTTCTCGGTTGGGCGCGCACGAACAGGCCGTAAGGCCGGATCATGAGCACGAGCGCCATGACCCCGTAAATGACGAACAATTCGACCTGCGGGACGAGGTGCACCGCAGCAGCACGGCATATCCCGACGATCAGTGCGCCGACAAGCGCGCCTTCGATCGACCCCATGCCGCCGATCGCTACCACGGCGAACGCGAGCACGATCACTTCGACGCCAATGCCGAGTGTCACGGCGATCTTCGGGGCCATGATCGCCCCCCCGAGCGCTCCGAGCATCGCGCCGATCACGAACGTTACGGTATAAACCACGCGGACATTAATGCCGAACGCTGCAGCGGTTTCGCGATCAAAAATCACGGCGGTCAGCAGCATCCCGTAGCGGGTGAATTTCAGCGCCCAATAGGATACCGCGGCGAGTAATGCCGCGACTACGATCAGACCGAGATCGTAATTCGACAGGATGAGTTCGCCGACTTCTATATTGCCGGCGGCGAGCAGCGGCTGATAGGTCGCGTAGGAGCCCGGTCCCCAGACCAATATGACGATGTCTTCGAGGACCAAGAAAGCGGCGTAGGTCACCAGCACCATCACCACTTCATCCCTGCCATATACCAGTCGCATGACGCCGCGCTCGAGAATGAGCCCGAGCGCGAGCCCGAGAATCATGGCGAAAAGCACCATCAGCAGAAATCCGCCGGCATCCGGCAGGCCGCGATCGAAATAGATGGCGACGGCGGTCGCGGCACCGTAGGCGCCGAATGTGTAAAACGAACCGTGCGCGACGTTCAGGATCTTCATGACCCCGAAGATCAGCGTCAGCCCGATGGCAACGATGAACAGGTAGGCTGCGTAGACCAGCCCATCGATCAGAATGGCGAAGGCGGTCAGCACCGAACCTTCCTGACGAGGAAATCGGCCGAAGCCGCAAATTTGCCATGCCCCGGACGACAGGCTGATCGGGTTTTGCTCAGCACTTGGCACCTTTCATGCCGTCCTTGATCCAGTCGTCAGCATTGATGCCGGCCGGCGGATTCACGCACTCGGCCGGGAAGCGGATGATGTCGACGATCTCGGGCTCGTTCTTTTCCTTGTTGAAGCGATAGGTGCCGTAGGCCGTCTCCGAGATGCCCTGGTGGCCATCGCCGATGGCGAGCTTGACCTTGCCTGAGGGGCCATCGAACTCGATGCCCTTGAACGCAGCCGCCACTTCGTCGGTGGTCGGCTTGGCGTCGCCTTTCCTTGCCTTCTCGTAGGCCAGTTTCAGCCCGAGCAGCGACATCGCCATTTGATATGCGGGATAGGTCGGCGGGATGCTGTAGCGATCTGTGTAGATCTTCTGGAACCAGCGGTTCAAGTCGCTATCGGGCGCGAGCGGGCCGTGCGGACCACGCCCGCCGATCATGGTGCCGTTCGGCATCTTGTCGCGCAGACGCCACATCGCGGCTTCGCCTGTGGTGGCGAGGATCGTCATGCGCTTGTCGAGCGCGCGCGCCTGTTCCTGATAGACAAACGCTTCGAGATCGCCGTCATAGAAGCTGGTGTGAAGTATCTGCGATTTTGACGTCAGAAGCGTCGAGATCTCGGCGCCATATTCTCCCGCGAACAGCTTTGGAAAAAGCGCCTTGTCCGCGGTCACTTTCGGGGCAAGCACTTGCATCGCGCCGGCGAAGTCCCGCCAGGAGTCCTGGCCCCAGGCGTAGTTCTGGTTGATGCCGGAATAGCTCGTGACATCCTGCTTCTTGGCAAGCAGATAGCGCGCCGCGGCGACGCTATCCATCGTCGCATGTGGGCTGACGCGGAACACGTAGGCGCGCGACTTTTCCTCGAAGATGCGCGGCGTTCCGCAATCGTAGAACACGGTGAGTGCTTTTAGTTCCTCGGCGACTGGCGTCACCGCGAGGCAGCTGCCCGAAGAGACGTAGCCGACCACGGCATCCACCTGGTCGCGCTGCACGAGGTTGCGGAATTCAGTGACAACGTTGGCAGCGGAACCCGCCTCATCGATATACTTTGCTTCGATGTTACTGCCGCCGAACCCGACCTTGTTGAAAGGTGCCGGCACCTTTCCGGCGTTCATGGCCTCGATCATGATCTCCGCGCCGTTACGTCCGGGAATGCCGAACGGTGCTGCGGCGGGGCCGGTCAAAAAGCTAACGATGCCGAGCTTTACCGGCGCAGCCGCTGGAGCGGCGTTCTGCGCCTGTGCGGGAGGGATGGCAACTTCAAGCAATGAAACCAGTACCCAAAGCGTCCCCAGCACGCCCCCAAGCGAGCTTCCTCGATTCAACATTGTCGCTCCTCCCTATGCGAGCCCGTATCGTGCTTTTTTGGTATCAGTCCCGAATTCCAGATTTTACGCGACGTGGCACCCGCTAGGCGGCGCTGCTGTTGGCCCTCTCTTCGAGCAGGCCGGACTCCGCCAGTGCCTGCCGCACGAGCGCGATCTCAGCGTTGCCAAGCTTGACCAGCGGTGGACGCACGACGGCGCGCGGCAGCCTGCCAAGCAGCACCAGCGCCTCCTTCATGCGGTTGTGCATGTCTATCCACGGGTCTGCGTAGAAACAGCGGGCCAGCGGTTCGATGCGATCGTTCAGCCGCCTGGCTTCCGCAAGATTGTCGGTTTGGACGGCGTGGAATAACTGCGCGTGCAGATCGGGGATGACGCTGCCGCTCCCGGACAGCAGCCCGTTGCAGCCGAGCGTCAGTGATGCAAACAGCCACGAACTGTGCGTCGTCAGCACGTTCACGGGCCGCGGCAAATTCTGTAACGTGCGAATGTGCCATTCATGGTGAGGCACATCGCCGATCCAGTCCTTGATGGCGCGTATCGACGGCACCTCATGACACAGGCGCAGCAGCGTGTCCTTCGGATAACCTTGTCCGGTCGCCAGCGGATATTGAAACACGATCAGCGGCAGATCGGTGGCGTCTGCAATGCGTCTAAAGTGCGCTAGCGCCATCTCCTGAGATTGGCCAAGGGTGAAAGGGCCAGGAGGAAACACCAGTAGCGCCGACGCCCCGCCTTGCGTGGCCATGCGAGCGATGCGCGCAGCTTCCAGACTACCATCGGCCCATATGCCGTTGACAATCCGGATGCGTTCACCAACTTCGTCTCGGGCAATGTCGAGCACGCGGCGTTGTTCGTCGAATGTGCAGGAGGCCACCTCCGTCGAATGCGCATTGACAGTGATGGCAGAAATGCCTGGCGTAGCGCTGACATCGCGCAGGTGCTTGCGAAAGCTTGTTTCGTCAATGGAGAGGTCGTTATCGAACGGCAGCAACACCGCAGGAATGACACCATGGGGAGCATAGGCCGAGACAGGGGGCATGAGTACTCCCTTGCGCGTTGTTGGTTGCCGCTCCTTTAAGGTAATCCGATCTGGACTATCGTTGTCAATTGAGGATGCGTCGCGGGAACGTGCAGATATTTCCGTTGGTAACCGCCAACGATGGTTTGGCAATGTCCGCATTAGCCGCTTTACACCCCGAAAGCCGACATTGATCGTAAGGGGCGGCATGTCGCAAAAGTGCCAAATCCGGAAGTCGCCACAACACCAGCAAGCGCCGCCATTTCTAAAGGGT
The DNA here is from genome assembly GCF_035570375.1 of Bradyrhizobium sp. Classification (GTDB taxonomy): domain Bacteria; phylum Pseudomonadota; class Alphaproteobacteria; order Rhizobiales; family Xanthobacteraceae; genus Bradyrhizobium. The sequence continues at coordinate 763 of NZ_DATMLW010000058.1, read as the reverse complement.
TGAGCACCATCTTCGCCCGCAATTGCGCGTGTCGAAGCCTTCACGCCTAATTGTGTGGGCGCGAGAAGCAGGATCGGGTGGAGATGGGGCGACGCGCTTGGCCACCCCACTGCCGTGATCACGCCTTATGCGGACACAGCGCATCTGCTATTTAAACGTCAGGACAAGCGGACCTGAAACTGGGTCGGTCACCCAGACCGCCGCCAAGGTCTTCTAGTGTGTCTCGGAACGAGTCTAGCGTCGCGATCATATTCGGACGTGCGTTCGCGAGCGTTTCCATGTCCGGCCATTCGGCGATGATGCAATAGGTGTGGTCGCTGGTCTTTATCATGTAAGCGTGCCTGAGGCCGGGCCAGCTGATGTTCTTGTGCGCGTCGGTAAATTTTTGATCCTGTCCGGGCCTCACTCGGAAACGCACCGCATTAAATGCAGTCATGATATGCTTCCTTCAATAGACGCCGTGGCACACGACCCAACCTGCGACCTATCCGCAAAGGTCCGCCCAGATGCCTAGGGAGGTGTTCCTTCCTTGATCGCACTCTTGATCTGATCGCGCAATTCAGGTGTATCCTGATGGCGGTGTACGGCCACTGCATGTTGTACGGCGGCGTCTAACAGCTCCGCCTCTGTGTCGGCGCTGATAGCAATTGTGCAGTTCATTTCACTCGGGAATTGACGGCAGTCGATGAACTTTCGCCCCATTGTTTCCTCCATCACCAAATGATGACGATCAAGCCAACTCACGTCATAGCGGGAGCATACG
>NZ_DATMLW010000057.1:0-3385 GCF_035570375.1 Bradyrhizobium sp. | reverse complement strand
TGGCGCTACGACGCTGCCGATCCGGCCGATGCCGATCGCCCAGCCGAGGCCGCTGGTGCGCATGCGCGCCGGATAGAGCTTGCCACAGGTCCCGTTGGCGCCGGTCTGGCTGCCGATGATCGTCATCCCGGAGAAGAAGATCACCGCAAGCAGGAGCGTGTACGGCATCGCCACGAGCGCGATCAGCGCGATAAATCCGGCGCCAATCGCATAATGCAAGGCCAACGCCCGCTCGGGGCCGAAGCGGTCGATCAGCATGCCGAGATAGAGCGCCGCGCATACTCCGCCCAAAGGAAAGGGGCTAGAGGCGAAGACCGCCTGCGCCGGCGTCAACCCGACCAGATGCAATACCTCGGGCAGCCAATAGACGAACAGGAACAGGTCCATGAGGCTGCAGAAGAAGATGATCCACAACAGGACGGTCTGCAGCGCATAGCCTCTGCCGAACAGCATCTTGACCGGGTTGCCGCGGGCGAGGTCGAGGACCTGCGGATCCGTCTGCCCGGGAGTGATCGCCAAGCGATCGAGGAGCGCCGCCTGCCGCCACGACAAGTTCGCCTTTTGCGCGAGAAAGCGCGGCGATTCTGGCAGCCACAATGCCAGCATTGGCAGTAACACCAGCGGGAACGCACCGCCGAGAATGAAAATCACCGGCCAGCCAAAGCCGCGGGCAAGCAATAGGGAAACAATCAGGCCGCCGACAAACCCGCCGAAGGGTGCCCCGGTGAACGTGGCCATGATCAACGTCACCCGCAGGCGTTGCGGCGCGTAGTCGCCAGCCAAGGTTGCCGCTGACGGAAACGCACCGCCGAGCCCAAGCCCGGTAAAGAAGCGGCAGAGGCTCAACATAAAGAGCGAGCCGGCAAAGGCGGTCAGCAAGGAGGCGGCGCCAAGGAGCGCGACGCTGGCGAGCAACAGCGGGCGGCGCCCGAAACGGTCGCCGATCGGCCCGGCAAGGGGGGCGCCGACCACGACGCCGACACTCGACCACAGGAACGTCAGCGCGAACGCAGACGGCACCAGGTGCCAGACGTGCGTCAGCGGTGGCACCGCCCAACCGATCGAACCCATGTCGTAGCCGTCGCAGATCTGCACGAGCGTACACAGCATCGCGACACGGATCTGCAATCCGCCGATACGCTGGGTTTCGAGCGCGGTTTCGGCGCTCGACAATGCCGCTTCGGCGATCTTTCGTTCAAGCTTTCCCATAAGTTCAACTCGTCTCGTTGGTATCGCCCTCATCGGGCATAAGCCTTTTCACCGAATATGGGCAACTGCTCTCATTCGACGCGCTGGTAGATGAGGCCGTCCTCACGAGTGTCAAGCAGGGGGGAATTGCATCGTTAGAAGCCCCACACAGGGAGTTGACGATGGAGGTAATTACCCCAATCTAGGATCGGTCGGTGCTACCGATAATCCTTGCAGGGTGATGAAGCGCAGGGGGGAATTGCATCGTTAGAAGCCCTACACAGGGAGTTGACGATGGAGGTAATTACCCCAATCTAGGATCGGTCGGTGCTACCGATAATCCTTGCAGGGTGATGAAGCGCACCAATGTCTGATGTCGAGCCCGAAATCTGCAATTGCACCGCGCTTCGCCAGGCGGCGCGGCGCGTGACAAGATTTTATGACGAAGCCCTCGCGCCCACCGGGTTGGGCGTGAACCAATTTTCGATCCTGGCGCGGCTGAGTCGCGTCGGTCCGAGTACGATCCAAGATCTCGCACGGCTTCTGGTCATGGATCGCTCGACGCTGGGGCATCTTCTGCGCCCACTCGAGAAGCGCGGCCTCGTCAAGCTCGACGTGTCCGAGCAGGATCGGCGCAGCTGTATCGTCGCGTTGACACCTGCAGGAAAGGCTGCTGTCGCCAAAGCCCGTTCGCGCTGGGCTGCAGCGCAGCGCCGCTTCGAAAGCGCATTCGGTAAGGACGCGGCGGTCGAGCTTCGCACCGTCCTCAAAGAGATTGCGACTGCGGAATTCGGCTAGGCCACTGCGACGAACATCCAGGTTTCGACCAGGAGCATTCCGCCGCGCGCCACAGCGCATGAAGCGCGGCTATCCAAACGAAGGAAAGCGTCATGCATCTGCTGCGCGACGTGCGTGAGGCAGCGATGACGAGGCGCCTCACGCCATTCGAGAAGGCTTCCAACGATGAGCGGCAATAACACGAAGCGCCCACTCGCCTTGATCACGGGAGTGGGCCCCGGGACCGGTGCAGCGATCGCCCGCCGGTTCTCTGCGGGCGGATACGATGTCGCGATGCTTGCCCGCAATGGCGAGCGCCTCGCCGCGCTTGAACGGGAGATCGCCAATGCCAAAGGCTATGCCTCCGATGTGACGGACGAAGCGCAGCTCGACGCCGTGATTGCCGCAGTGAAAGCCGAGTTCGGCACGCCGTCGGTGCTGATCCACAATGCCGTCGGCGGAGCTTTTGGCAATTTCCTCGAAATCGACCCCCAGGTCCTGAACCGCAATTTCCAAGTCAATACGATGGCGCTGCTTTACCTCGCCCGCCGTCTCGCCCCGGCAATGATCGAAGCCGGAAGAGGTGCAATCATCGCCAGCGGGAATACGTCGGCGCTGCGCGGCAAGGCGAAGTTCGCCGGCTTCGCACCGACAAAAGCAGCGCAACGCATTCTCACCGAGGCGATCGCGCGCGAGCTCGGGCCCAAAGGCGTCCATGTCGCCTATGTGCTGATCGATGCGGTAATCGACCTCGCCTGGACGCGCCAGAGGTGGCCCGACGCGCCGGACGAGTTCTTCATCAAGCCGGCGGCGATCGCCGAGGAGATCTGGCACGTCGCACATCAAGACCGGAGCGCGTGGTCGTTCAATGTCGAGATCCGCCCTTTTGGAGAGACCTGGTGACCGGGGATCGGCAGGAGGCCTTCGTGACCCAGCTCCGCATCTTCTCATATCTCCCGAACCCGCGGATTTGGAAGGCGACGATCGCGGCGCGGCTCTGCGGCGTCGAGATCGAGCTGCGGGGAAGCTCGCCGCAGGAGCTACAGGATTGGCTCTGGGATTTCGACGCGCGGCCGCTATCGGAGGTGGAGCCGCAGGCCGCGGAGAAGGCCGAACGGATCGGCCGCATCGGTTTCAAGGGTGGGCGGTTGTTCAAGACCGATGCTTTCCTGAAGGCCCATCCCTTCGGCACGGTGCCGGCGGCGTTCAGCCCTGACGGCCGGATCGGAATCTTCGAATCGAACAGCATTATGCGGGCCGTCGCCCGGCTCGGGCACGAGCGCTTTGCGCTCTATGGCCGCGATCCTTACGAGGCCTCGCGCATCGACAGCTTTCTCGACACGAGCCTGGTGTTCGCACGGGACGCGCAGCTCTACCTCTTCGCGTTGCGCGAGTCCGCCGTTCCGCCCGACAGCCACGC
>NZ_DATMLW010000056.1:0-12054 GCF_035570375.1 Bradyrhizobium sp. | reverse complement strand
TCGCAACTGCCTCGACGTTCAATTCGGGCTTTGGAAATCGCGCCGGGTTCACGGGGGGTGGCCAGTTCGGTTACAATTGGCAGTTTGGGGGCAGGGGTGTAGAGGGTTTCGAGGCTGACACTGGATTTGGGCATTGTGACCTATGCTTTCGTCTGATCAAATCCGTGGAGCCCGCGCGATATTACGTCTGAGCCAAGCCGACTTAGCCAAGGCGGCCAGCGTTTCGCTCGAGACGATCAAACGGCTGGAGGCGATGCAGGGAGAGCTGAAAGTTCGGCTCGACACGCTGACGAGGATCAAAGACGCCCTCGAAAGGGCCGGTGTAGAATTTATCCCCGAGAATGGCGGAGGAGCGGGAGTGCGGCTCGCCAAGCGGGGCAAACGCTCGAAGTAGATGCCGATACCCTCTGCCAGTCTCCTCGAAACGTACTGCAGCAGTCACAGTGCCGGATGACGCGCTGAAGATTGTTATGTGCGGTGTGGATAAGGAGGAGAAGGCAGCAGCATAGCCTCGTTAACCCTTCGTTAACCATACTGATCCAGCCTACTTCGGGGGCTCGACGGAGTGAGGGTATGTCAGCTCAAGTTGGAACAGGTCTGCTTCTAGATTTCGCGATGATGCTCGGCGGTGCAGTGGGTATCGGCCTCCCGATGGCCGTGGCGATTATCTGGGTTTTTTCGTAACCCCTTCCGCCGCTCGCGGCACTCCAGCCAATCAGTGACCTCGTCGTCGACGCAAGGAAAGCCCCTTGGCTGGCCGCTAGGGTCTACTGACGCGGCCTCTGCCAGGAAGTCGCTCTTATCGATCTTCGCTGGTGCTGCACCAGAAGTCCGCTGACCTTCCTAAGCTGGACATATTGCCGTGCTGGCATGAGTCCGGAAATGGCCCATTTGGGACATTCAAACAGATGCCGAGAATGTCCGCTTGTCGGGGTAGACCGGAAGTGGTCGGTGCGCGCTCGAAACGTCGCGAATGATCCAAACCGGAAGTAATGCTCAAGCGGCGCTGTCCGCCCGTTTGTTCAGTTTCGTCTATATGACGATAAACAATTGGTTATTCGTGCCCCAAAAGTTCCGGCAACTCGCCGACGACATGATCGAGTGAGGCGAGGATGTCGCCGACAATCGAGAACCACACGAAAGATTTCCGCGGGTAGGCGAACTCTCTGGAATAGCGAAAGCTCGTCGCGCACTGTTTCGCCGCGCCGCCCGACGTGGAGCACGTGACCCAGGCGGTGATGGGATTTTGAGCTGGCGGATCCGCTTGATATTGGCCTGCCATAATCTGCCCCGGTTCCAACGCTAAAGGCCGCCGCGTCCTAACTGGATCGGTCTAGCCGATGGGGGCCATATTGCGACGCATTGCACGCACCCGCATCCTTTTGATAGCCGCGGTGATTCTCGCCATTGGATTGGCGGGCAGCTGGTGTGCTTTCGCGCAATCGCCCAAAGCGGCGCCGGCCGCGGAAAAGCCTGCCGCGAGCGGCACGCCTGCTGCGGAGAACCTCACGCGCGCGCCGGACGCGGCCAATCCTGCGATCAACACCAAAGACATCGTCAACCGCCTCAATCAGGAACTCGGCATCGATCTGCAGGCGACTATTGCCGGCTGGCAGCAGGCGCTGGACCAGGTGGAAAGCGATCTCGGCCGCGAGGGCCTGCGCTATTCAGACCTCAATCAGTATCGCGATGAACTGCTGCGTGTACGTTCGCAGGCGGCGGATGTCGCGGGCCGGCTGCAGCCGCGACTCGATGCCGGCAAGGCGCAGATGAAACTGCTCGGTCCCGCGCCCGCGGCTGGCCAGCCGCCGGAGCCGGAACAGGCCGCGATCGCGCGCGCCGAATTGAACTATCACTTCGGATTGTTGTTGGCCGGACAGGCGGCGGCGAATTCGGCCAACCTGCGCATCGATAATCTGCTCAATACGGTTCAAGAGGTCCGCCGCAAGAACTTTGCATCAGCTCTGCTGCAACCCATTCCCGGCGTCTACTCCTATCAAACCTGGGCCAAGGTACCGCAAGATGTGCCGGTGGCGGTCGGCAAGGCCCATGACCTCGTCGCCAATTGGTGGAACACGCTTCTCGATCCTGAGAGCCTGGAGCACCTCGCTATCGGCGCGTTGTTGGGCGCTCTGGCGCTGAGCTTATTGAGCGCAAGGCTGGTGCGCCGTTTGCATCGCCGACAGGACACCGCAGGACCGCCGTTCTGGCAGCGCGCATCGGTCGCCGCGGTCGTGCTGGTGTTGCGAGCGCTTCCAGTCGTCGGTCCGGTGGTTTTTCTTTACGCTATGGTCTCGAGCATCGAGGCGCTTCCGGAGCGGGTCGACTGGTTGTTCTATCTCACAGCGCAATCGATCGTGATCGTTTTCACGGTCGGTGCGCTGGCGAGCGTCGTATTTGCGCCTGGCGCGGCGCGATGGCGACTTGTCCCCATCTCCGATGCGGCGGCCGCGCGCCTTTGTGGCCTCGTCATCCTGCTCGCGCTCGTCTACAGCCTCACCACGCTGCTTTACGTGATCACGCGGCTCGTTCAGGCGCCGTTTGCGCTGACTATTGCCGTCGCTCTGCCATCAAGTCTGTTGTTGGCCGGCCTTGTGGTGGCGCTGCTGCGAACGCCGATCGAGCGCGGCAGCGATACGGCGCCGCCGAAGCTGCTCAAACCGATCCGCATCGCGGTCTGGGCCATCGTCGGCGCCATCGTCGTCTGCGCCTTGACGGGCTATCTGGCTCTAGCGCGCTTTCTGGCGCAGCAATTGGTCGTGACAGGCTCGATTCTCGCGGTCGTCTACTTGCTGCTGCTGTGGGTTGACGGCTTCACGCAAGGCCTGAGCGACGATGGCACCGTTGTCGGCGCCTGGCTGCCGAAGACGGCCGGACTGGAGCCGGCACGGCGCGAACATTTGGCCCTGCCGATCAATTTGTCGCTGAAATTCGTGGTGCTGATCCTTGCTGTGCCGTTCATCATGCTGCAGTGGGGCTACGCCTGGCCGGATATTCGCGAATGGTATTGGCAGCTGTTCTTCGGGCTCCACATCGGCAATACCGAAGTGACGTTCGGCGCGCTGCTCGCCTCGATCATCGTGTTCGGCGTCGGTTACGCGGCGGCGCGCCTGTTCCAGGGCTGGCTCGATGCCCAGGTGCTGCAGCCGGCGGGAATTTCGGGCGGCGTGCGCAACTCGATCCGCACCGGCGTCGGCTATGTGGGGATTTTGATTGCGGCGCTCGTCGCGGTCTCCTATGCGGGCTTCAATCTCTCGAGCATCGCCATCGTCGCCGGCGCGTTATCCGTCGGCATCGGCTTCGGCCTGCAGAATTTGGTCAATAATTTCGTCTCTGGTCTCATTCTTTTGGTGGAACGGCCGATCAGGGTCGGCGACCTTGTCGTTGTCGGCGGCGAGGAAGGCTATGTGCGCAAGATCAGCGTGCGCTCCACCGAGATCGAAACCTTCGACCGCGCCAATGTTCTCGTCCCGAACTCCTACTTCACCGCCGAAAAGGTGAAGAACTGGACCTTCCGCAACAGCGTTCGCCGCGTGGCGCTTCCGATCGGTGTGGCCTATGGCAGCGATCCGCACCAGGTTCGCGCCGCGCTCCTGAATGTGGCGAAGGAAAATCCCGACGTCCTAACAACGCCGGAGCCGTTCGTGATGCTGGACGATTTCGCCGCCACGAGCATCAATTTCACGCTCTATGCTTATGTCGGCGACATCACCAAGGCCGGAGGGGTACGGACCGAGCTGGCAATGGCGATCCTGGGCGCCTTCAAGGAGGCCGGCATCGTCATTCCGTTTGGTCAACCGGACGCCACACAACTAAAGCTAGATTGGCTGCGTGACATGATCGGCGCAGCACATCCGGCCGAGCGGCACGCGGGGAATGGCAGCCGCGCGTCCGCCAACAATGGCAAGGCGCCCGCGGCAGAGTCCCTAACAAGGTGACCTTTTAAGCCCGCCCGCTCCACATTGGCGATGCGCGACGGCACGCCGAATTCGCGACGGCAGACTTCGGCGAGCGCAGCGACACTCGAGCGGATCGTTCAGTGGATGAGTCTGCAAATGGCCCATCGCGACATTTTCGTGCATTGCGGAATTCGGTCGCTATCGGGGCGTAGCGGAAGTCGAGGTCGGCTCTCCGTCGTAGCCCACTGGAATTACACAACCGTTGAAGTCGGAGCATCAACGCATCCCGGCAAAATAGACCTTCTGTCCCTGGTCCAGCGCCTCGTAGAACTGTGTCAGCGCGGGGCTAATGGCGGCTGTCGCCTGACGCACGGCCAAAAGACGTGCGCGCATCAGGGCCATGCGGGCGGGTGGCGTGAGCGCAGTATCGATGGGGCAGGCACCCGCTAGTGTGTCGGCGACCTTGAGCGACGAGCTAACGAGCTCGTAGAGCGCGGCGCGCTGTGGCGGGGACAGGCCGACGCGACGCTCGATCTCACGGATCGGCCATCCGCGCAGCGCCGCGGTGAAGTGCTCGCAGATGTTGGCCCACGTGTTGGCTTCGCCGTCGTGGCCTGCGTCTGAAACGTCTCGCCGACGGCTGCGGCGCTCCCAGCGTTCCGCCGCGGGTTCGCCTTCTCGCGCCTGCGATCCGGACAGCGTCAGATCGCGCAGAAGCCGCGCCTTCTGCTCATCGTCGAGCGCGGCGTAGAACGCACGCAACGGCGGGTCGACCGCTGCAAAGGTTGCCGTTGCAGTGTCGATCGCCTGCTCCGCGGCCTCGAGCCGTGCCCTTGGCGGCGCGGGCTCATCGTGTGGGCACTGGGCGGAAACCCGTTCCGCAGCTGCGGTCGCCGAGGCCCGCAGCGCCTCCAGCGCGCCGCGCTGCGCGTCGTCGGGCGCGACAATCCGCCTGATCTCGTCAAACGGCAATTTCTGAAGTCCAGCCGCCTCCTGGATGCAGCCGCGGATCAGCCGATCTATGACGGCACCGAACCCGCCACCGCCAGTCATGGCCCGGCCGGTTTCTACCTCGGGGAAGCGATCGCGCCAACTATCGTCCCCGTGAGGGAGCATATAACCGTAGCCGTAAGCGCCATAAAAGTGCCGCCAGCGCCATTTCCGAGCTTCGGCGCTCGACGAGACCAAGCACATGCTCAGCGCCAGAATGAACAGCACCTGCAGAAACCCGGTTCTGGACACGGTGGCGTCCCTATTGCATGACCAAACCACGCAACGCGCCAATGGAAGGCTGGGTTCCCGACGGAACGGCGATTGGAACAGGGGTGGTCCTGCGTGTCCTCCCTCCATCCGATATCCTGCTCGTGCCCGCCGCCGAGCTAACGAAAAGCCGGCGAAAAGCCAACCGGCCAATGTCTCCTCTTGGCCCTTCGCGTCATTTCGCGCGCGCGAAACAATCAGGTCGCCTTTGGAAAGAAGCGGACATCAACCGGCAGGCAGAGCCGGCTGGGAGGCGAAGGAACGGCGAGCCTCAGATGGCCTTTCATCAGAAAGCAGCATGCTACAAACGCCGAGGTGACCGTCAGGGCTCCGCTGTGCCGACCGGACCGATTATGGACCCGGAAGCCGAGAGATTCGCCCAACTTTCATTTTCAAAGCCACACTTGGCAGGTTAAACTGGTTTGCGCTTCGCTCCTTGCGGGAGATTTGAGAGATGAAGCGTTGCCAGCTATTCGCGTTGCTGCTTACCGTGAGCCTGGCGAACCCTGCGCTTTCCGACAAGCGGGTCGCGTTGGTGATTGGCAATTCCGCGCCAACGTAAAACACGCGAACTTTTTCAGGCTGCCGAAGTGCCGACGAGCGCGCTCCGCGCTAAACAGCTTCATCATTAGGAACCACCCGAGGTGCCATGCCGTTATGGCGCAACCGGCTTCGCCGGTCTTCTTGAGGCGAAGGCTCGGGCACCTGGCCAACTGGAGGAGACCGATGCAAGATGCTCTCGTCGTCCGCCGCGAAACACATATTTCGGCGCCGCGCGCCGCGGTGTTCGCGCTTCTGACCGATCCGGAGAAGATCCTCCGCTGGATGGGGACGGAAGCGCAGCTCGAGGCGCAGCCCGGCGGGCTCTATCTCGTCAACGTCACCGGTGCCCGCTTCGCCCGCGGCTCGTTCCGCGAGGTCGTGCCGGTGCATCGCCTGTCCTACAGTTTTGGCTGGGACGGCAGCGAGGAGGTGCCGCCGGGATCGAGCCTGGTCGAGATCGACCTGATGGAGCAACCGCCGGACGGAACGCTGCTGCGGCTGACCCACATGGGATTGCCCAACGCCGGACAGTGCGCAAGCCATGCTGAAGGCTGGGCGCATTACCTTGGCCGGTTGGCCGAAGTTGCGGCGGGGCGCAATCCGGGGCCAGATCCCAGGCGCGGCCCGGCCAAGCAGACGTGACGGCGTTGCGCGCCCGATGTCGTCCACGTAATTGAATTCAATGGATCTGCCCCCGCCACTTGCCTGGCTTGTGGATGACGCCGGCACCTCGGCCGGACCCGACCGTTTCCTCGCCGAGCTCGGCGGCCGGTTGCTGGCGGACGGCCTGCCGCTTTCCGCCGGCGCGCTGACGCTGGCCGTGCCGCATCCGATCATCGCGCGCCGCACCTTTCTGTGGCGGGCGGAGACCGGTGCCGTGATCGAAGCGCTCGGCTTCGCCGGCGCTGTGCCGATTGAGGCCGGGAGCAGCTGGCTTGCCGGCCTGGGTCCGGTGCAGGAGCAAGCGGTCGGCGCCGACAGCATGCTCGGCTGGGCCGGTATTCGTCCCTTCGACTCCGCAGAGACGCATCGGCTGCGCCAGGTCGCGCGCTTCGCCGCGGCGCCGCTGGCGACCCTCGCTGCGCGAGCCGCGCTCACCGCGCTGCTCGAGGCCTATCTCGGCCGGCGCAGTGCCGCCCGCGTGCAGGCCGGTGCGCTCGGCCGCGGCGCGGGCGAGATCATCCGCGCGGCGCTACTCTATGCGGATCTCCGCGGCTTCACCGCGATGTCGGAAGCAACCGAGCCTGCGGTCGTGATCACAGCACTCGACGCCTGGTTCGATCGCATCGCTGGCGCCGTGCACGCCTTCGGAGGCGAGGTGTTGAAGTTCGTTGGCGACGGCGTGCTCGCGATCTTCCCGGTCACGGGCGTGCCGGCTGCGGCCTGCGATGCGGCGCTGCGCGCGATCACTGCTGCCCGCGCCGGCATGGCGCATCTCGATGCGGAGCGCGCGGCGCAAGGACTGCCGCCGCTGCCCTTCGGCGCGGCTCTGCATGTCGGCGAAATCTTGTGGGGCAATATCGGCGCCGCCGACCGGCTCGATTTCACCGCCATCGGTTCTGCCGTCAATCTCGTTAGCCGGCTCGAGGGATTGTGCCGGCCGCTCGGACGCTCCGTTCTGATCTCGGGTGCGGTCGCCGCCGAGACCAGCACGCCCTTGGTGCCGCTCGGCGAACATGCGCTGCGTGGCATCGCCGCGCCTTGCGCCGTCTTCACCTTGCCGGATACGTGAGCATTGCCCGCAAATCCCGCCACACTTGTCACTCTCACCGTTTGACACCTGGTCCTAGCTAGTAGGCGACTATCTGGGTCGTGTGCTGAACGGCGAAAAGCCTGAAGACTTACCGGTGCAGCAGGTCACCATGCTCGAACTAGTCATCACATGAAGACTGCAAAGTCGCTTGGCCTTGAGTCCGCGCCGACGAGGTGATCGAATAGCTCTCTGCTTGTTGCAGTGCGTGAGTCTGGAAATGGCCATTCGCGACATATTGCGCCGCCGCACGACCTCGATCGCTTTGTGAGCAAAGCAGACATGGCATCGTCGCGTCACGCCACCAAGTTTATTGGCACGCGGCCTAGGGAATGCGTCAATGGCAGGTAGGCTTTTCGCCGTCGGCCTGGTCCAATGATGTTGCAGAAGTCGGCTTTGGCGCTGATTTCGCTTGCTCTATTGTATCCAAAAATTTGGAAACCTCGTTTGTCTGTTTAACAAACCGATCCTGGGCTGCCATTAGTTCAGCGAAGCCAGGATTCAGCAACACATGCCCAGTCTGCTTTGCACTGTTCGCTGAACGTAATCAAGAAGACCAAGTAGTTGCGCAACTAGTCTGCAAACTCTCAGTTTGTGTTTTGGCGATTGTTGGACTGTTAATCGGCGTGGTGTCGATCCCGATAGTCGGATTTATCTTGGCACCCGCATGGATGCGGCCGAAGGAATTTTTGGGCAAGGGAAGACGAGGTTGAAGTGGTAAGGCGATGCGCGTTGATTCCGACGCTCTTCCAGCCCTCAGTTTCTGGGCTGGATTTGACCGCTTGAATTTGTAGGCGCCCCGAGGGAACCTTGGTCTTCGTAGATTTTGTATGAAAACGAGGAAGTCCACTATGCGGTCGTCTACAGCCGCCGCTTTCGCGCTTATCGTTGTAGCTCCAATGTCCGTGTCTTTGGCGCGGGCCGCTTCTGATTGTTCAACATTAATAACACCGGCGAGAACTCGACCGCCGACATTGACCTCAAGTCCGGGGAAAGTTGCTTATTTCAAATCAGAAAACGCGGCACGGTGAGTAACTCGGAAATTTCCCAAAAGCCGGCACGCGGCAAGTTGAAATGCTCAACATATCAACTTTCGAATATACGGCGAAGGCTAGATTTAAGGGAAGCGATACCTTTGCCATCAAAGCAACGGGTCAGGGGTCGACGGCTTCTGGCACCTCGGTAATCACGGTGCACGCGACGATCAAATAGCGTTCCTCGCGTCCACTGCATTGCCGATGGATCTTTTCGGTCACCCAAGGGGGCGAAGTGGCAAGCAATCCAGCGAAGATTTGTTAAACCTTTTAGGCAAGATGGAACCGAAATCTTACACGGCAGCAATTGTCCCTGGGTACTGACGTTCGCTAGATTTGAGTTCTGCATTCCCATCAGGGTCGCGGAACTCGTATGGCGCGAGATCGCAAAAAAATGGCGCGCATTCGCAGGACGGGCGGCGTCGAATGCAGTAGACGGCCCGCTTCTCCTCCTTATCTGACGAGCAAAGCCTTGTTTAGTCCCTCAGAGAGCGGGCGGTCTTGAGCGGCCGCTCCGCCTTTTTGGCAGATGGCGGCTAGCCGGCAGGGCCGCCAATGCCTAGGTCCTCAGCGGCGCAGGTCACTGGAGAAGATCGCTTGGACAACCCAGTCATTATTGTCGTTTCCCTAATTGCAATCGCGCAAGCACTCACGATTGTCCTCACGATCCGTCGCGAAAGAGACGTCAAGGAACTGCGGAGGCTTGTCGATGAGCAGCGGCTACAGATCGCCGAGCTAAAGGCGTCGTTAGCTCGCCGGAACGCTGATCGGCCACGCCCACCAAAAACTCAGCGGGAACCGACTGGCCTGCGTGCAGCGTTGAAAAGCGCCGTACCGCCGGAGCCAGCGATAACGCCGAAAGACTTTCCTGATAACCCGAGCACCATTGAAAATGAGCTTGAACGAACGACTAATGTCATCGACTGGTTGAACAGAGTCGCGATCGACCATACCGCGGCGGTCGTCAGAAATTCTGGATCAAAAATAAGAACCGGAAGCATCCAGCAATGATTCGCGTGCGGGCGCGGCATGTGGTCCGGCAGCTACGTCGAGCCCTGGTTATACCGGGCCTGCATCCGGGCGGGCGGACGCCCGGCGGGATGTTCGGACGACGCGAACGCCTATCCTTAAGAGCGGCCGCGATCGTTTGACGGTCAAGACACTAAAGAAATTGGCGGCCTAGTTCCGAAATCGATTTCGAAGCGATAGGCGGGGATCATTGTGCCCGGCTATCGCTTCGGCTTGCGCAGCCGGACGCCAGCCCCACCACCATTTTCTGCGATGAACACAACGCCTGCCTTTTCGAGAGTGACGCGCAGCTTATTTCGAGCTTCTTCTGACACATTCGGCCCATCGCCGTCCTCACGCTCAACTCTCTTTACCGTTGGCAGCGACAAGCCGGCCCGTTTAGCAAGCTCCGTCTGCGACCATCCAAGCAGGCTGCGCGCAGCTCTTAGCTGTTCAATTAAAATCATCAAAGATTCTTCTTGATCCATTTTGGATCATAAGTTATGATCCATTTTGTATCATTCCTATTCGATTCGGAGCATTTCGATGACTAATAACACCAATTCGGTGAACGGCGGAGCTTTGCCTAGCATCGGCCCTGCCTCTCCAACAACTCGCGACCGCCGCCACTTCATCGGTGGCTCCGACGCCCGGATCATCATGGGCAAGGACGAAAAACCACTTCTGCGGCTCTGGAGAGAAAAGCGTGGTGAGGAGGCCCCGCTGGACCTATCGGACGTCCTCGTTGTTCAGCTCGGAGTCGTAACCGAGAGCCTCAATCGGCGCTGGTACGAGTTCAACTCCGGCAACCGGGTATCAGAGGTCCAACGCCACGCGGTCCACCGGACCATGCCCTGGATGGCCGCTACGCTGGGCGGCCTGGTCAAAGAAACCGGCGCGGTGTTCGAGGCCAAGTTCATGCTGCCGTGGTCGTTTTCGGAAGAGGCAGCCGCGGAGAAGTATATGGCCCAGCTTCAGCACAACATGCTGGTAGCCGGCACAAAGAAATCTATCCTCTCCATCATAACTGGCGGGGGAAAATGGATTGAGCTCTCAATTGAAGCCGATCCCATCTACCAGACCATCCTGATTGCTGCGGAAAAAGCCTTTTGGCGGGCGGTCAAAACCGGCGAAACCCCGGCGCTGTTCGATTGCGAGCCTCCAAAACGGCGGATCGAAGCGGTTCGCGTGGTCGACATGAACGCCTCCAACTCCTGGGCGGAATTCGCCAGCCTATTTTGTGCGACCAGACAAGCCCATGCCGACCACGAGCGGGCCAGGAGCGAGCTCAAGGCCTTGATGCCGGAGGATGCAAAGGAGGCGAGGGGGCACGGCATCCGGGCGAAACGCTCAAAGTCGGGAGCGATCAGCTTTGATCTTCTTGCGATGGAGGCCGGCCATGCATCGTTCCAGTGAAAACGTCGCCGCCATCGCAACGGCGCTAGCAAAGGCCCAGACCGAACTCTCCAATCCCGAGAGGGCGATGATCGGGGCCATCTATGACTCTCGAACCGACAGCCAGCGCAACTTCCGCTACGCCTCGCTAGCGAGTGGGCTGGACATCATCAGAAAGGTCCTCGGCAGCCAACAGATCGCGGTCACGCAGACCACCGCCATCGATCCGGCCAGTGGCACCGTCAACCTGACCACCCTCCTTGTCCACACCTCAGGAGAGTGGATTTCCTCCGACTGGCCGGTCTGCCAGCTATCGGAGACCGCGGCACCGCGCCGGATGGGAGCGGCGCTGACCTATGCCCGGCGCTACGCGTTATTCACGATGGCGGGGATCGCCGGCGAGGACGACCTCGACGCACCCGATTTCGCCAACGAAGGGCCCAAAGGAAACCAGACAGCAGAAGTTGGTCGTGCTGCAAAATCGAGCCCTGAATCGGCGCCCTCCAATTCCATCCAGTTCCGAACCGGGAAGCCAGCCACACCGCCGGTCCAGGAAAAACTCTCTCCTGAGACATCCGCTGCCGCCAGGGCGCAGCTCATCCGGGAAATCCAAACGCTGCCGGAGGACGAGCTACAGCCTCGGGCCATCGCTATCCTGAAGGCTAAGAACCGGCTGTCAGCGGATGACGCCAAGTTGGTCGAGGAAGCCTTCGCTGCGAGGGTGGCTCTTCCAGACGCTTCGCATGAAACCCCGTCAGCGCCTGCGACTCAAACCGACTCAAATACACCTCAACCGCCTGCGCCATTTGCAGGCGCCGTCAAGCGGCCGCGGGGCCGCCCCCGAAAGATTAGGACCGCTGTCGGTCATCCGCCCGAGCATCCGGTCACCTCTCCACCAACGCTCAATGGCGACGCGCGAACTTCAATGCATCAACAAGCCGATGTAGTTCCCGCCAAGATCGATAAAAGCAAGCTCACCTTCGGCGAGCCACGTCGACTGCGTAACAAAGCCCATCTCAAATTCGTAGCGTCGCAGCCGTGTCTGGTCTGCGGAAGAAGCCCCGCCGACGCCCACCACCTCCGATTTACCCAACCGCGGGCGATGGGATTGAAGGTGAGCGACGAGTTCACCGTACCCCTGTGCAGAGTTCATCACCGTGACGTC
>NZ_DATMLW010000055.1:0-18917 GCF_035570375.1 Bradyrhizobium sp. | reverse complement strand
GCCGTGATCAAAAAGCGGCGATTGGCTCTATCTTGCGTGCGATTGGTGTGGCGAGCCGTCAAGTGAAATCCACGCTGGCACATTTGCCACAGATCGAACTCGCCGCAGGGCAGCGCGGTGGCTAGGGAACGCCAAACAATTCGATCCAAAGGAACACACGTTGGACAACGTCCAATTGACAGCCGCAAGGCTTAACCCCTTCTGATCTCCCTGCGGCGGCCGCCGATCCAGTGACCCGTCTGCAATTTGGTTAGCTCAAGACGTTCGTTATCTGCTCGCCAAGATCTATGCGGCCATCCGCGCTGTGTATGTAAGCGTTGATGACGTCTCCAGGCTGCAGGTATTGCGGGCGGCGACGCTGGGCTTTGATAAACAAATTCCAGAACTGTCGCTCCGGAAGCAACTGCAGGAGCCTCCGAATCGGGGCAGGCGGTACGCGAAGCGCACATCCGGAGGGCGTACCCGTCAGCAATACATCGCCCGGTCTGACGTTTGCGATAGTCGACAATTCGGAAATCGTTTCTGCGGGCTTGAACACCAGATTCTTTGTCGTATCGCGCTGACGAGGGGAACCGTTTACGGAGAGTTGTAATTCGAGCTGGTCGAGGTAGGCGAATTCGTCGGGCTCAAGAACCGTTAGCCAAGGACCTATCGGGCAAAATCCACGATAGCTCTTGCCCTTGAAGAATTGCATCTGCGGAAGCTGGACGTCCCGTGCACTGAGATCGTTCGCGATCGTGACGGCGAACACGTACTCCTTCAGCGTATCCTGGGTGACGGCGACAGATGACGAAATTGGCCGACGAAATACCAACGCAAGTTCGATTTCGTAGTCGAGCAACATGACGTGTTTTGGTCGCTGCACCGAGCCTCTTGCGGGGCTGATCGACGCATCCGACTTGGTGAAAAACATGTTGAACAGCTTTGCATCTGGGTCCATGCCGGATTCAATCATGTGTTGTCGATAATTGGCGCCCTGGCAGTAAACGCGGCAAGGCGCCGTTACCGGCGAGAGAATCTTCACTGAAACCATCGGTACACTGGCCGCTTTTCCCGATGCTGCGCGCCAGTCGGCCTCGCCTTGCTCGATCAAGGCGGCCGTCGTCGGATAGACGCCGTCGAGGGGTGATATTCCTGATGCTGATACGACACCCCAGTACGCAGTTCCCTCGGTTTCGTAGCGAGCTATGTTGGTAGCCATGTTTTCAAGTCCTTTTTGTTCGGTTGTTGTTTCGGTCAACGAGAGTATCGATCGGAAGGCGATTAGAGGATTTCGTCAGAAGGGGCGGTTCGGGTAAGCGGCGAACGATCTGCTCGGCCTCGTCGGCGGCCACGCCGAGCCCGCGCAAGACCCCGGAAACAGCGACCGGTACGTCAGAGAGCGAGAGACGCTTCTCACTGGCTGAACGCATCGCCTGAAGAACAATGCCAACGGCGATATCGAACCCGACTTCCGCCGAAACCGGCGCTATGCGTCCTTGCGCTATCGCGGCACGCAGGTCCTCGCTGAGTCGCTTGCGGGCGGCGGTGGCAACCGCCGGAAACGCCCAGACCCCCCGCGCGGCGAGTCCTCCCCAAGCCGGATCGTGCAGCGCTTGCCTGATGAACGCTGCGCAGCCCGTCGCTATCCGCTCGACCGGGTCGGCAATTCCGGTCCGATGAGGCTGGAGAAGGTCGTCCAGTTCGTGCGCCAGCTCATCCGCCACGGCCGCGCGCAAATCGTCGAGATGCTGAAAGTGAACGTAAAACGTCCCTTTCGCCAGTTCCGCTTCTCTCGTCACGTCATCGACTGTGATGGAATCGACCGGCCGGATCGCAAACAACGCACGCGCCGCCCGTATCAACTGGGCATGGCTCTTTGCGCGGAGCCGCAGCCCGATTTGCGCCCGGCGCACGAGGTCGACCCTGGCCATATCCGCTTACCTTTTTTGACTGTTCGAATATTTCATATTGACTTTTTAGTCATTATGACCAAATAGTGCAACACAAATTTTGGAGCCCCCGGGCCCGGCGTTAGAGGAGGCGCAAATGTCGAAGGAAATCGAAGTCAATTCCGGACCATTGCAGGAGTGCGAGGTCGCGATCGTAGGCGCAGGTCCGGTGGGCCTGATGACCGCAAACCTGCTTGGCTTGGCGGGCATCCGAGTTGTCGTTCTCGAACGCAACAAGGGACTTCTGGGACTGCCGCGAGCGATAGCTTATGACGCCGAGACACTACGTCTCTTCACTCAGGTCGGCCTTTTCAACGAGATCGCGCCCGGCCTCATTCAGAATCCGCATGTCCGCCACCTGAATGCGCGCAATGTCACATTGATGGCCGCGGATTTCCCCGTCCGAAGCCAATTTGGTCACTCGGCGTTGGGCACCTTCTATCAACCGGAGTTCGAAAAAGTCCTGCTCAAGGGGCTATCCCGCTTCGACAATGCTCGCACGCTGTTCGAACACGCAGTTACCGGGCTTGAACAGGACCCAAGCGGGGTCGTTCTGAAGATATCGGCGCCAGACGGCCCAAGTCTGCAGCGCGCGAACTACGTGGTCGCCTGTGACGGAGGCGCCAGTGGAATCCGCGAACTGCTTGGCGCACAGCTCATAGGTTCGACCTATGCGGAACACTGGCTGGTGATCGATGCGATCGTCAGGAATCACGGCGTAAGGCAGATCACCTTCAATTGCGATCCGCGCCGTCCGCGCGTGGAATTGCCGGCAGTCGGCGAGCGGGTGCGCTGGGAGTTCATGCAGCTGCCCGGCGAGACCGGGGAAGACCTCAAGAGCGACGACAAGATTTATTCTCTCGTCATGGAGCATACCAAGTATCGTTCGTTCGAAATCGAGCGGAAGGCGATCTACACCTTCCACGCGCGGGTCGCGGATCGCTGGCGGCTGGGACGTGTATTTCTGGCTGGCGACGCAGCGCATCTGATGCCGCCCTTCGCGGGTCAGGGCATGAACGGCGGCATGAAAGATGCCGTCAACCTTTCGTGGAAGCTTGTTTCAGTTCTGAGAGGACAGGCCCCTGACTCCATCCTTGACACATATCAGGTCGAACGCGCGCCAGTCGCGCGGAAAATGGTCGAGGTTTCGCGCCGTCTTGGCGCATTGATCATGCCGACGAACCGGATCACCGCAGCGGCACGGGACCTGCTCTTTGCCTGCCTCAACCTGTCCGGCAAATTCCGGGCTTTCATCGGCCGCGGCGGGGTCTTGCCAGCGCCCGAGATCCATCAGAGCGCGCTGACTGACAAAGGGCGGGACGTGCTGATCGGTCAGATGATGCCCCAGCCGACCGTCAATCCGGCGCAAGGGAACGAGCCGCTTGATGCGTTCCTTTCCTGTCATCAATGGCTGGCGCTCGGCATCGGAATCGATCCGGTCTCCATGTTGTCCGCCCGTGACTTGGCTGTTCTTGACGCCCTCCAGGCAAGATTTGTTTGTCTGAACGGGGGCATCAAGGACGCAAGGACGTTGTCGCTGCAATACATCGACCGCGGCTTTGCCGACTGGGCCAAGCGGCATCAAGTCCGGGCTGTTCTCGTTCGCCCCGATCGGTTCATTGCCGCCCGGCTCAACCCGGACAAGAACATTTCGGCCCTCACTCCCTTCACTCTTGCCGAGACTGCGCATCCATCGCGCGTCGCGGCCTAGCAATCCCGGATCAGGAGACATCCATGTCGCAAATTGCAGAACTCAACGGCGGACCCGGCAGCATCAAGCTGGCACGCAGCCGCGAACCAATCGTCAAAGCCAACGAACTTCTGTTTGTTCATTTTGAGCGTCCGGATATCGGCAAAGCCGAGCAATACCTGCTTGACTTTGGCCTGACCGTTGTCGCGAAAAGCGAAGGCGAGCTGTTCATGCGAGGAACAGGGTCGCAACCCTACATCTATCGCATCTCGATCGGTCCGGAAGCTCGATTCCTCGGGCTTGGATTGTCGGTTCCGACGAAGGAGGACCTCCAAAAGCTGTCGAAGGCCTCCGGTCGTCCAGTTGTCCCGGCGAATACTCCGGGTGGAGGCTCCGTCGTCCATCTGCGCGATCCCGAAGGCGTGGCCGTCGACGTCTTGCATGGCTTCGTGCCGAACAAGCCGCTCCCGGTTCGCTCTGCAATTCCCCATAACGCGCCGAACCAAATCGTTCGAGTGAACGACACCCAGCGCCCGGCGCTGGAGCCGCCCCAGGTCACCAAACTCGGACATCTCGTGCTCGAGGCGCCCGACTTCGACGTGAGCGTGCGCTGGTACATAGACATGCTGGGGTTCATTCCCTCCGACGTGATGTGCCTGCCCGACGGTGCGCTGGTCGGCTCCTTCATGCGTCTTGATCGCGGCGACGAGCCGACGGACCATCATACCTTGTTCGTGACGATGGGGCTGGAGTCCAAAGTTGATCACGTCGCCTTCGAAGTGGTCGATCTCGACGCCGTGGAAATGGGACAACAAGTCCTGCTTGCCAACCGTTACCGGCATTCATGGGGCGTCGGCCGTCATCTCCTCGGTAGCCAGATATTCGATTATTGGCGCGACCCATGGGGCCAAAAACACGAGCATTATGCAGACGGTGACCTGTTCGACTCCTCGCAGGAGCCTGGTTACCATCTGTTGGACCGGCAAGGTCTTTATCAATGGGGTCCCGATCTGCCGGATGATTTCATCGACGCGCGGCTGACGCTGCGGCGCCTCTGGATGGTCTGCAAGACTGCCGTGAGAGATAAGGCGCGGCTGAAAAAAATGCTGGCGCTCAAGAGCAGCCTATCGAAACCAGGGCGCGCCTGGCAGGGCTGACCAAGGACGAGGCGGCAGGCGGACTGCCTTTGTGGGTGAGTCCGCCAGCGACGCAGAAGTTCTCATCGCTGAGGACGGCATGCATCTGACCCTTCCAGTCGCTTCGACTCCGTTGCAGTAGCATTCGCCAGAATCAACCCCGAAATCCGCCGCCCTGATTTTTAACGCCCTGAGGAAGATCGTGATGCCGACACGCAGCCTATCGGATAATGAAGCAATCGAAGCGCAATCGATTTCGAGTCGCGCCCTTCCGGAAAGCATGTTCGAAGCTCTGCTCGCTAGCGCGAAGCGCAACCCTCACGCAAAGGCCCTTACTTTCTTTTAGGCTGCGAGCAGCTACAACCACGCCCACACCTGGACCGATGCGGAGTTTATCGCCGATGTGACGCGTGGGCGAATGGTCCTCACGGATTGTTTTAAATACGGCCGACGTAGCCAGTCTTCTTCCATTTCATTTCAATGTCGTCGGCGACGCAGCTTCTAATTGGATTTAGCCCAGCACTGCGTGATCCGGGTTCGAAATACTGCTTGAAGTCCACATGGGTCCGAAGATTAATGGGACGATAAAGTCCCATCTGATTGAAAATCAGCACGGGGCCGTTTTCGAAGCGTTGATAGACCGATTTGTGCATGGGAGACCGGGACACCCCCGTGTCGTCGGTCGGAAGCTTTCGTAAGCCTTTCTTGAAAAAGGAGCCCGCTTGCTCATCGTGTTGAGGGCCGCTCGAGTTTGGCCACAGTCCAAGAACACTCCCGTCATGTTTCAATCCGTCGGGAATGATGGATGCGGCGGCAACCATCCAATTCAAAGCGTCATCGGACAGACGAGCTTCGTTTTCAAAATAGCCACCGCCCACGTCAGCGTGAACACCAGGAAACCACACCTGCTCAAAATACAGGTTGCCACTGTCGTCCCGTTTATCTTGCTTGTCTGCCGTCGGAGTCCATCCGACTCTCGCGAAATCTGCGCGATCTTCGTCAATGGAAATCGCGTGCTTAGCATAGCCGACGTTCACGTTTAGGGTGGTGTCGTAAAACTTGTGTTTGGATCGGGTTAAATGCAGCGTCGCAAGGCGTTTGAAGATGCCGTACCCCGGTAACGAGGGAGCAATCTTCAAGTAGTTCTTTAAATAGATGAGGATTGCAAGCAAGACGCTGAAGTAACCAAGAACTCGGGCAATGCTTCCAGCCGTCGGAAGAACTGGCTCGAGCGCTGCTCCCAGGTAATGCAGCGCAAATGGAATGGCCAACACCGCGACGACCACAATCGGGCCTAGCCATTTATTTCCGAGCGCGGCTACGGTGTCGAACACTCCAATAAGGTAAGGAAAGACATTGGCCCGTTCGGCGCCATCTTTGATGACGGAACTGCCATGCTCGGATCTGAATTTTGCGGCGATGGCGTCACGCGTTCGCATCATAAAGGCAAGGTAGGGCCCGATCTTGGCCCGATCGTAAGAGGAGCAAAACTGATAGACATCCTTCACCGCATGCTCTGCCAGTGCGCGTGATCCCTTTAGATCGAGTTGCAACGGAGTGCCATCGGGTAGGTGCCTTGGAATTCCGCAATAGGCAATGACGCCGCCAAGAGAGCGAACCGTGTAGGCACCTCGGCTAAAGCCGATGAGAAAGATCCGGTCGCCGTTCTCGTAGAGCCTGATAATAGCCGCGTAGCAGTCGATGATGTTATTGGTGATGCCTAACCCCGTGGCCATGCTTAGGAGGTTATAGATCCATCGCATCCAGCCGATCTTAAATTGACTGCCGTCAGCAGCGGACCCTAGACCTGGATCATAGAAGGCCACTTGCTCAGCGGGATTAATTGGTGTGTCTGGTCCAACTCGGCATGCCCGATACAGTTTGTAAACGTTGGTGCGCGCTTCGTCGAAATTGATTCCGCCAGCTTGGCCTGTGCCGTCCGAAAAGATAACAATATTTTTTGCCATCGCATATTCCCGCCAGAGCGCGGGTATCATTTACATTAGAAGTTGTACCGGCCGAAAGGACCGCGAGGCGGATCGCTCGATAAACCCTGTGGAGAAAGAGACATTCGCCGTCTCGTAGAGCTAGCCGAGCATCTGCTCATGCGCTGACCAGGTTAGAGGCAAAGTCTTAGGAATTCTGAGGAGCGTCACCCCTGCCGCGTGGCGACCTTCGAGGATTGCCCGGATAAGGCCGGGCGCGAGGAATGCAAAGCGCAGAGCTTGCCGCACGACTTTCGCGTGGAGTTTCGCCGTGGCAGCAAGCTCTTCAACCGATGAGAAGCGCCCATTCTTTAGATCGGCCAGCCAGGCGTGGGCCCGCACAATGGCTTGTACCAGCTTCGGATCTGGTTTGTGTTCTGAGTGAGCTGGCACGCAATCGAAGCTGGGTTTGTTGGACGTCCAGGGAATTTCAATGGTCGGAGCCGGCGAGTCGCTGTCCTTGGCGTTGACGGTAACGCGGATCTGGGTGTCGCGAAGTACGACACGCTCAATCCAATCTGTAATGGCCTGACCCGAAGCATCTGCCATATCCAACTTTCCCCGAACGGCTTCCTCGACAGCCCCCTCGATTTCGCCAGCGGCTATGCGCCGGACCGAGCCGGCCTTGTCCTTTCGGCCGCGGAGCAGGGCTGAGCTGACATAAAACCGGTAACGAACGCCGTTCTTGCGGGAAAAACTCGGACTCATGAGATTGCCGCGGTCGTCGTACAGCTTCCCCATCAGCGACGCCCCGCTTTCCGAGCGCTTTACCTTCCGCTGGGTGGCGGCGCTTTTGAGCAGCTGCTGGACCCGGTCGAAGGTCTCGCGGTCAACAATGGCCTCGTGTTCGCCTTTGAACCATTTGCCGCCGTGGTGCATCTCGCCGAGATAGATTCGGTTCTTGAGAAAATAGGCGAGGGGACCATAGGTAAAGGGAATGCCGCCCTGGTATTTTGCCACTCTCGTATTTCTCCGCGATTGCGGTGGTGATCCTCGCACTCGGCGGCACCCTGTTCTTCTTTGACGGTCGCGACTTCTTCCCGCTGATCGACGGCGGGCAAATCCAGCTGCACGTCCGTGTTCCAGCCGGCACGCGCATCGACAAGACGGAAGCTATCTTTCAGCAGGTGGAAGAAAAGATCCGTGAGGTGATCCCGGAGCACGAGCGCGACCTCATCGTCGACAACATCGGCCTGCCAGCGCGCTCCTACAACTATGCCTTCGGCGACGGCACCGCGACGGGCGTCAACGACGGCGTCATCCTGGTGGCACTGAAGGAGGACCACAAGCCGACCGCGACCTACATCAAGAAGCTGCGCCAGGTGCTGCCGGCAGAATTCCCGGAGAACATCTTCTATTTCCAGGCCGCCGACATGGTGACACAGATCCTGAATTTCGGCATTCCGGCGCAGATCAACGTGCGCACGGTGGGCTACAACCGCGCCAACAACCTGCGCATCGCGCGCGAGATGCAGCAGAAGATCGCGGCGATCCCTGGCCTTGCCGACGTGCACCTGCAGCAGGAGATCAACGGACCGGAGTTCTTCGCGGAGATCGACCGCGCCCGCGCCAGCCAGTTCGGACTGACGGTGAGTGACATCGCGCTCAACCTGAACACCTCGCTCGCTTCGTCGCAGCAGGTATCCCCAAATTTCTGGACCGATCCGGCGAACGGGACACCCTACTATCTAGCGGTGCAGACGCCCGAATACCGCACCGACACCTTCAACGACCTGAAGAACACGCCGGTGACTAAGTTCGCAGTCGGCAACAACGGCAGCCCGGTCCCAGGGCTGCTCAGCAACGTGGCGACGTTGAAGCGCGACTCGATCCCGACCAACGCCAACCAGGCTAACGTGCAGCCGCTGTACGAGATCTACGCCAACGCCGACGGCCGCGACCTCGGCTCGCTCTCGGCCGACATCAACAAAGTGGTCGACCAGTACAAGTCGCAGCTCACGCCCGGAAACCGGATCGAGGTGGTAGGCCAGATCGACAGCATGAACTCGGCGTTCCGCGACCTCGCAATTGGTATTTTGTTCGCCGCAGTGTTTGTCTACCTGCTGATGGTGGTGAACTATCAGACCTGGGGCGACCCCTTCGTGGTGATCCTGGCACTTCCCGCGACCTTCTGCGGTATTGTCACCATGCTTTACATCACCAGCACCACGCTGAGCATGCCCTCGCTCATGGGAGCGATCATGGCGATCGGTGTCGCCTCGGCGAACTCGATCCTGCTGGTGACCTTCGCCCGCGAGCAGCAGTTCGCCGGCCACAGCGCGTTCGAGGCGGCGATCGCCGCCGGCCGTACCCGTATCCGCCCGGTGTTGATGACGGCAACCGCGATGATCGTCGGCATGATCCCGATGGCGATCGGCGGCCCGGGCGAGGAACAGAACGCGGCCCTGGCCCGCGCTGTGATCGGCGGGCTCCTGTTCGCCACCCCGACCACCCTTTTCGTAGTACCATACCTTTTCGCGTTGCTGCGCAAGGGCAATGACGGCAAACCCGCGCAGGGCGTCTTTGCAGAGGACCCGGTATGAACGAGCTCTCACCGCCCCCGGACAACGGCGTCCTGGTGCATGAACACCCGGTCGATCATCAGTCCGTGCAGACGCCCGTGCAATCGAAAGGTAGGGCCGGCCGCACCCTCCTGGCCTTTCTGGTAATCACCCTTCTCGTCGGCACCCTCGGCTACGGCTTCTGGAAGCATTACACGGTGCACGCCGAGGTGATGGCGACCGCAAATGCCCGGCGCGACTTCGTGCCGGCGGTGCGCGCTGCGGCGGTGCGCGCCTCGGAGCCGTTTCGCGTCGCGAGTTGGCCCGGGACTACCGAAGCCTTCGAGCAGGCAAACATCTATGCCCGCGCCAGCGGCTACATCTCCAAGCGCAACGTCGACATCGGCAGCCGGGTGAAGGCCGGCGATCTGCTCGTGGAGATAACTGCACCTGAGATCGAGCACCAGATCGCTCAGGCTGAGGGGACCTTGACACAGCTGCGCGCTACCCTCGAACAGGCGCAGGCCCAACGCGAACTCGCCCAGGTGACATGGGACCGCGACCGGAAGCTGGTGCAGCAGGGCTGGGCGACCCTGCAGCAGGGCGACACCGATCGGCTGACTTTGCAGGCACGGGACGCGGCGGTTTCGGTCGCAACCGCCAACATCGTCGCACAGGAGGCGCAGCTGCGGGTCCTGAACCAGCAGAAGACGTATCAAAGCGTGACCGCGCCATTCGACGGCGTCATCACCCAGCGCAACGTCGACGTAGGCAGCCTGGTTCAGGCCGACGCTGCCAGCGGCACCTTCATGTTCACGCTCGCGCACGCCGACGTCATCCGCATCCAGCTCTATGTGCCGCAGGACGACGCCATCGGCGTAACGCCGGGTACGCAGGCCGTGGTGCGCGTGCCGGAAATCCCGGGCCGTGACTTCCCCGGCAGCGTCGCCCGCATCGCCGATGCGCTGCAGCCCGGCACCCGCACGCTCTTGACCGAGATCGACGTGCCGAACCCGGAGCACACGCTGTCCCCGGGGATGTATTGCCGCGTGGAATTGAAGATCCCGCGCAAGGCGCAGTCCCTGATCGTGCCGTCGGAGGCGATCATCTTCAACCGCAATGGGCTCTCGGTTGCCGTGGTAGAGAACGATACGGCGCGGATCCGGCCCATCACCGCGGTGCGCGACTTCGGCACCTCGGTCGAGGTGAGCACGGGTGTTGCCGCCGGCGACCGGGTGATCCTGAACCCGCAGGTCGACCTCACGGACGGCCGCAAGGTGACGATCCGACCCGATCCGCCGAAGCCAGACCAGAAGAAGTCGTAGGGTTTAGGTACGCTGTTTCCGGAGTCGTCATCGGTTCGCGCGGACGTCAGCAAACTCGCCGACCTCGATACGATGTTCGCCACGCGATCGACGGCGGGGTCTCAGCCATTTCGCCCGTGGGCGCTTGAGCTTCGTCGCAGAGAGTCGCGACCGTTCCTGTTTGAAATTCCACTTCCGCTTGTAGTCGGAGAGTTCGATGTCGTTGGTCAGGGTGACGCCCGGTATGCCGGCGTCGATCAGCGTAAGCGACTTGAAGTCCTGCGGAAACTGCAGCGCCCAGCTGTAGGCGCACCACGCGCCGAAATCGTGCGCCACCACAAGCAGCGGTGCGCCAAGTCAATCCACGAACGCATGAAACACCTTGGGCACCTTGTTTCCATGGCCGATCCGATCGAAGGCGATCTTTTTCGCTTCGGCCCTTGCATCGAGCGATGAGGCGGCGGCAGTCGCGTTGAGTCTGGCACCCATGCCCAAAGCACCCGCAAATACGCCGACGCCTTCCAGGAGATTTTTTCGAAGCCGCCGCCGGCTGCGGCAAAGCCGTCAGTGACCTGTAACGACTCGATGGCGCCGTGTACCTCCAACGGGCTGACGCCCTCGCCGTGCGTGATCAGACCACCGGCGATACTGATTTCGCGAGCCGAGCCACCCGGTTTGAGGCTAAGCGCAATAGCCGAAAGCTTCACAACGACGCCTTTGACCAGGGAGTTGCCGGCGCCGCCAAAGGTTTCGATGCCGCGCCGAACCTTGATCTTCCCAACCGGCTGACTGATCTGGACGCCGACCGCGCCGTCGGCATGCGTGACGATACGTTCGAATTCGGCGGAATTCACCGTTCCGGTAATAGACGTTAAAGCCGCGCGCGCCCTGACCGAATGTTTCGATTGGCGCTTCCACCTGAAGCACATTGACGGTGCCGAAATTGACGAAGCCGATGCCGCTTTGGCCATGCGAAGTTATTTTGTCTTCCGCTACCCACCGGTCCACGACGCCCCAGTTATCAAGCACCATGTCGTTCACCCCGTAGGTCGTGACCGGTCCGCGATTGCGCACGCTGTCCGTGAAAGGCTGCATGTTTCAAAGCGTAAAGGCGCCATGCAGAACGTAAACGCCGTAGCCGTGCGGCCGTTCGGTTTCCGCGCGTGCATCGGCCGCGATGATGTCGAGTCCGTTCACATCGACATGCCCGCCGCGCACCTGGCCGCGCGCGAGAATTTGCACGGGCCCGATAGTGGTAACGCCGTGCAATTCGATGCGACCCAAAGTCGTGCAGGCGGTGTCATTAAAGATTGCGCGCTTCTCCGGCGAGGCACACAGATAGAGATCGTGGACGCTGTTGTCGGATGAAAGCTCAATGCCGTCGGCGCCGGGCGTAAATGCGATGGTCGCCCCCTCGGCTGCGCCGCACAAAGATCGGCCTTGCGACAGTCGGATGGTCGGCACGTCAACCACCCGGCCGCTGATAACAACTCTTGCGATGCTCTCATCTTCGATCGCCGCAATGAGCTCACCGGTTGTTGTGACCCACTTTTCCGCTGTGTTCATGGACGCATCCTTCGTGCACCGGAGCAACAACGCCGATCATCTGCTTCACAGCGGATTGGTGGTGGAAAAGCTGTAGCGCGCGATCCGCCACTGGCCGTCGTCGCCTTTCTTGAAGATAAAAAGTTCCTGGTTGGCTTCGCGGCTCGTAGCGCCGGTGGCGTTGATCTTCCGGGCGCCTGTGGAATTGGTCCGCACCAAAGCCCATTGCGATGACATCACTACAAGTTCGGCGATGGTGAATTTGACCTTGAGGGTGATGGCTTTGAATACCGCATCATGGGCTTGCCGCACCGACGCCTTGCCGACCGCGGATTGATTGTTCGGCGCCATGAACACGCCATCCTCGGCGTAAAGCGGCATGGCTGCTTCGGTGTTTGAGGCGTTCAGTGCGCTTTCATAGGATGACATCAGGTTCCTAATCGCCGTTTCGTCCGCTATGGTGCTACCTGACATTGGCTGTCCCTCCATGGCATTATTTTCCCGCTCGGAAGAGTAGCCGGATCATTGCGGACGTTTAGCTGGAAAAGTCGGGAATCAGATTTCCAGATTTGGACAACCGATGACGGACCTCAATGCGTTAGTTGTCTTTGCAAAAGTTGTCGAAGCCAAGAGCTTTTCCGAAGCTGCTCGCCGCCTCGGTATGCCGGTCTCGACGGTAAGCCGTCGCGTAGCGGAGCTTGAAGATCAGCTCGGCGTTCGCCTGCTTGACCGGTCGACGCGAAATCTGCGGCAGACGGATCTGGGATCGGAAGTGCTCGAGCATGCGCAGCGCAGCGCTGAAGCCAGCGAAGCTGTGCAGAATATCGTGTCGAACCGCCAGTCGAGCGTGTCGGGCACGCTGCGGCTGTCGGCACCGCCCAACATTTCCGATACCGTGTTGAGCCCGCTGGTTACCGCGTTCCAGGCGAGTTACCCCAACGTTCGTGTGCAGATTTTGATTGCCGAGCGCTAGGTGAATTCGCTCTGCGCCTTTGCACGGTTGCTGAGCGACCGTACCGATTACGAAATTTCCGTTTTGGTTGGTAGAAGCAGGTCGGAATCCCGTTTCTTGTTCCCACCGCCGCTCATCGAACCGAACGTGCTCATGGGGCGGATCGGGCCTAACGCAGGCGGCTCCGGACCATTGAAAGTGCGTCATCGGATCACGACGTTTCTTGAGGCGTTGAGCGGTGCCTTCACTGCTTTCCGCGCCCTTTCCTGGGGGGCGACTTCGTGTCCTGGGCTATTTGTATGCAGCTGAGGAGATCGAGATAGCTCGTCGTACCTAGGGAGCGAGCGTCACTTTCACATCGTTTCCGTATCGCAACCGGAGTTGACACCCAAAGGGCATTTAGCTGCTGCTTTGCACTTTCCTCATCACGCATACAGTCCGTAATGTTCTGATCAGGCGGTGACCCCACCTTTTTTGCGTCGGCCGATCTAGCCTCGCATATCGCCTTGACGTCTAGTTTCGGACTCTGACCGAATGCGGGGAGTAGAGACAGCAACACTACAAAAAGCACTACAGCGCGCTTCATTCGAACCTCTCGTGCGATGGGGCTCGAACAGGAGAACCTATTGATGGCATGGCGGTTCCCGCGCGAGGGGTGATTGCTGGCTGACTCTCGAAAGAGTTAGACAGAGTCATCTCCACGGATATTGCAACGCGCGCGATCTCTAACGTCGCTGGCAAAAGGATGTGTTAGTGGCCTGACCACGCGGATGTGTTTAGTTCTCTGATTTAATAAACAATAGATAAATCAAAGGTTGGACGTCGCGGCTGGGTTATTTGGCTGGTGTCGGCGCGTGCGTCAGGGCAGCTTACGTCAGGATGGCAGCCATATTTTTCATTCTGCGAGCATACGAACGTTTTCGGATTCCTCCTTGACCACGTCGGCGAACGGGTATCAAATGTTTAATACTAAACTAAACTGAACATCGCGCCTGGAGGCGACCCAAGGACCATCGCGATCGCTCGTGAAGCATGATCGATTGCCTCCCTTGATCCTGTCTGCCTCAAGCCCGCCCGGGCTTCGATGATGTCGGCCGCTTCCGGATAAGGGCGCTTCCGGTGCAGCGTGGGAAAGCGTCAGGAGAGGGAATGCACATGCGAAAATCCGCGACTGAAGGGTGGTCGAAGTGGGCAGGCGGAGCGCTTGCTCTCTTTGCAGGTGTCACATTGTCGGCCGTCGCAAGCAGGCCGGCTGTGTCAGAAAGCAAGCAGCTCACGCTGTGTTGGGCAGCTTGGGATCCGGCCAACGCGCTGGTCGAGCTTGGCAAGGACTTTACCAAGCAGTCCGGCATCGAGATGAAATATGAATTCGTGCCCTGGACAAGTTATGC
Organism: Bradyrhizobium sp.; assembly: GCF_035570375.1. Lineage (GTDB taxonomy): Bacteria > Pseudomonadota > Alphaproteobacteria > Rhizobiales > Xanthobacteraceae > Bradyrhizobium. The sequence goes on along the minus strand of NZ_DATMLW010000055.1, from coordinate 4,482 downwards.
CGATCGCTTCCTCAATGAGCTCAACTCCCACGGGAAGCTGTGCGATCTCATCATCGGCGACAGTCAGTGGATCGGCGGCGCCGCCGAAAACAACTGGTACGTCAAACTGAATGACTTCTTCGCCAAAGAGCACATCTCAATGGACGATTTCGTGCCGGCGACGGTCGTCGGCTATTCGGAGTGGCCGAAGAACTCGCCGAACTATTGGGCGCTGCCCGCGATGGCCGATGCGGTGGGCTGGACCTATCGCAAGGACTGGTTCGCGAGGCCGGAAATTCAGTCGGCGTTCAAGGCCAAGTATGGCCGCGATCTCGCGCCGCCGAAAACTTTTGATGAGCTGAAGCAGATCGCGGAGTTTTTCCAGGGGCGTGAGATCGACGGCAAAAAGGTCTATGGCGCCTATATCTTCACCGAGCGCGGCTCGGAAGGCATCACGATGGGCGTAACAAACGTTCTCTACAATTACGGCTTCAACTACGAGAATCCGAAGAAGCCCTACCAGATGCAAGGCTTTGTCAACTCGCCGGATGCGGCAAAGGGGCTCGAGTTCTACAAGGAGCTCTACAAGTGCTGTACGGCGCCAGGATTGACCAACGCCTACATGCAGGAGGGCCTAGATGCCTTCAAGTCCGGCCAGGTGGCGATACAGATGAATTGGTTCGCCTTCTTCCCCGGCCTTTACAAGGATCCGAACGTCGGCGGCGACAAGATCGGCTTCTTCGTCAATCCGGCCGGTCCCAAGGGACATTTTACCCAGCTCGGCGGCCAAGGCATCTCAGTAGTCGCGACGTCGGACCACAAGGATGATGCACTCACTTACATCAAGTGGTTTGCGCAGCCCTCCGTGCAGCAGAAATGGTGGCAGATTGGTGGCTATTCGGCCCTGAAGGCAGTTGTCGATGCGCCTGATTTCCCTGGGAGTGCGCCGTTCGCTCCGCAATTCCTGGAGTCGATGGCGATCGTGAAGGACTTCTGGGCCGAGCCGTCTTATGCCCAACTCTTGCTCGACATGCAAAAGCGAGTGCATGACTACGTCGTCGCCGACAAGGGAACGTCGCAGCAGGCGCTCGATCTTCTGGTGAAGGACTGGACCAAGGTCTTTAAGGAGCAGGGCAAGCAGGTCGCCTCCCAGTAAATGCGGCGTTCGCACTCAACGCACTCGAGATGAATCGGCTTCCCCGGAGCTGTGCCCGGGGAAGTTGAACCGGCCAGCCGATGGACAAAATGACCACGATCCCTCATCCCGATCAGGCCAGGATTGCCGGCATGGGTGAGCCTGGCAAGGTTCGCAGCAGGACTCGCGCCGCGAAGCGCGCGCGCGGCCTGTCGGACCGGACGATGGCGTGGTTGTTCGTTGCGCCAACGATCGCGCTCTTGCTGGCGATCAATATCTTTCCGCTGGTCTGGATGATCCGGCTTTCCTTCACCAGCCTTAACCTCAGCATGTCTTATCTGCCGCTGCGGTTCGTCGGCCTCGACAATTTTAGCGACATTCTGTCTGACGACGATATCTGGATCCGGCTGCAGACCACGGCGCAATTCGTGATCGCGTCGGTAGCGCTCCAGGTCGTCGTCGGGTTTGGGCTCGCGCTCTTGATCAACCGCCGATTTCGCGGTCACAGTTTTTGGACCACCATCATCCTTTTGCCGATGATGCTGTCGCCGGCCGTGGTCGGCAATTTCTGGACGTTTCTGTACCAGCCGCAGATCGGACTGTTCAACTACGTCGTCGCCTTCCTCACCGGCCGCGACGCCTCGTCGTTCCAGATGCTGGGCGACGTGACGCTCAGTCCGTGGGCCATCGTCATCGTCGACGCCTGGATGTGGACGCCCTACGTGATGCTGATCTGCCTGGCCGGCCTGCGCTCGATACCGGACTACATCTATGAGGCGGCGGAGGTCGACCGCGCGTCCAAATGGCGGCAGTTCTGGTCGATCACGCTGCCGATGGCGCTGCCGTTCATCATGCTTGCGGTGCTGTTCCGCGGCATCGAGAACTTCAAGATGTTCGACATGGTCAACCTGCTCACCGGCGGCGGGCCGGGATCGACCACCGAAGTCGCCTCGATCACGCTCAAGCGCGCGGCGTTCGAGAGCTGGCGGACCGGCTATTCCTCGGCCTTCGCGATCATTCTGTTCGTGACGGTGTTCGGCCTTGCCAACATCTATGTGAAGGCGCTGAACCGGGTGAAAAGCCGATGAGCCTTTCCAATGCAGCCCATTCCGTCGTCGAACCCTCGGCCGGCACGCGCCGCTTCGCCGGCTCGCTGGTGGTGCTCTATGCCGTCATCACCATGATTCCACTGGTCTGGATCGTGCTGACTTCGTTCAAGTCGCCGGACGATGCGATCTCCTATCCGCCAAAAATCCTGTTCACGCCGTCGCTCGAAGGCTATTGCAATCTCTTCACGACGCGCTCGCGCCAGACGCCGGAATTCATCAGGACGTTGGGACCGCCGCGGGGGCTCTGCGACGGCATCGCGCGCGACCGCAACATGGTCATCGCGGGGCCGTCGAACTATGTGCCGCGCTTCGTCAATTCGTTGATCATCGCCTTCGGCTCGACGGTGCTCGCCGTCGCCCTCGGGACGCTGTCGGCCTATGGCTTCTCGCGCTTCCGCGTGCCGCTGAAGGACGATCTGCTGTTCTTCATCCTGTCGACCCGGATGATGCCGCCGATCGCGGTCGCGATCCCGATCTACCTGATGTACCGCACTCTCGGGCTGTCGGATACGAGACTCGGGATGATCCTGCTCTACACCTCGGTCAACGTTTCGCTCGCGGTATGGCTGCTCAAGGGCTTCATCGACGAGATCCCGCGCGAGTACGAAGAGGCGGCGATGATCGACGGCTATACCCGCTTCCAGGCCTTCGTGAAGGTGGTGCTGCCGCAGGCGACGACCGGGATAGCGGCCACCGCGATCTTCTGCCTGATCTTCGCCTGGAACGAATACGCCTTCGCCGTGCTTCTGACCTCCGGCAACGCGCAGACCGCACCGCCCTTCATTCCGATCATCATCGGCGAGGGCGGGCAGGACTGGCCCGCGGTGGCCGCCGGCACGACGTTCTTCCTGGTGCCGATCGTGGTGTTCACCGTGCTGTTGCGCAAGCATCTGTTGCGCGGCATCACCTTTGGAGCGGTCCGCAAATGAGCTTTGAGGCGAACTCATCGATGCGGCGTGCCGGATTCGCGGACAGCATTCTGCGCCGCGGTCCGCTGGAGGCGATTGCGACCACGATCATCGCCGCGGGTGTCGTCATGCTGATGCAGCCGTTTTCCCTGACGCTGTATTCCCTGTCGTTCGCGACCACGCTGTTCGGGACGGTAATGTTCACCATCGTCTCGAAGGTCAGGGAGTAGGGCGTCATGGCACAGATCAGGGTCGACGCGCTCAACAAATCCTTCGGCACGTTTCATGCCGTCAAGGCCGCCAGCTTCACGGTAGAAGACGGCCAGTTCCTCTGCCTGCTCGGGCCTTCCGGCTGCGGCAAGACGACGACGCTGCGCATGATCGCAGGGCTGGAATTGCCGACCGCCGGCACCATTCGGCTCGGCGGCGAGGACGTCACGATGAATCGCGCCTCGGCGCGCGATATCGCCTTCGTATTCCAGCTGTTTGCGCTCTATCCGCATTTGAACGTCCGGCGCAATATCGGCTTTCCCTTGAAATGCGAGGGCGTCGGTGCGGCGGAGCGCGAGCGGCGGGTCGAGGAGGTCGCGAGGATCCTGCGCATCTCCCATCTGCTCGACCGATCGGTGTCGGGACTTGCCGGCGGCGACCGGCAGCGCGTCGCGCTTGGCCGGGCGATCGTGCGCAAGCCGAAATGCTTCCTGATGGACGAGCCGCTCGGGGCGCTCGATACCGAGATGCGCGAGGCGATGATCCACGAACTGCGCGCGCTGCATGACCGACTCGGCGCCACCACGGTCTATGTGACGCATGACCAGCTCGAGGCGATGGCGATGGCCGACAGGATCGCCGTGATGAACCACGGCGTCGTCGAGCAGGTCGCGAGTCCGCGCGACATCTACGACCGTCCCGCTTCGCTGTTCGTCGCGGACTTCATCGGTTCGCCGCCGATGAACTTCCTGCCGTTTCGCGACGGCCTGCAGGCCGGCGCGCGGGCGATCCGGCTCGGCGAGCGCGATGTCGCCATTCCGACCGCGCGCGAGGCGCTTTCGGAAAGCGATCTCGTGCTCGGGGTTCGGCCCGAGCATGTGCGTTTCACCGATCAGGGCATGGTGCGGGGCGAGGTCTATGGCTCGGAATATCTCGGCACGACGCAGATCGTGACCGTGACGACACGCTACGGCGCGCTCAAGGCCCGCGCGTCCGCCAGCATTTGCTTTGGGATCGGCGAGAATGTCGGGCTCGACTTCCGCCCCGATACGCTGTCGATCTTCGACAAGGAGTCGGGCCGGGCAATCCGCACCGCATTGTACGAAGGAGGGGTGCATGGCTGAAGTCGAGATCAGGGCCG
>NZ_DATMLW010000054.1:0-4940 GCF_035570375.1 Bradyrhizobium sp. | reverse complement strand
TAGAGACGCTCAGCAGCGGGTATCAGAGGTCGCGATGGTTGTGCATAATACCGCGCCACGTGCCCGCTCGCCGGTAATTGGAGAAGCTGAAGATGCCTCCCCTTGACACCGCCGTGATCGTTCTTGCCGGGATGGCTTTGTTTGCTGCCTTTGTAAATGGTGCCCTTGGCTACGGGTTTTCGTCACTCACCGTGCCAGTCGCGCTCGTTTTTTATGCAAATCGCGTTCTGAATCCCGCCGTCGTTGTGATCGAAGTCTTTATTAACTTGTACGTGCTGCTCATGAATCTGAACGGCGTTCGGGCTGTATGGAAAAGAGTGGTTCCCATTCTCATCGGGCTGCTGCCCGGCATCGCGGTCGGAGCCTCTGTTCTTGCTTCGCTTCATCCTGGCTGGATCAAACTCGGCACCTACACCGTTATTTTACCCCTCATCCTGCTTCAGGCAGCCGGGTGGCGGAGGCCAATCCGGTCGACATGGCTGGTCGGTCTCCCTTTTGGATCGGCGCTGGGCATCCTGTATTCGGTAACGACCATTTCAGGACCCCCGTTGGCCATTTTGTTCAACAATCAAGGCTTGGTCAAAAACGAGTTTCGGGCCGGTCTCGCTTTGGTTCGCGTGGCTGAGTCGAGCGTGACCGCCCTCGTGTATTACCACCTTGGCCTGTTTGTCGCGGAAAGTGAGAATTTGTTATTGACGCTGATTCCCAGCGTTGTGGTTGGAATACCGCTTGGCACCTATTTCATCCGCCGGCTGGTTCCCGAAACGTTTCGCCGAATATGCATGAGCTTTGATGCCTGGGTCGTCGGCTTCGGTTTCTCCCGGGTGTTGATCGATCTGAAGTTGATGCAGAGCCCGTGGGCCTACAGCGTCATGGCAGTCACCATTTTGATCGATGTCTATTTGTTGTATGTCTTTTTCACGATACAGCAGGTGGCCTCGAACCCTCGGTCCCGCGCGAGGTGGCTGATGTTTCAGAGACCGCCTCATGCCCGTTCTTCCTGATTTTCCTGCCACGGGAAAGTCGTGATCGAGACACCGACACCGGCCAGAACGCCTTCCTGTGCCGCCTGCCGGCTCGCCCCGGTTCGGCCGCGCTAGTCCCTGGAGCGCCCGACCGGGGAACAGCAGCGCCTGAAACGCGTCGGCATGCTGCACTGGTACCGGACTCGCCCGATCGAGTGCCAGGGTCCGCAGGTTTTTCGCCGTGCTATGTCCCGAGTTCCGCACTAGCACATCAAGCACGATGCCGGTCTGATCGCGCCACAACCAGTGCTTCACGCCGGCGATCTTGAGCACGACCTCATCTAAATGCCACTTGTCGTCGACACGGGGAAGACGCCGACGGATCCGGTTGGTGAACTGCTGACCAAATTTGCGTGCCCACTGCCGCACGGTTTCGTGGCTGACAATGATGCCGCGGGCGGCCAACAACTCCTCCACCATGCGAAGACCGAGCGGGAAGCGGAAATACAGCCACACCGCATGACCGATGATCTCGGCCGGGAACCGATGCCCGGTGTAGCGAGCGCGAGCGGGTGTCGTCATCCCATCCGATTACTCACCCCGATCCGTCGCCGCAAGTACCCCAGGGTCCACCAAGTTGACGGTGCCCTCACGCGGCCTAATCGTTACCGTGACGAGGCCGACGGCGGTATGAGTGGAGCTTCCTCGCGAGCAAGCCGGGAATACCGGCCCGGTCGAACGCCACCTCCCAACCGGCGAGTTCCTTCTCAGAGAGGAGATAGCGCTGACACGCTACTTCGCGAGTGATGACCCCGGCCCGCACGGCCACAAGAATGGCGGCCTTGCGACGAGACGTCCACCGCTTGGTCTCCGGCGGCGGCAAAACGAGATCCTCCTCGTCTCTCGATGTAGCCTTGCCGAGGACGCGGGGCCCATCACGATATCGGGCTTCCGTTTCCGGTCGCCCGATCGACTCGCTCTCAATCAAAACTGACGGCGTGTCGAAGCACATGACCGCGCAAGATTGTGACTCGGGCCGGGCGGCTTTGTTCGACATTCCTCAAATACTAGGCTCGTTAGTGTGCCGGACTATACGTGCGAACACGTATGGCGGTTGCGCTGCAGGTTGAGGCAAGGTGAGGGTGCGGCAAACGATCACATCGCGGATTGCTTTGCCGCTCTCGCGAGCTAGCCCGGCCAGCACTTGGTGGGTGAGCCTGCCAGGGCATGCGATCGGAGGACCGATGATCGGGGAAACCTGACCATGGCAACAGAAGAGGCTGTCGACGATATCACGCGTGCGCAAGAGTGGGCCGCTCGGATCGGTTGCAGCGCCAGCCATGCCTGGCGGGCCACAGCGCTGTCGATCGCCTACATTGCGCTCTATCTGACGCTAGATCGATTAAGCTTTATCGGGGCACTGCACGGCATCGGCATCACACCGTGGAATCCGTCTACGGGTCTCGCGATGGCCTTGCTGATCATCAAGGGGCTCCGCTACGCCCCGCTGGTATTGGCCGCCGAACTGTTGTCGGGCGCTACGCTTCCAATCGCGCCTGTCTTCCCGGTGCTGGTATTCCTGGGATCGCTCGTGGTTACCGGCGGCTATACGGGAGCCGCCGCAATATTGCGGCATGCTGGCCTGCAGGCCGGAATTCGCACAAGCTCGGATGTCGTCAAGCTTTTAATCGTGACGATCATCAGTTCGGGGCTCGTCGCCAACGGTTTTGTCGCCATCTGCGCCGCTGCCGGGATTGTCCCATGGAGCGGTTTCGCCGAGGCCGGGTTTCATTTTTGGATCGGCGATGCAATCGGCATTGTCGTGCTCGTCCCTCCACTGCTTCTGCTACACGAGCGAATTAAACAACGGGCTGCACCGGATCGTGACAAGGCCTCACCTCAATTCATCGAGTTTGCCGCGCAGAGCGCGAGTATTGTCGTGGCGCTCGCAGCGGTGTTCTCGGGAATCGGTGGCGATCACCCTCTCGGGCTTTTCTACCTTCTATTCCTGCCACTCATCTGGATCGCGACGCGTCATGGTCTACCCGGCGCGAGCTGGGCGGTGCTGACGATCCAGATAGGCTTGATCGCCGGGTTCGAAATTCAGGGTCATTCGGAGCTTACCCTCCGAGCCTTCCAGCTTTTGATGCTCGCATTGGCTGCGACCGGCCTGATGCTCGGAGTGATCGTCAGCGAGCGCCGCCGCCTGTCGCTTGCCCTGGTCGACAGTGAAGGACGCCGGACAGCGATCCTAAACACGGCGCGGGACGGCATCCTTACGATCGATGCGCGCGGGCGCATCCAGTCGATCAACCCGGCGGTCGAAAGGCTGTTCTCGCGTCCGAACCACTCACTGATCGGACACAATGTTTCAGAACTGGTCGAGGGTCCACCCGATCTGCTTCACCGGCTGAAGCTCGCCGCTGATGCACCGGCCTCCGAGATGGGTTGTTTGGAGCTCGATGCGCGGCGGGCGGATGGAAGCACATTCCCGATCGAATTCAGCGCTGGCCGCTTCGACCTACTGGGCGCGGAACATTACACGATCGTCATACGGGACATCACCTCGCGCCGGAAAGCCGAAGCTCGATACCGTGAGCATCAAGCGGAGCTGGCGCACGTCTCGCGGGTTTCGCTGGCCGGTGAAATGGCCGCGGGATTGGCGCACGAGCTGAGCCAGCCTTTGACCGCGATCACCGCCTACGGACGGGGCTGCCTACGGCTGTTGACCGGGCCAATAACCGAGCCTGCGTTGCTGCACGAAGGAATAGGGGAAGTCGTGCAGCAGGCAGAGCGTGCAGGCGACGTCCTCGATCACCTCCGCGAGTTTGTCCGCGGCGGCGAATACCGCCGAGGCCTGACCGAGGTAAAGCCCCTGATCGGCGCCGCCCTAAGTCTGACGCGTGCGGAGGCAGTGCAGCAGGAGATCGAGATCGAAACGAGGATCGATCCAGGCCTGCCTGCCGTTTGGGCCGACCGGGTCCAGATCGAGCAGGTGCTGCTGAACCTGCTACGGAACGCGATGGATGCGATTGAAGCGGCGAACACCGAGCGGCGGTCGATCGTCGTCGAGGCCCGCCACAAAGGCAACCACGCCGTGCAGATCTCGGTGACCGATTCGGGACCAGGGGTCACCGCCGAGGTTGCGGGCACGATCTTCGAACCTTTCGTAACGACCAAACCGCTCGGCATGGGGATGGGGCTCTCGATCAGTCGCTCGATCATTGAGTTAAATGGCGGCAGCCTCCGAATGGTTCGCGGCGCTCGTTGCGGCGCGATCTTCATCTTCGACCTGCCGACAGCCGAGGCGGAAGCGAGCACCGATGCCGGATAAGAGGGTGTTCGTCGTCGACGATGATGCCGCCGTTAGGCAAGGGCTGAGATTTATGCTGCGCGCGGCCGGATATTGTGTGGAAGCGTTGCCATCGGCGCGCTCGTTTCTCGAAGAGTACGACCCGCGACGTGGCGGCTGCCTGTTGCTCGATATACGGATGCCGCAGATGACCGGGCTTGGACTGCAGCAGCAGCTCAATGTCCGCGGCTGGCGTATCCCGGTTATCTTCATCACCGGACATGGCACCGTTACGCTGGCAATTGCGGCGATGAAGGCCGGCGCCTTCGATTTCATCGAGAAGCCGCTGCGCGAGGACGCCCTGCTCGAAAGCATCGAGCGCGCATTGCGTTGGAATAATAGGGCGTACGAAGAGCGTCTCGAACGCGCCACGTTGCAGATCCGCGTGGCCTTATTGACACCCCGCGAACGCGAGGTCTTCGAGCGGGTTGCCTCGGGGGAGCCAAACAAGGTCATCGCCCGCCAGCTTGGCATCAGTGTTCGCACCGTCGAGTTGCATCGCGCCCACATCGCCGAGAAGCTACAAGCACGAAGTCTCTCGGACCTGATCCGTATGGGGATAATAATGAATGCCAAGACGACCACTAATACAGTGATCCCGGGTTAGTGCCTCAGTTTATCCG
>NZ_DATMLW010000053.1:0-4811 GCF_035570375.1 Bradyrhizobium sp. | reverse complement strand
GAATTCCCTCGCCATCGCAACCGCCTCTTCCTTGTCGCGAAGCTCGAAGATCGCATAGCCGCCGACGACTTCCTTGGCTTCGACGAACGGGCCATCGATGACGCTGAGCTTGCCGTCCTTGATGCGTACCTGCGCGCCGGTCTGGACCGGCATCAGCCCGCCATTGTCGAGCATGCGGCCAGCCTTGATCTCCCGGTCGGCGAGCTTGTGCATGGCCTCCAGAAGTCCGGGCGTTGGACCCACATGCGGTTGCGGGGACTTGACGAAATACATAAAGCGCATCCTAAAACTCCTTCTCAGGCGAGCCGCGGGCAGTTTGCCGTTGAACTGTCTCGCTGATAGGTCGACGAATGAGCCCCGGCCAGATCGACAGCACCTTGCAAAAATCATTTAAATGCGAGTTGCAACCAGGACAACGGTCCACAAATTGTTGGCAGGATTAACTTCGCTATTGACGCCGCACCGACTGCTTTCGGTCTGCCCTAATCAACGGAACCGGTCGGGCCGCGGTAATTCGAAGCGCCTTAACTCCCGGCTACTCGGTCAATAGACCGTGCGTTGAGCCGACCGACGCCGGAGTGCTTTAGCGAGCTAAGAAGGCCGTGCACATTGCCGGAAATCCCGTGACCGATTGCCGTCATTGCGGCGACCGGGTCGACCGCGAGCGCGTCATCGTCGTTCATATTGTCCATGGTGCGGGATCAGCCGAGCGCATGGCCGCGTGTTTCGAACATGGTCTGTTCGCACGCAAGGCGGCGCTGCATAAGCGAGTTGCCCGTCGTCGCGGAATGCGTCGTTCAAGAACGGGCGCGCTTTGTTGACGCCGAACGCCGCGCCCTGCGTCTCAGCGGGTCTACATATCCCGCGCGAAACGCGGCCTATGCCTCAGGCCGAAGTGCCTGATATGCGGGGATGATATCCTCGCTTCGTCCGCGCGTTGCCGCCTGACGGCCCGCCTGTACGGCTTCAATGTCACGCGAAGCTTGAGCAAAGTTACGATTTGCTTGAAAAAATCCTTCACTTGCGTTTTCCAATGATTGATCGAGTTGATGCAGACCCCCCCGAAGCAACCGAGCTTTGTTGCCCTGCCCCGATTGTGCGGCAGATTGCGCCATATCTGAGACATCGCCGCGAAGGCGTTGAATTGCCTCAAAATTGGTCAGGTTGGAACGGCCGTCCGTAAGCCTCGCGCGAACGTTTGCGATGTTGGTATGGAACGCGGTCCCCTCGAGATAGTCCGGTCGATCGTCGCGATTAGGTTGGTAACGTCTACCGGTCTGGCGTCCTCGCGGACGGTTCCAAATTCTGAATCGCCCGCATCGTTTCTGGCTCGATCCTTTGCGAGATGAGGGCGAGGCTTACGCCGATGCGCTTCAGGCCGCGGGCGTCACAACCGAGCGCCATCAGGGCGCTGGCCTGATCCACGGCTATTTCGGCATGGCGAAGCGTCCGAAGCCGCCCGGCTGGAAGCGCGGCTGGCTCGCGCCGATTTCAAGGCCATGCTCGAACGCGGTGCTTAGAGGCGGAACCTTCCCTTTGCCGTGCGTTGAAATTTCGCATTGTGCTGGAACTGGACCCCGCGAACGTGCCGAGCGGCAGCGATCAAACCGTCAATCTCGGTTGACCACTCGCAGCGTGTTCGCTTGGTACCTGCCCATAGGCGGCTGATGGCATCGATCTCCTCCATCAGGAGCCGAAGGAGATCAAGCGGATTGCCCGCGCGCGCCGGCCTCTATGGCTTGTCGAGGTCGGGCCATATCCGCGGTCGAGCAGCTCGCGGATCGTAGCAATCCGGGCGTCTCGCCGACCGCCGACATTGGCTTCACCGCGCACCGCCGCTCGCGCAAGAGCTATGCGATCGAAGGCAGGGCAGCGCGCTGGTGCCCAATCCCATCGCCGGGCGTGCCCGCTGGTTCGTTCCTCCTCCTGATGGTGGTGCCGCGACAGCCTCATCAGTTTTTTATCGCACCGGCGTGGCCATATGGCCCGGCAAACGGCGTCCTAGCTCGTGTTGGAGCTCGATCTCGCTGGCGTCTGCCTCGTCTCACGTTCGCCCTCATTTTTTTGAATCGGTTGAGTGATGTTGAGACGAAGTCCTCACGGCATCGGCGGGCCGTCGCCCATTCCGCCGCCTTTTTTCGAAGCCAAGCACGATACCAGATTGCTAAGGCGGTCTATGCGCCCGCGAGCATGACCGACCTGAAGGTGTCTGTCACCCGCTAGCATCGGCATCCAGGCGCGCCACCAAATTCCGGTTATCCCTCCCGCGAACGGTTCCTTACGAACTGACGCTTGATCCACCGGATGCCACCAGCGATCAGGCGGGAGTACCGTTGCTCGACGAGGACTATTTGATCCTTTCGACGATCCATTCCGCCAAAGGCCAGGAGTGGAAATCGGTGTTCGTGCTCAACGTGGTCGATGGCTGCCTGCCCTCCGACCTCGGAGCCGGGACGACTGCCGAGATCGAGGAGGAACGGCGTTTGCTTTATGTCGCCATGACGCCCGCCAAGGATGATTTACATCTCATCGTGCCGCAGCGGTTCTTTACTCACGGCCAGAGCGCCCAAGGTGACCGGCACGTCTATGCCTCACGAACCCGATTTATTCCCGACGGCCTGCTCGGCCTGTTCGAAATGACAAGTTGGCCACCTCTTGCGGTCGGCACACAGGCGCGGGTGGTCGGCCAGGGCGTGCGCTTGAACGTAGGTGGCCGTGTGCGCGGGATGTGGCGCTGAGGAGACACCCGACTTAAGCGGTTCCGCTGCCTAAACCGCGTCAACGTGGCGGAGGCGGACTAGCTGGACTGATGCCCACTTTGAAGCGCACAACGAACGGAAGTCGGACTCGTCTGTTAAGCCAGATCAAACTCGCAAACTCCGTCAGGGCAGCCTGTTCATTGATGGCCGCAGCGATCCACGAGGGGACTTGTCGACGTGCAGCTCGATGATTCAGATTGGGTCCTCGCGGAGGCGACCGAAGATAGCCGCCGTCTAAAGGGACTTATGCCATAATCGATGTCGGGGCAAAGCGGACAAGGCGAATTCATGAGTACACGGTCTGATTCATAAGCGTCCTTGCCGCCGGAGGTCGATCGAGCGTGCTTTCTGTGATCCGCTAGTCGCCAATCGAACGCGCGGGCCGGCAAAGAAGCGCTCCCGCCCGTTTACCCACGTCTTCAACCACCCGCCACACGGTCGACGCGTCCCATGAGAACGACGTCGACGAAGCGCCCGTCGATCAGCGCCCCGTCGCACTGAACGCCCTCGCGGACGAACCCGAATTTCTCGTAGAGCGCGATGGCGGCGGCGTTGTCGGCATGGACGTCGAGTTCGATGCGGATGAAGTCGCGGCGGCTCGCCAGGTCGAGAGCCGCGGTCAGGAGCGCCGCGCCGATCCCCCGCCTTCGCCAGTCGGCGATCACCCCCATTCCCAGGAGGCCGCGATGCCTGCGGGACGGCGCGGAATTACGGCCGATGTCGCACCAGCCGACGAGCGCGTCTGCGCCGATCGCGACGACCATGGGATCGCAGCACGCCATCCTTTCTTCGACGTAACGCCGCGTCTCGTCGAGCGACGGCGCTTCGAAAGCGGCAAGAAATCGGCGTTCGCGCGCTACGAGGTCAAACGCACGGCGAAAGGCGGCGACGTGACTGAGCCGGATAGGTGTAATTTCAAAGCCGACGCGATCGGCATTCATGCTGCGAGGCCCGTAGAATCCCGCCGCAGCGAACCCTGCGGCCGCAGCGCCTGGACAGGCTGGGGTCAAACCTGAATTGCTTCAATGATACAGCGTACAGCGCCGCGATGAGACGGACAAGAAAGTCGCATGCGATTTGGTCGTAACGGGCGACGATGGCCCGCCCCCGCCTGCGTGCCGACTAGAGCCTTTCGGCCCCGCCGCCGCGCGCGGGTCCGGCCGTGACGTCGTAGTCGTCGGGCTTCTTGGCGATCAGCGTCTGGGTCGTGAGGATGAGCGCGGCGACCGACCCGGCGTTGCAAACCGCGGTGTAACAGACCTTGACCGGATCGACGATCCCCGCCTTGAACATGTCGACATGGCGCCCGCTGCGCGCGTCGAAGCCGTGCCCATTTCCGGTCTTTGCGAGTTTCGCTATTTCTTTCGCTGAGTCGCGACCGGAATTGGCGATGATCAGGGCCAGCGGCGTTGACAGAGCCTGTCGGACGAGCTGCGCGCCCTGCTTGCTGTCGCCCTCAAGTTTGTCGATGATGCGGTCGAGCATCGGCGTGGTCTGCATGAGCGAAATCCCGCCGCCTGCGACGACACCCTCCTCCATCGCCGCGCGCGTCGCGTTGATCGCGTCTTCAATGAGCTGCGCGATGCGCTTTTGGGCGACCGGCGTCGCGCCGCCGGCCAGGATCATCGCGGTGCCCCCGGAGAGCTTGGCAAGACGCTCCTTGAACTTGTCGCGCTCGACGTTTTCGGGCGCGGCGTCATACTGGCGCCTCACCTGTTCGCGTCGGGCGGCCACCGCCTCCGCTCGGCCTTCGCCGCCAATGATCAAAGTGCGATTGGCGGAAATGCGCACCTGCCGCGCCCCTCCGAGATCTTCGGCCGAGGCCTCCGCGACCTTGCCGCCCAGATCGCGCGCGACCACGCGGCCGTCAGTCGCAACCGCAATGTCCTCGAGCATCGCCTTGCGCCAATGGCCGAATTCAGGGGGATGGATGGCGGCGATCTTCACTTTTGAGTCGCCGCGCTGCGAAAGCAGGCCCATCACTGCAGGCGGCGCTAATTCCTCGGCGATGATCAAGAGTGGCCGCTGATGCTGATCGGCGATCGCCAACAC
>NZ_DATMLW010000052.1:0-13085 GCF_035570375.1 Bradyrhizobium sp. | reverse complement strand
GCCCTTCAGATTGACCGCGATGTGGCGATCGAACAGTGCGTCACTGCTGTCAGCGATGGTCGCCAGGTTCATGATGCCGGCATTGTTGATCAGCACGTCGACGCCGCCGAACGCGGTTTCAGCCGAGTCGAACATGCGCGCCACCGCGGCAACATCCGAGATGTCGGCCTGGGCCGCCACGGCGTGGCCGCCGGCCGCTTCGATCCTAGCTACAACTGCCGCAGCCGAGGCGGCGTTGCCGGCATAGTTCACCACCACGGTGAAGCCATCTTTGGCCAGGCGCTCGGCGACCGCAGCACCAATGCCGCCGGACGCGCCGGTGACGATGGCTATTCTGTTAGTTTCGGTGGTCATGATCCGTCTCCTTGGAGTTGGGCACCGGTCATCGGCGCTCGATGAAAGCAAGATGCTCCTTCCCATTCGGCGGATAATCATGCATATTTCGACATCATAATTCGAGCTGCCGAATAATGGATCGTTTCGACGCCATGCGCGTCTTCACCCGCATTGTGGAACGGCGCAGTTTCACCCAAGCCGCTGACGATCTTGGTCTGCCGCGCTCCTCGGTGACTGATGCCGTGAAGGGACTGGAGGCGCGGTTGGGGGTACGGCTATTGCGGCGCACGACGCGGCAGGTCAGTCCGACCCTCGATGGCGAGGCCTACTATCGGCGCTGCGTGAACCTGATCGCGGACATGGAGGACGCGGAGGGCGCCTTCGTCGGAGCCAAACCTTCGGGCCTGGTTCGTGTCGACGTTCACGGCACCCAGGCGCGGTATTTCCTGTTACCGGGCCTGCCTCGATTCCGGCAGCAATATCCCGATATCCGGCTGCACTTCAGCGAAGCGCACCAACCGCTGGACATGATCCGAGAGGGACTCGACTGCATCCTTCGGACCGGCGAGCTGGGCGACAGTCCGCTGATCAAGCGGCGCCTGGCGCTGCTCGACAGGGGGACCTTCGCCAGCCCGGATTATCTCAGCCGTTTCGGCATGCCGCGAACGCCTGACGACCTCGCAGGTCATGAGATGGTCGGATTGCTTTCGCCGGACTCCGGCGAAGTCGTTTCGCTCGTCTTCGGCGCCGGCGGCAAGGCGCGTCAAGTCACGTTGCCAGCGATGGTGACGGTGACCGGTCCAGAGACCAACGTTGCATGCGCGTGCATGGGCCTCGGACTGATTCAGGTGCCGCGATATCGCGTCAGCTCCGAGCTTGCCAGCGGCGCGCTGGTCGAAGTGCTCGCCGGCTTTCCCCCGTCGCCGCTGCCTATCCATGTCCTCTACTCCCATACGCGGCAACTGTCGCCGCGCCTGCGAGTGTTCATAGACTGGATGGCCGAGCAGTTCCGCGACCGGCACTCGCCGACTGAATGACATGCGCATGAGACCCGTGCCCCTTTTGTCGCCTACCGCGACTACCCGGCGAAGAGCACATGCGTTGGTTTTTAATTTTGCCTCGGTTGGGCGCGAGGCTCTACTGGGTGGCCGCTTCGCCCCAAGAGCGGCCATACCCGAAGGGCATCCGCCAACAATCGGTCTTAGTCCGCCGAGCCTCCGGCTCATTCGCCGATGGGTTTGACAAATACCCGACTTGCGAGCACATCGGACGCTTCCAGAGACATGGCGTCGTCGGCGGTCAGCACGCGGTCGAGATCGGCGACAAGCCGGCTTGCCTGCCGCAGCCGCAGCCGGTCGAGCGCGTTGCGGATCGAACGCGCGTTGGAGAACAGCGGCTGGGTCTTGCGCAGGCCGATGTAGCGTACGAACGCCTCCCGTGCGGCGGCGCTGAACTTGTAGTTCATTTCGCGCAGCATCAGATCGGCGATGGAAAGCAATTCGTCCTCCGTATAATCAGGAAAATCGACGTGATGCGCGATCCGCGAACGAAAGCCCGGATTGCTGGCGAAGAATTTGTCCATCCGCTCGCCATAGCCGGCCAGGATCACCACCAAATCCTCGCGCTGCGTTTCCATCACCTGCAGCAGTATCTCAATCGCCTCCTGTCCATAGTCGCGCTCGTTGTCCGGCCGATGCAGATAGTATGCCTCATCGATAAACAGCACACCGCCCATTGCTTTCTTCAATATCTCTTTCGTCTTCGGTGCTGTGTGACCGATATATTGTCCCACCAGTTCATCGCGCGTCACCGACACGACTTGCCCGCGGCGCACGTAGCCGAGCCTGTGCAGGATGCTCGCGATCCGCAACGCAACGGTGGTCTTTCCGGTGCCTGGATTGCCGGTGAACGACATGTGCAGCGTCGGCACATCGGAAGTCAGGTTCATACGCTTGCGGATACGCTCGATCAGCAGCAGCGAGGCGATCTCGCGGATCCGCGTTTTCACCGGCCTCAACCCGATCAGCTCGCGATCGAGCTGATCGAGCACCTCGCCGATGCCGACCTCGTTGAACTCGTGGCGGAGGTCGACCTGCCTCGTTGGCGGCGTTTCGCTGATATTGTGCGCGGCACCCGGCGGGCTCATGATGCACCGTAGCGCTGGCCCTCGGGCCTATCGGCGGCATAGGACGTTGTCGTGTATTGGACGCGGCGGCCCGTAACCTCGTGCCGGTTGAGACGGAAACCCGGCTCTTGCTTCGGGCGGTTGACGATAAAGGACAGCCGCACCGACTCCCAGCCGTGGCTGGAATCGAACGCAGACAACCGGATGTAGCGGTCGCCATAGACCTTGCGGCACTCGTTCAGTTCCATCATCACCCCCGCCGCGTCGCGGAGATCGAACATCGGTAGCCCCCACATTTCCCAGAAATGGTTGCGGGGATGCGGATCATCGGTGAATTCGATGTTCACCGCCCAGCCATGGCCAAGGCAATACTGAACCTGGGCGGAAATCTGTTCGTCGGTGAGGTCAGGGAGAAACGAAAAGCAGCCTTGAGTAATACGCATGATCTTTAGCTCCTTACATCGATACGCTGGCGGTTGGGACGTAATCGGGCGTGTCGGTGGATTCGTAATTGAAGGTGACGTTCTTCCAGACCTCCAGCGCCGATTTCAACGGTGTGCACGTCTGCGCCGCCTTGGCGAGGATCTCCGGCCCCTCGTGGAGGTAATCGCGACCCTCATTACGGGCGAGAATCATCGCTTCCAGCGCGACCCGATTTGCCGTAGCGCCGGCCTGGATCCCCATGGGATGACCGATGGTGCCGCCACCGAACTGCAGCACCACGTCTTCGCCGAGATGATCGAGCAATTGATGCATCTGGCCGGCGTGAATGCCGCCCGAAGCCACCGGCATCAGCTTGTTGAGGCTGGCCCAGCCCTGGTCGAAAAACACGCCGTGCTCGAGCCTCGCCGGATTGAAATCCTCACGACAAATGTCGTAGTAGCCGCGCGTCGTCGCTGGATCGCCCTCGAGCTTGCCCACCACCGTTCCGGCATGGATGTGATCGACGCCCGCAAGCCGCATCCATTTCGCGATCACGCGGAACGACACGCCGTGGCTGCGCTGTCGCGTATAGGTCGAATGTCCGGCGCGATGCAGATGCAGGATCATGTCGTTGCGGCGCGCCCATTTCGCCATCGACTGGATCGCGGTATAGCCGATCACGAGGTCGATCATGATGACGATGGAGCCGAGTTCCTGGGCGAATTCGGCCCGCTCGTACATGTCTTCCATGGTCCCGGCCGTGACGTTGAGATAGGTGCCCTTGATCTCGCCGGACGCCGCCTGCGCCTTGTTGACCGCCTCCATGCAATACAAAAAGCGCTCGCGCCAATGCATGAACGGCTGCGAGTTGATGTTCTCGTCGTCCTTGGTGAAGTCGAGTCCGCCCTTCAGCGCCTCGTAGACCACGCGGCCATAGTTGCGGCCGGACAGGCCAAGCTTGGGCTTCACTGTCGCCCCGAGTAACGGACGACCGAACTTGTCCATCCGTTCGCGTTCGACCACGATGCCGGTCGCGGGTCCCTGAAAGGTCTTCACATAGGCCACCGGCAGCCGCATATCCTCGAGCCGCAGCGCCTTCAGCGGCTTGAACCCGAAGACGTTGCCGATGATGGAGGCCGAAAGGTTGGCGATCGACCCGTTCTCGAATAGGTCGAGGTCGTAGGCGATGTATGCGAAATATTGCCCCGGTGAATTCGGCACGGGATCGACGCGATAGCATTTCGCGCGGTATTTTTCGGCCGCGGTCAAGCGGTCGGTCCAGACCACCGTCCAGGTCGCGGTCGAGGACTCGCCGGCCACTGCGGCAGCGGCCTCGATCGGATCGACACCCTCCTGCGGTGTAACGCGGAACAGGGCAATGATGTCGGTGTCCTTTGGCACGTAATCGGGCTCCCAGTAGCCCATCTTTTTGTACTCGAGGACGCCCGATTTATAGCGTTCCTTGCCGTGAAGGGTGATGGAATGCTGGTTCATATTGGTCTCCCTTGAGTTGGACGGTCCGGCGCGGATCGTGAGGATTTTTCGAGTCATTCGGCTGCGCCCGCCATCTCGCCGATGCGCGGGTCAAGCGCGCCCGAGCGATAGCGTTTCGCCATTTCCGCCAGCGGGACCACCTTGATTCCTGAGGCATGGCCCGCGGTACCGAATTGCTCGAAACGCTCGCGGCAGAGATCGCGCAGCGCGTCCATCGCAGGTTTCAGGAATCTGCGCGGATCGAACTCGCTCTTGCTCTGGGTTGCGATTTTGCGGAAGGCCGCGGCCATTGCCAGCCGACAATCGGTGTCGATATTGACCTTGCGAACACCGTGCCTGATGCCGCGGACGATCTCCTCAGCCGGCACACCCCATGTCTGCGGCATCTCGCCGCCATAAGTGTTGAAGATGTCCTGCAACGATTGTGGCACCGACGACGAGCCATGCATCACCAGATGCGTATTCGGCAGCCGGCGGTGGATTTCCTCGACCACCTTCATGGCAAGGATCTCGCCGTCCGGCTTGCGCGAGAACTTGTAGGCGCCGTGCGAGGTTCCCATCGCGATCGCCAGCGCGTCGACCCTGGTTGCGCGAACGAACTCGACCGCCTGATCCGGATCGGTCAGCAACTGATCACGGCTGATTTTGCCTTCGATGCCGTGACCGTCTTCCTGCTCGCCGCCGCCATGTTCGAGCGAGCCGAGCACGCCCAGTTCGCCTTCCACCGATGCGCCGATCCAGTGCGCCATGTCGACGACGCGCCGCGTGATATCGACATTATAGTCGTAATCCGCCGCGGTCTTCGCGTCGGCTTTCAACGAACCATCCATCATCACCGAGGTGAATCCGTATTGAAGCGCCGTAGCGCAGGTGGCTTCCTCATTGCCGTGATCCTGATGCAGGCATAGTGGAATCTGCGGATACATCTCCTCCAGCGCGTCGATCATCTTCGATAGCATGATGTCATTGGCGTAACTGCGTGCACCGCGCGATGCCTGGATGATCACCGGCGCATCGACGCCAGCGGCGGCTTCCATGATGGCAAGCCCCTGCTCCATGTTGTTGATGTTGAACGCCGGCACGCCGTAGCCGTGCTCGGCGGCATGATCGAGCAGTTGCCTCAGTGTAATTCGCGCCATCGGAGGCTCCCTTCAATCGTTTGCATCGTGCTGGGCGTCGCGGCCGCGCGCCGCCGTCCTCGAACGGGCCACGCAACGCATCGCCGCCAAAACGACGGCCTCCGCGGTAAGCCGGAATTCGCGGTAGAGCACGTCGGCCGGCGCAGATGCCCCGAAGCCCGTCATGCCGACGAACTCGCCATCCTCGCCAAGCCACTGCGCCCAGTCGCCTTCCACCGCGGCCTCGACGCCCACGCGTGGCGCGTGGCCCAGCACTTCAGCCCGGTATTGTTGCGGCTGGCGGCGGAACAGATCGAGCAGGGAGCCGAGACGACCGCGGCCCGTGCGCCGTCCTTTGCGAGAAGTTTTGCCGCCTCCAGCGCGATCGACACTTCCGAGCCGGTCGCGATCAGGGTGACGTCGCGTCCACGAGTCGGCTCGACGACCACATAGGCGCCGCGCGCGACCCAATTTGCGTCGTCGACAACTTCACGGAACGTGGGAAGCGCTTGCCTGGACAGGCACAGCACCGATGGGTTTGCTTCGGCGCGCAGCGCGCAGTCCCAGGCTTCCGCGGTCTCGACGGCGTCGCCGGGCCGGAACACCAGCAGGTTGGGAATAGCCCGCAGGGCGGCGAGATGCTCGACCGGCTGGTGAGTCGGGCCGTCTTCGCCGAGCCCGATGGAATCGTGCGTCATCACATGGACGACCCTGATGCCCATCAGCGCCGCCAGCCTGATCGCGGGGCGACTATAGTCGGCAAAGCTGAGGAAGGTGCCGCCGTAGGGAAAGAATCCACCGTGCAAAGCGATGCCGTTCATCGCAGCCGCCATGGCATGCTCGCGCACGCCGTAATGGATATAGCTACCCGCGAACGAATCCCGCTGTACCGGCCGCTGCGTTTTCACCTGCGTCAGATTCGAGTGGGTCAGATCGGCCGAGCCGCCGAGCAAATTCGGCAAGGCTTCCGCAATCGCGTTGATTACAAGCTGCGACGCCTGCCGGGTGGCGATATTTGGCCGCTCAGTACCGAAGCGACCGCGTAGCTGCGCCATCGCCTTGGCGTATTCGGAGGGAAGATGCCGGTTCAGCGCATCGTGAAAGGGCGAGCGTGGCGCCGAATTCAGACGCCTCGTCCGCTCGATCCAGGCGCGCCGCGCTCGCCCTCCCCGCTCCCCGATCTTGCGCCATGACTCGACGACAGACTCCGGGATGTGAAAGGGCTCGTGCGGCCAATCGAGCGCGGCGCGTGTCTTCGCGACCTCGTCGGCACCAAGCGGCGCGCCGTGCGCTTTTTCCGTACCCTGGCGGTCCGGCGCGCCGAACCCGATAATGGTGCGGTACGCGATCAGCGAGGGCCGGTCGTTTTGCCTGGCACGCTCGATCGCTGCTGAGATCGCTTCGGGATCGTGGCCGTCGACTTGCCACGCCGACCAGCCCGATGCCTTGAACCGAGCAGGCCGATCATCCGAACACGACAGCGACGTCGATCCGTCGATCGAGATTTCGTTATCGTCGAACAGCACGATCAGTTTGTTGAGCCGGAGATGACCGGCCAGCGAAATCGCTTCGTGGCTGAGCCCTTCCATCAGGCAACCATCGCCGGCAATCACGTAAGTGTAGTGATCGACAAAATCGTTGCCAAAACGAGCATTCAACAGCCGCTCCGCCAGCGCCATGCCGACCGCGGTGGCGATGCCCTGCCCTAGCGGACCTGTCGTCGTCTCGACGCCTGGCGTATGCCCGTATTCCGGATGGCCCGGCGTTTTGGATCCCCATTGTCTGAACGCCTTGAGTTCATCGAGCGTCATGTCCTGATAGCCCGTCAGATGCAAAAGCGCATAAAGCAGCATCGAGCCGTGACCAGCAGACAGAACGAACCGGTCCCGATCCGGCCAGGTCGGATCGTCGGCATCGAATTTGAGGAAGCGTGAAAACAGCACCGTCGCCACGTCGGCCATCCCCAATGGCATGCCTGGGTGGCCGGATTTCGCTTTCTCGACCGCGTCAATGGCCAGAAACCGAATCGCGTTAGCCATGTCCGCATGGGCGACGTCCACGCGGCCAGCCATGGGAGAAGGGGCCTGAATATTCATGCCGTGCGCCTCTTGCGTTCGATCAGTTGCAGGATCAGCGGGGTGAGGATGAGTTGCATCGCAAGATCGAGCTTCGCTCCATGGATCACGATGGAATTGGCGCGCGACATGAAGCTGTTCGGAATCATGGACAGCAGGTAGGGAAAGTCGATACCGCGCGGATTTTTCAGCCGGATCACCACCATCGATTCGTCGGGGGTCGGGATCCAGCGCGCGATGAACGGGTTCGACGTATCGACCGTCGGTACGCGCTGGAAATTGATGTCGGTCTCGGTGAACTGCGGGCAGATGTAGTTCACATAGTCCGGCATCCGGCGCAGGATCGTGTCGGTGACCGCTTCGGTCGAATAGCCGCGGGCGCCGCGATCACGATGCAGCTTCTGAATCCATTCGAGATTGATCACGGGCACCACGCCGATCTTGAGATCGGCGTACTGGGCGACATTGACCTTATCGGTCACGACCGCGCCGTGAAGCCCCTCGTAAAACAGAAGATCGGAGCCTTGCTGGATCAGTTCCCATTTTGTGAAGGTCCCCGGCGCCGCGCCATAGAGCCTCGCTTCTTCGTCATCGTGGACGTAGTGGCGCGTGGTACCGCAGCCGGCCTCGCTGTAGTCGCGAAACAGCTTTTCCAGCTCCTCAAGCAGATTGGTTTCGGGGCTGAAGTGGCTGAGGTGCTTGTTGCCGCGCTCGCCTTCCTCACTCATTTTGGCACGCATCTCGGCGCGGTTGTAGCGATGGAACGCATCGCCCTCGATGTAAGCCGCAGAGACCTTTTCGCGGCGGAAGATGTTCTCGAACGTCTTCTTGACCGAGGTTGTGCCGGCACCCGACGAGCCCGTGATCGATATGATGGGATGACCGCGTGACATCGGCTTATCCGGCTTCAGAGAAACAGGCCGCGCCGCGCAAAGAGCGGGGCGTTGCTGTTATCGAACATCGGCTCAACGCCCTCATGGATCGCGACGACGTCACGGACGGCGCGCGCCGAGCCCATGATCAGGGGCACGCGCTGGTGTGGCGATTTCGCCGAGAGCTCGAGAATCCGCCGGCGTCCTGTCGTCGCCGCGCCGCCGGCCCATTCCATTACCAGCGCCATCGGATGCGCCTCGTACAAGAGACGCAGGCGCCCCTCGCGGTAGCCGGGGCGAGCGTCGGCTGGATACAGAAACACGCCGCCGCGAACCAGGATGCGAAGCGATTCGGCGACCAGCGAACCTATCCATCGCATGTTGAAGTCGGCACCATGGTTGCCGTCGGCACCAGCGAGGCATTCGTCAATGTAGGCGCGGACAGGACCGTACCAGTGCCGGCGATTGGACGCGTTGATGGCAAATTCCAGCGTGTCGGATGCGATCCGGGCACCCTGCTTGATCAACAGGAATTCGTGCACCTGTCCGTCGAGGATGAAGACGTCGACGCTGCCGTCCAGCGCGAGGACGAGCATAGTTTGCGGGCCGTAGATGACGAAGCCTGCAGCGCACTGGGCCGTGCCTGGTTCAAAGAAGGTCGACAGAACGTCGTTTCCGTGCGGGCGGATCGAAAAGATGGTGCCGACCGATATATTGTTCGCAAGATTTGCCGATCCATCGAGCGGGTCGATTGCGACGCACAGCGGCGCCTTGGTATCGAGCAATTCCGGCACCGCCAGCTCTTCGGACAAGACCGCCGCGACTGGACACGCGCGCAGCGCGCGGCGCATCATCGCATCGGCCGCAAGATCGATGTCCTTCTGTTGATCGCCGTCGGGATTGACGCCACTGTTCTTCCCTGTGATGCCGCCCAGCGGCCCATCCGCGATGACTGCGGAAAGATCAATCGCGGCAGCTGCGATCGCGGCAATCACGGCGGCGATCGCTGGTCCCTGCGGTGCCTGGGACGCCGAGCGGTCGAGATGCGAACGCAGCGTCATGCGCTCCTCCATGGCGTTTCCCCTGTAGCGCGCCCTTCAGCGCAATTCCGCGGGTCGGGTGCATTGGCCCGCCCCATCACAACGCAATTTGCAAAATTAGTGAAATTTTCTTATCTTTGGCTTTGACAAAGTTTTTCTTATAAGGGCGCTTGGCCATGTCGAGCCGATTTATCCGGGAACTTACCATCCGCCAGTTGCGCGCGCTGGCGGCCGTTCAGAAGAACCGATCGGTGACGGCCGCGGCCAACCAACTGCATCTCACGCAGCCGGCCGTCACGCTTCAGCTTCGCAATTTGCAGGAGCTTGCGGGACTTCCGCTGATCCAGCGCACCGGCGACGGCATGCTGTTGACGGATGCCGGACGGGAAGTACTTACGCTTTGCGAGCGTATCGAAGTGGCGATCGCGGACTGCGGCACGTCACTGGAGATGATGGCAGGCAGAACCGCGGGCCGCGTTTCGATCGGAGCGGTGAGCACCGCGAAATATTTCGTGCCGTTTGCAATCTCCGGGTTCTCCAAGCTGCATCCGAACATCGAGATCAATCTCACGATCGGCAACCGGCAAGAGACCAGCGAGGCGCTACGCGGCTATGAACTCGACTTCGCGATCATGGGCCGTCCGCCCACGGGTATCGACATGGATGTGCGCCTAATCGGCGATCATCCTCACGTCATTATCGCACCGACGGCGCATCGTCTCGCGCGGAAGCCCCGGCTGGAACTGGCCGATCTTGCCAACGAAACATTTCTGACGCGGGAGCCCGGCTCCGGCACTCGCGGTTTGATGGAAAACTTGTTTGAAACCGCTGGCGTTCGGCCAAAGATCGGCATGGCGATGAGTAGCAACGAGACCATCAAGCAGGCTGTGATTGCCGGTCTCGGAATTGCTTTCATCTCCGCCCACACCGTGGCGACAGAACTCGACGAGCGCCGCCTGGTCACGCTCGATGTCGACGGCCTGCCCATCGTCCGGCAATGGTTCGTGCTTTCACGCAAGGATAAGGTACTGATGCCGCCTGCACGAGCGATGCTCGAATTCCTGAGCGCCAAAGGCGCTCAGTTTCTGCCGAGAACCCATGGCAGGATTCGTCTGACGCGCCCATCGGTCCGCGCACAGCGGCGATGAGGGGCGACTTCGTTCGCCATCTCAGGGGGCCCGATTGACGCGCTTGGTAAATGTCCGCTTGGCGCCATTAGCGGTCGTTCCTTGTGGTGATGCACCGCCTGAAACGCCTCCGGTTTGGTCCACGCTCAAAGGTGACATGGTTTACCCAGACCGTCTAAGAAGCATATAAAGAGTGTAATCCCCAGCCTCTGGGCCCTTGAGAAGGTGAAACGCTACAAAGCCCCATGTCATCTTTAGGTGCAAAGGTAGAACGCCCTCCCCGCGCGCTGACGCCGAACGCTTATGCTAGGTTCTTCGCGTGCTTTGCTCATATGCATTCCCCACTCGCGTGCGAGGATTCTCTTTATGCGCGTTACCACGCGGCAATACGCGCGCCTCGTTTCCGAGTGGATTGGGAGCGTGGATTGGACTCAAGACTATTCGGAACACACTCGCTCCAACGCACGAAGATAGCTCCGATCTACTGGCGCGCGAGCAACCTCTGGGTCGTTGAGCTTCTACTCGGTCACACCAAGATTGAAAGCACGGTTAGATATCTCGTTATCGAAGTGGATGATGCCTTGGCAATAGCAGAACAAGTTAATGTCTGAAACACTGGGCAGAGCGGACATGCTCTGCCCAGCCTGCCGCTTTGTGCCAGAAGCTGTCTTTCCCAGCGACTAATATCGCGATGTACCAAGGGAAGCATCGATCTGATCAAGATCTGCCCTGTCAGTTGGCGGCAGCGCGAACTGAAACAGAGCGCCCTGTGGCTCGTTTTCGTTCGCCCACAACCGTCCGCCGTGTTCTTCGACGATGGTGCGGCAGATCGACAGTCCCATACCCATGCCGCTGGGTTTTGTCGTGAAGAATGGCTCGAACAGTTGCTGGAGGTTGTCCGCGCTCAAGCCGGGACCGGTATCCCGCACCGCGACGCGCACCTCTTCCTTAGTGCTCTCGGTGCTGATACGTAGTTCCCGGATGCTGTCAGTGAGGCCGCTCATCGCCTGAATGGCGTTGATGATCAAATTGAGCATCACTTGTTGAAGTCGGACCCGATCTCCCCGAACGCGAGGTAGGCTATCTGACAATTGCGTCTGCACCCTGATTCGGTTCTTCACTACCTCGCCGTGGACCACTGTCATAATCTCTAGGATTGCATCATTAATATTGATCGTATCCGTCCGTGGGGCAGCTTTTTTCACCAGATTATGGACCCGGTCTATCACAGCGCTGGCTCGGTCGACGTCCTCGATGATGCGCTGAACGGACTGTTTCGCGTTTTCGATCTGGGGCGGTTCTCTCATCAGCCAGAGCGAGCTGGCATCCGCATTGACGGCCGCGGCGGAAAGCGGTTGCTTGAGTTCATGGGCAAGCGAGCCCGTAAGGTGCCCCATTGCTACGACGCGAGTCGCGTGTGCCAGCTCCATCTGCACCTGACGTGTAATCTCCAATGCGATAGTAGCTTGCGCGGCAAAGGCCGTGACCAACTCAATTTGCTTGTCCGTGAATTGCTGCACGCGGGCGCGGAAATTCCGCCGACTAATTCATCATCTTTTAGCATGGGGACGAGCAGATAGCTCCGGACGCCTATCCGTTCCACGATAGCCACCACGCCGGGTACGCGCTGGAGATAAGCTTGATCTGTCGCCAAGTCGGCGATGTGGACCGGCGACCTGGTTTTGATCATTCGCGCGAAGGGGGTAGAGGTGGCCCTTGACATAGTACCCATCTGCCACACCTGTTCGCGCAACAAAGCGCAAGCCGTGTTCCTCGAAGAGTATCAAGGCGCCTACTTCGGCTCTACATAGACGGGCGGCATTGGCGGTTATTGTGTCGAAGATAGGGTCCAGCTCGTGCGGCGAGTTAGCAATGGAGCGCAGTACTTCCGACATCGCCGCCTGCTGTGCAGCGAGTTCGGTTACTTGCTGTTGCAGCTCTAAGCGGTCGGCAACACGCGGGCGACGAGGGGCTTTGGGGCCGCCGCGGGGCTTGATCGGTTCCATCTTGTCATGTCTCCGTCTGTTGCAACGGAACAGCCCTCATTCCTACAATGTACACGACGAGTTGCCTGCGGCTCCGGAGCGCGCTTTGATAGGAACGCAATACGTTTCATGATTGCGCGCGGGAAGAGATTAATTGTCCGGACCGTAGCTTTTCAGCAAGTGATAGCGGTCACCTTCTTTTCTGTAGAGTCATGCAGGGGCACCTGACAGAAGAGGCCGCTTCAGTTGGCGGCCTCTTCGTATGGAGATACCAAATGCGCGCGGCCAGTGTCCAAAACTTGAGCCTGAGGCACCCAGATTCGCGCCGAAAAGCATTGGGAATTTCTCTGTATTTAGCAACCGCGGCAAATGCCTTTGACCATGCGGTCAAGCGCCGCGTTCTCGCGATCGATTGGATCGTTCGGATCACCCATCAGGTTCTTCTCCGAGGGCACTTGATCCGCGCGCGGTTGGCGGTGCCCGACCGGCG
>NZ_DATMLW010000051.1:0-61912 GCF_035570375.1 Bradyrhizobium sp. | reverse complement strand
GGCTATACCGGCCTCAAGACGGTGTCCGCCGGACTCGGCGGCCTGATCGTCAGTGCCAATCCCGTCTTCACCGCCGTGTTCGCCGCGCTCGTGCTGAACGAGCAACTCACCTGGCGCAAGGTCGCAGGACTTGCGCTTGGCGTTCTCGGTGTCGGCCTGATCGTCTGGCATCGCCTGTCGGTCGGCACCGACAGCCTGTATGGCATCCTGTTCACGTTTGCGTCGCTGGCGTCGATTGTGGCCGGCACCATCCTGTTCAAGCTGCTGGCGCCGAAGGGCAGCCTCTGGATCGGCAACGGCGTGCAAAATTTGTCCGCGGGCATCGTATTGCTGCCGTTCGCGTTCACACAGGCCGATTTCGGCGAGATCGCGCCGAATCTGCACCTGTTGGGCGCGTTTGCGTTTCTGACGCTCGGCGGGTCGATCCTTGCCTACGCCTTGTGGTTCCATCTTCTCAGGGTTTGCGGCGCGACCGCCGCGAGCGCCTACCATTTTTTGATGCCGCCGCTCGGCATGCTGTTCGCCTGGGCGGTGTTGGGCGAGCACGTCGAGTTTCGTGACCTCCTGGGGATCGTGCCGGTAGCCATTGGCATTTATCTGGTCACGCGCCCGGCAGGGGAGCCGAGATCGCCGTGAGACGTTTTTCGTAATCCCGGAACCGAGGGCAAGATGCCTGCATTCTATATCGCCGAACATATCATCACGGACTCCGAGACCTTCCAGGAATACCGGGTCAAGGTCGGCCCGATGATTGTTCGATATGGCGGACGTTACCTGACCAAAGGTGGAAGTCATAAATTCCCGGAGGAGGCGCATTGGAAACCGGAACGGGTCGTCATCATCGAGTTCCCGGACATGGGCAGTCTCGATGCCTGGTACAATTCCGCCGAATACCAGCCCCTCCTTGCGCTCCGCAAGCAATCCACCAGCGACAAGGACATGGTCATCATCCTTGAGGGCATATAGCGGTGCGCAAATGTTCAAGCTGGACACTCCATCACCGCGCCGATAGCGGGTTCTGCGTTCAACAGGGTTCACTATGACATTATGACATTATCCAGTGCTCGCCGAGGCAGCATCCGGGCGAAAGCTGCTCAGGCGACAGACGCGGGCCTCAACAAACTGATAAAGCCTGTCGAACCAAATTCGCGTATCATATCGTCGCGGATGTGCCCCTGGAAACTTCGGGTGAAATGTGACCAAGGCTCTCGATTTCTCGCTTGCTGATCGCAAGGCCGAGCTTCTGCGCTGGCTGAGCGAAGAGGGACGTTTTGCGCCCGATACCGGTGGGCTTCTTGAGATGCTCTGCGAGAAGCTCACCATGCTCGGGGCGCCGATAGCGCGCGCCACGGTGCATGTCCGTACGTTGCATCCAGAATTCCGGGGGGTAACGCGTATCTGGCGTCGCGGACAGAGCACCGAGATCCGAACGTCGCGGCACGGTATCGAGTATACGTCGGATTACCAGAATAGCCCGGTTCAGTACGTCATCGGAACCGGACAGTGGCTTGACACTGTCCTTGACGAAGTCACCGATCGGCGCTTTCCGATCCTGGCAACACTGCGGGCGGAAGGCATTACCCATTACGTGATGGCGCCCCTTATCTTTTCGAATCGGATCGTTAACGCGATATCGTGGGCAAGCGACGCTCCCGGCGGGTTCAGGGAAGCGGACGTTGAACTCTTTCGCGATCTGGTGCCGGCCTTGGTCCCGGTTCTCGAAGTGACGACGGGCCGGCGGATCTATGGCGAACTTCTTGCCACCTATGTAGGTCGAGATCCGTGCGCGCGGATTATGGCGGGCGCAGTGCAGCGCGGCAACGTCCACCACATCAAGGCGGCGATGCTGCTCGCCGACTTGCGTGGTTTCAGCCGACTGACAGATGAGCTTCCCGAGCAAACAATCATTGAACTCCTGAATGCCTTCTTCGATCTGGTCGTCCCTGGCGTCATCGGCAGCGAAGGTGACATCCTGAAGTATATCGGTGATGCGGTCATCGCGATCTTTCCAGTCTCCGACGATAATCCGGCGCCGGCCTGCGAGTCGGCCCTGGCTGCAGCGCGGGCAACGCTGGCTGCGCTGCAGGCTTCACCGCTCGAGGTCCAGCAGCATATTTCCATCGATATTGCTCTGCATTACGGTGATGCCGCATACGGCAATATTGGCTCTGGCAATCGCCTCGACTTCACCGCCGTCGGGCGCGACATCAACATTCTCAGCCGGCTGGAACTCCTCTGCAAGGATATTGGCCGGCCACTACTCATGACTGGTGCTTTTGCCGCCGAAGTTAAGGCACCGGTATTTGAAATCGGCCACTTCGAATTGCGCGGCTTCCGTCAGCATCAGTCCCTGTACGGTTTGTGCCAAGACGGCGAGGTGCCTGCTGTGCCCACGTCGACAGATGGCGCGTAGCCCGTCGTGCCAAATTCCCGCAGTTGGTCTCATTGATCTCTTCACCGACTGTTTCGCCGTCTTGTCCAGCCCCCCTGCGAAAAAAATATCGCTTCGCAACTGGGTAGAAACAGCAATAGAGGATTGCCGTCCCGCACCTCTCACGAGGGGCGTTTCGCGATCGTCACGGACGTTGGGTGCGGGATGCGGTGGACGCCGATGGCACGTAAAGACGAAGCGTGTCGTCGCGGACGGCGAAGTCCTGTGGTCCTGATATCCCGACGCTGATATCAAGCCCTGAGGTGATGATCCTCACGGGCGATGGTGGCAAGAAAGCCCGGCTCACCAGGGAGAGCACGAAGGAAGCCGTTAAAACCATTGCGCAGGGAAGGCCGGGAATTCCGGCGGACCTGTAGTGACTATGCTCGTGTGCTTTGCTCATTTTGCACGCGGGCATGGGTGCGCTTGGTGCACCCGGCTTTCCCTGCGCCCTCATTCATTCCGAGGGACGATGTTCGTACATCACCCGGGCACACTCGTGCCGCGGGAAGGCGGAGGTGTGCCTATCGTCATTGCGAGGAGCCAACGGGTCGCGCGAATGCGCGCCCGATGACAGGCTCCGCGACGAGGCAATCCATCGTTATTTCGTGCGACAAAAATGGATTGCTTCGCTTCGCTCGCAATGACGTTGTTGGAAGATTTGTGGCTGTTTGAAAATCGAATCAGGAATTGCATCCCAAGCCGCTGCGGCCACGCGAGCGGAAAACTGAACCGGCGTTGCGAGGAGCATGAGCGACTCGTCCGCCGAAGCTTTAGCGAAGGCGGAAAGCAATGCAGACTTCTTCCGCGTCGTCATTCCGGGGCGCGAGCGTAACGAGCGAGCTTTGATGTGCAATTGCACATCAGAGAATCCATTTCTCCGCAGAGTTTGTGGCGCGATGGATTCCGGGTTCAGCCCTGCGGGCTGCCCCGGAATGACGAAAGGCTGTCTGAAAATCGAATCGGAATGAGGAGCTACGGCGATCGGACTCGATCTGCGCTAATCCTTGCGAAACACGATCGAGGCCATCCAGCCCGTCATCAGCGCCATGAAGGCGGTGACCAGGCCATAGACAAAACCGTCCTGGTGGGCGGTGGTCGCGACGAATTGCTCGAAACCGACCTTGACGATGTCGAAGGCGGTCTCGGTGCGTGCAATCAGGGCGCCGTCGGAAAACAGCTTGATGTCGACCTCATAGGTTCCGATCGGCACCTCGGCCGGAAGCGGAATGCCGGTGCGAAACAGCGTCGGTGTCAGGAAGGTCACCGCGGAAGTCTCCTCGCGATAGAGCCCATGCTCCATGCGAAGCCGCACGAAGGCGCTGCGGAATGCATCGTTCGGCACGACGTCGGCATAGTCCGTTCCCACCCGCTGGGTGAGCAGAACATTGTTCAAGCCGAGCTGCTGTCGCCGTTCGACTTCGGGCGAGGCGATCGCGTCGAACGGCCGGTTGGAAAACAGCGCGAGATAGGTCGGAACCTTGAGGAATTCGCGATAGTCGGTGTTGATCCAGATGCCGAACCGGCGCTCCTTGCGGCGCGTGACCATGTCGGCGCGCGGGCCGATGACGGTGACGACGAGGTCGTAGCTGGTGCGGGAGGGCGGCGTATTGGCGTCCCTTTCGACCGAACCGAACAGCACCAGTTCCTCGCCCGAATAGTTCGGCGTCACCGTGACGCGGTGGTTCGACACCGACGCGATCAGCCGTTCGGCTCGCGCCGGCGACAAGGCGAAGGCCATGCTGGCGACGAGCAACAATCCAGCCAATGCGAGCGGGCGCTGCATCATCCGGTGCTCCCGATTTCCCGGATGGTGAAGAGATCTTCGGGGCGGATCACCAGTTCGATCGCAAAGCGGATGCCGACCGCGAGGATGAGAAGACCGAGCAAAAGCCGCAAATGCTCGCCGCGGATCTTCTGGCCGGCGCGCGCGCCGAACTGCGCGCCAGTCACCCCGCCGACCATCAGGATCAGTGCCAGCACGGCGTCGACGAGGTGGTTGGTGACTGCGTGCAGCATGGTGGCGAACACCATGGTGACAAGCGTCAGTACCATCGAGGTGCCGATCACGGTGGAGGTCGGAACCCGCAACAGATAGATCATGATCGGAATCAGGATGAAGCCGCCGCCGATACCCATCACTGCGCCGATAAAGCCGATGACCATGCCGACGACGACAATCGGGATCACCGACAGATAGATTTTGGAGCGCTTGAAGCGCATCTTCATCGGCAACCCGTGGATCCAGACGTGGCTGCCTGAACGGCGCAGCGGGACGACGACACCGCGCCGCACGCGCAGCATCGAACGCAAGCCTTCCCAGAACATCACTCCGCCCACAGTGGTGAGCAGCACGACGTAGGACAGCGCAATCATGAGGTCGAGCTGACCGAGCGAACGCAGCAGCGTGAAGGTCCACACCCCGAGTGCGGTGCCGATCGTGCCGCCGCTCAAGAGCACCATCGCCAACGCCGGGTCGATGGCGCGGCGGCGCCAATAGGCGATCGCGCCCGAGAAGGAGGAGGCCGCAATATGGCTCGCGACCGAGGCGACCGCGACCGCGGGCGCAATCCCGATGAAGATCAACAGCGGGGTCATCAGGAAGCCGCCGCCGATGCCGAACATCCCCGAGACGAATCCTACCGCCGCCCCCATCGCGAGGATGAGGAAGATATTGACCGGAATGTCGGCGATCGGAAGATAGAGTTGCACGCAAAGTCGCTTCGGAAATGAGGCGTTAGTGGTCCAATTCTAACATTCGCGTCCCTTCTCAGCGGCCACTTTGCGAATGTTAGAATTCAAAGGACCACTAACAAATATTAAATTCTAGTGGAGTTGTGGATTTGACATTCGCTTCTCGCACTCGCGGTTAGATGGTAGCGAATGTCAAATCTACTCCACCAGGGCTGGCCGAAACCGCTCAGGGCATGGCTTCTTTTGTGAATGCGGATTGAACGCCGCGTCTTTGCATAGCCGAAATCGCCGGCCGTAGGGACTAAAGATTATTCGCTCGGGCTGTTTTTTTGTCGCTCTCAGCCAGCCGCTTTTTGGCGTGGTGAACGATTCAGATTAACGGGCAACGAAGGGTCGAGGCGCGAGGCTATCAAGGCCTGCCGACGGGGTCGGTGATGAGATTCATTGTGGAAGCTTCCCTGGAACCAAGCCAGCGGACGTCCCTGGTTTCGGACATGGCCTCCACGACGGACGAGGAAATGCCCATCCTTGTCATGTAGCTCAGCACCATTCCCGTGGTTCGCTGGGCTTCCGCAACCGGATCGCGGCCGGGCATAGTGGCCACAAACCGGTGCACGCCGAGCGCCGAGCCTTCGATGCCGTAGCGGGGCTTGCCGCCGGCATAAACCAGCACGCAGGCGCTGGCGCAGAATGAACGCGTCACCCGGCCTGAAGCATCAGTGACGCCCACGGCCGTGGCGAGGGAGCGCGAGCGAATGATCTCGCCCATGATCAGGGCCTGATCCAGATTGCCGCCGGGAGAAGACAGCAAAATCGCATCACCATCCCGGAGATGGGCCTCCTCGAGTCGCTCGCGCAACCAGCTCGCGCTTGCCGCGCCGATCGTTCCGCTGACGGCCAACACCGTCCTGGCGCGACCGGTGCCGTCGAGATCGGCCTTGGCGATCAAGGAAGAGGTCATGCTCGGTGAGAGCCAGGATTCCTTCCAGTAATCCCAGGCTTCGGGCCGCGACAGGTCCCGATAGGCACGGATGGCGATAGTGGAGACTAAAATGACAAAGATCGCGACCGACCAGATCGATCGTCGCCTTTTACCGGCGGCCAAGGGTTGTGGTGCCGGAGAGCGACTTTCCAAAGCGCCCTGCGGCGCCACCCACGGACCCGTCGGCAGATTGCGAAAGTGACCTGGATCGTTTGGACGGTCGTCAATCGGCAATGCGAACCCCTTGGCTGACCTTTAGAGCATGATCCGGACCCGAAGGGCCGCGTTAGCGCAAAGTGGATACCGGCTTTCCCTTAGCTAACAAACGCGGGACGCGTTTGCGCGGAGATCATGCTCAAAAAGGCGATGAGATCATGATGCGATTCCACTTAATCGCATCATGATCCAGGCCTCAACAGCCGTTGGCGCCCTGTCTAGCTTGCTTCCCCGGCAAGGTATATGCAGACGACACGAGAGGTGTCGCAAGCTGCATCATCTTTCCGTGTACGCATGATCTTGATGCTGGCGATTGGCGCGCGCTGCATGGCGAGCGAAAACCGCCAGTCGAGGATGGAGGTGTGGAAAACGCCTCAAGGCGCAACGGCGGCGCGCTTGCTCGCCATCGGCTTGACCGCGGATTTTGCAGGCGCGGCCTGTGCCGGCGCCGAGTCCCATCCACCCGCGGGTGCCGCCACATTGACGGCATCCTCGGGCTGGGGCTCCGGCGTGAAAGTCTGGATCGCGAGTCTTGCCGCCGCCAGCGACTGGGCGTCGAGCCGCCTGGCGACGTCGTCGCGCTTGTTGCCGGCATCCACGTCGCCCTGGGCAGCGGCCAGGCTGAACCATTTGTAGGATTCGGCGAGGTTCTGTTCGACGCCGATGCCGCGGGCATAAAGGATGCCGAGGTTGTACTGGCTGTCAGCAATCCCTCGATCGGCGGCCTTGCGGAACGACTGCACCGCGCTGTCGTAATTGGCGCCCTTGCCGCCGCCGTCGGCATCCAGCACGGCAAGGTTGTGCATCGCCTTGGCATTGCCGCGGCCCGCGGCCTGCACGTAATAACGCCGGGCGATATCGACGTCCTTCTTCACGGCGAGGCCCTTTTCGTAGAAGGTCCCGAGCCGGAAGATCGCAGGCACCACGCCGGCCTGGGCCGCACGGTCGAACCACTTCGCGGCTTCGTCGTAGTTTGCAGCCAGCCCCGTTCCTTCCGCGAAACGCAGGCCGATTTCATAGGCTGCGGAGGGATCTCCCTTCAGGGCCGCCGCACGCAGGATCGGACCGCCGATCGCCTCCGGCAGCCGCTCCGACGGCGGAATCGGTATCGTGGCAAGCTTGTTCCTGGTTGGCGTGATGTCCAGAACCTGCAGCGTACCCGTCACATCGTTTGCCGACGAAGCGGAGGGCACCGCAATGTTCTGCGGGATGGCAACGGACGCGATGCCATCGGCCGGGTCGGGTGTGTAGTTGTTGAACGACTGCCTTCCGATCGGGGTTGGCGCGGTCATCGAGGGGGCGACCTGCGCCGGCATGGCGGAGCCGGCGCCGTCATTGCCGGAAGGTATCGCCGAAGACTGTGGTTCGCTCGAATTCTCCATCACGGGCGGAATGCCGCTGGAATCAAGCAGGATCATCGCCATCCTGAAGGTGCCGAGCACGATCACGACCACGCTCGCACCGACGAGCAGCGAGCGGATCTTGGAGGTGATCGCGGAACCCTTGGTCTGGCCGCCGCCGGTTGCCTTCGCCGCGCCGCGGCCGGCCTTCTCGGCCGGCGGCGCTGCTGCTGCGGCCTGGGCTGCGCGCCGGGCCGCGGCGATGAAACTTGACGTGCTGACGGGCTCGCGCGGAGCCGCCGGAATTTCGCTGATCGCGCTCTCGGATGCGGCGATGCGCTCCGAAGGCGAAGCCGCCCGCCCCGAGGGCCGGGTTCCCGGCTCGAGCGGATGATCCGGCGGCAACGCCGGCTCGATCGCAGCGCGCGAGGCCGTCGCATGCGGCTCCAGAATTTCGCTGATACTCCGTGGTACGATCGCTGCAGTCGTCACCGCGCTCGATGCCGAATGCAATTCGCGCGGAGCGGCGTCGAAATGCTCCTGCATTGCCGCCGGATTGGGCAATTCAGGTCCGGGTTGCGGCACCATCGCGACCGCTGGCGGGTCCGTCTGCGTCGGGGCGTCGGCCGCCGACGCCGGAGCCGCGTCAAATGCGACAGCGGGCGGCGGGACATATTCAGCCGCCGATGGCGCTTCCGACTGGGTTGCGGGCGTCTGGACGCGTGCCGTGCGCAGATCGCCCTCGATCATCGTCAGGCGATCGACCACATGACCGAGCGCATTGTGGACGGCTTCGAGCGAATCCTGCGTATGGCGGTCGGTCTCGGCCTGGCTGAATCGGATGTCGGACAATTCGCGCTTGACGAGATCGGCAAGCCCGCTGTCCGAAGCAGCCGGTTCGTTTCGGCCGGTTGCGGCGAATGCCGTCATACTCGCATGCTGGCGCTCGAGTTGGTGCAGGATGTCTTGCAGACCTTCCTCGACCCGCACCAGATTGCCGGAGCGGTGATCGGCGGTGGCCTCCAGCCGCTCAAGCAAATAGCTGACGCGTTGTTCGAGATGGGCGAGGGCGGATGCGTTGTCGTTGCCGACCGCGATGCGGTCGAGACGGTCGGATAGGGCCTGCAACGCGCTCTCGATGAGTTCCGAATTTTCCTGAACGAGGGTGCGCTGCTCGCGGCTCTCGAGCGAGGTCGTCAGCGCAGCGAGGCGCTGTTCGAGGATCGCGAATGAATCAGCATGGTCGTCGGCGCGCGCAAGCTGATCGACCTTGGACGACAGGACGTGCACATCCTCGCTGAGCCGCGCCAGTGCATCGTTGGAGGCGACATTGGCGACGATGGCGCGAAGCGCTGCGATCGCACTTTCGAGCTGATGGATCGTGGACGGATCGTCGTTGGCGCGCAGGATCTGATCAAGCTTGGCGGTGAGATTGCGGATCGCCTCGTCGTAGCCGGCCAGTTGTTCGGCCGGGGTCAGCGAGCGCAATGCTTCGCGAATTTCGCTCAATGCGCGTTCGATGCCGGCGAGCGCCTGGCTGTCGATCCCGCTCTGGCGGGTATCGTCGATACGGCGTGCCAGCGAGCGAATCTCGTTTTCGATCGATTCGATGGCCCGGCGCGGCATCGCCTCGGTGATCGCCAGCCGAATTTCCGACAATTCGCGGCGGAAAGCGGCAATCGACTGGTCGATGTGATCGGGACGTTGCAGCGCCTCGATCTGGCTGGTGATCTTGAGAAGATGACGCTCCAGCGACGAGAAATCGGGTCCTGCAGGGGTCGGGGGTGCCGAAGGTGGGGCCGCCGTCGGGGTGGCGGGCGGGGCCGTCGGCGGCGCTTGCCGCGCGGGCGGGGCGCTGTCGAACTCATTCTGGCGCACGGCGATTTCGGCGACGGCGAAATCAAGCGAAGCCGGGCTTAGCGGAGGGGAGGGGCGATAGACCTGACCGGCCGCGCGCTCGACCATTTCGGTCTGGCGCTCCCTCTGCTGGACCTGCTGGCGGCCCGAGGCCGGGTCGGTAATCTGCGCAAGCCGTGCATCGAGGCGCGCGATGGCGTCGTTCAGCTGCCGGGCGACGGGTGATTCCGAGGCGGGAACCTCAGGACGCGAGCCGTCGTTTCGAGGCCTTCCCTGCGAAATCTGGTCGATCTGGCGGGCGATCGTGTCAAGGCGCTGGTGAATGTCGGCGACGTCGCGGCGCTCCCGGGCGCCCGTTGATTGATCGTGGGGATCGCGAAAATTCCCAGCGGTAGAATCGCCAAGGGTGGAATTGATCCAGTCGTTCAGCGACATGCCGGCGCGGCGGGCGGCGGCTTCGGCCCTTTCCCGGACGGACGGATCGATGCCTTCATTACTCCAGGATACGCGCGAATTCATGGTCTGGCCCGGTTCGAATCCGGCGCGCTACTTGCGCCTTCAGCCTCCCCGCGCGTCCCGGATGCGAGACAATCGAAATTCGTGCGGGGCGTCTGCCTCTGACTTCGACTTTTTCGTGTTACGGTAAAAAACCGGTTAAGGAATCGGACGGCTCGCGCGGAAAGTTGTCCGGCGGGTCAATTTGGCCGCTCGGGCCAGCGGCGTGCTTATTGTGATGCCGTTGGTCAAGCCGGCGATTGCTGGATGGCCAAATCTT
Organism: Bradyrhizobium sp.; assembly: GCF_035570375.1. Taxonomy (GTDB): domain Bacteria; phylum Pseudomonadota; class Alphaproteobacteria; order Rhizobiales; family Xanthobacteraceae; genus Bradyrhizobium. The sequence goes on along the minus strand of NZ_DATMLW010000051.1, from coordinate 51,617 downwards.
TCATAAACGAATGGCTCGCACGGGAAGAGGACTGCCATGCCGATCTACAAAGCTCCCCTGGAAGATGTGAATTTCCTGCTCAACGATGTTTTTCAGATCGATCGCTACGACAATCTTCCCGGCTTCAGCGATGCTTCCGCCGACGTGCGCGAAGCGGTTCTGGGAGAGGCGGCCAAGCTGAGCGAAGAGGTGCTCCAGCCGCTCAACCGGGTCGGCGATCTCGAGGGCTGCGCCCGTCAGGCGGACGGCAGCGTGACAACGCCGAAGGGTTTCAAGGAAGCATTCAAACAGGTAGCCGAGGGTGGCTGGCTCGGGCTCTCGGCGCCCACCGAATATGGCGGGCAGGGACTGCCGATAACCCTCAGCCAGGCCGTCAACGAATTCCAGTGTTCGGCGAACATGGCGTTTGCGATGTATGGCGGCCTCACCATGGGCGCGACCGCGGCGCTGATCGTGCATGGCAGCGCTGAACAAAAGGCGATGTTCGTGCCGAAGATGGTCGCCGGCGAATGGACCGGCACCATGAATCTCACCGAGCCGCAATGCGGCACCGATCTTGGCCTGTTGCGCACCAAGGCGGTCAAGCAGGGCGACGGCAGCTACAAGATCACCGGGACCAAGATTTTCATTTCCGCCGGCGAGCACGACCTTACCGAAAACATCATCCACCTGGTGCTGGCGCGGATCGAAGGCGCGCCAAGCGGCATCAAGGGCATCTCGCTGTTCGTGGTGCCGAAGTTTCTCATCAAACCCGACGGATCGCTGGGTGCGCGCAATGGCGTGACCTGCGGTTCGATCGAACACAAGATGGGCATTCACGGCAATTCCACCTGCGTCATGAACTACGACGGCGCCACCGGCTGGCTGATCGGCGAGGAAAACAAGGGCATGCAAGGCATGTTCGTGATGATGAACGAGGCGCGGCTCGGCGTGGCGGTGCAGGGCCTGGCGCAGTCGGAGGTGGCCTATCAGAACGCCGCTGCCTACGCCCGCGACCGCCTGCAGGGCCGCTCGCTCTCGGGAGCCAAGGCGCCGGACAAGCCGGCCGATCCGATCATCGTGCATCCGGACGTGCGGCGTACCTTGCTCACCATCCGTGCCTTCAACGAGGCGGCGCGGGCGATGGTGGTGTGGACGGCGTTGAAGAGCGACGTCGCCCACCGCTCCAGCGATCCCAAGGACCGCCAGGAGGCGGACGATCACATGGGTCTTATGACGCCGGTCATGAAAGGCTTTCTCACCGACACCGGCTTTGCCAATGCGGTTTCCGCGCAGCAGATTTACGGTGGTCACGGCTACATCGCCGAGCAGGGCATGGAGCAGTTCGTGCGCGATGCGCGCATCGCGATGATCTACGAGGGCGCCAACGGTATTCAGGCACTCGATCTGGTCGGACGCAAATTGCCGCGCGATGGTGGCCGAGCCGTGATGTCCTTTTTCAACGAGGTCGCCTCCTTTGCAAAGGAGCACGGCGCCAACGAGGCCATGAAGCCCTTTGTCACGCCGCTCTCCGCCGCACTCGGCCATTTGCAGCAGGCCACCACCTGGCTGATGCAGAACGCCATGATGAAACCGGACAATGCCGGTGCGGCCGCGACCGACTACCTGCAGATGTTTGGCCTTGTCACGCTCGGCTACATGTGGGCGAAAATGGCCAAGGTCACCCATGACAAGATTGCGGGCGGTGGCGCGACGCCCTATCTGACGACCAAGCTGGTGACGGGCCGGTTTTTCATAGAACGGGTGCTGCCGGAAACATCGGCGCATCTGGCGCGCATCCAGAGCGGAAGCGCGACCATGATGGAATTGGCTGCCGAAGCCTTCTGAGCGGAGCAAATCTTTCTGGCGGGCTGCCAAGGAATTCGGGGCCTGCTTCCAGACGGTATAAAATTATGATCCTCATACCAGGAGGGCGTCATGCCTGAGGCATATATCTACGATCACGTTCGCACGCCGCGCGGCCGCGGCAAGCCCGACGGCGCGCTGCACGAGGTGACCGCGCTGGCGCTGGCGACCGCACCGCTAAAGGCGCTCAAGGAGCGCAACAATCTGGCCGAGGACGTCGTCGATGACGTGGTGCTCGGCGTGGTCGATCCGGTCGGCGAGGCCGGCTCCGACATCGCACGCTTCGCCGCGCTCAAGGCCGGGCTCGGTCAGTCCGTCCCGGGCGTGCAGATCAGCCGCTTCTGCGCTTCCGGCCTTGATGCCGTGAATTTTGCCGCAGCGCAGATCATGAGCGGACAGCATGAGCTTGCCATCGGCGGCGGCGCTGAGTCCATGAGCCGGGTCGGCATCGGGTCTTCCGGCGGTGCCTGGCCGATGGATCCCTCGATCGCGGTGCCGGCCTATTTCATGCCGCAGGGCGTCTCCGCCGACCTGATCGCGACCAAGTACGGCTTTTCGCGCGACGATGTCGACGCCTATGCGGTGCAGAGCCAGCAACGCGCCGGCAAGGCCTGGGAGGAGCGGCGCTTCGACAAATCGGTAATCCCGGTCAAGGACGTCAACGGGCTGACGATTCTTGCCAAGGACGAACACATGCGTCCCACCACGACGATGCAGTCGCTTGCGCAGCTGCAGCCTTCATTTGTCACCGTCGCGCAGATGGGCGGCTTCGATGCGGTGGCGATCCAGTCCCATCCCGAGATCGAACGGATCAACTATGTCCATCACGCCGGCAATTCCTCCGGCATCGTCGATGGTGCCGCCGCCGTCCTGCTTGGCAGCAAGGAGGCCGGCGTCAAGCACGGCCTGAAGCCGCGCGCCAAAATCCGCGCCTTCACCAATATCGGCTCGGAGCCTGCGATGATGCTCACAGGTCCGGTCGATGTGACTGAAAAGCTGTTCGAACGCTCAGGCATGAAGAAATCCGACATCGACCTGTTCGAATTGAACGAGGCGTTCGCCTCTGTGGTTTTGCGCTACATCCAGGCTTTCGAGATCGACAACGACAAGATCAACGTCAATGGCGGGGCTATCGCGCTCGGCCATCCGCTCGGCGCAACCGGCGCGATGATTCTGGGAACCGTGCTCGATGAACTCGAGCGCAGCAACAAGTCGACCGCCTTGGTCACGCTATGCATCGGCGGCGGCATGGGAACCGCCACGATCATCGAAAGAGTTTAGGCGGTAGGGTGGGCAAAGCGAAGCGTGCCCACCGATCCAGATAACAAGCCGATAGATGCTGGGCACGGCGCGAAGAGCGCCTTTGCCCACCCTACGCAGTGATCGAAGGGAGCGACAAATGGCCTTCAGGAATTTCAAGGTTGAGAACGATGCCGACGGCATTGCGCTGGTCACGTGGGACATCCCCGGCCGTTCGATGAACGTGCTCGACGAGACCTCGATTATCGAGCTCGAGGAGATCGTGCAGCAGACGTCCAATGACGCCGCCGTCGAGGGCGTTGTCGTCACCTCCGGCAAGGAGGTGTTTTCGGCTGGCGCCGACCTGTCGATGCTGGAAGGCATGAACCGCCGCTATGCCGATCTCTTCAAGGCCAAGGGCGAGGTCGCGGCCAATCAGATGCTGTTCGACCAAAGCCGCAAATCCTCGCTGGTGTTTCGCGCCATCGAGACGAGCGGCAAACCGTGGGTCGCTGCGATCAACGGGCTGGCGCTCGGCGGCGCGTTTGAACTGACGCTGTCGTGCCATTATCGCGTCGCCGCCGAAAATCCGAAGACGCGTCTGGGATTGCCCGAGATCAAGGTCGGGCTTTTCCCCGGCGCCGGCGGCACGCAGCGGGTGCCGCGCATCGTGCCGCCGCAGGACGCGATGCAGATGCTCCTCAAGGGCGAGGCGGTCGCGCTTGACAGGGCCAAGGCCTTGAAGCTGATCGACGCCGTGGTGCCGGCAAGCGACCTCATCAAGGCCGCCAAGGACTGGATCAAGGGCGGCGGCAAGGCTGTGGCGCCCTGGGACGAGAAAGGATTCAAGCTGCCGGGTGGTCCGGTTTACTCCAAGAACGGCATGATGATGTTCCCGGCAGGGAACGCGATCTACCGCCGCGAGACCTTCGACAATTACCCGGCGGCGCGCGCGATCATGCAATGCGTCTACGAAGGCCTGCAGCTGCCGATCGACGCCGCGCTTCGCGTCGAGTCGCGCTACTTCGCGCAAATCCTGCGCAGCAAGGAAGCGGCCGCGATGATCCGCTCTCTCTTCCTGTCGATGCAGGAATTGAACAAGGGCGCGCGGCGTCCGCAGAACGTGCCGCCGACCAAGGTCAAAAAGCTCGCCGTCATCGGTGCCGGCTTCATGGGCGCCAGCGTCGGCTACGTTTCGGCGCGCGCCGGCATCGACGTGGTGCTGATCGATCGCGACCAGGAAAGCGCCGACAAGGGCAAGGCCCACGCCAGATCGGTAATCGACGATCTGATCAAAAAGGGCCGCGCCAGGGAAGCCGACCGCGACGCCATCCTCTCCCGCATCACTGCGACTGCGGATTACGCCGTGTTGAAGGATTGCGATCTGATCATCGAAGCCGTATTCGAGGACAGAAAGGTCAAGGCCGAGACCTATGCCAAGGCGCAGCCGCTCGTCAGGAACGATGCGATCTTCGCCTCCAACACCTCGACGCTGCCGATCAATTCGCTCGCCGAGGAATTCAAGGATCAGAAGAAATTCATCGGCATCCATTTCTTCTCGCCGGTCGAGAAGATGATGCTGGTGGAAATCATCGTCGGCCGAAACACCGGCGACGTCGCGCTTGCCACGGCGCTTGATTACGTGCGCCAGATCGGCAAGACGCCGATCGTGGTCAATGATTCCCGTGGTTTCTTCGCCAACCGTTGCGTGCTGCGCTTCACGGCCGAGGGTCTCGAAATGCTGATGGAAGGCGTGCCGCCGGCCATGATCGAGAACGCTGCCAAGATGGCAGGCATGCCGGTCGGGCCGTTGTCACTATCGGACGAAGTGGCGCTCGACCTTGTGCTCAAGATCATGAAGGCGACCGAAGCTGATCTCGGTGCGAATGCCGTCGACCAGGCGCAGAAGAAGCTGATGATCGAGATGGTCGAGAAGCAAGGCCGCTTCGGCCGCAAGAACGGCAAGGGCTTTTACGACTATCCGGAGAAGGGCAAGGGCCAGAAGAGCCTGTGGCCGCTGTTGAGCAGCCTGCAGCCGAAGCACCTTGATCCGGATACGCTCGATGTCGAGGAGCTGAAGCAGCGTTTCCTTGTGGTGCAGGCGGTGGAAGCCGCGCGCACCGTGGAGGATCACGTCATCACCGATCCGCGCGAGGCTGATGTCGGTTCGATCCTCGGTTTCGGCTTTGCGCCGTTCACCGGCGGCACGCTGTCCTATATCGATTTCATGGGGACGAAGAAGTTCGTCGAGCTGTGCCGCAAGCTCGAGGCCAAATATGGCTCGCGCTTCACCCCGCCAAAACTCCTGATCGAGATGGTGGAAAAGGGTGAAACCTTCTACGGCCGCTTCCCGCCGAAGAAGCAGGCTGCGGCGTAAGATTGGCCGTCATTCCGGGATGGTGCGTTAGCACCAGACCCGGAATCTCGAGATTCCGGGTTCGATGCTCTGCATCGCCCCGGAATGACCGGCAGATCTATGCCGCCTTAACGAGGCCTTCCTTGATGAGCGCTTCCTGCACCTTGGGACGCGCCGCGACGCGGGCCTTATAGGCCAGGAGGTTCGGCATCTCTGAAAGATCGAATTTCAACGCTTCGGCCCATCTCAGCATGACGTACAGATAGCCGTCGGCGACCGTGAACTGCTTGCCCATCAGATAGTCGTGACCGGCGAGCTTGCCATCGATAAACCTGAACTTGCCCGTCGCGCGGTTCTTGAAGAAGGCCTTGGCGTCGTCGGAAAGCGCCGAACTGAACAGCGGGCCGATGCTCTTGTGCAATTCCGCCGTGATGAAGTTCAACCATTCCTGCAGCTTGTAGCGCTCAGCGCTGTCGCGGGCGCGTGCGAGGTGCTTGGCCGGTACCTTGTCGGCAATCATCTGCAAAATCACGGGACCTTCGGTCACGATCTCGCCGCTGTCGAGGACAAGCGCCGGCACCTGGCCCTTGGGATTGACCCTCAGATAGTCGTCGCCATTCTCCAGCTTCTTGGCGCCCAGATCGACCTTGACCAGATCGTACGGCAGGCCGGCTTCCAGAAGGGAAATATGGGGCGACAGCGAGCAGGCTCCAGGCGCGTAGTAGAGCTTCATCGGAAATTCCTTCCCCTGGGTCATGTCAAACGGACGATGCAGTAACTAAATGCATTTGCATGAATAGTCAACATTGATGCAGCTGCATTAAGTGCGCTACACTCCTTCCCGTCATCTATGGAAGCCGCCATGAAACGCAAACCGTCGAGCGAGGCAACCGCCGCCTGGATTCGCCTGATGCGAGTCCAGACCCGGGTGCTCAACGCCGTCGAGCAAGACTTGAAAAAGGCGGGGTTTCCGCCGCTGGCCTGGTACGACGCGCTGCTCGAACTGTCGCGCGCGCCATCGGGCGAATTGCGCCCCGTGGAACTCGAAAAACAGATGCTGCTGCCGCAATACTCGACCTCGCGGCTGATCGACCGGCTGGTCGACGAGCAATTGGCGGCGCGCCGCGAGTGCAAGATCGACAAACGCGGCCAGTTCGTCGAGATCACCGAGGCCGGACGTGAACTGCAGAAGAAGATGTGGGGCGCCTATTCCGCAGCGATCGAAAAGCATGTCGGCTCGAAACTGTCCGACGCCGATGCCGTAAAGCTATGCTCCCTGCTCGACCGGCTGGGCTGCTCGTGCGGCGAGGCGCCATCGCTTGCCGCAAGAGACGGCGCGCCAGCTCGATGATATTCTCCTCACCTCTCACATCCGCGGACCACCGGGTTTGCGGATGTCCTAGTGTGGAGGATTTGACATTCGCTTCAGTATCGCCGCGAGTCCTCAAAGGCGAATGTCAAATCCAAAACCACACCAGAATCCTATATTTACCTGGTGTCCCTTTGGTTCTGACATTCGTAAACGAACCCGCCGCGATACGATACGAATGTCAGAACCGGGACACTAGCCGCCGCACGCGTTTGGTCGAAACGCTCCGCATCCGGTACCTGCATGGCGCGTGACCAGATCGATATGACGCCGCTGCAGTCGCGCGCCGAACTCATCGCGTGGCTGGAAGCGGGCGTGAAGCCGCCTTCCGAATTCCGGATCGGCACCGAACACGAGAAGACGCCTTTCACGCTGGCCGGGCATCGTCCGGTGCCTTATGAGGGCGCGCGCGGCATCGGTGCGCTGCTGGAAGGCATGAAGCTCCTGCTCGGCTGGGAACCGATCATGGAGCGCGGCAATATCATCGGGCTTTACGACGTCACCGGCGGCGGCGCGATTTCGCTGGAGCCGGGGGGACAATTCGAATTGTCGGGCGCCCCGGTCGAAACCGTGCATCAGACACAGAGCGAATTGATGGCGCACCTCGCCCAGGTGCGCGAAATCGCAACCCCCCTGGGGATCGGATTTCTCGGGCTCGGCATGACGCCGTCGTGGTCGCGCGCCGAGATTCCGATGATGCCGAAGGGGCGCTACAAGATCATGACCAACTACATGCCGAAGGTCGGCCGTTACGGCCTCGACATGATGTATCGCACCTGTACCGTGCAGACCAATCTCGACTTCTCCTCCGAAGCCGACATGGTCAAGAAGCTCCGCGTGTCGCTGGCCCTGCAGCCGGTCGCGACCGCGCTGTTTGCCAATTCGCCCTTCACCGAAGGCAAGCCTAACGGGCTGCTGTCGTTCCGCTCCGAAATCTGGCGCGATACCGATAATGCGCGGGCCGGGATGCTTCCTTTCGTTTTCGAGGACGGCATGGGGTTCGAGCGCTGGGTCGACTACGCGCTCGACGTCCCGATGTATTTCGTCAAGCGCGGGGAAACCTATATCGATGTAGCGGGATCATCGTTCCGCGATTTCTTCGAGGGAAAAAATCCGGCGCTTCCCGGCGAGCGTCCGACGCTGTCGGACTGGGCCAACCACCTCTCGACGATTTTTCCGGAAGTACGGCTGAAGCGTTATCTGGAAATGCGCGGCGCCGACGGCGCGCCGTGGGGGCGGCTTCCGGCCTTGCCCGCGTTCTGGGTCGGACTTTTGTACGACGATCTCAGCCTCGATGGCGCGTGGGACATGGTCAGAACCTGGAGCGCGTGCGAGCGTCAGTTGCTGCGTGATGACGTGCCGCGGCTTGGCTTCAAGGCAAGGATCAGGGACCGTTATCTGTTCGAAATCGCCAAGGAGTGCCTTGCGCTGTCGCATGCCGGCCTGCGCCGGCGCGGCCATATCGATCACTCCGGACGCGACGAGACGCGTCATCTAGAGCCGCTGGACCGGATCGTCGATTGCGGACACACCCCTGCCGAGGAAATGCTCGCGAAGTTTCATGGTCCTTGGCGTGGCTCGGTAGAACCGGCCTATGATGAATACGCGTTCTAGCTGCAACTGATTGGGTCCGATAACATTTCCTGCCAGCCGTCGGCTTGAATGGCCGGATTCCGCCGTTCATCTGCCGTACAGGTTCGCGGCGATCAAATGGCGAATGCCCGCTTTCCGAAGTTCGTGCTCCTTCTCAGCAGCACCTTTTCACGAACTCCGGAAAGTCACCGGCATTCGTAATTCAAAGATTCTAGTACCGTTTATCGACCTGAAGTCCCTGGGGGAGAACTCGCGACTTGCACTGCAGGGACTTCAGATCGTGCGGTACCAGGCCGCGAAATGCGGTTAAGTCCGTTAAGTCCGATTACTTGAAAGCATCGCGAATGTGGGTAGGCCGCCTGCTCCGGGCGTGTTTGATGACGCTCGGTTTTGTTGCAGCTGCAACGGCCACGGAATCGGCCTTCGCCCAGGCCAATTTTGATCGGCCGGGTGGCGATTACATGAATGTGGTGGTGCCATCGGGCGATCCGGCCGAGTGCGCGCTGCTGTGTGAGCGCGACCGGCGCTGCCGGGCGTGGAGCTTCAACTATCCGAGCGACATCTCCAGAAATGCGCTTTGCTGGCTGAAGAACAGCGTCCCGGCGCGGGCTTCCGACGATTGCTGTGTTTCCGGCGTGCGCGGCGCAGGCGTGGTCGAACCGCGCAACAGCGGGGTCGAAACCTCGATCGACCGCTATGGCGGCGATTACCGCAGCTTCGAACTCAAGCGCGGCGACGGCGACGAGATCTGCAAGGCGGCTTGCGCGGCCGACAACAGATGCCGGGCCTGGACCTTTGCCCGACCCGGATACATCGGCAGAGATGCTCACTGTTTTTTGAAGAAAGACATCAAGCCGCCCCGACGCAAGCCGGGCTTCACCTCGGGCGTCGTGAGGTAACATCCGCAGCATCCGGATCGTAACCGGGTTGCGCCCACAAGCGGTCGGCCGTGATGGCCCGATTTTTGGGAGCGCGAAGTCAGAACAGGAGCTCACGACGATGTTAACGCGCAGGTTTCTTAACGGGGCGATTGTTACGGCAGCCTTGGTGTTGACCCTTGCGCCCGCCTGGGCCAACAGAGCTGTCCCATTCTCGGCCGAAGCCTTCAAGGCGGCGCAGGAACAGGGCAGCCCCATCCTGGTCGAAATCCACGCCGACTGGTGTCCGACCTGCAAGGCGCAGAATCCGATTCTCGAGAAGCTGACCGCGGATCCGAAATTCAAGGACCTGAAGATTTTCCGCGTCGATTTCGATGCGATGAAACCGGTGGTCAAAGAGTTTGGCGCCCAGATGCAGTCGACGCTGATTGTCTTCAAGGGAGCCAGGGAGCAAGGCCGCTCGGTCGGCGATACCAGGGAAGCCTCGATCGCGGCACTTCTCGACCAGAGCCTCTGATCCCGGTGACCACGCTCGCCCTGGCGTTCGTCGCCGGCCTTCTGTCGATCCTGTCGCCCTGCGTGTTGCCCTTGGTACCGATCGTGCTGGCGGCCGCGGTGACCGCCCATCCGCTGGGTGCGTTCGCCGTGGCCGGAGGCCTCGCTTTGTCGTTCACGGGGCTCGGCCTCCTGCTCGCCTTGGCGGGATTCGGCCTCGGCATCGATGCCGGCACGTTTCGCCTGGCCGCGGCAGCGATCATGGTAATGCTCGGCGCGGTTCTGATGGTTCCCTCCTGGCAGGCGCGGCTTGCGGTGGCGGGGGGACCGGTGTCGAACTGGGCTGACCGGCGATTCGGGAATTTCGCGGCGTCCGGGCTCGCAGGGCAATTCGCGATCGGCCTCCTGCTCGGGGCGGTCTGGTCGCCTTGCGTCGGCCCGACGCTCGGTGCTGCGTCGCTTCTGGCTTCACAGGGACAGGACCTGCCGAGGGTGACGCTGACCATGGCGATCTTTGGCGTCGGTGCGGCACTGCCGCTGGTCCTGTTCGGACTTCTGTCGCGCGCGACCCTAATGCGCGCTCGCGATGGCCTGATGTCGGCCGGAAAGCTCGGCAAGAGCCTGCTCGGCGCGGCCTTCATCGTGATCGGCGTTGCGAACATTAGCGGCGCCGACAAGAGGCTGGAGGCCGCCTTGGTCGCAGCTTCGCCGCAGTGGCTGACCGACTTGACGACCTATTTCTAGCGGGATTTCGGGAGTGGCGATGCGGCTCGAATCGAAACTGACTTGCCCCGCCTGCGGTTTTGAGGCCGTCGAGACCATGCCGCTCGATGCCTGCCAGTTTTTCTACCTCTGCAAGGGCTGTGGCAAAAAACTGAAACCCAAAGCGGGCGACTGCTGCGTATTCTGCTCCTACGGCACGGTGCCTTGCCCGCCGGTCCAGCGGGACGGCAAAAGCGCGTGCTGCAGCTAATCTTCCGATTCTGAGATTTGCATCGCGAATTCGCTGTTACGGGCAAATGTCAAATCCGCGCCACGAGCGAAGGTGCGGTCCGCCTCAACGCACCGAGGTAAAGAATCGCGCCAGCCGGAAACCGGACAGCCATGTCCACACCGGTTGCCGGCGGATGCCCAGATCCCAGGATCCGATCACCGCATCCGCGCGCCCGATCAGATTGTCGACAGGCAGCAACCCGACGCCGCCTTCGCGAACCGGGACGCGGCTGTCGGCGGAATTGTCGCGGTTGTCGCCGAGCACGAACAGATGGTCCGGCGGCACCCTCACCTCGGGCGTGTTGTCGAGCCGGCCATTGTCGCGAAGCTTGAAGATCGCGTGGCGCACGCCGCCCGGCAAAGTCTCGATGAAGCGATAAGCGGGCTCGCTGCTGCCGCTTTCGTCTTCGGCTTCGCCGATGCCGTCGGGTCTCAGCGACGCGGGGCGATCGTTGATGAACAGTTGGCCCTGGCGCATCTGGATGCGATCGCCGGGCAGCCCGACCACGCGTTTCACCCAGGCCTGCGAGCTGTCGCCGGGCCAGCGAAACACCACGACATCGCCGCGCTTGGGCGTCTCGCCGAACACGCGTCCGGTTTCGCTCAGGTTGATCTGGATCGGCAGCGAGGCGGTGCCATAGCCATAGGGGTATTTCGACGCCAGCAGGGCGTCGCCGATCAATAGCGTCGGCTCCATCGAGCCCGACGGCACGTAGAACGGTTCCGCGATCGCGCCCTTGGCAACGAACACGATCAATATCGCCGCCAGGAACTGTACGACCGGCACCGCCCAGCTCCGCGCCTTTGCGCCGATGGCTTCCCGATTGACGCTCATCCGCCGGTTCCTCCGACCGTAATGCGCTCCATCCGCAGCGTCGGCTGGCCGACGCCGACCGGCACGCCCTGGCCGTGCTTGCCGCAGGTGCCGATACCGGTGTCGAGCGCGAGATCGTTGCCGATCATGGTGATCCGGTGCAGGTCGGTCGGCCCGTTGCCGATCAGCATCGCGCCCTTCAGAGGCGCACCGACCTTGCCATTTTCGATCTTGTAGGCCTCGGTGCATTGGAACACATATTTGCCCGAGGTGATGTCGACCTGGCCCCCGCCAAAATTGGCGGCGTAGACGCCGTTTTTGACCGAGGCGATGATTTCGGCGGGATCGCGATGGCCCGCCAGCATGTAGGTGTTCGTCATGCGCGGCATCGGCACATGCGCATAACCCTGGCGGCGGCCATTGCCGGTCGGCTTCATGTTCATCAGCCTGGCATTCTGGCGGTCCTGCATGTAGCCGACGAGGATGCCGTCCTCGATCAGCACCGTACGGTTGGTCGGCGTGCCCTCGTCATCGATCGACAATGACCCGCGGCGCGCGGCCAGCGTGCCGTCATCAACCACCGTGACACCCTTGGCCGCTACCTGCCGGCCCATGAGCCCGGCGAAAGCCGACGTCTTCTTGCGGTTGAAGTCGCCCTCGAGCCCGTGGCCGACGGCTTCATGCAACATCACGCCAGGCCAGCCGGCCCCGAGCACGACATCCATTTCGCCGGCCGGTGCCGGAACCGATTCGAGGTTGACCAGTGCCTCGCGGATCGCGCCGTCGGCGGCCTCGCGCCAAGCCTTGGTGTCGATGAAACGGGCATAGCCCTCGCGGCCGCCGTACCCCTTGCTGCCGCTTTCCTGGCGATCACCCTGGCCTGCGACCACGGAAATGTTGACCCGCACCAGTGGGCGGATGTCGCGGTAGCTCTCACCGTCCGGGCGCAGGATCTCGACCACCTGCCAGGTGGCGCCCAGGCTGACCGTCACCTGGCGCACCCGCGGGTCCTTGTCGCGCACATAGGCGTCTATTTCGGCCAGCAGTTTCACCTTGGATTCAAAACCGGGCGCATCCAGTGGATTTTCGTCGCCATAGAGCCGCACATTGGTGTGCGCCGGCGCCGCCGCGAAAGTTCCACTGTAGCCACCACGGACGGCCGCAACTGCGTCGGCTGCGCGGATCAAGGCGGGCAGGGAGACATCGGAGGAATGCGCATAACCGACGGCATCGTCCTTTACCGCACGCAGCCCAAAACCCTGGGAGGTGTCATAGGTCGCCTGCTTGAGCCGGCCATTGTCGAACATCAGCGCTTCGGTTTGGCTGTACTCCAGGAACAATTCGCCGTCGTCGGCGCCTGAAAGCCCGCGGCCGAGCTGATCGCGGACGGAATTGCGGTCGAGATTGGCTCGGTCGAGAAGCGAGGTCGGGGGGGTCATCAAGTGCTCCAAGTTTTTCTTTTCATTCCGCCGAGGGGGAACCCATCTTGAAATGGGCTTGGCGAGTTAAGCAGAAAGCCGCCAAGCGATCGCCTTACATCGCCGTAACCCGCGGTTTCGGGGCGCGCTGCAGGGCTTGTGAAGATGTCTCCAAGATAGTTGCGACTGGTGAAAAAGGGAGGTCTTTGAGGCGATCACCCAGCGAGGCACATTGCCTCACGGCAACTTGTCGTATCCTTCGCCCAAGCCGTTCAAACTGAGCGGGAATCCGATGCCCTCTTCAGGGGTCTCGAAAATAATGAAGGTTGCCGTCTTCGCGGTCCGCAGCTGTCCCAGCAGCTTGTCATCCATCACCACCTCGGCCACGCAACCATTGGGCAGACATCTGACGAACCCGGCGCGGCCGACGTCGACATTGTCGAGCTTCAAGCCCAGTCCGGAAGGCAAGAGCACGCCGAGCGGCGCGACCACCCGCATCAGCCTGCTTTTCTGGTCAGCGGTCTTGAGCACGATGACCGTGAGCCCGGCATTGGAGCGGTCCTCGGCTACCACGCTCTGAATCAGGGCGCATTGCTCGGCTTGCGCGCCCGGCGGGGTGTCGCAGCGGATTTGCCAGTCGCCGTGAACCGACCTCACCGCGCCCTGGGCGCCCGCCGCCGTCGTCAGGCCCAGCCAGAACAGTAGCGCGAGAGCGTAGCCCACCCAGTGCTGTCGGGTTGGATGGAGGCAATTTGCCCGGTGTTTCGAAGGCGCCATCAGGGTCGGTCCCGTGATTGTTTCCTTGGGTAGTATGGGTAGGCCCGCCCGTCGAGAATAGACTTTAGGACGACATGACGCGGCCATTGCAGTGAAGCCGAGACCTGCTGCCTGTCTGGCTGCAAGCTGGTCATGTCAAATCCCAAACTCCACCAGTGTGGCGGTTCAGAAGTCCGCATCATTGCAGCTCGCGAGTTCGTCATGCGGACTTCTGAACCAAAGCCACACTAGAAACAATGACTTGCTAGTGTCCTTCCGATTCCGAAGTTCGCAAACGGTGTCGCTGCAAAATGATGCGAACTTCGGAATCAGGACACTAGTATCTTGTATTTGCAAGTGGTCCCTGTTTCCTGAAATTCTCGCAGGCTAACCGAATGCGAGCGCCAGAATCGGACCACTTAAAGGCGATTCCGCGTCGGCATCAGCCGTTTCCCAGGTCGCGAATCGGGCTCCTCGGGAGCGCCTCGCCCGTGCCTACATCGGGTAAAGCGCCTGTCAAGCCACGCCAGCCGCCCGGCGGTTGCTTTTGCCTGATTCTTTTCGAAAAGGTGACATTCGCCGAATGGAGGCCAACGCGCTGTTTCCGGCTCACGACTGCATTGCGAGAGGGCGCGAATTATGGTTTGAGAGGCTGGATTTCGACGATCTGGCCCGCGTACTTCCGAAGTACCTGACGGGCCGTCAGGGGCGGATCGTCCAGCATTGTTCGCTATCCGGCGGAAATGCTTTTGGGAATTATCAAGGGAGCACGAGCGGCATGAAGATGTCGATGGGCCAAATGGGCCGGCGATTGCTGGCGTTGGCGGTGGCAGGCGTTGCATCGGTCACATGCGGATCGGCGTTCGCCGAATTGGGGCAACCGGCGCCGTGGGAGATGAGGCTGCAGGGATCGGCGACCGAGGTGATGGATTTCATCACGGCGTTCCATAACGGGCTTCTGGTCGTCATTACCCTCATCACGCTGTTCGTTCTGGCGCTGTTGGTCACCGTCGTCGTCAGGTTCAATGCCCGCGCCAACCCGGTACCCTCCAGGACCACGCATAACACCCTGATCGAAGTGGCCTGGACGCTTATTCCGGTGCTGATCCTGGTCGGGATTTCGATCCCGTCCTTCAGGCTTTTATTCCTGCAACTCGACCTTCCCAAGGCCGATCTGACCGTCAAGGCCACCGGCAAGCAGTGGTACTGGAGCTACGCCTATCCGGACAACGGAAAATTCGAATTCGATTCGCTCCTGGCTCAGGACAAGCAGCCCCGACTGCTCGGTGTCGACAACGAAATGGTGGTGCCGGTCAACAAGGTAATCCGTGTGCAGACCACGGGTGCGGATGTGATCCACTCCTTCGCGGTGCCGGCTTTCGGTATCAAGATCGACGCCATCCCCGGACGGTTGAACGAAACCTGGTTCAAGGCGACCAAGACCGGCATGTTCTACGGCCAGTGCTCGGAATTGTGCGGCAAGGATCACTCCTTCATGCCGATCGCCGTCAGGGTCGTGAGCGACCAGGAATTTGCAGCCTGGGTCGAGACTGCAAAGAAGAAATTTGCCGCCAACCCGGCGAATGCGCTCGCTTCGGCGGGCGCAGCGGCGCAGTAAGCACTTGGGCGCAGCAGGCACCAGGATTTTCCAGGGCTTCAGGCGCCGTCGCAAATGACAGGGGCGAGCCGACCGAGAAGGTCTTTTGAAGGATTGCAAGGCAGGATTTGAAAATGGCAACCACCGCAGCTCACAGCGCCCATGACGATCACGCGCACGATCACCCGACCGGATGGCGGCGCTACGTTTATTCGACGAACCACAAGGACATCGGCACGATGTACCTGGTGTTTGCGGTCATCGCCGGAATCATCGGCGCCGCGCTGTCGATCGCGATCCGCGCCGAGCTGATGTACCCGGGCATCCAGTTCTTCCACGAAACCCACCTCTACGACGTGTTCGTGACCTCACACGGTCTGATCATGATCTTTTTCATGGTGATGCCGGCGATGATCGGCGGCTTCGGCAACTGGTTCGTGCCGTTGATGATCGGCGCGCCGGACATGGCCTTCCCGCGCATGAACAATATCTCGTTCTGGCTTTTGCCGGCATCCTTTGCCTTGCTCATCATCTCCTGCTTCATGGAAGGCGAGCCCGGCGCTCTCGGTCCGGGAACGGGCTGGACGCTGTATGCACCGCTGTCGACCTCGGGCCATCCGGGACCGGCGGTCGATTTCGCGATCCTTTCGCTGCATCTGGCCGGCGCCTCCTCTATTCTCGGCGCCATCAACTTCATCACCACGATCTTCAACATGCGCGCGCCCGGCATGACGCTGCACAAGATGCCGCTGTTCGTGTGGTCGATCCTGGTCACCGTGTTTCTGCTGCTTTTGTCGCTGCCGGTGCTTGCGGGTGCGATCACCATGCTGCTGACCGACCGCAATTTCGGCACCACGTTTTTCTCTGCCGAAGGCGGCGGCGATCCGGTGCTGTTCCAGCACCTGTTCTGGTTCTTCGGCCATCCCGAGGTCTACATCCTGATCCTGCCCGGCTTCGGCATGATCAGCCAGATCGTCTCGACCTTCTCGCGCAAACCCGTGTTCGGCTATCTCGGCATGGCTTACGCGATGGTGGCGATCGGCGGCATCGGCTTCGTCGTGTGGGCGCACCACATGTACACGGTCGGCATGTCGTCGGCGACGCAGGCCTATTTCGTCGCCGCCACCATGGTGATCGCGGTGCCGACCGGGGTGAAGATCTTCTCCTGGATCGCCACGATGTGGGGCGGCTCGATCGAGTTCAAGACGCCGATGCTGTGGGCGATCGGCTTCATCTTCCTGTTCACCATCGGCGGCGTGACCGGCGTGGTGCTTGCCAATGCCGGCGTCGACCGCGTGTTGCAGGACACCTACTACGTAGTGGCGCACTTCCACTACGTGCTGTCGCTGGGCGCGGTGTTCGCGATCTTTGCCGGCTGGTACTACTGGTTCCCGAAAATGACGGGCTACATGTACAACGAGACCATCGGCAAGGCGCACTTCTGGTTCACCTTTATCGGCGTCAACCTGGTGTTCTTCCCACAGCACTTCCTCGGTCTTTCCGGCATGCCGCGCCGCTACGTTGACTATCCCGACGCCTTCGCCGGCTGGAATTTGGTATCGTCGATCGGCTCGTATATTTCCGGTTTCGGCGTGCTGATCTTCGTCTACGGTGTCGTCGACGCGTTCGTGCGCAAGCAGCAGGCCGCCAACAATCCGTGGGGCGCAGGTGCGACCACACTGGAATGGACGCTGCCTTCACCGCCGCCGTTCCACCAGTTCGAGGTCCTGCCGCGCGTGCAGTGACGAGGCGCGCAGCGCGTTTGGCGCGCTGCGCTCTTCAAGAAGAAGCGAGAACGATCTTGTCGGTTGTCGATCACAACGCCCTGGAACTATCGCCGCGGATTTCGGAAGCCGATGTTGCCGATTACATCGCGCTTCTCAAGCCGCGGGTGATGTCGCTGGTGGTCTTCACCGCGCTGGTCGGACTTGTGATCGCGCCGGTTCACGTCCATCCGGTGATGGCATTCACGTCGCTTCTTTGCATCGCGGTCGGTGCCGGCGCCGCAGGCGCACTGAACATGTGGTACGAAAGCGACATCGACGCCAAGATGTCGCGCACCGCGAACCGGCCGATCCCGCGCGGACGCGTCGCGCCGCAGGAGGCCCTGGCCTTCGGCATGACGCTCGCGTTTTTCTCGGTGATGACGCTCGGCATTCTCGTCAACTGGATCGCGGGCGCCTTGCTTGCGTTCACGATCTTCTTTTACGTCGTGATCTATACCATGGTGCTCAAGCGCCGGACCGCGCAGAACATCGTGATCGGCGGCGCCGCCGGCGCCTTGCCGCCGGTGGTGGGATGGGCCGCGGCGACCGGGTCGCTCTCGGTCGAGCCGCTGTTGTTGTTCCTGATCATCTTCTTCTGGACCCCGCCGCATTTCTGGGCGCTGGCGCTGTTCCGCAGCGACGATTACGCCCGCGCGGGCGTGCCGATGCTGCCCGTGGTCGCCGGCCCCGATGCAACGCGGCTGCAGATCCTGCTGTATTCGATCGTGCTGGCCGCGGTCGCTGTTGCGCCATGGCCGCTCGGTTATTTCGACGCCGTTTACGGCGTGACTTCGCTGCTTCTCGGCGCCGCGATGCTGGCCTTCGCAATCAACGTCTACCGGCTGCGCCAAGGCCGCGAGGCGTCGCGGGTGACGCGGCGGCTGTTCGCGTTTTCGATATTTTATCTGTTCGCGCTGTTTGCGACGTTGCTGATCGAGGTCGTCGCCCGCGCGGTTGCGTCGTCGATCTGGTAGGAGGCGCATGGCAATGACAATGGACGACAAGCGGGAGCCAGACGGAATTGTCCTCACCGAGGCACAGAAGAAGAGCCGCCGTGAGCGCTCGATCGCCATTGCGCTCGCGCTCGGCGTGCTTGTCGTACTGTTTTTCGCGGTCACCATGGTCAAGGGGCCGGCCGTCCTGATGCGGCCGATGTAGCGATGACCAACGAGCCGACCCGACGCGAGATGCCCGCCGCGAGCCGCAAGACGGCCTTGCGCAGCGGAGTGACGCGCGACGCGCTGGTCGCAGCGGTGTGCGGCCTGGTGGTGGTTTTGATGATCGGCGCTTCTTATGCGGCCGTACCTTTCTACAACTGGTTTTGCCGGGCCACCGGCTTCAACGGCACGACGCAGGTGGCGACATCGGCGCCTTCAGGTGGGCCGCTGGCGCGCAGGATCGTGGTACGTTTCGATTCCAACGTCGCGGGCGGACTGCCATGGAAGTTCGCGCCCGAACAGACCGAAATCGAAGTCAGGATCGGCGAAGTGGTCACCGTGTTCTACACCGTGACCAACCAATCGGCGCGAACCACGACCGGACAGGCCGCCTATAACGTGGCGCCGCTCACGGTCGGCGCGTATTTCCAGAAGATAAACTGTTTCTGTTTCACCGAGCAGACCATGGCAGCTGGTGAGAAACGCGAAATGCCCGTGGTGTTCTATGTCGACCCGTCGATCGTCGAGGACAGCGATAATGACGGGCTGAACAGCATCACGCTTTCCTATACCTTCTACCCCCTGCG
Organism: Bradyrhizobium sp.; assembly: GCF_035570375.1. GTDB lineage: Bacteria > Pseudomonadota > Alphaproteobacteria > Rhizobiales > Xanthobacteraceae > Bradyrhizobium. The sequence goes on along the minus strand of NZ_DATMLW010000051.1, from coordinate 32,754 downwards.
AGATCCGGCGGCGAAGCCGCTTGCCGCGGGCGAGGCGGACAAACCCAAGGGCAACCTGTGAGGCGCTTCGAAGCAAATCCTCTGATCGACACCGCCCGAGATCTGATTTTTGAGACGAAGGTGCCGAACAGGCACCGCTAACGGAGAGACCGCAAAATGGCTACGGCGCAAGTCAAGCATCACGATTACCACCTCGTCGATCCGAGCCCCTGGCCGATCGTCGGCTCGGTTTCGGTCTTCGTCATGGCGGTCGGTGCGATCAGCTGGATGCACCACATGTTTGCGCTGGCGCCGGTCATTTCCGGCCTGGGTACCATCGGCGTGCTCTACACCATGGCGAGCTGGTGGATGGATGTGATCCGGGAGGCCCAGTACAAGGGCGATCACACCCGTGTGGTGCAGATCAGCCACCGCTATGGCATGATCCTGTTCATCGCCTCCGAGGTGATGTTCTTCGTTGCCTGGTTCTGGGCCTTCTTCAACTCGGCGCTGTTTCCCGCGGATGCGGTGCATGCGGCGCGCGACGCGATCTTCGGCTGCGGCGCCGGCACGGCGGCAGGCGCCTGCAACGTGCCCGGCACCTGGCCGCCCAAGGGCATCGAGGCCTTCGATCCCTGGCATCTTCCGCTGCTCAACACCCTGCTGCTGTTGACCTCCGGCACCACCGTGACCTGGGCGCATCACGCGCTTTTGGAGAACGATCGCCAGGGCCTGAAATACGGTTTGATACTCACGATCCTGCTGGGAGCGAGCTTTACCTGCGTGCAGGCCTATGAATATGCGCATGCCGCTTTCGCGTTTTCAGGCAACGTCTATGGCGCGACCTTCTTCATGGCGACCGGCTTCCACGGCTTCCACGTTCTGATCGGCACTATCTTCCTGATCGTGTGCCTTGCTCGTGCCTATGCCGGCCACTTTACGCCCAAGCAGCATCTCGGCTTCGAGTTCGCAGCCTGGTACTGGCATTTCGTCGACGTGGTCTGGCTGTTCCTGTTCGCCTGCATCTACGTTTGGGGCACTGGCGGCGGCAGGGTCGGCGTGGAGTAGCCGGTCACAGGTCAGAATGCAAAGGGCGGCCAGGAGCCGCCCTTTTTGTTTGCACCATTTCGGTTGTGAAAAGCCGTGCCGCCCTTTCCCTGTGATAAAATCACCTGTTATGAACCAATCCGACAGTCATCCGTTCGTGACGCCGACGCTTTTGCAAAGCGCGCTGCGCGGGCTTGGCTGCAAATGTCCACGCTGCGGCAAGGGCAAGCTCTTCGCCGGCTTCCTCACGCTCCGGCCGAAATGTGACGCCTGCGGATTGGACTACGCGTTTATCGATACCGGCGACGGACCCGCCATCTTCATCATCATGCTTGCCGGCGCGGTCGTCGTCGCTTGTGCGCTGATCGTGGAGGTCAAATATCAGCCGCCGTTCTGGCTTCACGCGGTGCTGTGGCTGCCGCTGATTCTGGCCACCACATTGTTGCCTTTGCGATCGATGAAAGCGCTTCTGGTCGCGCTGCAGTTCCACCACAAGGCCGAGCCGGGCCGCCTGGAACCGAAATGACGGCAGCCGGACGGCGACGCCTCGGCTTCGGCGTTTTCACGCTTGCGATGGTGGCGGTGTTCACGGCGCTTGGCCTGTGGCAGTTGCAGCGCCGCCTCGAGAAGCACGCGTTGATCGCGGCGTTGACCGAGCGGCTCGCTGCCGCGCCCGAAGCGCTTCCACTGCCTTCGCAGTGGAATGCGTTGAGGCCGGAAAAGGATGAGTTCCGCCGCGTAGATTTCAAGGCGAGCTTTACATCCGCCCGCGATGCCATGGTGTACAGCTCCGGCTCAGCCGTGCGCGACGATATTTCGGGCCCTGGCACCTGGGCCTTCATGCCGGCGCGGCTGGCGAGCGGCGAAACCGTCGTGGTGAATGCCGGCTTTGTGCAGAACACGATGCAGGACCGGGGCCTTGAGGATCGCGCGGTGAAACCGCTCGTCACCGGCGAGCCGGTGACAATGACCGGTTACATCCGCTTTGCCGAAACCGAGGGCCTTTTGACCCCTGCGGAAAATCCCGCCAAGCGATTGTGGTTCGCCCGCGATCATCTGGCGATGGCCACGTCGCTCGGCTGGGGCGAGGTGGCGCCGTTCTATGTCGATCTGGAGCAGCCGGTGCCGCCAGGCGGCATTCCGAAACCGGGTCCGCTTCAGGTGCGTCTGAAAGACGATCACCTGCAATACGCCATCACCTGGTTCGCACTGGCCGCGGCCGTCGTGATTGCATTTCTGGCGTGGTGGCGCCGCCACCCAGGGTGAGGGGCGGGCGGGCCTGGCCGACAGACGGTCGCTGTCTTATTTGCTGCGGCCCCGGCCGTCACCGACGCCTTTCGTCTGCGCGTCCGGTGTAGTCATCAAATCTGTTTGCATGGCTTCCAGACGCGCCATCATCAATATCCCGGCAACAAACGCCAATCCAAGATCCTCGGCCTGCTCAATGGCGTCCTCGATCTTTTCGACCAGCACTCTGGTTCCATTTTGCCGAGACATGAACTTTCCCTTTGTTCGCGCTGATGGCGCCTTGATTGAACATTGCTATCTCACCATGACCCTCGTCAATTAGAGATGGTCTGGCATCCATTGCACACTCCCAGGGTTGGCTGATGAGCCGCTTTCCGCGAGGCTTCACGGCTGGCGCGGTGAACCGCGTCCGAAGCAACCGCAGAGGCGGGCCGGGTGGGCGCCGTTGCGTCGCGATCAGGGCCGGCCGGATCGATTTTCGCTAGCGTTACGGGTTGCGGAAGCGACCGAACTGCGCCTGTCTTTCGAGAAGGTGAAGAAGAAGCGGTTTCCACTTCGCCGGAAAACGCTCTATGGTGCCGCGCGGCTTTGCCTCTGGCAAAGGATATTATTTATTCAGATCAAAGGCTTGACAGAACGTCGGAGCCTTTGGAGGGCAGGTTTTGACGCGATACGTCTCGACGCGGGGAGAGGCTGAGGTCCTTTCCTTCTGTGACGTGATGCTGACCGGGCTTGCCCGCGACGGCGGTCTTTACGTGCCCGAAGCCTGGCCCCAGCTTTCGCCGCAGGCGATCGCGGATTTTTTCGGTCGTCCCTATTGGGAAGTCGCGGTCGATGTGATCAGCCCCTTCGTCGGCGGCGAGATTTCCGATGCCGATCTCGGCTGCATGGCCAATGAGGCCTACGCCACGTTCCGCCACCCCGCGGTGGTTCCGCTTGACCAGGCCGGTCCCAACCAATTCCTGCTGGAGCTGTTCCACGGTCCGACGCTCGCGTTCAAGGACGTCGCCATGCAGTTGATCTCGCGGCTGATGGATCACGTGCTGGCGCGGCGGGCGCAGCGCACCACCATCGTGGTCGCAACATCGGGTGACACCGGCGGCGCCGCGGTCGAGGCCTTTGCCGGGCTCGACAATGTCGATCTGATCGTCCTGTTTCCGCACGGACGGATTTCCGACGTTCAGCGCAGAATGATGACCACGACCGGCGCCGGCAATGTTCATGCGCTCGCGATCGAAGGTACCTTCGACGATTGCCAGGCGATCGTGAAGGAGCTGTTCAACGATCATGGTTTTCGCGACGCGGTCGCTCTCTCAGGGGTGAACTCGATCAACTGGGCACGGATCGTGGCTCAGGTCGTCTATTACTTCACGTCCGCCGTGGCGCTGGGGGCGCCGGCGCGGCGGGTGGATTTCACCGTGCCTACCGGCAATTTCGGCGATATTTTTGCCGGCTTCGTCGCCAAGCGGATGGGCTTGCCGGTCAGGTGGCTGCGGATCGCCGCCAACGTCAACGATATCCTGCCGCGCACGCTCAAGACCGGCATCTATGAGGTGCGAGAGGTTCACGCCTCCACCTCGCCATCGATGGACATCCAGGTCTCGTCGAATTTCGAACGGCTGCTGTTCGAGGCGAGCGGCCGCGACGCAAGCGTCGTCCGCCGCCTGATGGAATCGCTCAGGCAGTCGGGCCGCTTCGTGCTTCCCGATTCCGTGCTGGCGGCGATCCGGGAGGAATTCGACGCCGGCCGCGCCGATGAGACCGAAACCAGCGCCGCGATCCGCGCGGTCTGGCGCGAAGCCGGGGATCTCGTCGATCCCCACACCGCGGTGGCGCTGGCGGTGGCCGACCGGGACACGCCGGTTTCGAAAATCCCCAATATCGTGCTGTCGACGGCGCATGCGGCGAAATTTCCCGATGCCGTGGAGGCGGCCTGCGGCGTTCGGCCGGAGCTGCCGCCATGGCTTGCGGGTTTGATGACCAGGCCCGAGCGCATCGAAGTGATGAAAAACGATCGCGCGGAAGTCGCGCGTTTCGTGCAGTCGGTCAGCCGCGCCGCAAAGCTGGTGTCCCGGGTCTGAATTCGCAGAGGTCGCAGCAGGAAACCACAGTGGCGCATGTCAAATCCACCGTACCAGGAGTTGCCGGATGAGCGTTGACGTTACCAAGCTTCCCTCCGGCCTTACCGTCATCACCGATACCATGCCTCATCTGGAGACCGCGGCGCTCGGAGTTTGGGCCGGCGTCGGCGGCCGGGACGAACGGCCCAACGAACACGGCATCTCGCATCTGCTTGAACATATGGCGTTCAAGGGCACGACGCGGCGCACCTCGCGCGAGATTGTGGAGGAGATCGAGGCAGTCGGCGGCGATCTCAACGCCGGCACCTCGACCGAGACCACGGCCTATTATGCGCGCGTCATGAAGGCCGATGTGCCGCTCGCGCTCGACGTGCTCTCGGACATTCTTACCGATCCCTCTTTCGTGCCGGACGAGCTGGAGCGCGAGAAAAGCGTGATCGTGCAGGAGATCGGCGCGGCGCAGGATACGCCCGATGACGTCGTGTTCGAGCATCTCAACGAACTGTGTTATCCGGATCAGCCCATGGGTCGTTCCTTGCTCGGAACGGCAAAGACGTTGAAGACCTTCAACCGCGAGATGCTGCGCGGTTACCTTTCGACGCATTACCGGGGTCCGGATATGGTGGTCGCGGCAGCCGGCGCCGTCGATCACAGGCGGGTGGTTGAAGAGGCCGAGGCACGATTTGCACGCTTCAACAACGCGCCTGCGCCGAAGCCGCAGCCGGCGATGTTCGGCAAGGGCGGCTCGCGTGTGGTGCATCGTGAACTCGAACAAGCGCATCTGACGCTGGCGCTCGAAGGGGTGCCGCAGACCGATCTGTCGCTGTTTTCCCTGCAGGTGTTTACCAATACGCTCGGCGGCGGAATGTCGTCGCGGCTGTTCCAGGAAGTTCGTGAGAAACGCGGCCTTTGCTATTCGATCTACACCTTCCATGCGCCATATGCCGATACCGGACTGTTCGGGCTCTACACGGGCACCGACCCCGGCGACGCGCCCGAGATGATGGAAGTGATCGTCGATGTGATCAATGAGGCCGTCGAGACCTTGACTGATACCGAGATCGCGCGCGCCAAGGCACAGATGAAGGCAGGACTGCTGATGGCGCTCGAGAGCTGCAGCTCCCGCGCCGAACAGCTTGCGCGCCATGTGCTGGCCTATGGCCGCCCGTTGACCGTCGAGGAGCTGGTGGCAAGGATCGATGCCGTGAGCGTGGAATCGACGCGGAACGCCGCGCGCGCCCTTTTATCGCGCAGCCGGCCGGCGGTGGTGGCCCTTGGCAGCGGAAGGGGGCTGGACACGGCGGTCGCTTTTGCGGAAGGATTGACCCAGTCGAAGGCCAAGGCGCGCCTTCATTGAAGACTGCCAACTCTTGGTCCGAGATTGGCGTCGCATTGGCTCCGGAACGAGTAATTTTGCGATTGTCAGAGCAGAGGGACGACCGGCTGAAGGTTCAAGGATCGGGGAATTTGACGCATGGCCCTGTTTCGATTGCCATCAAGCGGCCCGGCCGCGCTTGCCCCGCGCGGCAGTGGCCTGCTGCTGCGTGCCCCACAGATGTCGGATTTCCTGCAGTGGGCGCATCTGCGCGAAACCAGCAGGAATTATCTGACGCCGTGGGAGCCGATCTGGCCGTCGGACGATCTCACCCGCGCCGGCTTTCGCCGGCGCTTGCGCCGCTATGCGGAGGATATTGCAGCCGACAGATCCTACCCGTTCATCGTGTTCCGGGAGTCCGACGGAGCGATGATCGGCGGCGTGACCCTCGCCAATGTTCGCCGCGGTATCGTCCAGGCCGGCACGATCGGCTACTGGGTCGGCGAGCCCTATGCGCATCGCGGCCACATGACCGCGGCGTTGCGCGTGCTGTTGCCTGTGCTGTTCGGCGAACTCAACCTGCACCGCGTCGAAGCCGCCTGCATCCCCACCAATGCGCCGTCGATCCGGGTGCTGGAGAAGTGCGGCTTTACCCGCGAAGGCCTGGCGCGGCGCTACCTATGCATCAACGGGGTTTGGCAGGACCACCTGCTGTTTGGCTTGCTCCATGAAGATTTCCGCGGCTAACCTTGATTCGGCGAGCGTCTTGGGTTTTCTGACCCACGCCTTGGGTTTGCCGCCATTGCGCTGATATAAGCTGCCGCGCGCCCTTGCAAGGCGCTGCAGGAGCAGGCGAATTCTGGCGGGGACAACCGGATTGATACGAGTCAGGCTGGACGGGCGGATGAGGGTTGCTGGTCGGACAGGGCGTGCCGCGTTCGCACTGGCTCTGGCGGCTGGACTGCTATCGGCATGCGGCGCGACCAACAATCCCTTCAGCTCTCAGACCGCTCCCGCCGAACCCCTCCCCACGATTGGCGACAGGTTCAGTCAATTGTTCGGCGGGAAATCGCAGGCGGCCGGCGAGTTAGCCGCGGCGCCCGATGGCGCCGAACTGGATTGTCCGGTCGTGAAAATCCGCGCGGGAGCCTCGACCTACGCGGTGGCACCACCCGGCAAGGAGCCAGTAGCCAGCGAACTGCGCTATCAGGCGACCATTTCGCGGACCGCGCGCGACTGCAGGCGATCGTCCGGTCAGATCATCGCCCGGATCGGCGTTCAGGGCCGCGTCATCGCGGGTCCGGCGGGTGCGCCTGCGACTGTCGAAATCCCCCTCCGTGTCGCGGTCGTACAGGCCGGTGTCAACGAGAAGGTCATCTCCACCAAGGTCTACCGGACCACGGTATCGATGTCGGAGGAAACAAACGCCCCGTTCAGCATCGTCGGGGAAGATCTGACCTATGCGATGTTGCCCGGCCTCACCAGCGAGAACTACATCTTTTACATCGGCTTCGATCCGCAGGCGGTCACGCCGGAGCCGAAGCCTTCACGGAGAAAGTAGAAGGCGGCCAGGATCGTCAGTTCAGTTTTTCACGGGCTTCGGTGATACCCTTGGCCAGCAGGTCTTCGGCGAGCTCACCCTTCACCGTTTGCGACAGGATGGTGGAAGCGGCCGCGACCGCCGCATCGGCGGCAGCCGCCCGCACATCGGCGAGTGCCTGGGCTTCCGCAAGCGCGATCTTGTTCTCGGCGGTCTTGGTGCGCCGCGCGACAAAGTCCTCCATCTTGGCCTTGGCTTCGGCCGCGATCCGCTCGGCCTCCGTCTTCGCCGAAGCGACGATGTCCGCCGCCTCGCGCTCCGCAGTGGCGCGACGCGCCTCGTATTCGGCGAGCAGTTTTGCAGCGTCCTGCTTGAGACGTTGGGCGTCTTCGAGTTCGGACCTGATGCGCTCGCTGCGATGGTCGAGCGTGGTCAGTATGGTCCGGTGAACTCCCATATAGGCGAACAGGCCCATCAGGATGACGAAGGCGACCGCGACCCAGAATTCCGGTTGGGCGAACATCGGAGTTATCCCTTCAAGGACGAGTCGACGGCGCGCTCGACCGACTTGCCGTCGGGCGCAACGCCGATGAGCCGCTGCACGAGGGCGGCAGCGGCATCGGCGGCAATGCCCCGGACGTTGCTCATCGCCTTCTGGCGCGTGGCTGCTATGGTTTTCTCGGCCTCATTCAGTTTGTGCGACAAGCGCTCTTCCAGCGCCTTGCGCTCGGCTTCCGACGCTGCGTTCAGCTTCTCGCGGGTCTCGGCACCGATCGCCTGGGCGCGGGAGCGCGCCGCCGCCAGGTCGGTTTCATAGGCTCGCAGCGCATTGTCGGATTCGTCCTTCAGCTTCTGTGCCTCGGCCAGGTCGCCCTCGATCTTGTTCTGACGATCGTCGATCGTCTTGCCGACGCGCGGCAAGGCGATGCGCGAGACGATCAGATACAGCGCGACGAATGCAATCAGCAGCGACACCAGCTGGGAAGCGAAGGTATTCCTCTCGAACGGCGGGAAGGGGGCCTTGTGGCCGCCATCTGCCTCGGTGTGGGCTGTCGCGCCCTTGGCGTCGCCATGACTTTCAGCCACAGGTTTCTTCTCCTGTTCGGCCAATGACATTCACTTCCGAAAGTCTCATCGGCCAGGTCGGTGGTGAAGTTAGAGCGCAAACAGCAGGAGCAGCGCGACCAGCAGCGAGAAGATGCCGAGCGCTTCGGTCACCGCGAAGCCGAAAATCAGGTTGCCGAACTGGCCTTGCGCGGCCGAAGGATTGCGCACCGCGGCTGCAAGATAGTTGCCGAAGATGATGCCCACGCCGGCGCCGGCGCCACCCATGCCTATGCAGGCAATCCCAGCGCCAATGTATTTCGCGGCAATCGGATCCATGAAACGAACTCCTTCTCGAGGTTTGGTTGTGAGGCCGGATCAGTGGCCCGGATGAAGAGCATCATTGAGATAGATGCAGGTGAGGATGGCGAAGACGTAGGCCTGCAGAAACGCGACCAGCAACTCCAGCGCGGTCAACGCCACCGTCAGGGCCAAAGGCAGTACGGCGCCGAACCAGCCGGCAATGCCAAACGCGCCCAGCATGGTGACGAAGCTTGCGAACACTTTCAGCGTGATGTGGCCGGCGAGCATGTTGGCGAACAGACGCACGCTGTGCGAGACCGGGCGAGACAGGAACGAGATGATCTCGATCGCCACCACCAGCGGCAGGATCACTATCGGAACGCCGGAAGGCACGAACAGCTTGAAGAACTTCAGGCCGTTTTTGTAGAAGCCATAAATCAGCACGGTGAAGAATACGAGCAGCGCCAGCGCGGCCGTGACGATGATGTGGCTGGATATCGTGAAGGTGTACGGAATGATCCCGACAATGTTCGAAACGCAGATGAACATGAAAAGCGAGAACACCAGCGGGAAGAACTTCATGCCTTCCGCGCCCGCGTTGCTTCGAAGCGTGTTCGCGACGAACTCGTAGCTGATTTCCGCCATCGACTGAAAACGGCCAGGCACCAGCTTGCGCCCGGCGCCGATCATCAGGAGCGAGATCAGGGCGACGGTGCCGAACATGTAGGCCGACGAATTGGTGAAGGCGATCTCCTGATTGCCGATATGGCCGATCGTGAAGATCTTGTCGATGTTGAATTGATGGATCGGATCGATCATCCGCGCGACATCTCTTACGTACTGCCGGCCACGCCGGCGCTCTGCAATCAAACCGTCGGGCTTTTCCGTCAGCGATCGGTCCTGTCCTGACCGGCACCCGCCGATCTGACCACGTTCAGCACGCCGGCCGCAAAGCCAAGCAGGAAGAACACGATGAGCCCGAAAGGTGACGTCGACAGCAAACGGTCGAAACCCCAGCCAATCAGCGCTCCGACGACGACGCCGGCGACCAACTCCGAAGACAGCCGGAAACCGCGTGCGATCGCCGAAGCTCGGGCAGCGCCGTCTCCACTTCCATCACCGGGTTGGTCAGTCCTGGTTCTTCGGCCGTCCCGAATTTCGGACAACCGCTGATTCAGGCTTCCGAGCCTTGCGGAACGCGCGGCTTCGTCGGAGGACGATTTGTTGCCGCTTCCATCTTCGCTGTCATTCGTGCCCTGCGCCATGCTGCGGAGACCCGAAACGATGCTTGCGGTCGATAGAAACGGCGCCCCGTCACCCTTAAAAGCCGCGCGGACCATACTGAGCGCACCTAACCAAGTCAAGATTGCCTCCCAGCCCTCTAGCTCGTTGATTCTCTGAAGTTTATTCGCATAAGCGCCGACTGGCGGCGGGCCGGTCGCGGCACTGCAATAGCCAGAGGCGCGATCAGCAGATTTCAACCTCGAGTGGCGATTGGCCTGCGCAACAGATCTGGCCGTTCTGGAACCCACGCACATTCGAAAGCGTGCGCGCGCAGGGCAAGATCGAAAGCTCGTCTTGCGGCTTCACAAAGATTCCGTGCGCACTGCCAAAACCCATTCTGGCGTGCCTCCGCGCAGCGCGTCAGACTTGAGGACCGCCGCCGATCGACCTTGCATCGTGCCGGCGGGTCTGTTGGGATATTGATTGGAGTCGAAGTCAGGAGAGCGCATGCCGCGTCAGATCGACTACTATTTCTCGCTGCAATCCCCGTGGGCCTATATCGGACACAAATTGTTCCGGGAGGTCGTCAGTACCTACGATCTCAAAGTCAATCACAAGCCCGTGGTGCTCGTCGATCTGTTCTCGGAAACCGGCGGGCTGCCTCTCTTGAAGCGGCACCCGGTGCGGCAGCGCTATCGCATGGTCGAACTGCAGCGCTGGCGCGACAAGCGCGGCCTGAATTTCCATCTGCAGCCCGCGAACTGGCCCTTCAACGCGCGGCTCGCCGATGGGCTGGTGCTCGCCGCCATCGAGGCTGGTCACGATCCGGATCCGTTCCTGCGCCGTGCCTTTGCGGCGGTATGGGAAGGGGAGCTCAATCTCGCGGACGCCGCGACGCTGATCAAGCTGGCCGACGATTCCGGGCTTGCCGGGAAACAATTGGTGGAGCGTTCAGCTACCGAGGAGATCGGCAAGATTTATGAGCAGAACCGACAAGATGCGCTTTCGGCCGACGTCTTCGGTTCCCCCGCCTATGTGCTGGACGGCGAGGTATTCTGGGGGCAGGATCGCATCGAATTGCTGGTCGACGCGTTGAAAACGGGTCGCCCACCCTATCGTTCGCAGGTCTAGTGTAGTGATTTGACATTCGCTACCCACCTGGCCGCAGACTCTGCGAAAACGGGATGCGAATGTCGGAATCGGACCACTAGGAGCCGGAGCAGGATAGAAGCAGCAAGCACCGGTTCGGCCTCAAGGCGGAGCATCCCATGAGCACAGCGACATCGCCTTCCAGAATCGCTATTGCCGTTGCGGGGTTGTTTGTTGGCGGAATGGTCGGCGTTGCCGCGCAATCGCTGCCCGACAGCGAGAACGGGCGGTATACGATGTCGCCCGTCGCCGACGGCGTGGTCAGGCTGGATACCCGCACCGGCGCCGTTTCAACCTGCAACAATCCGGGCACAGGGTGGGCCTGTTACGCCGTACCTGACGAGCGCGCGGCGCTCGATGCGGAAATCGGCCGGCTTCAGACGGAAATCGACAAAACAAAAACCGAACTGGAGAAGCTCAAGGCCGAACTGGCCTCGCGCGAGGCCACGGTCAACGGCAAGATCGAAGGGACCTTGCCAAAATCGGACTCGCTTCGGAAACCTGATTCGAAGGTCGACGAGGGTGAGCGCAAATTCGAAATTCCATTGCCGAGCGATCGCGACATGGATCGTGTGATGTCGTTCCTTGAACGGGCGTGGCGGCGTCTGATCGAGATGGCGAACCGGGTGCAGAAGGACATTAACGGCAGGATTTGACCGCGCGACCGGTCAATCAGCGGGTCGTCGCCAGAGTTCGCGGTGATGACGACAGGTAGATCGCCATGAGGTCATCCAAATCCATCTCCCGCACCGCCCATTCCAGGATCAGCGCCAATACGCTCGCAAGCTCACTGCTTGCCGTCGAAACTTCCGGACCTGGCTTCGTCGATCTGACCCGCGAGATAGCATCCTTCGTGTCGGGGACCGCTGCGGTCGAGGGGGTCGTGACGCTGTTCGTTCGCCACACCTCGGCCTCGCTCACGATTCAGGAAAACGCCGATCCCTCGGTGCTCGACGATCTGACGACCGCGCTCGATCGCCTTGCGCCGGAGGACGCCGGATGGACCCACGATACGGAAGGACCCGACGACATGCCGGCTCATGTCAAGAGCCTGCTGACGACGACCTCGCTGCAAGTCCCGGTCCTCAACGGAAAACTCGCATTGGGAACCTGGCAGGCGATCTACCTGATCGAGCACAGGCAGCGCCCGCATCGCCGCGAGATCGTGCTCCAGTATATCGGAGCGGCAAACTCAAATGGTTCAGACCCAAAATGAAACCGGCCGCGGAATGATCCGCGACCGGTTTGCTGTCGATCCGCCTTTGTTGTCTTTTACCACTCAGTTGGTTGTTATGTCGACGTCCTTGGTTTCAGGCAGGAACAGGAAGCCGATAACAAGGCTCATTAAGGCGACACCCACCGGATACCAGAGGCCCGAGTAGATGTTGCCGGTCCAGGCGACGATCGCGAACACGGTCGCCGGCAGGAAGCCGCCGAACCAGCCGTTGCCGATGTGATAGGGCAGCGACATGCCGCTGTAGCGGATGCGGCTCGGGAACAGTTCGACCAGCCATGCCGCAATCGGCGCATAGACCAGCGTCACGTAGATCACCAGCACCCACAGCAACAACACGGTCATCACGTAGTTGATGTCGGCGGGATCAGCCGACGCCGGATAACCGTGGCTCTTGATGGCCGCCGCCAGCGACTTGGCGAAGTCTGTCGCGGTGGCACTCAGCGTCTGCTCGCCGACCTTGACCTGCGCCGGCGTTCCCTTGGCTGCATTCTGGGTTTGATAATTCACCGAGAGGTTCACCAGAGAGGATGTCGCGATGTCGCAACCGGTGGTGAATTTCTCGGTGCCGGTGGCCTTGAACTGGAACGAACATTCGGACGGATCGGCGATAACCGTCACCGGCGCTGACGCCAGAGCGGCCTCAAGCTTGGGATTGGCGAAGTGGGTGATGCCCTTGAAGATCGGGAAATAGGTCAGCGCCGCGAGCAGGAAGCCGGCCAGGATGATCGGCTTGCGGCCGATCCTGTCGGAAAGCCAGCCGAAGAAGACAAAGAACGGCGTGCCGAGCGCCAGCGCCACCACGATCATGATCTGCGCGGGGACGCCAGGCACTTTCAGCGTCTGGGTCAGGAAAAACAACGCATAGAACTGCCCGCCGTACCACACCACGGCTTCGCCGGCGGTGGCGCCGAGCAGCGCAAGGATTGCGATCTTGGCGTTCGCCCATTCGCCAAAGGCTTCGCTCAGGGGCCGCTTCGAGGTTTTGCCTTCATCCTTCATCTTCTGGAAAACCGGCGACTCGTTCAGGCTCAGGCGGATCCAGATCGAGACGATCAGGAGGATGCCGGAGAGAAGGAACGGGATACGCCAACCCCAGTCACCGAAAGATTCCTCGCCCATCGCGGTGCGAATGCCCAGGATGAGCAACAGCGCCAGGAACAGCCCAAGCGTTGCGGTGGTCTGGATCCAGGAGGTGTAGTAGCCGCGCTGGTTCCTCGGCGCATGCTCGGCGACGTAGGTTGCTGCACCGCCGTACTCACCGCCGAGCGCAAGGCCCTGCACCAGGCGCAAGGCGATCAGCACGATCGGGGCGGCGATGCCCCAGGTGCCGTAGCCGGGCAGCAGGCCGATAAAGAAGGTGCCTACGCCCATCAGCGTCATGGTGATCAGGAAGGTATATTTGCGGCCGATCATGTCGCCGAGACGACCGAAGATCAGGGCGCCGAACGGCCGGACCGCAAAGCCCGCCGCGAATGCGAGCAGGGTAAAGATGAAGGCAACGTTTGGCGGTACGTTGGAGAAAAAGTATTTCGCAAGGAAAGCGCCGAGCGTTCCGTAGATGTAGAAGTCGTACCACTCGAACACGGTACCCAACGAGGAGGCGAAAATCACCTTTCGCTCTGCGGCGGTCATTCCACCGCTGGTGCGGATTTCGCCCGCTGTCGCTGCTATTGACATCGTTGATCGCTCCCCGAAATCGTTGTCGCCAACTCGTCCCACGCGCCGATCATGCGTTGGGCACGAGATTGCGGTCACGGTAACATCGCCGTGAAACCTCGCCCAATAAGACTTTCGGCCCTGCGCCGCGTCGCGTCGGTAGTTCCGCGTGGTCCAGGTACCGCTCATCTGCGCGCTTTTGCCCTATTGCGGCGCACAAAGACGCCGCCGATTAACCTGTATTTCGCATGGCTGGATTGTGCGCTTGCATGCGCTCGCTCACCGGGGGAGAATTCGCTTCCAGAGGCCACGGGAACGCTACCTCAAGCCTCTTGCAAAGAAGTAGATGACTGCCGCCGCCGATACCCACCTGGTGATTGCCGACGACCACCCGCTGTTTCGCGATGCCCTGCGGCAGGCGGTGGCAAGTGTCGTGACTTCGGCGAGGATCGACGAAGCCGGATCGTTTGACGAACTGACCGCCTTGCTCGAGCAGGATTCCGATGTCGACCTGGTCCTGCTCGATCTGACCATGCCCGGAATCTCCGGCTTTTCCGGCCTGATCTATCTGCGCGCGCAATATCCGGCGATCCCGGTGGTAATCGTCTCGGCCAGCGACGACGGCGGCACGATCCGCAGGTCGCTCGATTTCGGCGCTTCCGGTTTCATTCCGAAACGTTTCGGGGTCGACACGCTGCGCGACGCCATCATGAAGGTGATGGACGGCGATGTCTGGATTCCGCCCGACACCGACCTGTCATCGGCAACCGATCCCGAGCTGGCGCGCCTTCGCGACCGGCTCGTAACGCTGACACCGCAGCAGGTCCGGGTATTGATGATGTTGTCGGAAGGCCTTCTCAACAAGCAGATTGCCTACGAGCTTGGGGTGTCGGAGGCGACGATCAAGGCGCACGTGTCGGCGATCCTGCAAAAGCTCGGCGTCGAAAGCCGCACCCAGGCGGTGATCGCGGCCGCCAAAATCGCCGGCGACCAGTGGCGTCAGGGAACGCCGTCGCAGCAATAGCTTTGGCGGGAATTCGAACGCCTACTCGGCCGCCACCATCTGCTGGGTGCGCCACTGCCCCAGCAGGGCGCGCAGCGAAGCCGGCTTCACCGGCTTGTTGAGCACGGCGACGTTCTCCTCCCGCGCGGCCGCCCGCACATGCGGGCTGCGGTCGGCGGTGATCAGGATCGCCGGAATACTGTTGCCGAAGCGGCGGCGAATCTCCCTGATCGCGGCGATTCCATTGCCGCGGTCGAGATGATAGTCCACCAACAGACCGGTGACGCGCTTGCGAGCGGCCTCGATCGCCTCGATCGCGGCTTCGGGATCGGCTACCGCGATAACCTCGGCGTTCCAGGCGGTCAGCAGGGTTTTCATCCCGTCCAGGATCGCCGCGTCGTTTTCGATGCACACGATCAGCGAGCCGCTCATCGGCGTCCTGGAAAGCGGCGTTGCGCTGGTCACCGCGGCGGTGTGGTTGACGTCCTTCGCGGTGGGGACGGTCACCGAGAAGAGCGAGCCGCCGCTGGCGTTGGAATCAAGCGCGATGCCGTGATTGAGGACGCGCGCGAGCCGCTCGACGATCGACAGGCCGAGGCCTAGCCCGCGCGCGATCCGCGCGCCCTGTTCCAGCCGGTGAAACTCCTTGAAGATTTCGCCGCGCTTGAGAACCGGAATGCCGACGCCGGTGTCGTAGATCCCGATCCGCAGCGACTGGCCGCGGCGCCGGCATCCGACCAGGACCCGCCCGCGCGGGGTGTATTTGATGGCGTTGGAGATCAGGTTCTGCAACAGCCGACGCAACAGCAGGCGATCCGATTCCACAGGCAGCGAGCAGGGCACGAAGGTAAGCTTCAGGCCCTTTGCGCGTGCGATCGGCGCAAATTCGATCTCCAGCGAGCGCATCAGATCGCCGATCTTGAAGCTCGTGACCGCCGTCGTCATGGCGCCGGCATCTAACCTTGAAATGTCCAGAAGTGCTCCGAGGATCTCCTCGATCGCCTCGAGCGAATCGTCGATGTTTTCCACCAGCCTTGAGTCCTCGCCGCCGTTCTGGCGCTCGACCAGGCTCGTCACATAGAGCCGCGCCGCGTTCAGCGGCTGAAGGATGTCGTGGCTTGCCGCGGCCAGGAAACGTGTTTTCGAGACGTTGGCGTCTTCGGCAGCACTTTTGGCGCGCGCCAATTCCGAATTCAGCCGCGTCAGCTCCTCGGTGCGATCCCGCACGCGTTTTTCCAGCGTGGCATTGGCGCGCTCCAGCGCTTCGGCAGCCTCAAAGGACGGCGTGACATCGGAGAAGGTGATGACCAGTCCGCCGCCCGGCATCCGGTTGGAGCGGACCTCGATCACCATATGGCGGTCCGGCAGCCGCTCCAGATAGGGCTCGCCCTCCGCGGTATAGGCGGCGAGCCGCTTCTCCGTCACCTGATCATTGTCGCCGCCGGATGCCAGAGGCGTGATCGACGCCATGAATTCCAGAATCTCCGTCAAGGGAATGCCGATCTGCACCAGGTGCGGCGGCAATCCGAGGATTTCGCCGAATTGCCGGTTGGAGCAGATCAGCTGCAGGTCCGGGTCGAACACGGCGATGCCCTGCCGCACGTGGTTGAGCGCGGTCTGCAATATCTCGCGGTTGAAATGCAGCGCGGCATGGGAATCGTCGAGCAGTTTGAGCGCCGCCTTGGCCGAGACCGCGCGCTTGCGAAGCAGCAGCGACATGACGAGGCGCGAAGATGCGGCCCCGATCGAGGATGCGATCAGGTGCTCGGCGTGCTGCAGCAATTCGAAGTCCGCCGGCGCCGCCAGGTCGAGATGGACGTTGTGGGTGGCGGCGAAGGCGTCGAAGGAATCGCGGGCGCGATCGGGCCCAAGATATTGCGCAACCGTGCTTTGAATGTCCTGGACCGTCACCGTGGTGCGCCAGCGCCTGAATGGCGGGGCCATCGGCGCCAGCCTGCGGGGTACGAAAAGGTCCGCCTGCAGGCGTTCGATCGAGGACGGCTGGCGCGCGAGCGAGAGCACGACATAGGTCAAAAGATTGAGCGAAAGCGACCAGAGTACGCCGTGAAGAAGCGGCGGCAGATCGGCGCCGAACAGGGCTTGCGGCCGCAAGGCTTCGACACCGAACGGGCCGTGGTGCAACAAAAAGAGGCCGGCGGATGTGCCTTCGAGAAAGCTCGGCAGGAAAAGGGTGTAAGTCCACATCGCAAAGCCGATCAGCATGCCGCCGATCGCGCCTCGTGCGGTTGCGCGCTGCCAAAACAGGCCGCCGAAGAACGCGGGCGCAAGCTGCGCGATGGCGGCGAAGGACAACAGGCCGATCGCCGCCAATTGGGCATTGCCCAGCGCGCGATAGTAGAGATAGGCCATCGCCATGATGGCAAAAATCGCGAAGCGGCGAACCCCGAGCAGAAAGCGGCCGAAATTCCGTCCCGCACGGGATTGGCGTCCGCGCTGCAGGACGAGCGGAGTCACAATGTCGTTCGAGACCATGATGGAAAGCGCCACGCACTCGACGATCACCATCGCGGTTGCCGCGGACAGGCCGCCGAGAAAGACGAAGATACTGAGCAGCTGCCCGTTTCCCTCCATCGGCAGCGCCAGCACATACATGTCGCTGTCCACCGCGCCGAACGGAAACGACACCAGTCCGGCGAGTGCGATCGGAATCACGAACAGATTGATCGCCACCAGGTAAGACGGAAACAGCCAGCGCGCGCGGCCAACCTCCGCGTCGGTGGAGTTCTCGACCACACTGACGTGAAACTGGCGCGGCAGCAGCATGATCGCGCAAAACGACAGCAGCACCATGGTCAGGAAACTGCCGACCGACGGCGTGTACTCGATGGCACGTACCGCTTCCGGCGTCTTCATCGCCCGCTCGACCAGTTCGACCGGCGTGAACATCCAGAAGGTCACGAATGCGCCGGCGGCGAGGAAGGCGACCAGTTTGATGGTGGATTCGGTGGCCACCGCCAGCATCAACCCGTGCTGATGTTCCGTCGCGTCCGCCTGGCGGGTTCCGAACAGCACGGCGAAAGCTCCCATCGCCAGCGTGACGATCAGCGCAATGTCACCGATGATCGGAATTGAGGAAAACGCCTCGTCTTCGCTCAGAATGGTCTCGAGCGAAGAGGCCACCGCCTTGAGCTGGAGGGCGATATAGGGAATCGATCCGATGATGGCGATCAGCGCGACGAATGCGGCGACCGCCTGGCTCTTGCCGTAGCGCGCGGCGATGAAATCGGCGATCGAGGTGATGTTTTGCGATTTCGCAAGCCTGATCACGCGGCGCAGCAAGGGCGTGCAAACCCCGATCATCAGGATCGGACCGACATAGATCGCAAGGAAGTCCACGCTGGTGCGGCTGGCGAACCCGACCGAGCCGAAGAAAGTCCAGGAGGTGCAATAGATCGCGAGCGATAGCGGATAGATCAGCGCGCTGGCGCGGCCGCGCTGCGTCGGCGACAGGCGGTCGCCGTAACTTGCCACCAAAAACAGGAAGCCGATGTAGGCGAACGCGGCTGCGATCACGCTCCAGTCGTGCAGCATCGCTGCTTGCTCCGTAAAGATCCCGCGCAGGGGAGTATAGCCGGAAGGCGCCGGCAAAGCACGTTACGCCGGCCTTCGAGTCGGGCCTGATCGAGCCGATGACGGGTTAAGGTTATTCCGCGGCCAGTGATTTCTGGTTCAACGGCAGGCCGAGCCGCTCCCAGACCTGGACCAGCGCCTCGGCGAGCTGATCGATCAGGGCGTCGTCATGATAGGGCGACGGCGTGATCCTCAGGCGTTCGGTACCCTTGGCGACCGTCGGGTAATTGATCGGCTGGATGTAGATATGGTGCTCTTCGAGCAGCAGATCGGAGGCGTGCTTGCATTTTTCGGGGTCGCCGACGAACAGCGGCACGATGTGGGTGTCGCTCGACATCACCGGCAGCCCGGCAGCGATCAGGATCGCCTTGACGCGGGCGGCGCGCTCCTGGTGACGCTCACGCTCCCAGTTCGAGGTCTTGAGGTGCCGGATCGCAGCCGTCGCAGCCGAGCAGATCGCCGGCGGCAGTGCGGTGGTGAAGATGAAACCGGGCGCATAGGAACGCACCGCGTCGATCATCTCGGCGCGTCCGGCGATATATCCGCCCAGACAACCGAAGGCTTTGGCCAGCGTTCCTTCCAGAACATCGATGCGGTGCATGACGCCGTCGCGCTCGGCAATGCCGCCACCGCGCGCGCCATACATGCCGACCGCATGAACCTCGTCGACATAGGTCATCGCGCCATATCGCTCGGCGAGATCGCAGATCCTGGCCAGCGGTGCGATATCGCCGTCCATGGAATACAGGCTCTCGCACGCGATCAGCTTCGGCCGATCCGGACCCGCGGCGCGCAGCAAGCCCTCCAGATGCGCCGTGTCGCTGTGGCGGAACACGATGCGTTCGCAGCCGGACTGGCGGATACCCTCGATCATCGAATTGTGATTAAGCCCATCCGACAGGATCAGGCAGTTCGGGATGAGTTTGGCGATGGTGGCAATCCCGGTCTGGTTGGAGATATAGCCCGAGGTGAACAGCAGGGCGGCTTCCTTGCCGTGGAGATCGGCGAGTTCCTGCTCGAGCTGCACCAGCGGGTGATGGGTTCCCGCGATATTGCGGGTGCCGCCAGCGCCGGTGCCGACACGGGTGGCGGTCTCGACCATCGCTCCCACCACTTTCGGGTGCTGCCCCATGCCGAGATAGTCGTTGGAGCACCAGATCACGACGTTGCGCTTGCCTTTCGGCGAATGCCACACCGCGTGGGGGAAGCGGCCGGCGATGCGTTCGAGGTCGGCAAAAATCCGGTAACGCCGCTCCTCATGCAGGCGGTTGAGCGCGGTGTGGAAGTATTTGTTATAATCCATTGCAAGGACCTGGCAGGAGAGGCCGGAGCGACGGTGCCTTTTTAGAACTTTTCCAGGTTTAATGTCGAGCCGGAATTGGCTCGCGGAAGCGTGAACGACGGGGCAGGGGGTTGCTGCAAACGCGGATCACCATTTGATTTCGATCAATACGCGGACGGCATTTTGAGCTCTTGCCTGCGAGGCTCGATCGCCGATTGCCCGCATTCGCACGCCAGCGGCGAGCGGCTGCGCGCTTCTCGCCCGGCGCCATCTTGCTGGCATCCGCTGCCCTGTCCTACGATCTGCCCCCACCTTGTCCGCGATCGCAGCCGGCTCGGAAAACCGGCGCGCGTGGCGACAGCCACCTCGCCACATCAAAAAAAGCTTTGGGGGAAATCGCCTTGCTAGAAATCGCCATGAGCTCGCGCCGTCATTTTTTGAAGGCGGGCGCGGCCGCTGCCGCGACCGGAATTGTGTTTTGCAGCTGCGGCCTCTCGAAGAGCGCCCATGCCCAACAGGACTCGCGGGCGAAATTGCCGGTCACGGTCAATGGAAAGCGGGTCAAGACCGTTGACGTGCACGCGCATTGCCATTTTCGCGAAGCGGGCGCGCTGCTCGGCGAAGAAGGATTCAAACTGCAGGTTTCCGCGATCAATGGCGCGACGGAGACCTATATCGACCTTTCCCAGCGGCTCGCCGCCATGGACGCCCAGGCGGTCGACATGGAGATCCTGTCGATCAATCCATTCTGGTACAACCGCGAACGCGATGTTGCCGCACAAATCGTAAAGCTCCAGAACGAAAAGCTGGCCGAATTCTGCGCTGCCAATTCCACCCGCTTCGCCGCGTTTGCCTCGCTCACCTTGCAGGCGCCCGATCGGGCGGTGCAGGAACTTGAGACCGCGGTGAGGAAACAGGGTCTGAAGGGGGCTGCGATCGGCGGCTCGGTCAACGGCGTCGATTTCTCCGACCAGAAATTCCATCCGGTCTGGGCCAAGGCCGAAGAGCTGGGGGTGCCGCTCTTCATCCATCCTCGCGGCATACCCGAGCTGAACAAGCGCTTCGCGGGCAATGGCTGGCTCGACAACACCATCGGCAATCCGCTCGACACGACGATCGCGCTGTCGCACCTGATCTTCGAGGGCACGCTCGATCGCTTTCCCGGGCTGAAGGTGATCGCGGCCCATGGCGGCGGTTATCTGCCGTCCTATGCCGATCGTTCCGATCACGCCTGCATGGTGGGACCCAAGGGCTGCACTGCAGATGTCAAGCTGAAGAAACGACCCTCGGAGTACCTCAAGCAGATCTATTTCGATTCGCTGGTGTTCACCCCCGAGGCGATCCGCCATCTGGCCGCGCAGGTCGGCGCCGGCCAGATCGTGCTCGGCAGCGACTATCCCTATCCCTGGCAGCTCAATCCCGTCGACCACATCCTTGCGTCCGCCTCGCTCAGCGACGAGGAGAAGGCCGATATTCTCGGCCGCACCGCCGCGAAGCTGTTCAATCTCGAGGCGTGAGGCTACGCGACGCTTGCCAAATCCGAATTTGAAATTAAAGTTTCAACGGAAAGGCAAACGTTGAGGGTTCGAAACCTGATGAAACGGGGAGGGACATACCGCGGCCGCTCGAGCTCGTCAAAACCGGCCGAAGATCGGCAGAGGACCCAGCTGCAATTGCTGGAGGCCGCAGGCCAAGAGTTTGCAGAAAGAGGTTTTGACCGGACCACCGCGAAAGAAATATGCGAGCGGGCCGGCACCAACACCGCGGCGGTGAACTATTATTTCGGCGGCATCGAAGGCCTGCACGTGGCGGTGCTCGAGGAAGCTCGCAATCGTCTCTTCTCGGCCGACGCCATTGCGGCTGCGGTGGCCGGAAAAAGTGATCCAAAGGCCAAGCTCGAGGCGATTCTCGATTTGGTCGCCGAAGCGCTGACCGGGCCTCTTTCTTCATCATGGGAATTTCGCGTACTTGGCCGCGAACTGGTCGCGCCCTCGCCGGCAATGCTCGAGACAAAGGACAAGGTGATCCTCCCGAGAGCGCGTCTGTTGCGGCAATTTATCGCCGAACTGATGAAGTTGCCGGAGGATCATCCGGCGGTTGCGCGTGGATGCGTCAGCCTGATGGCGCCGATCTGCATGCTGATCCTCGCCGACCGCCGCCACCTGGCGCGCGCGCTGCCGGCCTTGAAACTCGGGCCGGATGATGCGGTGGCGTTGGCGCGTCACATGTTCAGGTATGCCCTGGCGGGTCTGGAAGCCGTCGCCCGCGACGCGCGCAAGGAAATCTGACCGGCTATCAGACGCAGCAGCGCGTCCGGCTCCCTCAATTCCTTGCCGTCGTTCCGGCGTCGCGGTTCGAATCGAAGCTCAACACATCACGTCGTGCGAAAGCGAAGCACGCCGTCGATCTCCTCGACCGTGAGACGGCCTTCGACCAGCATGTAATTCACATGCGCGATCAATTCGCCGGCGGCAAAGCCCATCTGATGGGCGTCGAGATCGTGCTTGTGGAACACGACCGGAACCAGTTCTTTTGACGTCTTCGAGCTGTCCCGGCACGCTTCCGCAATCCGCCGGCAACGCTCTTCGTGGTGATCGGCGAGCTGCTTGATCCGCGTCTTCAGTCCGTAGAACGGCACGCCATGGCCGGGCAGCACCAGGAGGTCGTAGGGTAGCGTGGTCGTCAGGCTTGCAAGCGATGCCAGATACTCTCCCAGCGAATTCTGGTCGGGCTCGACCGCCCAGACGCTGACATTGGGAGAAATCCTGCTCAGCACCTGATCGGCGGAGAGGAACAGCTTGTCGGCGGCGCAATAGAGCATCACCTGGTCGAGCGCGTGGCCGCCGCCGGTGATGACCTTGAAGCGCCGCGCGCCGATCGAAATCTCATCGCCATGCGAGATGCGGCGGTAGGCGGGCGGCAGGATCGAAACCCGTTTCAGATATTCCTGGCCGCGGCCCAAGAGCTTGTCGGTCAGGCTCTCGTCCATGCCGTGGCGGCGGAAGAACAGCCGCTGCGCCTGTTTGCGCTCCTCGGTGCCGCGGTTCTGGAAATAGACCGACTGCAGATATTCGACCTGCGACATGAACAATGGACATTCGAAGCGCTCGACCACCCAGCCGGCCAGCCCCACGTGATCGGGATGCGAATGGGTGACGATCAGGCGCGTGATCCTGACATGAGCCAGCGGGCCTTCGAACAGCGCGGTCCAGGCGGCGATCGATTCCTCGTTGCCGAAGCCGGAATCCACCATGGTCCAGCCGTCACCGTCGGCGAGCAGGTAGATGTTCACGTGATTGAGGCGGAACGGCAGGTTCAGGCGCACCCACAACAGGCCAGGCATCACCTCCACGACCTGTTCGGGCCCGGGATGACTTTCCCAGGGGTAACGAAGTGCCTCGACCGTGGACTGGACGGCTTGTGTCTTCGAGTGCATCGCCTTCACTGGCTATCGCAAATTGCCCGATGAAACTGCTTCTGCTCTCAGATCACTATCGGCGTATGGCACACAGAACACAATCGGGATTTGAGGCGCCTGCGCGCAAGGTAAAATGATCTGAGCGCGCTTGTCGTGCTTTGCGGAAAGCAAAAAGGCCGGCTTGGAGCCGGCCTTTTCAAACTCGCCTGATGGGAGGCTAGTCAGTACCTCGCAACCACCGGACCGCCCCAGTTGAAGCGATAATTCAGGCCAACCTTCACGACGTGGTCGTCGGTGCGGAAGCTGCCGAATGGGGCCAGTTGGGTTGGGATCGTGAAGCTTGAACTGCCGAAGTCGTAGAACTGATACTCGAGCTTGGCCGACCAGTTCTGGGTGAACAGGTATTCGAAGCCCGCGCCGACCGTGAAGCCGTTGCGACGATCGCCGGTGAGTGCGAAGGCGACGGGAACGCCGCCGCCGTTGATCAGCGATTCGCCATTGTCGGCGAAGGCATAGCCGCCCTTCACGTAGAGCAGGGCGGGACCCCAAGTGTAACCGATGCGGCCGGTCACCGAGCCGAGCGCGCGCTGGTCATTGGTGTAGAGGAAGCCACCCGGGAAGATGATGCCGTTGTTGTTGCTGCCGAGCCAGCTGTACTGGAATTCGCCGCCGATGACCCAGTTGGGCGCGAACTGATAGTCGCCGCCGAACTGCAGACCGCCGAGGAAACGGCCATTGTCGTTGTTGCCCGTGGTCAGGCCACCGAAATTGTTGTCACCGCTGAACGCGCCGCCGATGTGGCCGCCGACATAGAAGCCGGTCCAGTTGTAGAGCGGGGCGACGTAGGCCGGCGCCTTGGTGTAGGGGCGGGCGGGAAGATCGGCTGCAAGTGCTGGCACTGTCGCGCCGAGGGCGACAAGGGCCACAGTTGCCAGTAGGAACTTCTTCATTGGTTGGGACTCCAGAGTGTTTTCAGTCTTACGAGGACGGACGCGTTCTGCGTTGAGGGCGCGCACTTAAACGGCTTTGGCGTAAAAAGCTGTCACTCATCGGCCACACTTGCCGATAACCCAACCCATTGGTTGATAACGATTTTTTGTACTTAAGTGAAGCTTAATGAGGTCTGAAAGAAGCCTTGATTTTGCCGCGTGGCGATCGGGGCTGGACAGGGACGGAGCAAGGGATTCGAATGGCACCACCCGTGAGTTCCCGGTGCAAAGTCTCGTTCAGGCGCGGGGATTTTTCTTGCGGGCTGGTGCTGCCGGACAGGATTGAACTGTCGACCTCTCCCTTACCAAGGGAGTGCTCTACCACTGAGCTACGGCAGCCTGCTTTCTGAGACGAGAATCGGCCAAAAAGGCCGCACAAAGGCGGGCCGATCCTTGCCACAAGGGCCGCAGGCGCGCAAGCAGAAGAGCGGCTCAAGGAACGCGCCCACGAAACGGGCTGGATCGGGCCAGATCGATCGGGTTTCCAGTATTCGAACGGGTCGACGATGAAGGATCACGAGGATAAGAAATCCGGAAAGGCGGCGAGCGACTTACGCCACGAAAGGCTGAAGCAGGCGCTGCGCGAAAATCTCAAGCGGAGAAAGTCGCAAGCAAAGGGCCGGGAGGATTTCACTAACCCGTCGTCCAGTTCTGCTGACGTCGCAAGCGAGGGATCGGGCAAAAAGCACCCGGGCAAATGACCTGTTGGCTCGCCGCGGAATATCTTCGAATGTCCGCCTTTCCCTGAAGGCGAGAGTGAATTGTTGGGGCGGATCGATGGCAGACGAGGCGGAAAAGCAGGCGCCGGCAGAGATCGCATTTCCACGCTATGAGCAGACCTTTCCGACGCTGACGGCGGACGAAATCGCCCGGATCCGCCGGTTCGGTGAGGTTCGCAACTTCAACGATGGTGAAGCACTTTTCGAGACCGGCAAGGTCGGTCCAGGCATGTTCGTGTTGTTGTCCGGGCATGTGGAGATCACGCGCCGCGACGGCCTCGGCCGCGTCACGCCTGTCATCGAACACGGGCCGGGCCAGTTTCTCGCCGAGCTTGGGCAACTCTCCGGCCGCAACGCGCTGGTCGATTGTAACGCCGATGGCGAGGTGGAGACGCTGCTGATTCCGCCGGAGCGTCTGCGCGCACTCCTGATTGCCGAGGCCGATCTCGGCGAGCGCATCATGCGCGCGCTCATCCTTCGCCGGGTCAGCCTGATCCGCGGCGGCGCCGGCGGGCCGGTCCTGATCGGGCAGTCGAATTCGGCCGGCGTGGTCCGGCTGCAGGGTTTTCTCACCCGCAACGGCTATCCGCATCAATTGCTCGATCCGGTTGCCGACGGCGAGGCCGCCGCCTTGATCGCGCGCCATTCGCCCGTGGAGTCCGATTTCCCCCTTGTCGTCACGACCGACGGCACCGTGCTTCGTAACCCACGCGAATCAGAGCTCGCGCGCGCGATGGGCATGGTGCGCGCGCTACAGAAGGACAAGGTCTATGACGTGGCCGTCGTCGGCAGCGGTCCCGCCGGGCTGTCGACCGCGGTCTATGCCGCATCCGAAGGGCTTTCGGTTGCGGTTTGCGATACGCGGTCATTCGGCGGACAGGCCGGCGCCAGCGCCAGGATCGAGAATTACCTTGGCTTTCCGACCGGAATTTCCGGCCACGCCCTTACCGCGCGCGCCTTCAACCAGGCGCAGAAATTCGGTGCGGAAATCATGATCCCGGTCGAGGTGCACGCGCTGGATTGTTCGCGCCCCGACGGATCCTTCGGCCTCAAGCTCGAGAATGGGGACGTGTTGCGGGCGCGATCGGTCGTGGTCGCAAGCGGGGCGCGCTATCGGCGGCCCGAAATCGAAAACCTTTCGGATTTCGAAGGCCGCGGTGTCTGGTACTGGGCTTCCCCGATCGAGGCGCGGCTTTGCGCCCAGCAGGAGGTCGTCCTGGTCGGCGGCGGCAACTCCGCCGGTCAGGCCGCGGTTTTCCTCTCCGGCCATGCCCGCAAGGTTCATATGGTGATCCGCGGCGGCGGACTCGGCGCCAGCATGTCGCGCTACCTGATCGAGCGCATCGAGGCGGCGCCGAATATCGAGCTGATGTTCAATGCCGAGGTCACTGGCCTTCAGGGTGGCCAGGACGGCTCGCTGACGCGCGTGCGCTGGCGCAGCCGCCTTTCCGGCGAAGACAGCCTTCTGGACGTTCGCAACCTGTTTCTGTTCGTCGGCGCCGATCCCGCCACCGGCTGGCTCGAGGGTTGCGGGGTTGTGGTCGACCGCGCCGGCTTTGTGGTGACGGGGGCGCCAGACAAGAACAGCGAAGCGCGCATCGCCTCGCCGCTCGAAACCTCGGTGCCGGGCGTGTTTGCCGTCGGCGACGTGCGTTCGGGGTCGGTCAAGCGGGTTGGCGGTGCGATCGGCGAAGGCGCCCAGGTGGTTGCCGCGCTGCACGGCTATCTCGGCGATACCGCAAAGCCCGCGCTTTGACTCCGCGCCGGTTATGTCGCTCGCCCGGAGCCCGTGCCAATCGATGCTCCCGCGTTTGGATCGGCCGATGCGAAAACTCCGTGCAAGAGTCTCATCCCGCGCTATGTTTGAAAGCGCCTTTTTCAACGCGGCAAGGAGCACCAGATGGAAAGCAATTTCGCCGACGTTAACGGGATCAGGCTGCATTATCTCGCCGCGGGCAGGGGCGACCCCGTCGTACTGCTGCATGGCTTTGCCCAAACCAGCCATATGTGGCGGCCGTTAATCGCCGAACTCTCGGGCAGACACACCGTGATTGCGCCGGATCTGCGCGGCTTTGGTCAATCTGCGGCGCCTGCGGACGGATATACCAAGGCCGCCATGGCGCAAGATGTCCATGCACTTCTCAACAGCCTCAAACTCGACCGGGTTCGCCTGGTGGGGCACGACATCGGGCTGATGGTCGCCTACGCACTTGCCGCGCAATATCCGCAGGCCGTAGACCGGCTTGTGCTTATAGAAGCATTTTTGCCGGGCGTCGGTGACTGGAATAGTGTGTTTCTGCTGCGCGACCTCTGGCATTTCCATTTCTACGGCAAGACGCCACTGGCGCTGGTCACAGGGCGCGAACGGACTTATCTCGAACATTTCTGGAACGACTTCGCCGCCGATCCCCAGAAATCTGTGTCTGAAGAAGACCGCGAAATCTATGCGAATGCCTACGCGCAGCCGGGGCACATGGCCGCCGGAATGGAGGTCTTCCGCGCCTTTGCCAAAGACGCCGAAGACTTTGCCGGCTTTGCCAGGACGAGGCTGACCATGCCAGTGCTGGTTCTTTCGGGAGAGAGGGCCAGCGGACCATTCTTGATCGAGCAGGGCAAGATGGTGGCGACGAAGGTCGAAGGCGTTCTCGTCAAAGGATCGGGGCACTGGTTGATGGAAGAAGCCCCTGACCAAGTAATCCCCAAGCTCGTCGAATTTCTTGGCCGTTAGAGCATGATCCGGTGGCGGATCAGGATATGCCCGCGCACGGAGCGCCACTGCTCCGAGCAGCACGTGTAGCTTTTTTGGAGCGGCAGCCGTAGCATTTGTCAGAGATTCGAAGAGGGGAGCGCGTCATGGTCTTGGGGTTGAGCCTGTCTGCTTTCACGATGGTGCATGTCATCATCAGCCTGATCGGAATTGTGACCGGCTTCATCGTTCTGTTCGGGCTTTTCGGCTCACATCGAATGCCCGGCATGACCGCGCTGTTCCTGCTCTCCACGATACTGACCAGCGTCACCGGCTTCCTGTTTCCGTTCGACAAGCTGCTACCCTCGCACATGGTCGGCATCGTCTCGCTGGTCATGCTCGCCATCGCCTGTGTCGCGCTTTATGGCATGAAGCTCTCGGGGGCGTGGCGCTGGATCTATACGCTGACCGCGATGATCGCGCTTTATCTCAACGTCTTCGTGCTGGTCATCCAGAGCTTCCTCAAGATCGGCCCACTGCACGCGCTGGCCCCGAGCGTGCCGCCGAGCGAGCCGCCCTTCGCCGTCGTCCAGGGCCTCGTGCTGGTATTTTTTGTCATCGCGGTTATCGGCGCGGTGCGGCGCTTCCGCCCGGCGTAAGACCGCTTTCGATCTCACCCTCCCTGGCAGCCATCGCGGAGGGTGTGCTTTGCGCGAATAATGGCTCGATTTGAAAGCCCATTCGCGGGCCCCGGCGGGGTCGGGATCATGATGCGATTAACGCCAGGCCTGTGCCAATTCCAGCACGCTGTGGAAATATCAATCGCCTTTGCCGTCAGTCCCATCAAATAGCCGCAAACTTCGAAGCTTTTGCGGGCAGAATGCCTTCCTCTAATACTTTATGCATCGCAAGAGCAGGTTTCGGCATGGATCGCATTCGCATCGTCGGCGGCAACAAGCTCAACGGCACCATTGCGATTTCAGGCGCTAAAAACGCGGCGCTGCCGCTGATGATCGCGGCGCTCCTGACCGACGAGACGCTTATCCTCGACAACGTGCCGCGGCTCGCCGATGTGGCCCAGCTGCAGCGCATTCTTGGCAATCACGGCGTCGACATCACCTCGGTGGGAAAGCGGCCCGGCGACCGGCAATATCAAGGCCAGACCCTGCATATTTCGGCGGCCAACATCATCGATACCACCGCGCCCTATGAGCTGGTATCGCGGATGCGCGCCAGTTTCTGGGTGGTCGCGCCGTTGCTTGCGCGAATGCACGAGGCACGGGTTTCGCTGCCCGGCGGCTGCGCCATCGGCACGAGGCCGGTCGATCTCCTGATCCTGGCGCTGGAAAAGCTCGGCGCCGAGATCGCCATCGACGGCGGCTATGTGGTCGCAAGCGCGCCAGGAGGTCTCAAGGGCGCAACGATCGACTTTCCCAAGGTGACGGTCAGCGGCACCCATGTCGCCGTGATGGCGGCAAGCCTTGCGAATGGCACGACCGTCATCACCAACGCCGCGCAAGAGCCGGAAATCCTCGATCTCGCCGATTGCCTGAACAAGATGGGCGCGCGCATCTACGGTGCCGGTACCCCCCGCATCACGGTCGAAGGCGTGAGCAGGCTTCACGGCGCGCGACACACCGTGCTTCCCGATCGCATCGAGACCGGCACCTACGCGATGGCGGTGGCGATGACCGGGGGCGACGTCCTGCTCAGCGGCGCGCGTGCGGAACTTCTGCAATCCGCGCTCGACGTGCTGTCGCAGGCCGGCGCCGAGGTCACCGTCAACAACGAAGGCATCCGGGTCGCCCGCAACGGTGCGGCCATCAATCCGGTGCGGGTTTCGACCGCGCCGTTTCCGGGCTTTCCCACCGACCTGCAGGCCCAGCTGATGGCGCTGATGGTTTGCGCCACGGGCTCCTCGCATATCACCGAGACGATCTTCGAGAATCGTTTCATGCATGTGCAGGAGCTGGCGCGTTTCGGCGCGCGGATTCAGCTCGACGGCGAAACCGCCACCATTCACGGCATCGAAAAGTTGCGCGGCGCGCCGGTGATGGCGACCGACCTGCGCGCGTCGGTGTCGTTGGTCATCGCCGGGCTCGCCGCCGAAGGCGAGACCATGGTCAACCGCGTCTACCACCTCGACCGCGGATTTGAGCGGCTGGAGCAGAAGTTGTCGGCGTGCGGCGCTTCCATCGAGCGCATCAGCGACTGACTAGAGCTCCGATTCCGAAGTTCGCAAGCTATCGCGGCGACCTCTGATGCGAACCTCGGATTCAAAGGAGCTCTATAGCGTTTTCGAGCGAAGTGGATACCGGTTCGCGTGAAGAAAGCGCGTCAAAACAAAAGATTAGAGCCTCGGTTCTGATTCAATCAGAACCGAAAAGGCTCTAGCAACTTATTAATTTGAGTAGCGGCCTTGAATTTGAAGTTCCTGTCACGAACCTGCCGCGATACCGATAGGAACTTCAAATTCGCCGCACTAAATGCAGGCGGATCGGTGTCGCCCCAACTCAAATTGATCGCCCTCGATACCGAGGACCTCGCGGTCATTTCCACCCATGTACAGGACGCCCGCGTCCAGACCTCCGATATTGTCTGGCGCCAGGGCGAGAAGCGGCTGGTGATCGGCATGAACCGGCTGGACTGGGAACAGACGCTGGCCGGCGAAACCTCGCCGCGCCGCCTGATCGCGGCCCTGCGTTTTGATCGCGTGCTGGCCTGCAAGTCGCGCAATATCGATCTGGCGACGCCGGACAAGGTGCTGGAACTGGTCGGGATCGAGTTTCACCCGGCCGAGGCGCCCGGCGGCAGCGCGGTCCTGATGTTCAGCCGCGGCGAGGCGCTGCGGCTGGATGTCGAATGCCTGGAATGCGAGCTGTGCGACCTCGGCGTCGACGATCTGGTGGTCTGATTCTAACATTGGGTAGCGAATATCAAATCCACTCCCACTAGGTGCCGGCGATTCCGGCAATGACGTGCCGCCGCCGGCGCGGGGCGGTTAGCGGCAGCCATCGAAGGGTTGACGGCGATGGGCCGTCGCGCCATTGAGCAGAGGGCCCTTGCCCCTCAAAGCGCGCTCGTTTTTGCGTCGAATCGCGATCGCGCTTTAATTTGTTGTCTAAGCATGGTCTTTTGGGAAGACCGGTTCCGCCTTTCGGAATCATGCTTTGGACCGCCGCCGGAAAGCCACCATGCCTGTTCGACTGGACAGAAACAGCGCCGACTTCACCAGGGAATTTGCCGAATTCCTCGCGATGAAACGCGAGGTTGCCGCTGATATCGAGGCCGCCACCCGCGCCATCGTCGAGGATGTCGCCAGGCGCGGCGATGGGGCGTTGATCGAGGCGACGGGCAAATTCGATCGGCTCGATCTCGATGCACAGCACCTGCGCATCGGCACGGACGAAATCGCGGCAGCGGTGAAGGCTTGCGACCGGACGACGATGGAGGCGCTTGAGCTTGCCCGCGAACGGATCGAGACTTTCCACCGCAGGCAATTGCCGAAGGACGAACGCTTCACCGACGCGCTCGGTGTCGAGCTCGGCTGGCGCTGGAGCGCGATCGAATCGGTCGGCCTTTACGTTCCCGGCGGCACCGCCGCCTATCCGTCCTCGGTGCTGATGAACGCGGTGCCGGCCAAGGTCGCCGGCGTTCCCCGCCTGGTGATGGTGGTGCCCTCGCCCGACGGCAAGCTCAATCCGCTGGTGCTCGCGGCGGCGCATCTTGGCGGCGTATCCGAAATCTATCGCGTCGGCGGCGCACAGGCGGTGGCGGCGCTCGCCTACGGTACCGCGACCATTGCGCCGGTCGCCAAGATCGTCGGGCCCGGCAATGCCTATGTGGCGGCTGCCAAGCGGCTGGTGTTCGGCAAGGTCGGCATCGACATGATCGCCGGACCTTCAGAGGTGCTCGTCATCGCCGATCGGACCGCCAATGCAGACTGGATCGCCGCCGATCTACTGGCGCAGGCCGAGCACGACGTCAACGCCCAGTCGATCCTGATCACCGACGATGCGGCGCTGGCGGGTGAGGTCGAGCGCGCGATCGAGGTGCAACTTTCGCTCCTGCCGCGCGCTCGTATCGCGCGCGCCTCGTGGAACGATTTCGGCGCCGTCATTCTGGTTGACACTATCGGCGAGGCGATCGAACTGGCGAATGCGATCGCCGCCGAGCACCTGGAGATCATGACGGCGGACCCGGAATCGCTTGCGGAGCAAATCCGCAATGCCGGCGCGATCTTTCTCGGACCCCACACCCCGGAAGCGATCGGCGATTATGTCGGCGGCTCCAACCACGTATTGCCGACGGCGCGATCGGCGCGGTTCTCATCCGGCCTTGGCGTGCTCGACTTCATGAAGCGCACCTCGGTGCTCAAATGCGGACCCGACCAGCTCCGCTCGCTCGGCCCGGCGGCCATGACGCTGGGCGAGGCCGAGGGCCTCGAGGCGCACGCGCGTTCGATCGGACTGCGCCTCAATCTGTCATGACCAAACTGCCGCCAGGGGACGACACGCAAAACCGCATCGTCGCGGTGACGCTCGACGAGGAGTCGATCGGACGTTCGGGGCCGGATATCGAGCACGAGCGCGCGATCGCCATCTATGACCTGATCGAGCAGAATCTGTTCGCGCCCGAGGGCGTCAACGACGGCCCGTTCACGCTGCACATCAGCATCACCGGCAACCGCCTCGTCTTCGACATCCGCCACGAGAACGGCGCGCCGGTCGTGGCGCATTTGTTGTCGCTGACGCCGTTCCGGCGGATCGTGAAGGACTATTTCATGATCTGCGACAGTTACTATGAGGCGATCCGTACCGCGACCCCAGACAAGATCGAGGCCATCGACATGGGCCGGCGTGGAATTCACGACGAAGGCTCGCGCACCCTGCAGGAACGGTTGAAAGGCAAGGTGCGGATCGATTTCGAAACGGCCCGCCGGCTGTTCACGCTGATCTGCGTGCTGCACTGGAAGGGCTAAAGCGCGATGAAGTTAGATTCGAGCTCTTCCTGCAACAAAAGTGTGCTCCCTCTCCCACCCAACTCGGGTTTACCCGAGTTGGGCATGTTCAACTTTCGAAGTCGGATAAATCCGACTTCGATGGGAGAGGGTTGGGGTGAGCGACTGTGTTGGCTGTCAAGCGGGTTGCCATGGCGTTTTGGTCCTGAGCATGGCGTTGAGGATTGTGAGCAGCTTGCGAGCGACGGCGATCAAGGCGACCAGCTTGGGCTTTCCGGCAGCC
>NZ_DATMLW010000050.1:0-2954 GCF_035570375.1 Bradyrhizobium sp. | reverse complement strand
CTCGCGCAGGTCACCACCGTATTCAGCATGTTCTTTTCGGGCATGTCGGGCTCTTCCTCCGCGGACGTAGCCGTGCTCAGCCGTACGATGGCGCGGCCGATGGCTCGCGAAGGCTACTCCCCTGCGTTCGTCGCGGCCCTGATCGCCGCCGCCTCGACGATCGCCAATCAGGTGCCGCCGAGCATCATGGCGGTCGTCTATGGCGCGGTAGGGAATGTCTCGATCGCGGGGCTCTTCCTTGCCGGCATCCTGCCGGGGGTGATGGTCGGCCTCGGCCTCATGCTGTTCTGCTACTTCTTCGGACCGGTCGGCTTTCGCCGGCCGCGGTCGAGCCTCAGCAATCTCGTCGCCGCGACGCGCGCCGCGGCGCTGCCGCTGCTGATCCCGGTGATCCTGCTCGGCGGCATCATGACCGGCTGGTTCACGCCGACCGAGGCGGGCGTGGTCGCGGTCGCCTACATTCTCATCGTGGTGATTCCGCTGCTCAATCCGGGCCATATGCGCCTCGTATGGCGCGACTTCGTGCAGGCTGGGCTGATCTATTCGCTGCCGCTGATCACCATCGCCGCCGCGTCCGCGTTCGGCTGGCTGCTGGCCTATCTGCGCGGCCCGATCGTGGTCGCGGGCTGGATCGGCGACGTCGCCGGCAGCGATCCGCGCGCGATCATGTTCCTGTTGGTGCTGGTGTTCACCATCGTCGGCGACTTCATCGAGCCGATTCCCGCGATCATCATCTTCATGCCGGTGGTGAACCAGCTCACGGACCAGGCTTCGATCAATGGCGTACACATGGGCATCGTCCTGATCATCACGCTCGCGTTCGGCCTGATCACCCCGCCCTACGGACTGTCGCTGCTGATGGCCTCGAAGTTCGTCGGCGCCCGCTTTTCCCAAGCACTCGAGGCGTCGCTGCCGATCTACGTGATCTTCTTCGCGACCATCGCCTTCGCGATCTTTTTCCCAGACGTCGTGCTGTGGCTGCCGAAGACGCTGTTTCCCGAATCGGTCGGCTGCTTCAAGGCGCCGGACGGGGGAAAGTATATCTGCCCATGAGGGGTTGGGGCGAGCCCCCCGCACGCTTCAGCTCACCTCGCCCCGCGCCTGCCTCACTCCCCGATTCTTGCTCGCCTGGGTAATGTTGCGCGTTTGCCTACGGCGTAAATCTGGTTACGTGACTAGTGTATCGATTCCATGAATCCGCACGCATCGGGGGGATTCCCTTTCGGTTTGACGATATCCATATCTCCTTTTGGTGGATTGGCGGATGGAGAAATGGTTATGGCCGCGCCTCGGCGTGTGATCGAAGTGCCGTTTTCGGAGAAGGAGTTGTCTGATCTCGCGTGCGTCTCGCGTTCGCGAACGGAACCGGCGAACCACGTCCAGCGGGCGTGCATCTTGTTGACCTATCGCGAGAAGCCGTCGCTCTATGCGACCGGGCGAGCCATCGGGGTGACGCACCAGACCGTCGAGCGATGTTTGCGACGGGCGCGCAAGTTCGGCGTCATGGCGGCTCTCGACGACAGTCCGCGTCCCGGGCGCGAGCCGACCATCACCAGCCAAGCGCGCACGTTCGTCGTCGATCTGGCCTGCCGCAAGCCGAAGGATTTTGGCTATCCGCACGAAGTGTGGACGACCCGGCTGCTGGCCGAGCACGTGCGCGAGCGGGCTGTGGCTGCCGGATACGCCTGTCTGGCCCGTCTCGCCCAGGGAACTTTGTGCAAGATATTGGCCGCGCCCGAAGTCAAACCGCACAAACTGCGCTACTACCTCGAACGCCGCGATCCCGACTTTGACGCGAAGATGGCCGAGGTCGTTTCCGTCTATCGCGAGGTCGAACAGTTGAAACAGGCGGCGAAAGCCCGAAGCGAGGAAACGCCCGCGCCAACACCTGCTGTGGCGATCATCTCCTATGACGAGAAGCCGGGCATCCAGGCGCTCGCCAACAAGGCGCCCGACCTGCCGCCCAAGCCCATGCGTCATCGGACCGTCGCACGCGATCACGAATACGTTCGATTGGGGACGCAGAGCCTGCTGGCCGGCATCGATCTGATGACCGGCGTCGTCCACGCCAGCGTCGAGCGGAGACATCGCTCGCGCGAATTCGTCAAATTCCTGAAAAAGCTCGACGCCGCCCATCCGCCCGCGACCGCGATCAAGCTCATCCTCGACAATCACTCCGCCCACAAATCCAAGGAGACGATGGCTTGGCTCGCCCAGCAGCCCAAAGGACGCTTCACGCTCGTCTACACGCCCAAACACGGCTCCTGGCTCAATCTCGTCGAGGGATTTTTCTCCAAGCTCGCCCGCTCCGTGCTTCGCCATATCCGCGTCGCTTCCCTGCCGGAGCTGGGCCAGAGAATCCTCGCCGAAATCGACCGGATCAACCGCCGCCCCGTCGTCCACACATGGAAGTGGAGAATTGCCGAGGCCAAATGATATGAGTCGATTCAAGAAATCGATGTACTAGTGGTGGAAGATAGTCATATATCCGCATGTGTACTGTGGACATTGTCTCCTGCTGGTTTCGAGGCGCTCGAGGCCAGCAGCGCCGACGAGGCCATCCAGGTCCTTGAAGGCCGCTCTGACATCCATTTGGTGTCCACCGATGTGAGCATGCCGGGCTCGATGGACGGGATCAAGCTGTCGCATTACATCCGAAAGCGCTGGCCGCCGGTGAAGTTGATCGTGGTGTCCGGCAAGAATATTGTCGATGAAGGCCACTTGCCCGTGGGAGCCAGATTTTTCTCCAAGCCTTACAACGACAGCACGATGGGCATGCTCTCCGGAGGGAATGAACAGCATCTATGATTGTGGCAATCGAAAAATGTCCGGTACGTCAGTCGGGCTCATAACCGAAAATTCTCGACAAGTGCAGACGGTCGGCGATGCGAACACAAACCGCATTTTTGGCCTGTCAAGCCGGACGCGCTGGCGCGCTCCATCGCAATAAGTGG
>NZ_DATMLW010000049.1:0-2512 GCF_035570375.1 Bradyrhizobium sp. | reverse complement strand
CGTCTAAACCGGCCACGGGAACCGCACTAGATATTTCGTTACCCTCAATCAGAAATACGCGGCCGTGCGATGCTGACAACCGCGTTTTCAACGCCTCCTGATAGTCATCGGACTGATACCATCGTCGGGCCGCATCGGCGGTGGGAAATTCGATGATAAAGATCCGTTCCGGCATTGGGTCGCCTTCCAGGAGATCGATCTTGCCGCCACCAGCGACGATGCGCCCACCAAAGCGCGCAATCGTCGCCAGCGCGCGCGGCAGATGAGCCTGATAGGAAGCATGGTCGCTTATGTGGATATCGCCGACGATATAGGTGGGCATGGCAGCCTCCTGGCTAGTAAATGCGTTCCAGGCTGATCTAACAGTTTGTTGCAAAACACCGCGCCGCCGCAAACGGCCCCTTGAAGAAGGAGTGAGGAACGGGGGATTTTGGGTTAATCTGGGCGCGGGAATTAGGTCTGGGTCAACGATGACCGCCACTCGCCGCCTCACCGCGATCCTCGCCGCGACCATCGCCTTCCCGGGCGGGGTGGACAAGGCGAATTAGGGCAGGGCTGCCCCCAGGCATGGACAGGATGCTCGACGCTATGGGCGCCCAGGTCGGCCCCGCAACGCCGGGTGCCACGACCGATTTCATTGCTTGCCGGAGGGGAAGTGTCGGTGCCGCCGGAGTGAACACCGCCGGCGTGCTTTGACGAACCCCTTCGAGCGAAAATAGATCAGATCAAGTCTGACCTGCATCACGCGCCGGGCACGCGGCTGCTTTCAGAGAGAGCGGTGCTTCTGGTCGTCATCGATTCATCGGAAAACCTGGAAAACCCGGAGCAGCCGGACTCTTGGCCCCCTGAACTCAACAAGCACCGGTTGGGGCGAGCCGAAAACTCATCGCCGGCACAAGACTCTGTCCGCCGGCCACGATCTTTCCTTCATCGCCGTGTGTAGCGAGAAGATCGAGCGCATCGTCAACAGTGTGGGGCGCAACATATTTGAACGAGACGGGTTTCATCAGCGATAAGTAGCGCCAAAACGAGACCTCCTGCTCACGCGAAACGACCTCCCCGACAAATCAAGCATCGGGAGCAAAATGATCGCGAGCGCGGGGAGCGCCTCCGTCCCTGTTCACCGGTCTTATATGGCCGAGGGTGGCGCCCCGCCGGCGCCGATCGGCGGCTTCCCAATCGCATCCTGTCGCCTGAAGAAGCTGGCCAGCCAAGCATGAGAGGGCCGCGCCCGGCGCACTCGACCTCTTTCATGAGGTCGCCTGGCGGCTCGCGTTCACCAGCATGCCGCGCTTGCGGATACAATCGCGAGCGGCCGTCGGCGGCGCTAAATGCGAGGAAATTGCACCGACACTTGTACGGCGCTGTCAGGTATCGGCATATCCTCTGCCGATCATCGTCCCGGCTTAGAGCGCACGCGGCCGCCCCGCTGTGCCGCCATCGCGCAGCCCCGAGCGCGCGAGACGCGGCAACACCTCGGCGCAAAAATACGGTAATTCGTCGAGATAGTTGACAAACGAAACCGCGATGCCTTTGAGCCCCAGTGCGGTCAGTCGCGTCATGTCGCGTGCCACCGAATCCGGGTCGCCGACCAATGGCAGCCCACCCATGCCGTTGGCCTGGTGATTGCGGATGCGCTGGAACTCTTCGGGCGGGTGCATTTGCGGCGTGATGTTCTTCATCGCCAGAATGTTGTCGACCGCCGCCCAATCGGCATTGTCGACGACAGCATGCCGGTAATAATCCTGCGCCTCCTGTGCCGTGGGCCGGCAGGTGACGACCCCGACTGTATAAACATCGATCTCTCGGCCCGCCTGTTGGGCCAGCGCCCGCACGCTACTGACGTGACCCGCCGTTTCCTCGAACGAGATCCCGCGCGATATCGTCGAAAACAGCGCGTCGCAGTTTCGGATCGCGAACGCTTGGCCGGTCGCCGACGCGCCGGCATTCATGATCAACGGACGCGTCCCGCCATAGGGTTTGGGCTGGGCCCGCACGCCCTTTAATTGGAAGAAACGTCCATCGAATTCGAAATCCTCGCGCCGAGACCAGGCCAATTTGACGATATCGAGCCATTCCTGCGCGTAGTCGTAGCGCGCCTCGTGATCGCGCAATGTCGCGCCGAACATCTCGAACTCGCCCTCGTTCCAGCCGCACACGAGATTGAGACCGAAGCGACCTTCGCCGATGTGGTCGGCGGTGACAAACTCCTTGGCGGCAATCAGTGGCGGGATCAGCGGCGCATGCACGGTTCCGAACACAACGAGCCGCTCGGTTTTGGCCAAGAGCCCGGAGGCCCAGGTCACCGTCTCCCACGTCGCACCCTGGTAATCGGTGTCTCCGCCATAGCCCTTCCAGCGCCCGATCGGCAGCATGAACTCGATGCCTGCCCGGTCGGCCATCTGCGCCAGCTTGACGCAGTCGGGCCAACTCCCGGACCAGCGCTCCGGGACCGTAGTGACCGCGCGGCCGGAGGAGCAGTTGGCGCCGAATAGGCCCAGCTTGAGCCGGT
>NZ_DATMLW010000048.1:0-4304 GCF_035570375.1 Bradyrhizobium sp. | reverse complement strand
GCGAACTTAAGCAAGGTGCGATTACTACAGTGGGTTCCACAGCCGGCGACAATGACACTACCGCGCTAGCGCCGAAATGAAGCAGCGGCGCATGACGGAATGTCGAGGCATAGCCAGTTCGGGCGGCGTCTCTACTCGGTTGAGCCCGCCAAGACCGTCCCGCTGCAATCTTAAGCTGACCTGCTGCTGTTATTTCCTGGCCGGAATGTACCGCGCGTACCAGTCGGTCGTGGCCGCCATCACTTCACGGAAAGCCTCGCCTTCATAGACCTCGTAATGGCCGTAGCCCTGAAGCACGAGTAGCTTTTTCGGTTCACCGGCGCGGGCGTAAAGCGCTTCACTCTCAGCTGGCGGGACCAGCCGATCATTATCGGAGGTGATGAACAGGATCGGCCATGGCGCGATTTTGTCGACCACCCACTCCGGATTGAAGCTCAAGGTGTCATCGATGAATTCGAGTGGGATGGTGCTGACGGCAGCCGGGTTATTGCGGCGGGCGGCCATGCCGAGTTCGGCCGACTGGCGGTCAGGCAGTAGGATCTCGGCACGTTCCACGAATTCGGAAGCGCCTTCCAGCGCGCGCCGTGTGCGATCCGCCGCGGCGCGCTCCAACAGGTCATAGTATTCATCAGGCCGCCGCACGCTGCGCATCCAGCGCGCGCCGTTGCCGATCCCGACCACGGAGACCGTGCATTTGACGCGCGGGTCGACGGCGGCAACCCAAACCACGGTCGCCCCGCCATAGCTCGTGCCATAGATGCCGAGCCGGTCCGCCGCGACCTCCGGCTGGGCAGCGAGAAAGGTGAGCGCCGCCTGCACATCGGCAACCCGGCTGTAGGGCGCGAGCCGGGTCTTCGGCCCTTCGCTGTCGCCCCATCCCTTGTAATCGAAATTAAGGACGACGTATCCGGCCTCTGTCAGCACACGGGCATTATCCGGCAGATAGATATTCCGCACCCCGGTATAGCCGTGGCAGAGCACGATCCCGGCGCGCTTCTCGCCCCTCGCCAGATCGTCGGGCAGATAGAGATCGACGGCAAGCTTGACCCCCTCGCTGAAGAAAGTGACCGGTTTGGGCATGGCGTCCTCCTCTCTTCGGCATAGATGCCGCTGAACACCCGCGCAAGGCGACACATCGGGCGCGCCGCCGACGCGATCCTATTTACCTTCGCCGCGTGGCGGACGATAGTATCGAAGCATAGCGCGCGCCGCTCTCAAAGCCGATCACCTCGGCCACAAGATGTGATGGAGAGCGGGCCTTAAACAGGTGCGGCCCAGGACAGCGCTGAACCGTCAAGCGAAAGATCAACCATCAAGCAGGAGGCTTCTATGAAATTCATGGTGAACTGGAGCATCGATCAGGATCATTGGATCACTGTGTACAAGCGGTGGAGTTCGATGTCGCCACAGGAGCGGGCGAATAACATCCCCGCAGGCGGGAAGCTGCTTGGCCGCTGGCATGATATGTCAGGCCGCACCGGCGTAGCGATTGTAGAATCGGATGACCTTGCCGCCGTGCACCGCTGGATCGGCCAGTGGAATCCTTACATGGACATCGATCTCACGCCCGTTGTCGACGACGAGGAATCGGCTGCCATTGGGCGGCAGATCGTTGCTGATAACAACGCATGAGCGGTCACGGAAAAACCAATGGTGGCCGGAAGTTCAGGGTGAAGTTAAGGGCGTTCGGCTGTTCGCAGACGAGAATTAGCCCGGGCGGGGAAACCGCCCGGGCTATGAAGTCTGAAACCCGAAAAAATTTATGGCACCGGCACGGATGGATTATTCGCCGCGTTGCGTCCGTCGTGGTCGGTGAGCTCCAGTGAGGGCGTGACGCTGACGAAGAGCGGCGTGATGGCGTAGCCGTCGCCGTCTGGATTGACGGCGACGATCGCGGCAGCCGGTTCGCCGTTCACGAAGCAGGAGAACAGGGCGAAGTTGCGGTAATCGCCTGATGTGAGCGCCTCGAAGATGGCTTTATGCTCGGCGGTGATGTTCGTGGTCATGGCGCGCCCTCCTTTCAAGCTTTGATCGCGCCATGGGCCCGCGCCTCATCGGCGTAGGCGGAGAGCGTCTTGGTTGCCGTGAAATACAGATCGCGTTCGACGGGCAAATTGAGCCTGCCGCGTATGGACGCGAGCTCCGATAGGCTCACCGAGCCGATCTCCGGAGTGCCCATGCCGAGGTCGCACAGGCCGAAGGCGATATCCGGATCGTCCGGATCGATCTCGGTCAGGAGCCAGGTGCAGGCGGCATCGGGCGTGAACAGCTTCACGACCGGCAGGAAGTCGGGCTCGGCCTCGCTCGACAGTTCGAGTTGCTGACGGATGCTGCCCTTGCGGAGCAGCCGTTCGCGGATGTTTTCGTCACAGCGTGCGAAGATCGGCACCAGCCGGGTCGGGCGCAATTTCCTGCGCAACGCCTATCGCCAGATCTTCCCGGTGCACACCGATCCGAGCGAGCAGACGATGGAAATGGCCCCCGTGCTGCAGATGGGACGCATCGACATTCCCGGCGCGGTCGAGGAAGAGTTCAACGACTGGTACAACACGGTCTACATCCCGATTATTTGACCGTGCCGGGGGTCCTGCGCGATCAGCAAGCGCATCATGCGCGCCGCGCTGGACAGCACCCTTGAGACGACGATGGTGATGACCTCCAGCGCCGGCGGCATCCTGCAGAATTCCGAGGACGCCAAAGAGGCTCGCCGCGCTTTCATGGAAAAGCGCAAAGGCCAGTTCAAAGGGATTTGAGGCACATCATGAAGCTCGTTCGCTTTATCCCGACATCCGATGGCGGGTCGCAGTTTGTCGACGTCGATATCCCGATCGACAATGCGCCGACCGACGCATTCGGACACGTTCGCCGTTCCGCGACGGTGACGGCACCGAGCACGATGCTGGCCGAAATGCCGGAGGACCTCGATCAGGATTGGCACCCAGCCTCACGGCGGCAGCTGGTGATCGTGCTTTCCGGCACCGTTGAAGTAGAGGTGAGTGACGGAACGACGCATCGTTGGAGCAGCGGAGAAATGTTCCTTGCCGATGATGTCGGCAGCCGCGGCCACCGCACACGCACGATCGGGGGGCCGGCGCGAGTGCTTTTCGTCCATCTGCCGCTCGAGGCAACCCATCGGCGTCTGAGTTTCGGCGGCTGGCCGGAGGGGAAATGTTTCCACCGCAGCGGATCGTCTGTCTCACCGAGGAAACCGTCGAGACGCTCTACCTGCTCGGCGAGCAGGATCGGGCTAAAAGCTCCCGTCGAAATGGGGGACGGTAGCGTCGTCCCGGGTACGGCAGGGACGCCTCAGGGTGGGGTGGTCAGCCCCGTCCGGGCTGATCTGTTCCTGCACTATACTTTTGACAGGTGGATGGCGCGGAGTTTCCCCTCCATCCCCTTCGAGAGATACGCGGATGACATTATTTGCCACTGCCGAAGCGAAGAAGAAGCTCGCAGGCTCAGGAATGCCCGGGAGGTCCGATTCAGGGCCTGTAGGCTGGTTCTTCATCCTACGAAGACGAAGCTCGTCTATTGTCTGCGAGCGAGCGTCGGCGCCAACCATGATCGAGGAAGTCAGGTTCGCAGCAGACTCTGCGCTGGAGGGAGATGGATTCGAACCTTCGGCCCCCCGTGCGATGGACCGAAATTTAAGCTCTCCCGCAATGAGAGTTCTGCAAGCAGGTCGTTAGGGAGTCCTGCTGCCGCCGGTCGTCAGAACGCGGCCGGTTGGTCCGTCCTGGTTGACGGTATGGCGTAGAGTTTCCCATCGCGCTCTTCGATGAGGCCCGCGCGCTTGTGCCGGGCAAGCGCGGCGCCGACATGGTTGGGGCGAGCGCCCTTGCATGCAGCGGCGATTTCCTGCTGCGTCTTGCCGGTTGCCAGCGCGAGGATCTGGTCGCCGAGGTTCGACGAACTGCGCTTGCGGCCAGCGGCTTTTGCGGTCGTCGTGGGCGGGCGCCCGTGTCGTCGCGCTGGAGCCGCCGCCTTGGTTGCCGTAGTCGGCGTTCTGGCTGAGGTGGTCTTCTTTATCTCCGT
The DNA here is from genome assembly GCF_035570375.1 of Bradyrhizobium sp. Lineage (GTDB taxonomy): Bacteria > Pseudomonadota > Alphaproteobacteria > Rhizobiales > Xanthobacteraceae > Bradyrhizobium. The sequence continues at coordinate 269 of NZ_DATMLW010000048.1, read as the reverse complement.
GCCCTTGCTGTAGCGCGCGAGCACACGCTCGGTCGCCTCCAGTTCGCCGAGTTGACTGGCGAGCTTGTCGCGTTGCATGTCGACGCGCGCAAGCGCTTCGCTGATCCGCTGCTTCTCCTTGGTGATCTCGTCCAATGTCGACATTCCGTGCCTCCGCCGCAGAGTATTGGTTGACCCAGATAGACCAATCTTTTCGGCCTCTATCACTACGTGGCACACAGTGCAATAGCGGAATTTGCGGATTTATTTAAATCAACGAGACGGCCGCA
>NZ_DATMLW010000047.1:0-55665 GCF_035570375.1 Bradyrhizobium sp. | reverse complement strand
AAACGACGAGAGCCGCAACTGCGCCTCAACTCCCTACAACATTTTATCGGGCAAAATTATCGCCTTGCAAGTTATCCCGTTAGTTAAGGAACGACGGGCCGTGCCTCCGCGTCGGGTGGCATCGGCGCAATGGACGGCGATGAAGGCTTTCGCCCGATTGCCTTGATCCGCCGGCTAGTCGATGCGACGAGCGCACGCGAGACGATCTGCGGTGCGAACAGCGATGATATCGGCCGCAAGAACTGAGTCACCTGGCCAAGCTGAGCGCCCACCTGCCGGTCGGGGCAGGTCACCAACTGCAGCCGATACCAGTTGAACAGCCGTATCGACAATGACCGGTTGCCTACGCTCATCGGCAGCCGCAAATCGTCGGCCGCCGCGAACAGCCAAGGCGTCCGCTGAAAACGCGCCTGTGCGGCAAAAAAAGCGCGCGGAAGGCGTGAGTCGGCGACGCTGTACCTGGCGAGGCACTCCTGCAGGAGCCGGGCTGAGACCGTGGCGGCGCTCATGCCCTGGCCAAATCGTGGATTGAACGAGCAGGCCGCATCGGCGATCGCGATGAACCTGTCCAGCGGTGTCCGCCAGCGCTCATAATGCCGCCATCGGTTCCGCGTCGCGCGACTGGAATAAACCGGCGAAATCGATTCCATGCGCCGCACCATCTGATGCACGACCGGGGTCGCGAGACGCTCCAGGGCTGCGGTGAAATCCGACTCGCCCCGCGGCGGGTATGACTTGTTCACGCCGATGTAGCTCAATAGCCAGCGCTGGCTCTCGATTGGAAAGAAGCCGATGAAATACGGCCGCTCGGGCGTAGCGAGGCGGAGAAAGAGTACTTTCCACCACCATTCCGACGGCCACGCCTCATCGCTTGTGAACCATCTTGAGCTGTAGCCACTATAGCCCTCAACGATCTCATCCTCCGGCACGGCTAGGTCCAACTGCTGCAACCACTCACCGCTTTTTGAATGTGCGCCGCTCGCATCGACTACTAGATCGGCCTCGAGCGTGCGGGTCTGCCCGTCATCGCGGGTGCGGGCCTCTACGCCGGTGCAGTAGCGCTGGCTTCCGCCGGCGGCGCGTAGCGCGCTCACCTCGGTACGCTCGAGAAAGGTCACGTTGGGTAGACGTCTACAAAACTCGAGGACAGTACCCTCCATAAGTGGCCGGCTGGCGTAGAGTTGCCATAGTCCGGTGTGAGCGCGCCGGGCCCATCCATGCGGCCACAGCGTCGCGGTGTCCCAGCCGGTTTCCACGGGTACCGCACCACGCTCACGCATCCGGGCTTCGAAGCCGGGGAAGAAGCTCTCGAACTCGCGCAGTCCGCGTGCGAGCAGGTTGTGAACGTGGCGAGCTTGCGGAATGCCCGGTCGAAAGTCGGGCGCCGAGGGATAGGCGTCGCGCTCGATAATCGTGACCTTATCGAAGACGTCGCTCAATACGCGGGCGGCGCACATGCCCGCCAAACTGCCGCCGATCACCAGAGCGCTAGTGACGGGCATGGGCCACTCCCGCTGAGGCCGGCAAATCTGGCGGCGCCCATGCGCCGGCTGTCGCCGCACGCACACGAAGCGGCCACATGGTGGTCGCAACACCGCGAAGCGTTATGAACTCGCGCCCGTGCATGTGGCCCCAAGCCTTTGTGCAATTCACTAAAGACTACCACCTGCAATCGGGGGCGAGTCAGAAATGGCATCCAACTCGAATGAGGCTTGATGTCGCATTTGGGTCGATGCTGTCGAAAAAGGGGTTGAGGAGCCGAGCGAACAGTGATTCCTGCATGGGAGGCGGCAGGAGATTCGGCGATGATGGGGCGGCAGGACCGAGATCAAGGGCAGCTGTTTTACGAGTTTAGCCTCGACGAGGTGATCCCGGCGGAGCACCTGTTGCGACGGATCAACGTGTTCGCGACGGCCGTTCTGGCCGACTTGCACGACCAACTTAAGGCGTTTTACAGCGACATCGGCCGGCCCTCGGTCGATCCCGAACTGATGATCCGGATGCTCCTGGTCGGTTACTGCTGCGGCATTCGTCATGAGCGCCGGTTGTGCCAGGAAGTGGCGCTGCATCTTGCTTACCGCTGGTTCTGCAAGCTCGATCTCGACGACAAGGTTCCGCACCATTCGACGTTGTCGGTGAACCGGCTGGGCCAGCGCTCTACCAGCATCTGCTCCTGACCGCGGAGCGGAAGTTCTGGCGCTGTGCTGAGACCGGCGAACCCCCTCACCTTTTTTGCATTGAACCACCGCGCGGCCAAGGGTCGAGGCGGGTCGGCTGGAATGGTCATTTCCACCCATTTGCCGCCGCCGGTGATGATGGACAGCACCGCCATCGGGGACGCGAACCCAGGTACGATCAGGCGCCTACGCCAGATCGTCCGCGCAAATCTAAAGTTAATTGAAACATCATGGCGGCACGAACCTCCTCCTCAAGGCCATTCGGTTGCGTTGGAAGTTCCAAGCAGAGGTCCCTGGTCCCTTTCGGGAACCTTGCGCCTCTCCTAGTGTGTTAACATGAGCGAGATTGCCGTGTCATTTTTCGAACCCTTTTCGTTGTTACATCCTCCTACTTTTCAATGGAGGAAATGGCCTACATGGCGATCGGAACGAGAGACGAATTTACCGATGCGGAGAACCAACAGCGAGCGGAGGAGTCGAAACAAGATTCTCACGAACCACGCGAAAAATCGGCAAAGCCAGCACGGCGCAAAGGGAATAAAAAAGCTACTAAGAGGACGCAGCAAGCCCCACAGACTCCTGGCCCTACCGACAAGCCGAAGGTTAAGGTATCAGGTCCGTCCGACAAAGTTATCGCTCCGGTTCCCCAAGCGACCAACGATGCTTCTGCACCAGCCATTGGTACGGCTAGGACGGACTTCGTTGCTGATCCCGAGCCTATCCCTCAGGGTGGCGGGTTTTTGTGCACGTTTACACTGTCCCGCCCAGGGCTCGTGGGTCTTAATAAACTCGCGATCTATCTAAATAATCTTCAAGATTCGGGCTCCATCGGCGGTTGGCAAGCCAATGGATGGGAAGATGCAGCTACCAAAGTACGTGCCCTTATTAGGTTCGTTAATCACGCCGATGCTATCATCGGCATCAAGGACGTCCACTAAGCCGTAGTGACCACCCGGGGAAATAGAGCGGCCTGGATTGGCGCTAACCCTCTCAAAGGTTTTGTCGATTTTCAGACCGCCTTTTTCAGCACTCTGGTTCTCCGGATTTTGCCTCAATTCTCGGCCGTACCTATCGCTCTCTGTCCAGTCTTCGCCCCACGGAGGCGAGTATCTCGTCAAGGTCCTTGGCGCCGCGATACTCAAGATTGATTTCGACAGATTATGTCTTGGAATAAAACTTGGCACCTTCGACGAAGATGTTCTGCAAATCTTAGTTCCGGCCGAGAATGTTTTGGACGGGCGATAAAGCCGTTGCTTTAGCGCAGCCGTGCCACATTACCCTTAGCAATGTGCTGCACGTCGCACAAAGCCAACATGTTGTCGGCCACCCGCTGCACTGCCACCCGCAGCTGCTCAGTTGAAATCTGCACGTAGCCAGCGGTCACGTCGCCCCTTGTTGTGTGGTTGAGCAGGAGCTTTAGCGCAAGCCAACTCACCTCAGGCGTATCGGCGGCGACGGAGGCAAATGTGCGGCGCAGGTACTGCGTCAACAGCTCGTTGGCTTTCGATTGCCTTGCGTAAGAGATCGACGTCTGACCAGCTCAGCCCGGCCGCGCCGCCGTCTAGGTCCCCTCACCTAGCGCAACTTTGCCACGTTGGACCCTACGACAGGCTGAACGCTGCAGAGCGCGAGCATCTTGTCACACACCTGCTGTGCAGGCTCGCGCAGGTCCTCGACCTCAGGGGCCAGGTAGTGCTCGGCCGTAACGTCGGGAGGGAGTGCGTGATTGCACAACGCTTTTAGCCACACGATATTCACGCGAGCGGACGCCCCGACCTTGAGGAAACCTCGGCGCAGCGAGTGAGCGCTGACCGCGATGCCGGTCGTCTTCTTCACGTGTTGAAACGGGCGCTGCGTGTCGCTGATTGGTTTGCCGGCTCGGCGGCCGGGGAAGACGTACTCGGAGCTGTCGCCGAGGGCGCGGCGCGAAACCAGCAAGTCGTAGATGACATCGCTCATCGGTATCTCGATCATTTTCTTGGTTTTGGTGTTGGGCGCGGGCAGCGTGACAATGCGCTGAACGAGATCAATGTCGGTCCACTTCAGTTGTGCTGCCTCGGTCTTTCGAAAGCCCGTGAACATGAGGAGCAACAGGAAGTCGCGTGAAGTCCTGTTCTCGAGTGCGCACACTGCCTGATAGAACGCGGGCAGCTTTTCCGCGGGCACTCGGCTTGTCCGACGCTGCTTCGGAAACCACTGATCCTCGTCCTGCAGCCGAGCAATGGGGCACTCGGGCAGAGTGATGCGCTTGGCGGCCCATCGCCAGAGAACCCGGAGGGTTACCATCGTTGCATTTGCCGTCGCCTTCCCGTCATAACGCCCGCCCTGCGCGATATTGTTCGCAATCGTCTGATGCCGCTCCTCCACCATTTCGGGGCTGATGGACAACAGCGGCTGGTCCAGCCAGTCTGCGAGATAACGGTCAATCTGCCCGTAGGCGCGCTTGCTGCCCGCGCTCAGCTTCTTATTGGCGACGAAATATCTCTCCTTAGCCTCGCGCAACGTGTACATCGCCGCCTCGGGCTCAGCCTCGGCCTTTGCCTTCGGGTCTATGCCGCGCCGAATTTGGTCCAACAGATCCTCTGCCCGCTCGCGAGCAACTTCGAGCCTAAGTAGCCCGGAATTTGTCGGGCCGATGTTAACGCGTCTCGTTTGCTTCTTAGCGCCACGAACCCTTCTCGGTAGGTCGCGCTGCGCGATGTAGTCGATTGCTGTCGTCGTCCCCGAGACCTGAACACCGAAGCCCTTGGTGACTGTGTCGAGATAGATCACTTGTTTTCCAGTGGGATGTGGCGCGCGCAGCTTGTCCACGAAGGTTTGGCTTAATTTCACTATCGGCACTGTTTGCCCCCTGCGGCTGGGCGGCCCCAATAAGGCAATTTTGATTGCCGGGCCGCCATGTGGCGGTTTAGCCAGCACAGGTTAACAGCGCAGCCGGCCTAAAAAAAGCAATATAATCAACCACATACCTCAGGATGTTTTAGCACTAAAACACCCTGTGGCGGCCCATGGTAAACTTAACCTTAACCGCGCAAAGCCGGCCGCCACGGCCGCTCCGGCATGGACGCTGCAGGGTCTGTCTTGCACAACAGAAACCGGGAATGCGTGTGCGCGAAAGTGGGACAGAGATGTCCCAAAGCGCCAGGCACCGGGGGCGAGGCCAGGCATGAAGCATCCGTCAAACCAGCAATTCTTCGCATATTGGGACGCGAAGCGAGCCGGTGCGCGGGCACCCGACCGCAGTGAGATCGAGCCCGAAGCGGTGCGCGAACTGCTTCCCGACATCTTCGTACTGTCCTGCGATGCCGCCGCCCGCTTTCCGTTTCGCGTCGCCGGCACGCGGCTCTGCGCCCTGCTCGGCCGCGATCTGAAGGATAGAAGCTTCTCGGAACTGTTCACCGGGGACGGCCGCCGGGAAATCGAGGACATCATCACGGTCGTGACCGAGGAAATGCTCGCCGCAGTTGCCGGCATCACCGCGGTTTCCGAAAACGGCACGCCGGCGCACCTGGAATTGCTGCTGCTGCCTTTCAGCCATCGGGCGCACGCCCCGCTCAGCCTGACCGGACTGCTCGCGCCGTTTGACAACGGCGGAGGCGGCCTGCGCGATTTCAAGCTGACCTCATGGCGCTATCTCGGCCACCCGCCGCCGGAACGCCTTGTCCCCCGCGCCTTGCGCAAGCTACGGGTCGCGCGCGGGCTCATGGTCTATGAGGGTTTGCGCTAAAGCGAAAGCGCGAAAACCCGCTATTCGATCACTTCATCAGCCCGCGCCGGCAGCATTGCCGGAATTTGTCGCGTACGCCTCCCTTGGCGCGAAGGCTTGCGGACGAAAGCCTTGGCCGGGCGCAAAGGAATAGGCGAGCACCCCTTCGGTGCTCGCCCGCCCGATACGCGCAGCGCGCCCAGTGGCCCGAATTGGACCAGCTCTCGTCTGGACAAACCTGATGCCGAAAGGCACCTTCTCCTCACCGGGGCCGCGCGGAGGGGTATTGCCGCGAGAAAAGGCTAGTATGGCGGTTCAGAAGTTCGCGAACGAGGCCGCCGCACATTGATGCGAACTTCGGAATCGGGACACTAGCGGGGGAGTTCAATTTTCCATACGGCATCGCGGGCGTTTATTGGAGGAAACCATGGCCAGACGTCTTTTGATCATCGCATGCGTGTTTTTCGGCTCGATCGCCGCCGCGCCCGCGCAGACGCCCTCGCCTGAGGCCATGGCCGCGGCGCGCAGTCTGGTGACGACGATGAAGCTCGGCGATCAATACAAGGCGCTGTTGCCGGCAATCCTGCTCGCCCTCAAGCCCACGCTGACCCAGGACAGGCCGGAGATCGAACGCGACTACGAGGCCATGCTGCCGGCGGTCGCCGACGCGTTTGCGCCCTATTACTCGTCGATGGTCGATGCCATCGCTGCCATCTACGCCAACAATTTTTCGGCCTCCGAGCTGCGCGACATCGAGGCGTTCTATCGTCAGCCGACCGGGCAAAAGCTGCTTGAAAAGTCGCCCATTATCGCACAGCAGGCAGCCGTGGTCGGACAGGATATCGGCCGCAAGGCCTCCGACGACCTGCGCGCGCGCCTGACCGACGCGCTACGCCAGAAGGGACACAAGCTCTGATGCGTTGAGGGAAATCACGCCTTTCCCTGCTCCAGCACCACCATCTTGCCTTCCTCGACCTCGGCCACATCGACGAACAGGTCCGGGACCTTCCTCGCCCGATCCAGGACCCATGCGAGTGCAACCATGATGAGGATGCCGCCCAGGCTGACCAGCAATTGCTCCCAGAATCCCCTGCTGTACTGCATCAGGATCCAGTGCGCGGCAAAGGACAGGAACACGCCGAAACAGAAGAGCGGAAGCGAATGCTGGCCGCAGAGGATCAGCGGGCGCAGCCATCTGGACTTGAGCGCCTTCCAATCGCGCGGCACATATCGCGACACGACGACCGCCACGGCGAGGAAGTGGGTGAACCGCAGCATGTCGAGATCGGTCTTGTCGATCGGATAGATCAACTTGATCATCCATTTCGGCACCATGGCGTCGAGGAACGCGACGTGCCAGCTCATCACGATCAGGAACCCGAACGCGATCCACACCAGCGCCATGATGAACGCCGCGCGAGACTGGATGATGGGCCAGATTTTGGCAGCGCCGCCGATACCGCACCATGCCGCGAAAAAGAACATCAATTGCCAGGCGAACGGATTGAAGTACCAGGTGGTCCCGGGCGGGTAGGAAGCGAAATTCCAGTCGAACATCCGCGCCAGGACATAGAGAATGACGGAGCCGAGAAGGGTGAGATTCGGGCGGCGCACCATCGCCCACAGAACCAGCGGTGCGGCGGCGACCAGGGTGATAAAAAGCGGCAGCACGTCGAGATTGACCGGCTTGTAGCGCAACGTGAGCGCTTGCCCGATCAGGACGTCCGGGTGCAAAAGGAAATTATGGACGTTGAATTCGTCCTCATACAACGGGTTGTCGAATTTCCTGACCGTGCGGGCGATCTGGGCCGTGAAGATCAAAAACAGCATAATGTGGGCGACATACATTTCCGCGGCGCGCTTCCACAGCCGTTTTAACGCCGCCAGGAAATGCCCGGTCTTGATGATCGGGCCGTAGATGTACCCCGCCAGATAGCCGGAAATGAAAACGAAGAACTCGGCGGCGTCGCTGAAGCCGTAGTTGCGCAAGGTGAGCCAGGCCACGACGTCGTGCGGAATGTGGTCGAGATAAATCATCCACAGTCCTGCCCCGCGGTACAGATCGAGCCGCAGGTCACGATCGATGGCACGCGAGAGAGACGCTTTGCCCTGATTGGCCATCATGCCCTACCATTTCGTCTTGGTGGTTCGCGACGCGCTAAAACAGGCAGTTCGGAAGGATCTGCCAAAGCACGCCGCCAGGGATCGGGGCGATCGCGCATCGGTCTGCCATAAGCGGGTCGGCAAAAATCATCCCTGCTCATTGATACCTAAGGAGAAACCGGCGTCAATGTCGGAATAGACCGCAGTCAACGGTCAAATGGCCGGGGGCAGTAACCGAAACCGAGGCGGGCTCGCGGGCTGGGCCGGCCACTTAGAGCTCAGGCCACGGCACGATCGTCGATTTCACCGTCTTCATGGCGATGGCGTCGGCCACCGCCTGGGCGACGCCTTCGGCGGAAAACGGATACAGCGTCTGCATTTCGAGCCAGGGATATTTGTTGCGCGTGCGATAGAGCATGTCGACGCCGAGGGGCAGATCATTGCCGGTGAATCCCCACGAACCGAGCACGTTGAGGTCCTTGGTGCAGATGCGGTGCCACGACGTATTGATCGAGCCGGCGTCAGTGAACTGACCCATCTCGACATAGGTGCCGCCGTCACGCAGCATTTCGATGCCCTCGGGGCCGGCGCTCGGATGACCCGAGCAGTCCATCACCAGATCGGCACCGAAACCGCCGACGATGTCGCGCACATGTTTGATACGTTGCTCTGGCGTCGCGAGTTCCTCAATGTTCACGGTGGCCTCCGCGCCGAACTTGCGCGCCAGCTTCAACCGCGGGGTCTCCGGCGCGCCGACGCAGATCACCCTGCCGGCGCCCATCTCGCGTGCGGCTGCGACCGCGAGTATCCCGATCGGGCCGGAGCCCTGGATGACGACCGTGTCTCCCCAGGTGAAGCCGCCGGCGCGGGTCGCGCGGTTGAAGGCGCGGATGCAGGAGGTCAAGGGCTCCGACAGGGCCCCCAGCCGCAGCGACATGTCATCGGGCAATTTGTAGATCTTGGTTCCCGGCAGCATGTCGAGATCGACATAGACATATTCGGCCCAGCCGCCCCACAGATGCGGCGCCTTGTCGAAGCCGAGATAACGGCCGTAATAGACCGGAGTCAGGCACTTGTTGGCGCTCTGCGGATAGTGAATGCAGTAGTAGCAACGGCCGCACGGCATCAGCGGCGGGATCATCACCTTCGATCCCACGGCAAGCGGCTTGCTCATGAAGTCTTCGCGAAATTCCGAGCCCAGCTCGACCAGCACGCCGCCGATCTCATGGCCGAGCGTGAACGGCCACGGCAACGGTTTGGGCCAGTGGCCTTTCAGGATATGGAGATCGGTGCCGCAAACGCCGCACGCACCGACCTTGATCAGCGCCGCGTTGTTCGGAATTTTCGGCCACGGCACGGAACGAATGACAGGCTGAGCGCCGGGTCCGTCATAGGTGCAAACGCGGATCTGTTCCATGGCTCCTCGCTGGCTCTTCGGCGATGGTTGATCGACAGTGCGGGCTCAAGAAAGCCTATGTGAAGCGGCCGGCCGTGCCAATAATCGGTTTTGAGCCCATCCGATTGACAGCCGCGCCGCGACCATCCAGCCTGCGATTGCCATTTGAGTTGTGACGCATTTTCAGGTGATGCATTGCGAAACCGCTGGTTTGTCGTTGCCATCCTGGTCTCGGTTCGCCTCACCATGGCGTTTCAGTTCCAGAGCGTTGCGGCGGTCGCGCCCTTGTTGGGCGATGCGTTCGGCGTCTCTCTTGCCGACATTGGAATGCTGATCGGACTCTATTTTGCGCCCGGCGTGGCGCTCGCGCTGCCGGGCGGCGCGATCGGGCACAGGTTCGGCGACAAGCAGACCGTGGTTGCGGCGCTGCTCATGATGCTGATCGGCGGACTTGCGATGGCGCTGTCGTCTTCCTGGTCGGTGCAGATTGCGGGGAGGCTCGTCAGTGGCGCGGGCGGCGTCATGCTGAACGTACAGATGACGAAGATGGTCGCCGACTGGTTCGTCGGCCAGGAGATCGCCACCGCGATGGCGATCTTCGTCAATTCCTGGCCGGCGGGAATTGCGCTTTCGCTGCTGACGCTACCCCTGATCGGTACCACCTTCGGCATCGGTGCGGTCTATCTCGCGGTCGCCGCTTTCATCGCCCTGGCGCTGTTTCTTTTCGCGATCGCCTATCGCGTCCCCGCGCAGGTCTCGGTCCCCTCGGCGGCGGCTTCACCGCGGCTCGATCGAACCGCCTTGATCGCGGTGATTACGGCAGGCCTGATGTGGGGTCTGTTCAATGTCGGCTTTGCGATGATCTTCAGCTTCGGACCCTCGATGCTGGTCGAGCGCGGCTGGTCGATCTCGGCCGCAGGTTCGGTGATCAGCATCGTGGTGTGGCTTGCGGTGGTGTCGGTGCCGCTTGGCGGATTTGTCGCCGATCGCACCGCCCGCCCCGATTTCCTTCTCGTCACGGCCTGCATCGCCTTCGCCGTCGCGATGATCGCGCTGCCCCGCAGCGAGGCGGTGGTGCCGATCGTCACGGCGCTCGGCTTGATCGGCGGCCTGCCGGCCGGGCCGATCATGAGCCTGCCCGCGCGCGTGCTTAAATCCGGGACGCGCGCGATCGGCATGGGGATTTTCTACACCCTCTATTACGCGGCGATGATGTTGGGGCCGGTTGTGGCGGGAGCCCACGCCAAATGGACCGGCGCGGCGGCGTCTGCCTTCGATGTTGGTGCCGCCGTGCTTCTGGCCTGCCCGGTTCTGCTCTGGGGATTCAATCGCCTGCCTGTGGCGCGGCCGAAAATGGCCTGATTGCGCTTGGCAAAGATATTGCTAACGGCTCATTAACCCTGCCGGCCGTAGGGTGGAGGCGATTGTTGGGTAGTCGAAGATGGCTTTGGCGAACAAGAAATCGGCGCTTCCGTCCGCCGAAGAGCGAAGGCGCTTCCAGCGGGTGAAGGTCCACCTGCTTGGGCGCTATATGCTGCCCGACCGGCGCGAATTTCCTTGCCAGATCATCAATATGTCGCCGGGGGGATTGGCGTTGCTGGCGCCCGGCATCGGCAATGTCGGCGACCGCGTGATCGCCTATCTCGACCATATCGGCCGGGTCGAGGGCAGGATCACCCGCATCATCGACAATGGCTTTGCCATGACGGTGGGTGCGACCGCCCGCAAGCGCGACAAGCTCGCCGCCCAGCTGACCTGGCTTGCCAACCGCGACATCCTGAACCTGCCCGAAGATCGCCGCCACGATCGTATCATCCCGCGCAACCCGATCGCGCTGCTCACGCTCGAGGACGGCACCAAGATGACCTGCCGGATCATCGATATGTCGCGCTCGGGAGCGGCGATCGCAGCCGAGAACCGCCCGCCACTCAAATCGCTGGTCATGCTCGGCAAGGTTCAGTCGCGCGTGGTGCGAAACCTCGAGGAGGGTTTTGCGCTCGAATTCATGCACGAGCAGATGGCCGAGACGCTCGAAGAAAGCGTCACCGCGCGCTAATGGACGGATAGGGCGAGCGCTGGAAGAGGCCCTCGCCGGGCTGCGGCAGTTCGATCCCCCCATCCGCGCTCAGGCCGGTCGACGCGGGCGCAGCAGGCACGGCGTATCCTGTAGCGTTTTCGAGCGAAGTGGAAACCGGTTCGCGTGAAGAAAACGCGTCAAAACAAAAGAGTAGAGCCCGGTTTTGATTCTATCAAAACCGAATAGGCTCTAGTGACGGAGGCCGGCCACGCACTCTGGATGTTTGTGGTGCAGCGAGGCGTGTGGCCTGCGCGACAGCCGAAAAAAATCGAAAAACGCGCGCTTCGGCTGCGGGCCAATCGCTGACACAGGATCTCGTCGCCAACCGATCACCTGACCAGAGGGCGTGCACGAAGCCGATCATTCCGGAAGTCCTGCCTTACGCAGCGCTTCGACGTATTTGGCGAAATCGTCGGGGCGAAACCATGATACCCGATCCCTGAGATTGGAAACGCGCAACTCGGGATCGAGCTGAAGTGCACGTGTAATCCACCTTCGCGCATCGTCCAGGCGCCCGGCGGCGGCGTTGCCGGCGGCAGCGACTCGGATAGCACCCAAAAAATACGGCTGTTTCCGGCAGGCTCGTTCCGCCAGCAGCCAAGCCTCGTCATACCGACCGGCAAGGAAATGAGCCAGCGCGGCAATATTCTCCATAAAGAACATCAGGGGATCGAGAGGGCTGATCCGCATGGCGCGCTCCAGGTGCTCGATGCCCACCTCCGGGTCGCCGAGAAGGGTTTTCAAAAACCCGCTAGAGCTCCAAGCGGCTGCCAGGTTCGGATTGAGAACAAGCGCACGGTCGGTCAACTCGGCAGCGCCTTCAACGTCGCCGCCAACCCAGCCAATCGTAAGCCCGCTGAATGAAAGCGCGACCGCATCATCGCTGCCCAACTCCGCGGCTCGGACGGCCAGCCGATTGGCCTCCGGGACCTCTTGCACGAGGTCGGTCATCCAGCCATTTACCCTGCGCCAAAAGTAGCACCAGGCGGCCAGCCCATAGGCCGATGCGAAATCGGGGTCGAGCTCTATTGCCTTGTAGAATAGCTGCAGCGCCTCGCCTACGCCCTCCCTCGACCAGCGGTGAACGCTCGCCATCCCACGGAGATAATAGTCGTAGGCGTCGAGGCTGTCGGTCGGCTTGTGCTTGGCGCGTTCGATCTCGGCCTGTTCCAGTTTCGGTGCAATGGCGCCAATGACGCGGGATGTCACATGGTCTTGCAGCTCGAACACGTCTTCGAGGCCGCCGTCAAAACGGTCTGCCCAGAGATGCGCGCCCGTCGAAGCGTCGATGAGCTGGCCGGTGATGCGCAGTCGGTTCGCCGCCTTGCGCACGCTACCCTCAAGCACGTAGCGCACACCAAGTTCGCGGCCGACCTGCCGGACGTCGGGGGATTTGCCCTTGTAGGCGAAGCTCGAGTTTCGCGCGATCACGAAGAGCCAGTGCATGCGCGACAGCCCCGTGATGATCTCCTCCACCATGCCATCAGTGAAATATTCCTGCTCGGGATCGCCGCTCATGTTTTGGAACGGCAGAACCGCAATCGACGGTTTGTCCGGCAAAGCCAGCACCGGATCGGTGGACCGACACATCGTTGGCTCCCGGCTGGAATTGAGGAGGACGCGGTAAACATGGATGGGGTTGGCAATATTTTTCAGGGCCTGCTCTCCCAGATCCTCGACCTCGAAGGCGACCTTGCCGCGCGCGTGATTGAGGACGGTACGCGATATGCAGATGCCGCCCGGTTCAGCTAACCCCTCCAATCGAGCCGCGATGTTAACCCCGTCGCCATAGAGGTCGCGTCCCTCGATGATGACGTCGCCAACGTTGATCCCGATGCGGAATTCTATGCGTTTCTCAGCAGGGACACCGGCGTTGCGGTCGTGCATGCCATGCTGGATCTCGATCGAGTAGGATACTGCATCCACGACGCTCTGAAACTCAATGAGAATACCGTCACCAGTCGTCTTCACGACGCGACCGCGATATTGCTTGTTCTTGGGGTCGATCAGCTCTCGGCGATATTCCTTGAGGCGGGCGAGCGTACCGGCCTCATCCGCGCCCATCAACCTGCTATAACCGGCAACATCGGCGGCGAGTATGGCGGCGAGTTTGCGCTTGACCTGATCCGAAGCCATTTGGGTCTCCCTCCCGTGGGATTCCCTTTGCGGATCACCGCAGGTAGCGGAGATAGTACCACGTCCATCCCGCCTTTGGCTGGAACTTTCCAGCCAAGATCGGACTTCGAACAAGTACATCCCTTGGAGGCCCGCAAAGCCGCCAACCTCTCACTCGCCGCGCGGCGCCGGCTTCGACAGATATTCCAGCGATTGCACCTCGCCCTTGAGCGGCGTCACCTTGTCCGGATCGATCCGTATCATCAGGTAGTCGATGTGGTCGTCGATCCTGGTGAACCAGTGACCGGTACCGGCCGGGATCACGACGACGTCGCCGGCCTTGATTTCGTAGGCGATGCCGTCACGAACTTCCGAGCCGTTGTTGCCGGGCCCGTTGAATTCGCGGACCGTGCGCATGGTCGCCGGGCGCCGCTCGCGGTTGAGGATATCGGGACCAAGCACCAGCGTCGCCGCTCCGGAGATCACATGATAGACCTCGCTGATCTGGTCATGTTCGGCCACTGAATTGGGCGCCGGCTTGTCGAGCTTGCCGCGATGAACCACGCCGATGCCGACGCGCGCCTTGCCGATATCGATGTCGCGGACCTGCTGGTCGATCAGCTTTTCCGCGATGGCCTTCTCCGTGTAGCGATCGAGTTCGGCCGAGGGAATATAACTGCCGGGACACATGATGCAGGTCGGCTGTGGATCGGTCGGATTGATCCGGACCTGCTCCTCCGCCAGGGCCGGAGTGCTCATCACAAGACAAAGGACGATTGGGAAGCTCCCAGCTACGTGTTTCATGATCACCTCGTTGCTCTAGTGGTCCGATTCCAACATTCGCATCCCATCTCGGCAGGCTGTCTTGCGAATGTTGGAATCAAAGGACCACCAGCAAATATCGATTCTAGTGGAGTTTTGGATTTGACATTCGCCCTTGAAGCTTGCGGCCAGTGCCGCCGATTTGAAGTTCCTGCGGTGCAAGCGGCGTATTTGATCCAGGAACTTCAAATCGAAAAGCGGCACAGGAGTAATAGGTTTGCTAGTGCCCATGACTTTCCGAAGTTCGTGAAAGATGGGTGCTGCAACGGGACACGAACTTCGGAAAGTGGGCGCTAGGTGGGTGGCGAATGTCAAATCCACTCCACTACTGCGCATTGCACATGCACGGAGTTGGCGGCTTGCCAAGTTCTTCCGCCCTTGTCGAAAACAGGGTTAGCACGAGGTAAAGGCCTAATCCCTTTCGATTTCCTTTCTTTTTGGGCCCTGCGGCGGCCCCGCGTGATGTCGGGCGCAGCGTGTTGGGAGCGGATGTGCCGCGTTAACGCCGCCTTCTGCACCTCCAGCAACCTCAGCATGGCCGGGGCGATCCGCGTTAACGCATAAAATTTGAATCAATTACAGTTGTTTAAAATTCTAATCGAAATTGAATCAAGTATAGATCGATTTATCCGAAGTATTTATTCGTATTCGTCTCGATTTTACCTGGTCTATTTAGCGGCGGCGCAAAACCTTTATGCGAAAGGTGGTCCCAACAAGAAAAAACGGGGGCCACAATGTTTGGATGCAGGGAGCAGGGAAAGGGCCTGGCGGTCATCGCCATCCTGTTGGGATTGAGTGCGTCGGCGCGCGCCGCCGACGAACGGGTACTTTATGCGAGCATCGGCGATGCCACCCGCGCGCCGATCGGCTGGGTCGAGTTTTGCGCCGAGACCCCGGACGAATGCCGCGGCGGCCCGTCGCAACCGCGCGACGTCGTGATGACGCAATCGGCCTGGCGCGACCTGACACGCGTCAACCGCTGGGTCAACGAGAACGTCAGACCCATGACCGACATGGAGCATTGGGGCGTGATCGAGAAATGGTCGTTGCCGACCGACGGCTACGGTGACTGCGAAGATTACGTGCTGTTGAAGCGCAAGATGCTGATGGATGCCGGTTGGCCGCGTGAAGCGCTTCTGATCACGGTGGTCCGCGACAAGATGGGCGAAGGCCATGCCGTGCTGACCGTGAAGAGCGACAAGGGCGAGTTCGTTCTGGACAACCAGAACGAAAACGTCGTGGCCTGGACCGAGACTGGATACCGCTTCGTCAAGCGCCAGTCGCAGAGCGATCCCAATGTCTGGGTCGCGCTCGGCGACGCGCGGCCTGCGGTCTCTACCGCCAGCGCCCGCGACCGCCAGTAACTAGGAGACTAAAGGAAACGCGACCCGGTCACATCCCCACCCCTCCCCGTCCCAGACCGGATCGCGCGCGGCCAGCCTTTCCCCCAAAAGGCTGGCCGCACTTTTTTGAGGCCGTTTAAGGCGTTTCCAGTCCGGGTCGAAGTGACAAAGCCGCCACCGCGCGACTTTTTTGCTGCATTTGTGAAATGGATCACAATGGCTGGAACCAAGCTGGGCCATGGTCACCTTACCGGAGGGCGTAAGCCAATTTAAGATCCGGGCTGGCAAGGCCGTTGGCGGTCATACTGCGCCGACGGCCTTGTGTTTTACGTTGTCTTGCGCAGTCGCGGGCGGTTTTGGGCCGATCTCCGCGACTTTGCGCCTGCGAGGCGACCATTCCTCGCAGTCTGATGATTTGCGTTTGGCGGCAATTGCCTGCTGGATGCGCGCCTCCAACAGCGCCTTAAAGGAATCCATATGAGTGAAACTCTCCTGACGCCCGACGTCATCGGACTGACCAGAGCCGCGCCATTTTCACGCCGCGGCTTCATGACCGCATCCGCCGCCGTCGCGGCCGGCTACACGCTCGCCGCCGGTCCGGTGCGCGCCGACGTCATCAAGACCGACACCAGCGGCCTCACCGCGGGCGACGTCAAGATCAAGGTCGCCGACGGCGAAATGCCCGCTTATTTCGCGCGTCCCAAGGACGCGGCCAATCCGCCGGTCATTCTGGTCGCGATGGAAATCTTCGGCCTGCACGAATACATCCGCGACGTGACGCGGCGTCTTGCCAAGCTTGGTGCCTTCGCCGTCGCACCCGACTATTATTTCCGCAAGGGCGTCGATCTGACCAAAATGACGGACATTCCGTCACTGCTGCCGATCGTGAATGCCAAGCCGGATGCGGAACTGTTTTCCGATCTCGACACCACGGTCGCCTGGGCCAAATCGCAAGGCGGCAATACGGATCGCCTCGGCATCATCGGATTTTGCCGCGGCGGACGCACGGTCTGGGAATATGCCGCCCACAGCGGTACGTTGAAGGCAGGCGCTTCGTTTTACGGGCCGCCGGTCGATGCGCCCAACCCGCTCTGGCCGAAGAGTCCGACCCAACTCGCGCCCGAGATGAAAGCGCCGGTGCTCGGGTTATATGGCGAGGCGGATACCGGTATTCCGGTCGCCGATGTCGAGGCGCTGAAGGCCGCGCTCGCCAAGGCCAACAAACCCGCCGAGTTCAAAATCTATCCGGGCGCGCCGCACGGCTTCCACGCCGATTATCGCGCCAGCTATCGCAAGGAAGCTGCCGAAGACGCCTGGAGCCAGATGCAATCCTGGTTCAAGAAATACAACGTCCTCGGCTAACGCATGATCCGGACCCGAAGGGCCGCGTTAGCGCAAAGTGTGCAGCGGTTTTCCGAGAAGATCATGCGTAAACAATAAACCAAAGCGCGACGGCGATTCGACCTAAATTCATCGCCTTTAAGCCTTGTGAGTTTTGGCTGAAAAAAGGCTCCGGTGCAGAAATGCATCGGAGCCGCTTTTTTTCTCTGCCGGCCAAATACCGACCGGAATTGATCGAGCCGGAGCGAGCCGAAAGTCGCGGAACGCGAAAAATTACCCGCAGACCTGCACCGGCACGATGCGCCAGCCATACCTGGTATGAACGCGCCGTTCCACGACGTAACAGCCGCCGTAGTCGTAGTAGGGGTAATCATAGTAATCGTCGTACGGCCAGAATCCGAATCCAACTCCGCCGACAAAGAACCTGTTCCGATGGAATCCATGGCGGAAACCACCGTGTCGGAAACCGGTATTGAATCCGCTGCTGGCCCAGCGGCTACCGTGAACTCCTGCTACGCCGGCAGGACCGACAGCCGTCGTGCGCGCGAAGCTGTTGCCGAAGCTGCCGCTACGAACTGAGCTTGCGCCAAAATTGCCTCCGAAGCTACCGCTGCTTACTGCGGCACGACCACCGCCGCCGCCCCAGCCACCACCGCCGCCCCAGCCACCACCGCCGTGGCCGCCGCCGCCCCAGCCACCACCGCCGCCGTGGCCACCACCGCCGCCACCGCCATGGCCAGCCGCGAGCGCGGCGCTCGGCGCGAGCATGCCGATCGACGCAACTGCGCAAAAGGCGATTATCGTTTTACGCAACATCTCTCCCTCCTGACAGCCCCTGCCCTTTGATCACTACTCTCTGGGTGCGATCCCGTTCCGAAATCTAGGCGGGGTGGTGAAGAATTGCCCGCGTTTTTTTGTCACGTCTGCGCGACCGCTGCGTCGGTTGCCAACCATCAAACGTGATCGCGGTACGTGTTTCCTCTTGTCCCAAAGATGAACGGCTGATGAATATCGCCATCGCCACGCGCCGATCGCACTGGCGATGGCTTCGCGAGCGTTTGGCGTGCGCGGTGATCCCTGATAATTCTTGGCCAGCGACTGCAGCACCGCGAAGCATCAAGGCGGGTGAAGGAGCCGACACAAGCGTGCGCAAACTGATCGCATTCGACGACGACACGTTCGACAAGCTCAAGCAGCTCGGGCGCGACCGGATGGCCACTTTCCAGGAACTCGCGGACGAAGCGTTCGCCGATCTTCTGAAAAAGCACGGCATTCCCATTGATCTGAAGGACGCGCTGCGCAAGAGCGCTTCGCTTCCAGAGAGCCCGAAGAGAAACGCGGGCGCCGCAGCGTCGCCGAGAAAGAAGAAATCACGATCATAATCAAGCGGCTGGTGTGGTGGTTCTGACATTCGCAAATGCGAGTATCAGAACCGGAACACCGGCTCGCTGGGCGCAAGGAACGCTTCAACCGATTTTCTTCAGGCCCTTGCTGTACCGCGGCCCGTTGCCGACATAAAACATTGCCGCACTTCCCATCCTCGCCACCTGGGCGGGATCCAGCGCTCGGATCAGGCGCGCCGGCGCGCCGATGATCAGCGAAGCTTCCGGGAATTCCTTGCCTTCTGTAATCACGGCTCCCGCACCGACGATGCTGTTGCGTCCGATTCTTGCGCCGTTCATGACGATCGAGCCCATCCCGACCAGCGCGCCGTCTTCCAGCGTACAGCCATGCAGGATGACATTGTGGCCGACCGTGCAGCCTTTGCCGATGGTCAAGGGAAAGCCAAGGTCGGTATGGCAGGTCGCATTATCCTGCACATTCGAATTCTCGCCGATCTCGATCCATTCATTGTCGCCGCGCAGGACTGCGCCGAACCAGACGCTTGCGTTGGCGAGCAAACGGACCTTGCCGATGACAACTGCGGTGTCGGCGATAAAAAAGTTGCCGTTTGCGGGAAGTTCGGGCGCCTGCCCGTCGAGTTCGTAGATCGCCATGAGTTCAAAGTCTCCTTAGCCCGGGAGACTTTGGCACAGCTGGCGCTTCTATTCCAACCTTCGACCGTCGAGGCAGGAAAATTCAGGCCAGCAATCCGGCGGCGCGTAGCGTCATCAGGAAGAACGTACCCGACATCAGGCTCCAGATTCCGGCCAGGATCGTTGCCATCATCACGAATTCCAGACGGCGATTTTCGATCGGCGCGCCGCGGAGCGTGTTGCGCATGATGATGAAGGGCGCCGCAAATACCAGAAACGGAACGGCGGCGAAGGTCCTCGGCGCCACGCCCTCTTGCAGCAAGCCGAAACCGGCCGGACGCTGCACCACCGCCTGATATCCGCTCGTGAGCGCGCCGGCGAGCGAAAAGCCGATGCAAAGTGAGAAGAAGGAATTCAACGCATCGGGCGACATTGGAGGGCTCATCCGCTTGCACTTTTGAGACCCGCCTGCTTGGCAAAATTGACGGCTGGCCGCCACAACATCCTTAAGGAAAGGTTAACGCAGGTGGCGTGGCACCGCTGCCGGTTCATTCGCTAAGCCATGCAGAACTGCGAGATCGCATGGCATAGTTGCAGCTGATTCGTCCCGCGCGTGGCCTCGAGCCTTTCTCAAAGACCGCCAGTTCATGACTTTTATTTCGACGGCTCAGCACATCGCCCGCATTTCGCGCACCGATCGCCGCGGCCATCTCGTGCCGATCCTGCTTGCCGGCACGATCGCGGCGGCCGCGATCGGCCTCGTCGCCTTTCTGTTGTGGCCGACCTGGGAAGCGGAGGTTACAAGCGGTCCGGCGCGATTGCCGGTGAGCATCGGCGGCACCCTCTTCAATGTGCCGACAGCAGCGATCCGTATGGATATCCAGCGGCACTCCGGACCGCAGGAACGTGTCGATCTCAGCTTCTCATTTCCTTCGCTGGAGCCGCCCGAACCGCCAAAACATGTCAGCGCAGGAAATCTCGACGTGACGGTGCAGCCGATCGACCGGATTTTTCTTTCGATTGCCGCGCATCATGATTCGCTGGCGCCGGATATGCGCGCTCGCACCATCTATCCGCGTTATCTCGAACAGGCCCCAGCGCTCGTGGAGGATGGATTGAGCATGCGCGCGTTTCGCGACGGCTCGCCCTACGGCGGCGAAGATCTATTCTCTGCGATCGCGCCCGATATCACCGCACGCTGTACCCGTGACGCGGCAACACCCGGAACGTGCCTGAGCGAACGCCGCGTCGATGGCGCCGATCTGACATTTCGCTTTCAGCGCAACTGGCTTGCGCACTGGCGCGACGTCGCCGAAGCGATGGATGACCTGGCACGGCAGGTGCACGGCAAGCCAAGCGAAGGCCGCGGCCCGTAAGCTTCCGCCATCGAGAGCCTTCGATGCAAGTGCTAACCCTGTTCGACCAGATCGTCCTCGAGGATCGCCATCTGGAATTGAAACGAGCGATCGTCGTCTTCGTCGTCAACGAACAGCACGCCGATGAATTCCTCGCCGATATAGACCTCGGCTGAATCTTCCTTCTTCGGCCGAGGAACCACACGAATCCTGGGGTTACCGAACAGGCGCTTGAGGTAAGCGTCGAGTTTCCTGACTTCCTGAACGTCCACGGCAGTCTCCAATGCGATATTAAATCCAGGGTTTCGGGAAGTTCCAGGACGGGACGGCACCAACCGCCAGCCGTCTCATAGGGCCCTTACAAGCGGAGGCTTATAGCGGGCTCCGCGTCGAAGCGCAAAACCACTTTTTGCCGCAAGATCAATCCTTCGGCTCTGCTCGATCACATGTTCGAAAATTACAATCCGGTCGCGTTGAGCATCTGATCCATGGTGCGTGAAGGCTCGGCACAGCCGGCCTCGCCCACGATCCTGGCGGGGACGCCGGCCACCGTCACGTTATGCGGTACCGCCTTGACCACCACCGAGCCGGCGGCGATCCGGGCACAATGGCCAACCTCGATATTGCCGAGAATTTTTGCGCCCGCCCCGATCAAGACGCCATGGCGAATCTTGGGATGGCGATCCTCGTTCTCCTTGCCGGTGCCACCGAGCGTTACATCATGCAGGATCGAGACGTCGTCCTCGATGACGGCGGTTTCGCCGCAAACGAAGCCGGTGGCGTGGTCGAGAAAGATTCCACGGCCAATCCGGGCCGCCGGATTGATATCGGTCTGGAATACGGCCGACGAACGGCTCTGCAGATAATAGGCGAAATCCCTGCGGCCCTTTTTAAACAGCCAGTGCGCCAGACGATGGGTCTCTATCGCATGGAAACCCTTGAAATAGAGCAAGGGTTCGATGAAGCGCGAAGTCGCGGGGTCGCGGTCGTACACTGCCACCATGTCGGCGCGGAAGGCGTTGCCGAGATCGGGGTCATCCCGCAGCGCCTCGTCATAGGTCTGCCGGATCAGGTCGCCCGACAGGGCCACGTGATCGAGACGATCGGCAATGCGATGCACCACCGAATCCTCCAGGCGGTCGTGATGCAGCACGGTCGCGTAGATGAAAGAGGCAAGTTCCGGCTCGCGGCGAACGATGTCCTCCGCCTCGGAGCGCACGCGATCCCAGATCGGATCGAGAGCCGCCAGTTTTGCCCCGCCTTGCGGATTGACGTGATGCTTTGCCATGGCGCTGCTACTCGCAGATTTCGATGACCCTCTCAAGACAACATAGCACGGCAGGGGGAGGGATGTCCCGCGCGCTCACATCAAGGTGAATGTCGGCACACGCCCGGACAACTGCTAACGCCTTGGAGCGGCGCCTTTTCCTCGCAGCGCGCCGGGCCCGCCAGTCGAACCCGATGCTTGAGGTGGTCGGCCATCTGCGGGAAATCAAGCCGCGCCATCCGACTATTGGCGGATTTCCGCGAGCCTGCCGGTCGGGGCATGGTGGTGGAAACTGGGGAATAAGGGCATTACCGCACAGACCATACGCGCACGCGCCTCGGACCCGATCCTGGTCTGGGCAACTGCGGTTGCCATTCCACTGATGTTGCTCGCGCCGGCGCTCTGGGACGGATATCCACTCCTGCAGTCCGATACCGGTGGCTATCTGGCGCGCTGGTATGAAGGCTATCTCGTCCCGAGCCGATCCACCGTCTTTGGTCTCTACCTGCATTTCGGCGAGGACACCTATTTCTGGATCAACCTCGGAATCCAGGCGCTGGCGACGATGTGGATCCTGCAATTGACGCTGCGCGTGTTCGGCATTGCGAGGCCGGCGCTGCTGTTGGGATCGGGCGTCGCGCTTACGCTCACCACGGCGTTACCCTGGCTCGCCAGCATGCTGCTGACCGATATCTTTGCCGGTCTGTCGGTGCTGTCGCTGTTTCTTCTCGTGCTGCAGGCAGACAGGATTTCCGCAATCGAAAAAGCAGCGCTGTTCGCCTTCACCGCCTTCGCCGCCGCCACCCACAGCGCGACCATGGCCGTATTGCTGGGCCTTTGCTGCACGGGGTGGATCGTGCGGCCGTTTCTGCGCGAGCGGATTTCGATCGCCGGCCTTGCCCAAGGCACCCTCACCCCCGCCGCGGGTGCGGTCATGCTGCTGTCGGCCAATTTCGCCCTGTCCGGGCAATTGGCGTGGACCCCCGGTGGCTATGCGATCGCCTTCGGGAGGATGCTGCAGGATGGCATCGTGACGCGCTATCTGCAGGATCACTGTGGCGAACAGCGCCTCAAGCTCTGCCCGTATCGCGACGAATTCCGGGAACAGCCGATGAATTTCTGTGGAGCAGAGGCAGCGTGTTCAACCGGCTCGGGCGCTTTGCCGGATTGGGCGACGAGATGGGCTTCATCGTCACTCATTCGCTTGTCGAACATCCGTTATGGCAGGCGGAGGCGGCTATTGTTGCATCGGCTCATCAGCTCGTCCTGGTGGCAACCGGTGAAAACGCGAATCGTCCGATTCCCCATACCCACGGCATTCTGGAACATTATCTGCCGAAACAGCTCAAGCAGGCGCGCGCAGCGTATCAGCAGAACAGCTACATCACCTTCGGCCCGATCAATCTGGTTCATGTTCCGGTGGCGCTGATTTCGATCGCGCTGGTGTTTGGCATGCTCGCAAGCGCGATCGGGCAACGAAAGCACGACGATTTCACGCTGCTCGCAGCAACCGTGTCGCTGGCGCTGCTCGGCAACGCTTTTGTCTGCGGGGTCATATCGGGGCCGCACGATCGCTACGGCTCACGGCTGGCCTGGATCGCAACCTTCGTCGTCCTGATCGCGACACTGCGTCGCTTGACCGCGACGATGAATTGCGCGGCGATTCACTTTCGCTGGGCGAGGAAATCCAGCACGCCTGATTTGTAGGCCTTGTCACCCACGGCGCGCATGTGGTCGCGGTTGGGAATATTGAGCACCCGCGAGCCGGGAATGATTTTTCCGAGCGCGTCCGCCGAGCCCGCGATTTCGTCGGCGGTGCCGACCGCGATCAACACGGGAACGGCGATCCCGGCGGCTTCCTCCCTCCTCATCAGGCGGCGCGAACCGCGCAGGCACGCCGCAAGCGCGCGGTGATCGGATCGGGTCTGGTCGGCAAAGGCGCGAAATGTCCGCCCGACCGGATCGGTCACCTCGTCGAGCGAATCCGCCTCAAGCGCGCGGGCGACATTCTCGCCGGGGCCGCCGCCCTCGATCAGGCCGATCCCGATGCCGCCGAATATCGCCGAGCGCAACCGCTCCGGCCGGCTTCGTGCAAGCACCGCCGCCATCCGTGAGCCCAGCGAATAGCCCATGACATCGGCGCGCTCGATGTTCAGATGATCCATCAGCGCCGTGATATCGGAGGCCATGATGGCGATCTCATAGGCAGCCGGGTCGTAGAGCTTGGCGGACTCACCATGGCCGCGATTGTCGAAGGCAAGGACGCGGCGGCCGCTTTTCTTCAGTTCCGAAACCCAGGTCGGATAAACCCAGTTCACGTTCTTGGTCGAGGCGAAACCATGCACGAGCAGGATCGGATCCCCCTCGCCCTCGTCGAGATAGGCAATTTCAACAGCGCCGTGATGAAAACTCGGCATCGGTCATTCCGCACTTTGTGAGAAGTAAAGCTAGCCGCTTACGGGCGCACTGACCATCGCAGGCGCGGCGGCCGCGAGCTGCCTTCGCAACCGCTGCGCCTTTTTGCGATCGAGCCACGACTGGGCCATGCGCTCCGTGGTTGCCTTGACGGAGGAAAGAAAGCCGAACAACGCGAACAAAGCGCCGAACACCCAGAGCGACAGGTTGAATGCTCCCGCCGCAAGCCACAATCCGCTGCGACCGAGCAGCTTCAGAATCGCGCGGGTCTGACCACCCTTGCTCTCCGCCAGCCGCGCGGCGCGCGCCACATCCTGCGGGCCCTCGGCGATTCTCAACGTGTCGAGCGCGCCACGTGTGCCGGCCCTTTCGCCGACCCGTCCGACGTCCTTGGCAAGTCGCACCAGCGCACCGGCCTTTTCGGCGTGGAACGCGGCCCTGATCGCGCTTGCGGTTTGCCCCGGCCGCATCACCGAGCCCGTTGCGACGGCATTTTGCAGCATCGGCGCATCCACCATCTCGCGCGCCGAACGGCCGGCCCATTCGGTCAATCCTTCCCCGAGACGACCGACCTTGCGAGCATCCTTGACGAGCGTCAGACCGGCGCGCACCGGGCCGGCGCCGCCGACGGTGACATAGGTTGCCGCTGTCACCGCAAGGCCCGCGGTGGCAAGGCCCAGCACCAGATGATCGGTATCCTCGCCCATGATGAGGTGCTTGCCCTCGCGCACGATGTCGCGGATATCGCCGAAGACGAAAAGATCGCCGGCGACCGTGCCGGAGAGACTCGCGACGTCGTCGGCATTCCCGGTCACAAGGCCGGAGGCAAAACGCCTTGCGAAATGGGACGAGGTGCTTTGTTCCGCAACCGCATCGCTCACCCGCTGCGATAAATCGTCCGGAAGGGAGATGCCTTTTTCCCTGGCAAGATCGACGAAGCTTTCGGCGAGTCCCGCGTCATGGTCCTTCAGCGCCGCCTCGATCTGGTCGCTGATGATGTTGCGGTTATTCCGCAGGGCAGAATCGAGTCGGATGTCCGACAGCCCAGCCGGATCATCCTGGGCTGCCAAAAGCGCAAGGGCGTTATGCGCGCGCGGCGATGCTACGGCCAACGCAGCACCACTTACCGCCATCATCGCCGTCATCCAGATGATCTGTGCCCGTTTCATCAGAAATCCCGAAAATCTGCTGGTCATGAAATAAGCGTGCCCGTTTTAAGACACAACGGCCCCGACGAAAGAAGGGCTTCTCCGGGACGACAAGATTGTGTCGAATTTGCATGGAGCACAACAGCGGCCGGGGCTTCCTTCGGATGTATTCACTCCACTAGGAATCATCAGCATCCGCCAGTATGGTCGGGTTGTATGTCGGCGGTGCGGCGCCGTGCCGGTTTCGTCCGCTTTTGTCGCGTTCCAAAGGTGAATTCGATGTCCGATCATATCGTCCCGCATTTCCATAACGATGCCGGTGTTCCCGTTATTGAGATCGGCTCGCATGAGTTCATGTGCGTGGGCGCCAATCCGCCCTTCGACCACCCGCATGTTTTCCTCGATCTCGGCAACGACAACGAGATCATTTGCCCCTACTGCTCGACGCTTTATCGCTACGCCGCCGACCTGAAAGCCGGGGAAGCGCGGCCGCCGGAATGCGTGCTGGTTGACAAGGTCGCCTGACCGGGCGGTGGCTTCGCGCGCGATCATCGTCGCAGGCGCCGGAATCGGAGGGTTGACGGCGGCGCTCGCGCTGGCGCGGAAGGGCTTTCGGGTCGTCATTCTGGAAAAAGCCGACCACCTGGAAGAAGCCGGCGCCGGCCTGCAGCTCTCGCCCAATGCGAGCCACGTGCTGATCGACCTCGGCCTGCAAGGCAGGCTTGCATCCCGCGTGGTCACGCCCGACGCCATCAGCCTCATGAGCGGGCGCAGCGGCCGCGAAATTTCTCGCATTCTCCTTGGCGATGCGGCGACCCTTCGCCCCGAGGCGCCCTATTGGGTCGTCCATCGTGCCGATTTGCAGGCGGCGCTGCTCACCGAGGTGAGGAATACGCCCACTATCGACTTGCGCCTCGGCTGCCAGTTCGAGGATGTCAGCATCCATGCCAAGGGCCTGACCATCGTGCAGCGCCGTGGCACGGCGCGCCAGGAGGAACTCGCGGTCGCACTGGTCGGTGCCGACGGAATCTGGTCGACGGTTCGCCATCATCTGTTTCCGCAAGCCCGGCCCCTTTTCTCCGGCCTCATCGCCTGGCGCGGTACGCTCGATGCGACCCAGCTGCCGCGCGAATTTACCTCGCGCCGGGTGCAACTCTGGATGGGACCAGACGCGCATCTGGTTGCCTACCCGATTTCTGGCGCGCGCCAGATCAATGTCGTCGCCGCGGTTCCCGGCACCTGGAACCGTCCGGGCTGGAGCGAGCCGGGCGAACCCAACGAAGTCAAAGGCGCGTTCATTTCCGCAGGATGGCATGCCATGCCGCGAATGCTGATCGGCGCAGTTGACGTATGGCGGAAATGGGCGCTGTTCACCCTCCCCGAAGGCGGCGATTGGACCGAAGGCGCGGTGACGCTGGTGGGAGATGCCGCCCACGCCATGCTGCCATTCGCCGCGCAAGGCGCGGGAATGGCGATCGAGGATGCCGCTGTGCTTGCCGGCTGTCTGGGAGAGACCCAGAGCGAGCCCGGACTGACAGTTCCCCTCGCATTGAAACGCTATGAACGCCTGCGCCGGGTGCGTGTGGCCCGCGTTCAGCGCGCCGCACGGCAGGCAGGACGCATCTACCACCTCGCCAACCCGCTCGCCTTTGCCCGCGACTTCGTCATCAAGGCGATGGGTCCCAGGCGCATGCTGGCGCGACAAAACTGGATTTATGACTGGCGCGCGTGAAAGCAGGCGGCCACGTGCTCAATACACGGCATTGCCCGACCGCATCACCGGGCGTCCCGACTTGTCATTGACCGCAGGCACTGCCACCGGCGTTTCACGGCATTTGCTCTGTCGCCAGGCCTCCTCCGCATTTTTGGCCTGACCGCGCACCAGAAGG
The DNA here is from genome assembly GCF_035570375.1 of Bradyrhizobium sp. Taxonomy (GTDB): domain Bacteria; phylum Pseudomonadota; class Alphaproteobacteria; order Rhizobiales; family Xanthobacteraceae; genus Bradyrhizobium. Next base: position 28,535 of record NZ_DATMLW010000047.1, on the reverse strand, counting down.
TAATCATTGCCATAGGCCATCTCGGCAACAACGGGCCCGCCGACGCCCGTCTGTGCCTTTTCCATCAGGCCTTGCAATTCCGCCGAGCGCCCGGCGAGCTTCTTGCGTTCGGCTTCCAGTTGCTTGCAATCGTAAAGCGCATATTTCGCGGGGTCAGCGAAGGCCGAGGTCATTTCATCGTTCATGCTGGTGCAGCCGCCCAAGCCCAGGCCAAGCGCGAGCAAGGTTGCGATCGCAAGCGCGCGTGGCAGAACGTGGGAGTGGCCAAAAATCGAAGCGCTCATCAAACGCCTAAGTAAATCGACAACACTGAGCTTTTCGTAAAGCAGGCGCAGATGTCCGGATTGAGGCCTTGGCTCGTGCGGCGCACGCACCGATCAAGCCTGCAGCCTTGCTCATTCCATATGGTCAAAAAATGCACTAAGTGTTTGATCCTGTGCCAAAAGCCGACGTGTGACGGGACCCGGTTCTGAGGGACAGCTGCGCGCCGAAACCGATCGAAAGTCGATCTGGAACGTGCGCCCGATACCGATTGCCCGATTTGGTCAGTGCTACTGACCTCTTCGTAGCGGCGCGGCAACAAATTGTGAGAAAGTCGCGCCCGCGCCGATTTTTCGTCACATCGCCTGACGATCGTGTCTCTGTTGTTCGGCATGCCGGCCGCTCCAGCGGAGCCGGCCAGAACGGCAAGTGACCTCGACGGGGACAGCGCGATGGAGCGTGGAGGCGGTCGTGTGGGGAGTCGTGAGCCTCGCCACTCACACATCGGATCGGCAGGGCCGAGGGCAGTTCCTGCTTTCTGCAGAAAGGTTGTCAAAATGCGTCTCGCCAGCCGGTTTGCTGCTGCAGCAACAGCTGCCTTCATGTTCGCAACCATAAACTCGCCGGCGAAAGCGGCTTCGGGTTTGTGCGAGACAGCCGATGTCCAGGTCTTGCCCTCGCCGGCCGCTCCCTGGAAGGGGGCGCCGCTCCGCGTCATGATCATTGCCGAGAGGCCGCTCGAGGGTGCGATGTCGCTGGTCGCGCCCGACGGAAGCGTCGCGGCCAAATCATCCGAGCGGCATGGCGGCGCGCCGTATTTCTGGTTCGCCGAGGTTGCCGCTCCGGCTGCGGGGACATGGCAGGCCACGCTGGCGCTCGACCGCATGCCGGCGGATTGCAGCACGATCAAGCGCGAGATCTCCGTGAGCGCGCGCAAGCCGGACCCCGTGCCGATCCCGTCCGGAGCCTTCTGGCAGGTGCGCAACGGCTGGAATCATGCAACCGAAACCCTGTTCTCGGCATGGATCGCCAAGCTGTTCGACGCGCCGGCGGATCAGGATCTGAACTGGAAAGCCTGGCATGAAGTCCTGCGCGACCAGTCGCGCAATTTCCTGTTCAACTATCTGGGCCGCGGAGAGGACAATGTGAAGTCTGGCCTTCGCCCCGACTGCGCCGATTTCGGCTACTTCCTGCGCGCCTATTTTGCCTACAAGATGGGGCTGCCCTTCGGCTACTCCAATTGCTCACGCGGCATCGGCGGCACCGCGCCGAAGTGCTACCAGTGGTTCGACATGGAGCACCCGGAGCAGACGCGTCCGCCGCCGCCGCCGGAACAGGAAGTCGCCGCCGCGACGCTTGCGGTCGCCACACCGCCTGCGCAGCCGCCGAGCATTCTGAACCTGTTCGGCCGGACCCAGTCGGCCGACGCGGCAGCACCAGCCCTGGACCCACTGGCTCCGTTGAAACCGAAGCCAAAGCGGCCGACGAATTTCGGTGAATATCTCAAAGACGTCGGCGACGTCGTGCATACCGGCGCGGTGCGCGTTTCCGCCGGCGACGACAACACCGATTTCTACACGGTGGCGCTGACGCAGGAATCGCTGCGCCCGGGCACGATCTATGCCGACCCCTACGGCCACGTCTTGATGCTTGTGCATCGCGTGCCGGAGGTGGACGGCAAGCCGGGCGTCTTCCTCGCCGTCGACGCCGAGCCCGACGGGTCGATCACACGCAAGCGCTTCTGGCGCGGCAATTTCCTGTTCGTGCACGATCCGGCGCTCGGCACCCCCGGTTTCAAGCACTTTCGCCCGGTCGTGCGCGACAAGAACGGTTCGCTGCGGCGGCTGACCAACGCCGAGATCACGAACAATCCGCAATACGCCGATTTTTCGATCGATCAGTCGAAGATCAATGCCGAGGAGTTTTACGATCGCATGGATGACGTCATGTCGCCCGAGCCGGTGGATCCCGTGAAGGCGATGACCGACGCCATCGCCAGCCTGCACGAGCAAGTGAAGACGCGTGTCACTTCGGTCGAAAACGGAAGAAAATATCAGGAGAAGCAGCCGGCCGAGATCGGCATGCCCAATGGCCCCTCGATCTTCGAGACATCAGGACCCTGGGAGGATTACTCCACCCCGGCGCGCGACTTCCGTCTGCTGATCGCCATCGACGTCGTGCGCGGGTATCCCGATCGCGTCGTACGGCGGGCGGCGCATTATGCCATGCCGAACAACAAGAGCGTCGAAGCCGTCAAAAGCGAGTTGCAGGCGGTGCTTGCCTCTGAACTCGCCTCGCGAAAGATAACCTACACGCGAAGCGACGGCTCGCCCTGGACGCTGTCGCTCAAGGAGGTGCTCGATCGGGCTGTGGACTACGAGATGGCCTACAATCCGAACGACTGCGCGGAGCTGAGGTGGGCCGCCCCGGAGAACAGCCAGGAGGCATCCACGTGCCGGCGCCATGCGCCGCAGGCGCAGCGCGCCAAGATGGCGTCGGACTATCGCACCTGGTTCCGCGAGCGACACTGGCCGGCCAAGAGCTAGATCGCGATTGGGTCGCACGCCTCCAGGCGTCCCAGTCCGATGTCGTTTGATGGTTAAAGGCCCGCAAGAAGCGAGGTCGGATGCGACACGGCCTTCGCCCGGCTGCCGGACGGGCGTGAACAGGGTTGGCCTTCCGAAAACAGGTAAGGAAGATCTGGAAAACATTTGAGTGCCGCCTGCGAAAAAGCTATGGGGATCAAGCATGCGGGCGTGGCGAAATTGGTAGACGCAAGGGACTTAAGCAGGTTGAGTGCCCTCCGGGAAACCGAAGGTGCAGAACTGCCCAAATTCGGGGAAACCGGTAACAGGCAATCCCGAGCCAAGCGCTCCAGCTGAACGGCTGGCGCGAAGGTGTAGAGACTAGACGAGCAGCACCTAAAGCGCGAACGCGCTACGGTGAAGGTATAGTCCAGACCACAAACGAGCCAAAAGCGCGAACGCGCCCAGGCGAGGCGGCGAAAGCCGTAGCTGGTAAGAAAATCCCTCGGCTCGAAAGAGCTGTGCCGGTTCGACCCCGGCCGCCCGCACCAATCATCCGAGTGAAAAATGAGCGATACTCTCACCATCCCATCGCCCATAACGTCGGTGATTGAGCAGTTCGAAAAGAGCGTCGAGCCATTTTCAGAAATGGATGTCAGCACTGCATTGAACAGTGCGCGCGCAAAGCTCGTTGACCCGAGTCCCGCCGAAAACAAAGGCGCGTGGTGCGAGTGCGTGGCTTTCACGCTTATGAGAACGCCGGGCAAAGGCGTCTGGGGAACGCATTTTGGCCCCTTAGCGTCGGGCGTCATGCAGGATGGCAGCCCTTTTTATACGCCGGATATCGAACAGGTTGATTCGGAAATCATCGACCATTGGGCCGATCGCGCAATTTTAGCGAAGCATCCCGTCCTGCGCGCACGCTACGCCGATATCGTATGGGACATCGGCCCCCTCAAGACCGGCAAGCGAGGGGATTACAAGATGGCTCAACTAGCAGCCGACGCATACCTAGCTGCTGCTATTGAAGAATACATCTCAGAGCCAATCTACCGTTTCCAATACGCATTCAACTCGTTCGATCTTGCAACGAGCCTGAGCGACGAAGCGCGAATTGACAAGGCGCGAGATCATATCATGGCCCTTCACAGGGCAAGCTTCGCGAATGAGATGAAGCTGTGGTGGATGGCATACCAGTTTCTGAGCGCGCGACGCGGTGCTTTAACCGACAAAGAGCGAGATGAACTGACCAAAGATTTGGAAGCCGTGCTAGCGCGTGCTGCCGATATCGGAAACGCGCAGACCTTTGACGTTCATACAGCGAAAAACGCTGCAGGCCATCTGATTAAACTCTTTACGCGCAGCGGCAACGCTGCTGATGTCCAACGACTCTACCTAACCATTGCAAAGACTACGGAGCATCATGCTGGCCTCGGAAAGGCGATGTTGGCATCAGTTTTCCTGCAAGAGAGTCTCGATGCCTATCGCAGGGCCGGGCTTAAGGACGAAGCTGAGCGCATTCGCATCCTCATGCAGGACAAGATTGCCGAAGCTCGCCGCGAGATGACGTCGATCACGACAAAGACTCGCATACCCAAAGAGGACATAGACTCCTTTCTGGAGCAAGTCGTTACCGATGACCTCGGAACTACCTTCGTTAGTATTGCCACGCAATTGCTGCCTCGGCGCAACGAAGTTGAAGAGCAAATTGAACAACTTACGAAGGCAGCGCCGTTGATGGCCAGCATCGGAAACAGCATATTGGCTGACAACCGCGTTTCCGCACGGATTGGCCCAGCTGAAGATGATCCATTCGGCCGGCTCGTCAATCAGGCGAGCACGGATTTCGGGCTTTCAGCCGTTTGGCTCCACAATGCTTTCGTTCGCGCCTTCGAAAAACATACCTTTACGCCCGAACATATCGTTGCATGGGCAAACCGGCACCAATTGTTCGATGAGCTTACGCTTCTCATCGAGGGCGTTACTGCGTGGACCGATGGCGATCAGGTTAAAGCGCTCCATGTGCTCGTTCCGCAAGTTGAACATGCCCTGCGGAAAATTGTCGGCGATCTCGACAAGCCTACGACGAAAGCGCATCCGACCATCCCCGGCGTTAGTGTCGCGATCAACATGGGCGATATCCTGTACTCTAAAGAGATAACGGAGGCACTTGGTCCCGATCTAACCCTCTATTTTCTGGCTCTCTATGCCGACCACCGCGGCCTCAATATCCGCAACGAGCTTGCACACGGCCTTCTAAAGGCGAGCCAAGCAAATACTGGTATTGTTATGTGGGTCATCCATACCTTGCTCGTCTTGGGCATTTGGAAAGAGTTAGCCGCCGCTGGTCGAAAATAAAAAGCCCGATGATCACCAGCCACCTAACGCCAATCGCAAATCTCTAGTAGATCAGCAGGGCCCGAGCTCTAAGCCGCGCCGTCTGCACCGCCCCTGTCCGCCGCCTCAACACCAAGCTTGCCGAGTTCACTGCGGAGGAAATCGAGGTCGCAGCCGGGACCCGGAAAAATCTCTGTGATCGTGGCATCTGCAATGGCTCGTTGAAAATCAAAGCCGAGCTGGAGGCCGGGAGGAAATTCCATTTCCGTCCCGTCCGCCAAGACGTAGCGCCCTATACCGAGAGCCGAAAGCGAGATGCGCATTTCATGCTCTTTGGCATAGTTATCGTCCTTGATGTAAGTGTAGCGGATCGGGTTGGCCATTCGCTCAATATTTCCTCGCGCCGCAGCCCACGACATGTACTCCACAATTCCGTAGTTCACGGAAAAGATCTGCTTGCAACGGACCCCTTGATATTCGAGTCCGTTGCCAGTCTTCACGGTCTCGTTGACGATGGCGCGCAACTTCGCGAAGTCGAAAGCGACGCCTACCTTTCCACGCGCGCTCCCGTTCGCGTACTCACCCCATATGTGGTCGGAGTTCTCCAGCGAAAAGCAGCACGCATAAGTCCGGTGTCGAGAACGGTCGTAATAGTCCGCCACGGAAAAGTCTGGTGCCTTTTCAAACCGCATTGTCGCATTGGCGGCGCGATCCTGCTGCAACTGCTCGCCATCGTGCGGGTCGGCATTCGGGAAGTCCTTGTAGCCATCGACCCGGTTGAAGTAGAGATACCGACCACTCGCCGACCGGAGCAGGTTCTCGATTGTCATGATCTTGTAGAGAATTTGCCCCGCAGGCGGTGCGATCAGCAATTGAGCGTGCGGTTCGACAGCTCCCAGCGCGGGGTCAAACGGAACATTGTCAGTGTCTTCGGTCATGGTCGCAGTTTAGCGGATCGGTTGGGCTCCGTCTCAACTCTCCTTCGAGTCCTCGCGTCGGCAACAGCGGCCGGTTGACCGGGAGACCATGCCGCCGGGTCGGCAACCGTCAACGCGCCTCGCTTCCGCGCGGCTGCGCCGCGCGTGCAGCTATCGCGGATGGTTCGTTTACGAATGTCAGAGCCAAAGGGACACTAGCAAATATTTCCCAGCGATACTGAAGCGAATGTCAAATCCACCACACTGGTAAATTTGGCATTGCATGGGACGGACACACCCACGCGTCGACGCCCCTCTCACGCCGCCTTCGCCAGCTCCGAGACGCGCTCCCAGGTGGTCGCCTGCATGCTTGGCCGGGCTTCCATTCGCTTGAGCCAGGCGAGAAGATTTGGATGCGGCACGCCAAGCTCCTTCCATTCGGGCGTCAGGGTGAAGAAGGATACGCCGGGCGCCACCAGGAGATCGGCGAGCGATAACGAGTCTCCGGTGAAAAAGGCCTGCTCGCCGAGAAGCCGCGAAAGTTCGGAGAATACGACACGCGCCTTCGGCATAGCGGCTTCGATCGCCTTCTCGTCGGCCGGCAAGCCCATCACGCGGGGTCCGACGACGCGGTGGAAAACGATGACATTGCCGACGCCGTGGAAAAGATACCAGTCGTTGATGTTCATCACCTGGTCCATTCGCGCCAGCCGCCTCGCGTCTGAAGGCGACAGCGCTGGCGTCGGCAGGATCCGGTCGAGATAACGCAGGACGGCTTGCGTCTCGTAGAGCCAAAAGTCGCCATGCTCGAGCACCGGCACGCGGCCGAACGGGTGTCGGGCAAGATGTTCCGGCGATCGCATCGTCCCCGGGGCCACCGGCGCAAGCCGCCAGGAAGCGCCCTTCTCTTCCAAAGCCGCCATCACCGAGCGCGAGAATGGACTTCCGGGAATGGCATGGACGATGAAATCAGACATCACGACCTCCTCACTGGTTGTTGCTGCAATTTCCGTTATTTCCAGCTGCGCTCGGCTTCGCGGACGAACCGTTCGATCAGGCCCGGCCAGCCGCCGTCGACATCCTTTCGCATCGAAGCGCCGGCTTCCGCGCCCATGGTCTCGAACCTGTGGTGGACGAGTTCGACGCGCGTGGCCTCCGCTCCCTCTGCGGTGAAGCGCACGTCGACTTCCGATTTCATCGAAAGGTCCGGCTTCCATTGCGCGTTCACCTGCCAGAGCATCACAAAGCGATGCGGCGGGTCCCACACAATGATGGTTGCGGCGCTGGTCTCGGTGCCGTCTTCAGCAATCTCGAGCCAGCGCCCGCCAAGGCGCGGCTCCATCAAAACTTTCTGAATCGGCTTCTTGCCAACGCCGTGATCGTGCGGCCACCAGCGCGTGAGCCCGCTGGTGAAAACCTCGAAGGCATGTCCGATCGGCGCCTTCACGGATACGGTTTTGCGCACGGGCGCAATTGTGACCACCTCGTTCATTCACCTGCTCCCCTTTGCCTTGTGGGATCGTTCGGCCTCGAGCTTGAACGCCTCGAGCGCGTCACTCCAGAAGCTGTCCAGCCATTCGCGCAATTCCATCAGACCCTCGCGCCGCAATGAGTAGATCCGCCGCACGCCTTCGGTGCGCTCCTCGACGAGGCCTGCGCCTTTGAGCACTTTGAGATGCTGCGACACGGCCGGCCGCGACACAGGCAATCCGGAAGCGATCGCATTCACCGCGCGCGGCCCGTAACGCAGGCGCTCGAACACTTTTCGCCGCGTCGGGTCCGCCAATACTGCAAGGGCAGTTCCGTAAGCCATGACTAACGGTAAGCCATAGCTTACTTAATGTCAAGGGCCGATTGTTGAGGCCGCTCGTGCAATCTTTTCGGATTTCGTCGTCCTCGGCGGTTGCCTCGCGCCAAGCTGGCAATTTCGTTTGCACGCTCGAAAGCGTCGGCTAGGTTTGTGTGCGGTGGCCGGTCGCCCGCACCGGCCGGAGTGCTGAACAATGAAGCCGAACGACATCTCCTTCGAAACCGCGCTGCAAACGCGCGTCGAGGAAATGCTCGACGCCTGCACGCGTTGCGGCAAATGCGTCGAGGCCTGCCCGAGCGTAAGGCCGGCCGGGATTGCGGAGACGGCGGCACAGGACATCATCACCGGCATCATCGACATTGTTCGAAATGGCAAAGGGCCGGACGTCTCGCGCAAATGGGCGCAGTCCTGCATGCTCAGCGGCGAATGCATCAAGGCATGCGACGAAGGCGTCAATCCGCGCTTTCTGCTCGCGATGGCGCGGGCGGCTGCGGTAAAGGCCGAGCACGAGTTGCCGGAGCGGCGGCGCGCGGGCGTAGAGAAATACCGCGATCTCGGCCGCGACGTGACGGTGCTCTCACGCCTGCAGCTCGACGACGAGGTGCTCGATCGGCTCGGTCAGAAATCGGCATCGGTCGCGACGCCATCCGAGGTGCCGGATTTCGTGTTCTACACCGGCTGCAATGTGCTCAAGACGCCGCATATCGCGCTGCTCGCGCTCGATATCATGGATGCGCTCGGCATATCCTACCAGGTGATGGGCGGACCGAGCCATTGCTGCGGCATTCTGCAGCTTCGCGCCAGCGATATCGAAATGTCCGGCCGCATGGGCACCAGCAGCGTCGACAAGCTGTCACATTCGAAATCGGGCCAGGTGATCTCGTGGTGCCCGAGCTGCTACGTCCAGTTCACGGAAACCACGCTGCCCGCGATCGAGCGCCAGCGCGGGGCGCGGCCGTTCGAGATGACGCCGTTCCTGCGATTTCTTGACGGACGGATCGAGCAACTGACCCCGCTATTGCGCGAGCGCGTCGCTATGCGGATCGCCCTGCACCGCCATAGTGGCGTCGCCGGCGTGATGGAAGCGGCTGAGAAAATCCTGCGTGCCATTCCCGGCATCGCGCTCGTCGATCTGAACCAGCCGGCCGTCGGCTTGCAGAGTGTCAATCTCGGCGTGTTGCCCGCGTTCAAGCGCGAGCTTCAGCTTGCGGAATTGGAGGCGGCGCGCGAGGCGAACATCGATGCGCTGGTGACGGTCTATCACTCCGACCATCGCGAGCTCTGCGCCCATGAGCGCGACTGGCCGTTCCGTATCGTCAACCTGCTCGAACTCGTCGGCGCGAGCATGGGGCTTGGGCGGCACGATCGCTACAAGGAACTGAAGATCATGCAGGACGCAGACCAGATCATTTCCGAGTGCTCCGACCTGATCGCGCGCCACGCGCTCGATCCGGCGAAGGCGCGGGAGGTCGTGGTCAAGTCGATGCTCGGCGACCAGCCGCTGCCGCTGCGGGGGTAACTTCTTTGGGTCATCCCTCAAGACGGCGCTTACGCGCCCCCTCGAGATGAGGACGTGAGTCGTGGCCTTACGTTTGGATCCTCATGGTGAGGAGCCGCGCTCTTCCCGCGGCGTCTCGAACCATGAGGTCCCATGCGACTCAACCTGATGTCATCAGGCCGAGGCCGGCGTCCGCCCGCGCCTGGCCGCTCCCTTCACTCCGACTTGTCGATGTTCCAGAAGATCGGCGTCGCCGGGCCGTCGAGCACGCCCGAGAGCGATTTGCGCCAGGCGCTCGGGATGAGAAACTGGCCGAGCGGGATATAGATCACCTGGTCGTAATTTTCCTTCTGGATTTCATCGGCGAGTTTTTTCTGTTCCTCCGGCGAAGAGGTGCGCGCGAACGCATCCCGCAACGCTTCCATCTTCGGATCATCCGGCCAGCCGAACCAGCCGCCATTCTTGCCCTTGCCGTTGATCGAGAGATTGACGACGGGATTCATGACGTCGGCGCCGACCCAGTTGGTAAAAAATATGTTCCAGCCGCCCTCCTTCGGCGGCTTCTGGCTGGCGCGGCGGGTCACGACCGTCTGCCAGTCGGTCGCCTGCACGTCGACCTTGAAGCCGGCCGCGCGCAGCAATTGGGCCGCGACGATCGGCTGTGCCTTCAGCGTCACGACGTCGCCGGGCGCCATCAACACGATCGGCGTGCCATCGTAGCCGGATTCGGCAAGCAGCTTCCTGGCTTCCGCCACGCCATTGGCCTTGACCAGGGTTTCCGAACCGACATCGGAAGCCAGCGGCGTGCCGCAAACGAACACCGCGCCGCAGACCCGGTAATAGTCGGGATTGCCGACCATCGCATCGAGCACGTCCTTCTGGTTCATGGCCAGGAAGGCGGCGCGGCGCACCTTGACGTTGTCGAAGGGCGGATAGAGAAAGTTCATCCGGCCGAGCGTCTGGAAGCCGAGCTTGTTCAACGTGTCGACCTTGATCTCCTTGTCGGCCGCGAGCACTGCAAGCAGGTCGAACGGCGGATTCTCCATGAAGTCGATGTCGCCGGACTGCAGCGCGTTCACTGCGGTCTGCGCATCCGCCATCGTGATCCATTCGACGCGATCGACCTTCACCAGCTTGCCGCCCGAGGTCCAGCTCGGCGGCTCCTTGCGAGGCACGTAGTCCGGGTTCTTGACATAGACCGCCTTCACCCCGGGCTGGAATTCGGAGGCGACGAATTTGAACGGACCCGATCCGATCTGCTCCTTGATCTGCGCTCCGGGCGGCGTCTCGGCCAGACGTTTGGGCATCATGAACGGCACCAGCGAGGACGGCTTGCCGATCGATTCCAAGACCAGCCCATAGGGTTCTTTCAGTTTCAGCGTGATGGTTTTGGCGTCGGTGGGCTCGATGCTGGCGGTGAAGTCCATCAGCTTCTGACCCATGCCGTCGTTGCGGCCCCAGCGCCTGAGCGAGGCCACGCAATCCTCCGCCGTCACCGGCGTGCCGTCATGCCATTTCAACCCGTCGCGAAGCGTGAAGGTGTAGGTGAGCTTGTCGTCAGAGACTTTCCAGTCCGCCATCTGCGGCTGGATCCTGAAGTTGGCGTCTTCCGCGAGCAGCGTGTCATAGACCATGTAGCCGTGATCGCGGGTGATATAGGCGGTGGTAAAACCGGGATCGATCACGCGAAGGTCGGAATGCATCACAGCGGTGATGGTCGTGGCATCGGCCGGCTCGCTCGCAGCCAACGCCCCCGACAGCGCCGCCAGCGCGATCATCGTCGCCATCGCGGGGCGTTTCCGACGCAAGATCTGCAACATTCTTTTCTCTCCTGACGTGAAAGCGGTCAAAGGCAGGTCATCCGTTGTGCATGCGGCTTGTTATTTGGGCGGCGTAACGCGCTGTAACTCCACTAATATTTTTAGATTTACACCGGCCGGGAGGGGCGTCAATCGGGTTCTTGCAACGAGCTTGCTGGAGCGGGTGAATTCGCTCGCGCCTCTCGCGCCTATTTCACTTTACAAATGGATCGCCTCCTTCTCGTATGCGGTTTCCGTTCGCATCCGAGAGCCGCCCGCCATGAATCCAGCCAACCTTCCCTTTGATTCCGAGGCCATGTTGCAGGGGCTGCGAAGCTGGGTCGAATGCGAAAGCCCGACCTGGGACGCGGATGCGGTGGAGGCGATGCTCGATCTCGCCGCGCGCGAAATGGCGATCATGGGTGCCTCGATCGAACGCATTGCCGGGCGTCGGGGCTTTGCCGGCTGCGTCCGCGCCAGATTTCCGCATCCGAAACAGGGCGAGCCCGGCATCCTTATCGCCGGCCATCTCGACACCGTTCACCCCATCGGCACGATTGAGAAGCTCAGATGGCGGCGCGAGGGCAACAGGTGCTTTGGTCCCGGTATCTTCGACATGAAGGGCGGCAATTATCTTGCACTCGAGGCGATCCGGCAGTTGGCGCGCGCCTCCTTCACGACGGCGCTGCCAATCACCGTCCTGTTCACGCCGGATGAGGAGGTCGGCACGCCGTCGACCCGCGACATCATCGAGGCGGAAGCTGCGCGCAACAAATATGTGCTGGTGCCGGAGCCTGGCCGGCCGAACAACGGCGTCGTCACCGGTCGTTACGCGATTGCGCGGTTCAATCTCGAAGCGATCGGCAAGCCGAGCCATGCGGGCGCCACGCTTTCCTCGGGACGTTCGGCGATTCGGGAAATGGCGCGCCAGATTCTCATCATCGATGGCATGACCACGGAAGACTGCACCTTCAGCGTCGGGATCGTGCATGGCGGCCAATGGGTCAATTGCGTCGCCACCACCTGCACCGGCGAAGCGCTGAGCATGGCCAAGCGCCAGGCCGATCTCGACCGCGGCGTCGAGCGCATGCTGGCGCTCTCGGGCACCACAAACGGCGTGGCGTTTAAAGTCGCGCGCGGCGTTACCCGGCCGGTCTGGGAGGCGGATGCGGGCACCATGGCGCTCTACGACAAGGCGCGCCGTGTCGCCGAGGCGATGGGCGTGGAACTTCCGCATGGCAGCGCGGGCGGCGGCTCGGACGGCAATTTTACCGGCGCGATGGGTATCCCGACCCTCGATGGGCTCGGGGTGCGTGGCGCGGATGCGCATACGCTCAACGAACACATCGAGGTCGACAGCCTTGCCGAGCGCGGCCGCCTGATGGCGGGCCTGCTCGCCACCCTGGAGTGACCTCTTCCCATGGCCAAGGCTCAAACCATCGCCCGCACAATTCCCTTCAAGACCATTTTGGCCCGGGCCGAAAAACGCAAGGGCGGACCCAAGGCGCTGCAAAAGCTTCTACCGCCAAAGCCCGACCCGAAGGCACTCGCAAAATTTCCCGACGACCGCATTCTTGCGGAGATGACCCGGCGCGTATTCTCGGCCGGCTTTGCCTGGAGCGTGATCGAGAACAAGTGGCCTGGATTCGAGAAGGCCTTTTTGGGGTTCAAGCCTTCAAAGCTCGTTTTCCAGCCGGATGATTTCTGGGATGGGCTCTTGTCCGACGCACGTATCGTGCGCAACGGTGCCAAGATTACCTCGGTCAGGGAAAACGCCGCGTTCGTGCAGGAGATCGCCAGGGAGCACGGCAGCTTCGGACAATTTTTGGCGAAATGGCCCTCTTCCGACCAGATCGGACTGCTCGACCTGCTCACCAAGCGCGGCAGCCGGCTCGGCGGCAATTCCGGGCAGATGTTCCTGCGCTTCGTCGGCTGGGACGGGTTTGTGACGTCACAGGACATGGTGGCGTGCCTGCGCGACGCCGGTCTCGATATTGCGGAGGAAGTCAAATCGAAGGGCGATCTCGCCAAGGTGCAGTCGCAGTTCAACGCCTGGGCGGCCGAAACGGGACTGCCTTACGTGCACCTGTCGCGCATCTGCGCGATGTCGATCGGCGAAAATCGCTCGCTTCATTGACGAGGCTCGTTGCCTTCGTCGGGCGCGTGCGTCTTTGCATACTATTATCGTCATGCGCGGGCTTGACCCGCGCATCCACGTCTTACTTGCTTTTCGGGAGACAAAGACGTGGATGGCCGGGTCAAGCCCGGCCATGACACACAGGCAGCTTGCGCTCGCAACGACGATGCAAATAGGATCGCTGATGCTCGGATACCTCTTCCGCCGCGTGCTGGCCGCCATCCCCGTGATGGGCGTGGTCGCGCTGTTCGTGTTCCTGTTGTTGCGCGTGACGCCGGGTGATCCCGCCGCGATCCTCGCCGGCGACAACGCTACGCCCGAACAGCTCGAACGCATCCGCATCTCGCTGGGACTCAACGAACCGCTTTACACTCAGTTCTTCACCTGGATCGGCAAGCTGCTGCACGGCGATCTCGGCGTATCCCTGATCTCCAACGTGCCGGTATTGAAGATGATCGGCCAGCGGGTCGAGCCTTCGATCTCGATCGCGATCTCGACCATCATCCTTTCCATCCTGATCGCCGTGCCGTTGGGCGTGATCGCGGCCTGGAAACACGGCAGCTGGATCGACCGTTTCGTGATGGGATTGTCGGTGGTCGGCTTCTCCGTTCCGGTGTTCGTGATCGGTTACGTCTTGATCCAGATCTTTGCCATCGACCTGCGCTGGCTGCCAGTGCAGGGGTTTCGCAGCATCACGGCTGGCTTCGGCCCGTTTCTCGAACGTCTCATCCTGCCGACCTGCACGCTCTCCTTCATCTATGTCGCGCTGATCGCGCGCATGACCCGCGCCGCAATGCTCGACGTGCTGGGTGAAGATTACGTACGCACCGCGCGCGCCAAGGGCATCGGGGAAACCAGCGTGCTGCTACGCCATGGGCTTCGCAACGCCGCCGTGCCCGTGATCACCGTGATCGGGACCGGCTTTGCGCTTCTGATCTCGGGGGTCGTCGTCACCGAAAGCGTGTTCAACCTGCCGGGCGTCGGCCGTCTCACCGTGGACGCGGTGCTCGCGCGCGACTATCCCGTGATCCAGGCGATGATCCTTTTGACTTCGGGCATCTATGTCGCCGTCAATCTCTTGATCGATGTCGCCTATACGCTGCTCGATCCCCGAATCCGATACTAGACGCGAGGGGCCGCGATGGCAGTCGAAACCCTCCCAGAACCCTCGATCCCGATCACGACACCGCTGCGGCCGTCTCTGGGGTTTTTGACGGCAACGCCGATCATCGCCGCGGCCACGATCTGCCTTGCGCTCGTCATCGCTTCCGCCGTCCTTGCCCCTTGGCTTTCGCCGCACGACCCTTTGCAGCTTGCCCCCAGCCTGCGCCTGAAACCGGCGAGCACGCAGTTCCTGCTTGGCACCGACGGCTACGGCCGCGATCTGTTGTCGCGAATTCTCTATGGCGGGCGGATTTCGCTCCTGATCGGCCTCGGCGCGGCCGTGTTCAGCATCGGCATCGGCCTCGTGATCGGCCTCGTCTCGGGCTTCTTCAGATGGGTCGACGCGATCATGATGCGCGTGATGGACGGGCTGATGGCGATCCCGAGCATCCTGCTCGCGATCGCCGTGGTCTCGCTTTCGGGCGCCAGCCTGATGACGGTGCTGGTCGCCATCACCATTCCGGAAATTCCACGCGTGGCGCGCCTGGTGCGATCGGTGGTGCTCTCGGCGCGCGAGGAGCCCTACGTGGAAGCCGCGATCTCGGTCGGCTCATCGCTGCCCAAGATCATGTGGCGGCATCTGATGCCAAACACCATTGCGCCGCTGATCGTGCAAGGCACTTACGTTTGCGCCTCTGCGATCCTCACCGAAGCGATCCTGTCATTCCTCGGTGCCGGCATCAGCCCGGAAACCCCGACCTGGGGCAATATCATGGCCGAGGGTCGCGCCTATTTCCAGATCAAGCCGTCGCTGATCTTCTGGCCCGGGTTGTTGCTGTCGATCGCGATTCTTTCCGTCAACCTGATCGGCGACGCCGCGCGCGACGCGCTCGACCCACGCATGAAGCAGCGGGAGGGCGGGAAGTGACCTTCAATTCCAGCGATTGTCATTCCGGGGCGTCGCGCAGCGACGAGCCCGGAATCCCGAGATTCCGGATTCGATGCTTCGCATCGCTCCGGAATGACGAGGCGGAGAAATGACCACCCCCATTCTCGATATCAACGGCCTCGTCGTCCGCCTCGGCAAAGGCAAAAGCGCATCAGGTGAACGCATCATCGACGGTGTTTCGCTGCAAGTCAGCGAGCGCGAAACGCTTTGCCTCGTCGGCGAAAGCGGCTCCGGCAAATCGGTGACGGCCTTGAGCGTGATGGGGCTGCTGCCAAAGGCTGCGTTGCGGCCGACAGACGGCAGCGTCAGGCTCGTCGGCGAAGAGCTGTTGACCGCCTCCGACCGTCGTCTGCGGCAGTTGCGCGCCACTACCATGGCGATGATCTTCCAGGAGCCAATGACGGCGCTCAATCCGGTTGTGCCAGTCGGACGCCAGATCGACGAGGTGCTTCGCGCCCACACCGATCTCGACGCCCGCGCCCGCAAGGCACGCATCCTCGCCATGATGGAACAGGTGCGGCTGCCCGAGATCGAGCGAATCTTTGCCTCCTATCCGCACCGCCTCTCCGGAGGCCAGCGCCAGCGTATCATGATCGCGATGGCGCTCGTGCTGGAGCCAAAACTCCTGATCGCAGACGAGCCGACGACGGCGCTCGACGTCACCACGCAAAAGCAGATCCTGACCCTGATCCGCGATCTGCAGCGCGACCACGGCACCGCCGTGCTCTTCATCACCCACGACATGGGCGTGGTCGCCGAAATCGCCGACCGCGTCGCGGTCATGCGCGCAGGGCAACTGGTCGAGACCGGGCCGCTTGCCGCCGTCCTGCGCAGGCCGGCGATGGAATATACACGTAACCTTCTTGCGGCGGTGCCGAGCCTGGTGCCACGCGCGGCGCGGGCGGAATCAGACGAGCCCGTGGTGCTGCAAGCGCACGCACTGGGCAAGGTCTATCGCGAACGTTCCTTCTTCGGTCGCATTCGCGAGGTGGCGGCGGCCGAGAATGTCACGCTGGCGCTGCGCAAGGGTCGTACGCTCGGCATTGTCGGCGAAAGCGGCTCCGGCAAATCGACGGTGGCGCGCTGCATCGTCCGCCTGATCGACCCGACCTCCGGCGGCATTCGGCTCGGGGGGTGCGAAATCTCCGGCCTCTCGCGCCGCTTGTTGCAGCCTCACCGCAAGAAGATCCAGATCGTGTTTCAGGACCCGTATCGCTCGCTCAATCCGCGCGTCACCGTCGGCGAGACCATCGCCGAAGGACCGATCAACTACGGCGTTCCGCGTGCGGAAGCGCTGGCGAAGGCGCAGGAACTGCTCGAACTGGTCGATCTGCCACCGGATTCGATTTCCCGCTATCCTCACCAGTTCTCCGGCGGCCAGCGTCAGCGCATCGCCATCGCCCGCGCGCTCGCGCTCGATCCGATGTGCTGGTGGCGGATGAAGCGGTTTCCGCGCTCGACGTCTCGGTGCAGGCGCAGGTGCTGGAACTGCTCCATGAAATCCAGAGCCGGCTCGGAGTAGCGCTTCTGTTCATCACCCACGATTTGCGGGTCGCCGCACAAATCTGCGACGACGTCGCCGTAATGCAGCAGGGCCGCATCGTCGAACAGGGCCCGGCGGCGCAAGTTCTGACAAATCCGCAAACACCCTATACCCGCGCCCTGCTTGACGCCGCGCCCGGTCGGGGGTGGGATTTTGCCAATTTCCGGCCGGCGGCAAATGAAGCGGCTCGGGTACTTTGAGATTAGTCGGGAAGGCTCTACACAAGTCATTCCGGGCTGGCGCGCAGCGCCAGACCCGGAATCTCGAGATTCCGGGTTCGCCCTTCGGGCGCCCCGGAATGACGGCGATAAACCCTTCTGAGAAATACCCATGCCCCGTATCGCCATTGGCGGCTTTTTGCACGAGACCAATACCTTCGCGCCGACGAAAGCGATCTATGCGGATTTCGTGCGCGGCGGCGGCTGGCCTTCGATGGCGCAAGGAGCCGACGTGCTCAAGCTGCGCGATATCAATGTCGGGCTCGCCGGGTTCATCGGCGAAGCCGAGGCGCGGGGCTGGGAACTGGCGCCGACCATCTTTGCAGCAGCAAGCCCATGTGCGCATGTTGCTCGAGAGGCCTATGAGCGCATCGCCGCCATCATCGTCGATGGTCTTGCAAATGCCGGCCCACTCGATGCGGTCTATCTCGATCTCCACGGCGCCATGGTGAGCGAGCATCTCGACGATGGCGAAGGCGAGATCCTCGCCCGCGTGCGGCGCCTGATCGGAGCGGATGTTCCGCTGGTGGCAAGCCTCGACCTGCACGCCAATGTCACGCCCGAGATGGTACGCCACGCCGATGCGCTCATTGCCTACCGTACCTATCCGCACGTCGATATGGCGGAGACGGGCCGCGCCGCCGCGCGTCATCTTGCGCTGTTGCTTGCGAGCAGGCAGCGCTTCGCCAGGGCGTTCCGGCAATTGCCATTCCTGATTCCAATCAGTTGGCAATGCACCAACGATCAACCTGCCAGCAGCATCTACCAAAAGCTGGCGGCGATGCAGAGCGAGGCGGTGCCGACGCTGTCTTTCTGCCCGGGCTTTCCGGCCGCAGACTTTGCCCATTGCGGGCCCAGCGTCTTCGCCTATGGCCGAGCGCAGGCCGACGCCGACGTGGCCGCCGACCAACTCGCCGCGATCATCGAAGGCCACGAGAGCGATTTCGACGGCCGGATCTATACGCCCGACGAAGGCGTGCGACTTGCGATCGAGCTTGCCAAGACCGCCAGCAAACCAATCATCATCGCCGACACCCAGGATAACCCGGGCGCGGGCGGCGATTCCGACACCACCGGCATGTTGCGCGCGCTGGTTCGCAACAGGGCGGCGCGGGCCGCGATCGGCGTGATCTGCGATCCGGCCTCTGCCAAGGCCGCGCATGCGGCCGGTCGCGGCGCGACCGTCAAACTCGCGCTTGGCGGCAAATCCGGAATCAGGGGCGATTCTCCTTACGAGGAGACATTCGTCGTCGAGAAACTGTCGGACGGAAAATTCATCGCCCCTGGCCCCTACTTTGGCGGCCGCGACATGGACATGGGACCATCGGCGTGTTTGCGGACCGGCGAGGTGCGCGTGGTCGTGAGTTCGCACAAGGCGCAGCTGGCGGATCAATCGATGTTTCGCTATGTCGGCATCGAGCCGACTCAGCAGGCGATCCTGGTCAACAAGAGTTCGGTGCATTTTCGCGCCGATTTCGAACCGATCGCGGAAAAAATCCTGATTTGCGCCGCGCCCGGCGCAATGCCGGCCGACCCCGCACGCCTACCCTGGACCAAACTCCGCACAGGCATTCGTCTCAAGCCGGGCGGGCCCGCCTTTATTCCAAATACGTCACGCTCTTCTTCTCCTGCAATCGGATAAAAATGAAATGCCCAATATCGACCGTATCGACGCCTTCGCCGACGAACTCAGCGCCATCCGCAGGGACCTGCATGCCCATCCCGAGATCGGATTCGAGGAAGTGCGCACCTCCGGCATCGTCGCCGAAAAGCTAGCGCAATGGGGCATCGAGGTTCATCGCGGACTTGGCGGCACTGGCGTCGTCGGCGTGCTCAAGGGCAAGGGTAATGGCACCAGGCGCGTCGGGCTGCGCGCCGATATGGACGCGCTGCCGATGGACGAAAACACCAATCTGAAATGGCGCTCGACCATTCCCGGCCGCTTCCATGGCTGCGGCCATGATGGCCATACCACCATCCTGCTTGGCACCGCGCGCTACCTCGCCGAGACCCGCAATTTCGACGGCACCGTGCATTTTATCTTCCAGCCGGCCGAGGAAGGCCTTGGCGGCGCGCGCGCGATGATCAAGGACGGGTTGTTCGAAAAATTCCCCTGCGACGAAATCTATGGGCTACACAACGCGCCCGACCTCAATCATGGCGAGCTTGCGATCCTGCCGGGTCCGGCGATGGCGGGCGCCGATTTCTTCGACATCACCATCAACGGCTACGGCGCCCATGGCGCGATGCCGGAACGCTCCAAGGATCCCATCGTGATCGCGATGGCCCTTGTGCAGGCGCTGCAATCGATCGTCAGCCGCAATGTTATCCCAACCGAGGCGGCGGTGGTCTCGATCACGCAGATCCATGCCGGTTCGGCCTACAACGTGATTCCGGGCGACGCAAAACTTGCCGGCACGATGCGCGCTTTCTCCGACGAGGTTCGCGCGCTGATGCGCGAACGGATGCGCGCGATCTGTGCGGGCATGGCGGCCGCCTTCCAGGTGGAGATCGACGTCGACATCCGCGACATTTTCAGAGTGCTGGTGAACCAGGAGGAACACTCCCGGGTGGTCGCGGAAGCAGCCCAGGCGGTTGTCGGCCCCGCCAACGTCAAGACCCGCGCGCAGCCCAAGATGGGCAGCGAGGATTTTGCCGACATGCTGCAGGCCGTGCCCGGCGCCTATTTCTGGCTCGGCCATGACGGCTCGGTGCCCGTGCATAATCCTGCCTTCACGCTCGACGACAAGATCCTCCCCGTGGGCGCCAGCATCTTCGCCCGCATCATTGAAACCCGCCTGGCGGCAGGTCACCATGCGTAAGTCGCCCAACAATAGTGTGTCGGCCTTGCACGACCTATCTGCCCTCGATCTGATCGCGGGCTTTCGCGCGAAGCAGTTTTCGCCGTCGGAAGTGCTGGAGGACGTGCTGGCCCACGTCGCGCTCTGGGAACCCCACATCAAGGCGTTGTACGCGTTCGACCCCGATGGCGCGCGCGCCGTCGCAAGGCAATCGACTGCACGCTGGCAAAAGGGCGAGCCGATCGGTGCGCTGGACGGCGTACCCGTCACCATCAAGGACAACATCGCGACCAAAGGCGTGCCGGTTCTGCTCGGAGCGGCGACCACCCAACTTGTGCCGTCCGAGGTGGATTCGCCGCCCGCCGCGCGCTTGCGCGAAGCCGGCGCCGTGATTTTCTCCAAGACCACCATGCCCGACTACGGAATGCTCTCGTCCGGCCTTTCGAGCTTCCACCCCCTCACCAGAAATCCCTGGGATCTCGGCAAAAACCCGGGCGGGTCGAGCGCGGGTGCGGGTGCTGCGTGTGCCGCGGGTTACGGCCCACTGCATCTCGGCACCGATATTGGCGGCTCGGTGCGGCTGCCGGCGTGCTGGTGCGGCATCGTCGCGCTCAAGCCGAGCCTTGGGCGCGTTCCCGTCGATCCGCCCTATGTCGGCCGCGTCGTCGGGCCGATGACCCGCACCGTCGACGACGCCGCGCTGATGATGAGCGTGATGGCAAAACCAGACCGTCGCGATGGCATGAGCTTGCCGCCGGACAACCTCAACTGGAAGGCGCTGGACAAGTCGCCGCGAAAACTGCGAATCGGCCTGATGCTCGATCTCGGCGTCGGCCAGGCGCTCGAGAAAGAAGTCCGCGAGGTCGTGACCAATGCGGCCAGGGCGTTCGAGGTCGAGGGTGCCGTCGTCTCCAAAGTCAATGGCATCCTCACCCGCCAGATGCTCGACGGGCTCGACAATTTCTGGCGAGCGCGGCTGTGGGACGATCTTTCGCAGCTTTCGCCGGCTGAGCGCGCCAAGGCGCTGCCTTACATCGTCAGGTGGGCGGAAACGGCCGCAAAACTCTCGGGCGTCGATGTCGTGCGCGGCTTTAATGCCACCATGGCAATCCGCGTCGCCGCCGGAAAACTGTTCGCCGATCTCGACTATGTGATCTCGCCGGTTTCGCCGGTGGTGAAGTTCGCGGCCGAGCTTGCCGCTCCGCTCAACGATCCGGACCGGCCGTTCGAGCACATCTGCTACACCGTGCCGTGGAACATGGCGGAGAATCCCGCCATTTCGATCAACGGCGGTTATGACGCGGCGGGCTTTCCGATCGGCGTGCAGATCATAGGCCGCCGCTTCGACGATATCGGCGTGCTCGGCATGGCCAAGACATTCGAAGGCCTTCGCGGCGAGCAGCGGGGCTGGCCGAGCGTGCCGACGAAGTAGCCGATCACTCCGTCATTCCGGGGCGCGAGTGAAACGAGTGAACTTTGATGTGCAATTGCACATCAGAGAATCCATCGCGCCGCAGTAATGTTGGAGAAATGGATTCCGGGTCTGCGCCTTGCGGCGCATCCCGGAATGACAAGTCTGGAAGGTGGCTCCCATGCCCTACGAAACCATTCAATACGAGGTCGCCGAGCAAATTCTCACCATCACCTTGAGCCGGCCCGAGAAGTTGAACGCCTTCAACGCCACGATGCAGCGTGAATTGATCGAGGCGTTTGACGCCGCCGACAAAGATGCCAGCATCCGCGCCATCATCGTCACCGGCGCAGGGCGCGCGTTTTGCGCCGGCGCCGATCTTTCCTCCGGCGCCGATACCTTCGACCGTAACGCCAGGCGCGGCGCGATCCGGCGGCTCGCCGACGGCCGGGTCGATTACAGCGACGCAGACGTGCGCGACGGCGGCGGGCAAGTCACTTTGCGCATATTCAAATGCCTCAAGCCCGTGATCGCGGCCGTGAACGGACCGGCGGTCGGCATCGGCGTCACCATGCAGCTTGCGATGGATATCCGCATCGCGTCTGAAGACGCGCGCTTCGGTTTCGTTTTCTCCCAGCGCGGCATCGTGCCGGAAGCCGCCTCGAGCTGGTTTCTGCCGCGCATCGTCGGCATTTCGCAAGCGCTGGAGTGGTGTTACACCGGCCGCGTGTTTCCGGCGCGGGAAGCGCTCGCCGGCCGCTTGGTCAGCAAGGTCGTGCCGCCCGACCAATTGCTGCCGACCGCTCGTCAGCTGGCAGGCGAGATCGCCGCCAGGACCGCGCCGGTATCAATCGCGCTGATCAGGCAGATGATGTGGCGCACGCTCGGCGCCGACGATCCGATGGAAGCGCACAAGGTCGATAGCCGCGGCATCTACACCCGCGGCCGCTCGGAAGACGTGAAGGAAGGCGTGATGTCGTTCCTGGAAAAGCGGCCGGCGAACTTCAAGAACAAGGTCTCGTCCGACATGCCCGATTTCTTCCCGTGGTGGAACGAGCGGGAGTATGGGTGAAGCAGCGTCGTCCCGGACAAGCGAGCTCCTGGCAACGCGCGCAGCGTTGTCCAGAGCGAGCGCGATCCAGGACCCATAACCACCGACTTTAATTTCAACGGAAGAACGTGCCACTGCGCCCCTCCGACGGATCACGCGGTATGGATCCCGGCGTTCGCCGGGACGACGGAAGTCAGGTCTTACCCGCCTCACCCCCCATCATCAGCGCCACCCGACCGATCGCCTTGCGGTCGATCAGAAGCCGCATCGCTTGCGCGTAGTCGGCAAGCGGCAGGCGATGGGAGACATGGGGGCGAACCTTCCCCGCCGCCGCCCATTTTAGCAGCGTCTCGGTTCGCGCCGCACCGAGTGCGGGATCTCTTCGTCCCGCCTCGCCGGCGCGAACCCCTAACACGCTCGCGCCCTTGATCAGCAGCAGATTGGTGCGGGCAAGCCCGATGCCGCCGGTGAATCCGACGACAAGGACGCGCGCGCCCCAGGCGACACAGCGCAGGCTGTTCTCGAAAACCTCGCCGCCGACGGGATCGAACACCACGTCGGCGCCGCGGCCGGAGGTCGCGCGCTTGACGGCGTCACGAAACGGCTCACGCGCGTAAAGCACGAGATGATCGGCCCCCTTCGTCTTCGCAATATCAAGCTTTTCCTCCGATGACGCCGCCGCGATCACGGTCGCGCCCAACAACTTGCCGACCTCGACCGCTGCAAGGCCGACGCCGCCGCCGGCGCCATGCACGAGCAACACCTCACCCGGCCGAAGCTGCCCGCGATCGACCAGCGCGTGATGTGCGGTGCCGTGCGCGGCCAGGAATGTCGCGCCTTCCGCAAGATCGAAATTTGGCGGCAATGGCGTCAGTTGTGACGGCGCAACGACCACCTCATCGGCATAGGCGCCATGGCGCACTTTGACGATGACGCGATCGCCGACTTCTGTACCCTCGAGGCCGCCTGCGATCTCGATCACTTCGCCTGCGGCTTCGACGCCCGGCGTGAACGGCAGTTCCGGCTTGAGCTGATATTCACCTCGCACCATCAAGATGTCGGGAAAGTTGATGCCGGCGGAGCGCACCGCGACGCGAACCTGACCCGGCTCAAGCGGCCTGGAGGCAAAAGTCTCCAAACGCAAGCATTCGGGCGGGCCAAGCTCGCGACAGACGACGGCCTTCGCCATCAGGCCGCGCTC
Organism: Bradyrhizobium sp.; assembly: GCF_035570375.1. Classification (GTDB taxonomy): domain Bacteria; phylum Pseudomonadota; class Alphaproteobacteria; order Rhizobiales; family Xanthobacteraceae; genus Bradyrhizobium. The sequence goes on along the minus strand of NZ_DATMLW010000047.1, from coordinate 4,973 downwards.
GCCTTCCCGCGTGCCAAGGCTTCGCGGATCAGCGGCAGGCGGTCATTGCCGAAGTACATGTCGGTCTTGGCGACGAAGATGGTCGGCGAGCCGAACCCGCCGCGCGCGATCACCTCATCGGTATTGGCCTTGAGCTGATCCTTGATCGCCTGAGCGGCAATGCCGGCGAGGAATTTCTGCGGATCGATGCCGACCCGCTTGCAGATTTCCGCCAGCACGTCGTCTTTGGAAATATCCTTGTCCTCGCCCCAATAGGCTTCGAAGACGGCGCGCGCGAACGGCACGATATCTTTTCCTGCAAATATGCAGCCGCGCATCGCTTTCACGCTGTTCACCGGAAACACCGTCGGCATCGTCTTGATCGCAAGCCCGGCGGAACGCGCCCAGTCGTTGAGATCCTTGAACTCGTAACGCGCCTTCAGCGGCACCGGCGTCTCCCGCGAGGCATAGACGCTGGGATTGACGGTGTTGAAAATGCCGCCCACCAGGATAGGCCGCCACGAAACCTCCTCGCCGAACTCCTTCGCCAGCGGTTGGATGTTGTGGAAGGCGAGGTAGGTCCAGGGGCTGGAGCAGTCGAAGAAGAATTCGATCATGGCGTTTCCTTTGGTTGTCTCCACGCGAGCCGCTTTCCTTCTCCCTCTCCCCGCTTGCGGGGAGAGGGTTGGGGTGAGGGGCAATTTCCAAAACTGAAGTCTGCAGAAAGTCCCCCTCACACGATCGCTTTGCGATCGACCTCTCCCCGCAGGCGGGGAGAGGTGAAAATTTCACTTTTTCTCCGCCAACTCCTTCGCGCGCTGGCCGAACATGTTTTTCCGCGCTTCCTCGTCGAACGGCTCGTTGACGAACTTGCCGATCGCAAGCCCCGCCTGCAATTTCGGCCGCGCGCGCAACTCCGCATACCAGCGTTTGACGTTCGGATAATCGTCAAGCGTAAAACCCTGCGCCTTGTGCGTCATGGTCCACGGAAAACAGGCGATGTCGGCGATCGAATAGTCACACCCTGCGACATAGGCGCCGGTCTTGCCGAGCTGCGTATCGAGCACATGGTAAAGTCGCGCGGCCTCGTCGCGGTAGCGCTCGATCGCGTAAGGAATCTTCTCCTGCGCATAAAGCGCGAAATGCCCGTGCTGGCCGAGCATCGGACCAAGCGCGCTCATCTGCCACATCAGCCATTGGATCACGACCGAGCGTGCGCGCATTTCGTGCGGAATGAATCGCCTGGTCTTGTCGGCGAGATAGATCAGGATCGCGCCGGTCTCGAACACCGAAAACGGCCCGCCGCCGTCTGGTGGCGCGTGGTCGACGATGGCGGGAATGCGGTTGTTCGGGCTGATCGCCAAAAACTCCGGCTTGAACTGGTCGCCGGCGCGGATGTTGACGGGAATGATATTGTAGGGAATCCCCAGTTCCTCCAGCATGATCGAGATTTTCCAGCCGTTCGGCGTCGGCGCGTAATAGAGGTCGATCATGGGGTCCTTTCCTGAAGGGGCATGCATCATCCTACCCCCTGCTTTCGTCGCATTCCACTAGTGCCGCCCATTTGAAGTTCCTACAGCGCAAGCGGCAAATTCGTTTAGGAACTTCAAATGGAAAGCGGGCACTACTGCAAATCCCATATACCTGACGCCCCGGACATGGCATTAGACGGCTTCGAATAAACCACAAAATCTCGAGGATACGTCCAACATGCTGTTTCCAACCACGATCGCCGGCTCCTTGCCGAAGCCCGAATGGCTGGCCGAGCCCAACACGTTGTGGGCGCCCTGGAGGTCCGCGGGCGAGGAGCTTTCGCGCGCCAAGCGCGATGCCACGCTGCTCGCGGTGAAGCTGCAGGAAGACTCCGGCATCGACATCGTCACCGAGGGCGAGCAGGCGCGCCAGCATTTCGTCCACGGCTTTCTGGAAAAGGTCGATGGGATCGATTTCGCCCACAAGGTCGAGATGGGAATCCGCAAAGACCGCTACAAGGCGATGGTGCCGCAGGTGGTGGCGCCGCTGCGGCTGAAAGGCCGCGTCCATGCCGAGGAGGCCCGCGTCGCGCGCACCCACACCACGCGCAAGCTGAAGTTCACCCTGCCCGGTCCGATGACCATCATCGACACCATCGCCGACCAGTATTACGGCGACCGCGTCAAGATGGCGTTCGCCTTTGCCGAACTGCTCAACGAGGAAGCCAAGGCGTTGCAGGCTGACGGCGTCGACCTGATCCAGTTCGACGAGCCCGCCTTCAACGTCTACATGGACCAGGTCAACGACTGGGGCATCAAGGCGCTCGAACGCGCCGCCCAAGGGCTGACCTGCGCCACCGCCGTCCATATTTGCTACGGCTATGGCATCAAGGCCAACACGGACTGGAAACAGACGCTCGGCAGTGAGTGGCGGCAGTATGAGCAGATTTTTCCGGCCATCGATCAAAGCGCGATCCAGCAGGTTGCGATCGAATGCCGCAACTCGAAAGTGCCGCTGGAACTTCTTGCTCTTCTCAAGGGCAAGGTGGTTCAGGCCGGCGTGATCGATGTTGCCAGCGACACCGTCGAGACCGCAGACGACGTCGTGAATGTGATCGACGCCGTCGCCAAATTCGTGCCGAAGAGCAACATCATCGCCACGACCAATTGCGGCATGGCGCCGATGCGCCGCGATATCGCCGAGGCGAAATTGATGGCGCTCGGCGCCGGCGCGAAACTGGCACGGCAGAAACTGGGGTGAGATTCTCCCTCTCTCGCAACACGACGGGTGAGCTCTCTCCCCCCTTGTGGGGGAGAGTTGGAGAGGGCCGTACCATGAGCAACGAACGCGCGGCCTACCCCCCTCCCTAACCCTCCCCCGCAAGGGGGGAGGGAATAAGAGATGCACTTCGATGCAGCACCGGGCGGTAACCGGCTGAAAACGCGCGCAAGGTCGAAGGCGGCGTCAAGAGCTTCGCCTCCGTGATCGCGCCTTGCGCCCGGGAATAACCGGCGGCAGACCATCGCAGTAACCGCCCGCCCGCGATCAAAAAGCTCTCCTCGCCCGAGCGCACCATCGCGCCATCGGGCAACTGCAGGAGGCGAAGCGGCAGGACGTGCAGTCGCTTGCGACTTCCATCAAGACGCTCACGGTGCAGCACGGCGTCGATATCGGCGGCGCGCAGCCCAGACAGGCGATTTCCCTTTTCCCACGCCGCGCGAAAGGCCTTGGCGTCCTCGCGGCGGCAGAAGAAGCATGGCCGATGTCCCGCCGCAAAGGCGGTGGCTTCATCGAGAAAAAACAGTTCGGTCCAGCTTCGACCCCCCATCACTTCGCGCCGCCGGCCCCTGAATTCGCAGACGCAGGTGAGCCAGGCGCGGCTGGCCCAGCGCCGCTTCAAAAGGGTTTTGGTGGTGGGGTCGTGAATGATACCGCGATTGCCGGTGAACATGCCACGATGGGCCGTCGCGATGATGTCACCGGTGGGCGTCACGCGGTTTTGCAGGGGCATGGCGTGCGATAATTTGTTGACGTCATTCCGGGGCGATGCGACAGCATCGAACCCGGAATCCATAACCGGCATCGTGAGTATGGATACCGGGTCTGCGCCTAACCGCGCATCCCGGAATGACGGGATGCTCCCTCACGCCGCGCCGTCGCGGATCGGCGGCTGGAACGACAGCGCGGTATCCCAGGGAAAGAAAATCCAGGTGTCCTGCGACACCTCGGTGATGAAGGTGTCGACCATCGGCCGTCCCTTCGGCTTGGCGTACACGGTTGCGAAATGGGCCTCCGGCAGCATGTCGCGCACGAGCCGGGCGGTCTTGCCGGTGTCGACGAGGTCGTCGACAATCAAGAGGCCCTTGCCGGTCCCGCCGCCGAGGTTGGCGGTATCGGTCGATACATGCTTGAGCACCTGCAAATCGCCCTGCACCGTGTGGGCGTAGCTCGTGATGCACACGGTATCGATGACGCGAACCCCGAGTTCGCGGGCGACGATCGCCGCCGGCACGAGGCCGCCGCGGGTGATCGCGATCACGGCCTTGAACGGTCCGACCTCGTTCAGCCGCCAGGTCAACGCCCGGCAATCCCGGTGAAACTGGTCCCATGAAACCGGAAAGGCCTTGCCGGCCCGCTCCTGCGCACTCAGTTCCGGATGCTCCGCCATATTCGATCCCCACCCTCGCTGCAAACAACAGTTACGTCTGGCTCATGCCATCACGCGCTTTAGATCGTGATGCGATTAAGTGGAATCGCATCATGCTCTCATCTCTTTGTCTGAGCATGATCTTTTCGGAAAACCGGTTCCCACTTTTCCGGATCATGCGTTAGTGGAGTGGATTTGACATTCGCTACACACCTGGCCGCAAGCTCGTCAAGCGAATGTCAAATCCTAAACTCCACTAGAATCCTATGTTTGCTAGTGGTCTTTTGATTCTGACATTCGCAAAAGTGCCTGCTGCAATGGGAAGCGAATGTCAGAATCAGACCACTAGCGGACCGCGTGCAATCTTGCCAGCATCTCCTTGACCGCCGCCATGGCGACGGCGAGCTTTTCGGGATCGCGCGAACGAACCACCAGATGGGCGTTCGGCTTGTTGTCCTCATCGATGAACGGATAGCTGCCGATGACGGTGTCGGGATGGGTGTTGGCGATCTCGCGCAAGGGGCCGCCGATATCGCCTTCCCGGGCGTTGGCGCGAACCGAATCGGACAGCATGCGGACGCCGGATTTGAGCTTCGGCGACACGATGTCCATCATCGCCTGCATGATCGAGGGCACGCCCGCCATCACGATGACGTTGCCGAGCCGGAAGCCCGGCGCCTTGGAGATGGGGTTTTCGACGAGCGCGGCGCCCGCCGGGATGCGCGCCATACGCCGCCGCGCCGGCGTCAGATCGCCCGGCGCATAGCGCTGGAGCATCGCGGCGATGACCCGCGGATCCTCGTCAATCGTGACGCCAAACGCGCGCGCAACCGAGTCGGCGGTGATATCGTCGTGCGTCGGGCCGATGCCTCCC